>NC_008576.1:2133000-2751500 GCF_000014865.1 Magnetococcus marinus MC-1
TGATTGAATCGACATGCACGCTCATGTTGGCCAACCGTGTACCCCTTCATCCAGGCTTGTAAACTTGCGCCATGCTTTGGATCCTGTTCAACAAAAAGAGTCACGAGGATGCCTATGTCTTTCCTAAATATTCCGGTTAAACAGATTGTAGCGGCAACGATCTTTGCGATAATCGCCCTCTATTTCTCAACGATCGTGCCTACCATCCAAATTGCTTGGGTCATGGGCATTCTCATTCTTACCATCTATCTCTTTTCTTTTGAAGTGGTTGGGGTGGATGTCGCAGCCATTACGGTCATGGTTCTGTTGGGTGTGAGTTCGCTACTGGCCCCCTATATGGGGTTAGAAGCAGGTTTAGTCAATAACCAGCACCTTTTTAATGGTTTCTCATCTAATGCGGTGATCTCCATTATTGCTGTCATGATCATTGGAGCGGGCTTGGATAAGACGGGTGTCATGGGGAAAATGGCCGGGTTTATCCTCAAAATAGGGGGTACCACCGAAGGCCGTATCATCCCTATTATCTCTGGCACGGTAAGCTTTATCTCAAGCTTTATGCAAAACGTGGGAGCTGCGGCCCTGTTTATTCCGGTGGTAAGCCGCATCTCCGCGCGCAGTGGTATACCGATGTCACGGCTGCTTATGCCTATGGGTTTTTGTGCCATTTTGGGTGGCACCGTAACCATGGTTGGCTCCAGTCCGTTGATTTTGCTCAATGATCTTATCCTCAACTCCAATGCGGCTCTACCTGCCGAGAAACAAATGGCAACTTGGGGGCTTTTTTCCGTTACCCCAATCGGCTTGGCCTTGGTCTCAACCGGGATTCTCTATTTTGTGTTGGCTGGCCGCTTTGTGCTCCCAGCTAGCGGGGGTAAAGGGGGGAACGCCACCAGCCCCATGACCTACTTTCGGGAAACCTACGGCCTAGACTACGTTATGAACGAAGTCCTCGTGCCTTCAGAAACCTCTTTGGTCGGTAAAAACCTGTTTGACATCGAGCATGGAGAGTACAAAATCCGTGTTATCGCCGTGCAGCAAGGGCCTGGGGATATCGTCATGGGTCACAACGGCTTGTCCCGCGAGTTTACTGTGCGTGGCGGCATGGTGCTGGGGGTTATGGGTATCCAGTCCGAGGTTAATCGTTGGGCGAACGACTGGGGTCTCCTGGTTCGGCAAGAGCTCAAATCATTTCACGAGGCTCTATCGGCTACCAAAGCGGGTATTGCTGAGGTGGTTATCCCCCCAAGCTCTGACTTGGTTAATAAAAGTGCCCGTGATGTATGGATGCGGAAAACCATGGGTCTCTCCATGATCGGTTTGCATCGTGGGGGGAAAACCTTACAGGAGGGCGATGGTATTCGTGCCATGCCGCTACAAGCTGGCGATACCTTGGTGGTGCATACCAGCTGGGAAACGTTGGCGCGCATTGAAAAAGACCGCAATTTTGTGGTGGTTACCACAGAATACCCGCGTGAAGAGTTGCGCCCCAACAAGGTAGGCTGGGCTGCTTTGTTTTTTGTTATCGCCCTCTCCATGGTGCTGTTTAGTGATCTGCGTCTGTCGGTGGCGCTGCTTACCGGAGCGGTGGGCATGATCCTGAGTGGCGTGTTGACCATTGATGAAGCCTACCAAGCGGTCAGTTGGAAAACCGTCTTTCTGCTCGCTTCCTTGATCCCGCTCGGGGCTGCTGTTGAGACTTCGGGAACGGCTGCATGGATCGCCCGCGAGGTGCTGGCTGCCATTGGCACCCCGCCAACCTGGGTATTGCAAGGGGTTATCGCGGTTCTCGCTACTTTCTTTACATTGGTCATGTCCAATGTGGGCGCGACCGTACTGCTGGTACCCTTGGCGATTAATATTGCGTTGGAGGTTGGGGCGAACCCGGCCGTATTTGCGTTGACGGTTGCCATCGCCACCTCCAATTCGTTCCTAATCCCTACCCACCAGGTTAACGCCTTGATCATGGGGCCTGCGGGCTACCGCGTGCCTGACTTCATGCGGGCAGGGGGGATCATGACCCTACTGTTCCTGATTGTCATGATGGTTATGATGAACTTGATTTTCTAAGAGAGCGGAACCCAAAGCTCTAGCCTAACAACACGAGACGCACAACGGTGTCTTCTCCAAAAGGGGGAGACACCGTTTTTGTGTCTCTAGCTTAGCCGCCTTTATCCTCGAATTTTTCAAAGCCAGATCCTGTTGCGCCAAAGGGTGTAGAGATCTGGTTCATGGCTCACCGAGGTTGTCATGCAAATTTGTATCGTCCCCCTGCCATCCTGAGGGAGCATCTGCTGCCCCGAATAGTGTCCCGCATCCGCATATAAAAAATCCGTGACAGAGATCTCCTGTCACGGATTTTTAAGGGTGCCCTATGGCGAATGGTGTCGTTTCGTGGGTACTTACGAAAGAACGTGCCAACCCCATGAAGTATGGGCACGATCCCACGGCTTTTCTCTATGAGCAAACCTAAGCCAACACTCTGCCCACATGGACAATCAGCCAAGCCATGCTCCAGGCCAAAGAGAATGAGAAAACAATGGAAAAGAGCGCCCATTTCCACCCACCGGCCTCCTGTCGGATAGCCGCAAGCGTCGCAATACAAGGGGCGTAGAAGAGGGCGAAGATCATAAAGGCAAAGGCTACCAGGGGCGACATGTTGGCGGCCAAAGCGTTACGTAAGCTATCAGACTCCTCTGTTGAATCATCATCTTGGGCATAGATGACAGCGTAGCTTGCAACCACCACCTCTTTAGCCAGCAGCCCGGTAAGAATCGCCACGGTATCTTTCCAATTAAAACCAAGGGGTTCAAAGATGGGGGAGATGGTCAGGGCGATTTGTCCCAGATAGCTTTTTTCTAAGGCCTCTTGTTTTTCCGCACGTTTGAGCCGTGCGATCTGCTCATTTCGCGTGGGTGATTCTGGTTGTGTTTCAAATTGGCTGATGTGGGTAGGGTAATCCTGGCTCCATTGAATCTCCTTGGGGAACTCTTGCAGTACCCAGATTACGATAGAGCCTACAAAGATCACGCCTGCAATTTTCTTGAGAAAGCTCATACCCTTGTCCCACATGTGTATGATAATACCACGTGCTGTGGGGAGTCGGTAAGGGGGAAGCTCCATCACAAAAGCGCCATCGTCACCCTTGAAGAAAAATTTGCTCAACAGTACCGCTGCGCCCATAGCTCCAACAATGGAGATCATATACATGGCAAAAACCACACTGCCTGCGTGTTCAGCAAAAAAGGCACCGGCAAATAAAATAAACACCGGTAGACGCGCCGCGCATAGCATAAACGGGTTGACCAAAATGGTGACCATTCTGGCGCGTTCATCTTCAATGGTGCGGGTGGCCATAACCGCAGGCACGTTGCAACCAAAACCCATAACCATGGGGATTAACGCTTTGCCATGCAGACCAAACATGTGCATGACCCGGTCCATTAAAAAGGCCGCTCGGGCCAGATAACCCGTCTCGCTGAAGATGGCCATAAAAAAGAACAGAATGACGATGTTGGGTAAAAAGATAATGGTTCCCCCAACTCCAGCGATCACGCCATCAACAATGAGATCTTTAGCCATGCTGGTTGGCAAGATGCTCGCTACAAAATCGGAAAAGAGCGCGACGCCTTGATCGATCCAACCCATGGGAATTTCACCCACCGTAAAGGTTGTGTGAAACATCAGCCACAAAAGTCCAAAGAAAATGGGCATGCCCAATAGCCGGTTGAGAAAAAACATATCCAACCAGTTGGTGACTTTGTGGCGAGCATCGACAAAGGTCGGTTTATTCACGGCCTCTGCCAGAATACCGTTTACATAACCATAACGGGCATCGGCAATCATCGCCGAGCAGTGTAAGCCATGGTTATGGGAGATGTCGTAGCATTCACGACGCACCATTTCAAGCAGGTGTTCATGCTCGTCTTCGCGACTGATGACCTCTTCATCCCCTTCTAACAGTTTGATGGCCAGCCAACGGCTGTTATCACTATCGGGGCTATTGGGATGCAGATCATGGATGAGTTGGGAGATGCGACCAACTGCGGTATCTAAATGCAGATCGAAATTGATGAAACGGCGAGGGTTCGCTTTCCCCTTTTTGGCCTGTTGCACGGCCGCATCCATAAGATCCTGAATCCCCGTACCAGAACGGCCCGAGGTTTTTATGACCGGTGCCCCCAGCATTTCGCTCAGGGTTTGGGCTTCGATGAGGGTCTCTTCTCGTTCGACCTCATCGACCATATTTAGGGCAAAAACCATGGGTGTTCCCATCTCGACCAACTGAGTGGTCAGATAGAGGGAGCGCTCTAGGTTGCCCGCGTCAATGACATTGATGATGACATCAGCCTTACCTTCAAGAATATAGCGTCGTGTTTCTCGTTCTTCTTGGGTGGCGGAAGTAAGCGCGTAAATGCCTGGCATATCCACCAGGTTGAAGGTATGACCAGCAAGACACAGCCGACGCTCCCGAACCGTAACGGTTACTCTGGGATAGTTACCCACTTGGTCTTTTCCACCTGTCAAGCGATTGAGCAGGGAAGTTTTGCCGCAGTTTGGATTACCGACCAGTGCGACGGTGATGGTTTCATCTTGACTTATCGTTGGGGTGGTGATGTTCATTGAAAAACCTTAACGAGCGTAAAATATGCGTGAGAGGGGGGAGCGTGAGTGAGTGTTAAACTGTCGCTTCAATGAGGATTTTTTCAGCCTCTGCATTCCTTAGAGTCAAGTCATAGCCCATGATGGTATAGACACGGGGGTCCCCGAAGGGAGCCTGATTGCGCAGAGTGATCTCTTTGCCAGGCGTAAGACCCATGGAGATAAACCGACTGCGCTCTTCGTTTGAACATTTGAAGTCCATCACGCGAACCTTTGTACCTTTTTTTAATTCGACCAGCGTCATAATAGCCTCTTTCCGAAACGAGGGTTTATTTGGGCAGCACCACACTGCAAAAGGGAACATGCTCGGTTGTGCTCGGGGTCTCCCCCCCCCATCAAACGGAACTAATTCTCATTTATACCTGACAAAATGTCTAGCAAAAATTTAAGCAAATGAGAATTATTTCTAAAGGCATAGCAACGACGTACACCTAAGGTGTAACCGTATAGAATTTTTTTATCTTTTCTGTTCGTGCAAAAAAAAATGCTTCCCGCTTTGCTAAGCGTTGGCTAAGTGAAATTTTATCCCTTAAATAAACCATATGTTACGACGGGTTTGCTCGCTAGTTCGCCCTAAAGCCGATATCCCTTGCCTCTACAAAGCTGGCGCACAGAAGCAGGGCTCTCTCTGCCGATATGTAATCTGTTGACATAACGGTAAGCGATATGTACATTCCATACATAACGGTTATTCGATCCATGAAAAAGGAGTGCTCATGCCCCACCCAAACCCCATGGCTGTTTTGACCTTAATCACCCCCAATGGTGCAAAAGCGGGTGAAGAGCGCATGCGTTTGCTCGAACAAATTGCGATGCATGGCTCCATTACAGCAGCGGCTAAAAATGTGGGGATTAGCTATAAGGCCGCTTGGGACGCCGTTAAAGTCATGAATAACTTGTTTCCCGCGCCGCTGGTGCTCACCCAACCCGGGGGGCGCACAGGGGGTGGGGCACAGCTCACCGATGAAGGTCGTCAAGTCATTGATCTCTTTCATTCTGTAAAACATGAGTTGGATCGGGTTATGGAACAGTTCAGCCAGCACATGCGGCTAGCCGACCCCAACGCTAAACGATCGACCCTTATATGGAGCAACGCCATGCGCACCAGTGCACGCAATACGTTTCGCGGGACAGTGACGGCGGTTACCCCAGGTGCCGTCAATGCAGAGGTGGTGTTGCGCATCTCTGAACAGACTGAAATTGTGGCTATTATTACAAATCATAGTGTCGAAACCCTCAAAATCACGCCTGAAAGTGAGGTTTTTGCCATGATAAAATCCAGTTTTGTCATTCTTGCGCCAGAGTCCGAAGCGCAGCGTACTTCCGCGCGAAACCGTCTCTGCGGTACGGTGATAGAGGTCATGGAGGGCGCGGTGAACGATGAAGTGGTGTTGGACCTAGGTGGTGGGCGCACCATAACCGCCATTATCACCAAGGCCAGTGTTGAAAATCTCGGTTTTAAGGTGGGTGAACGGGCCTGCGCATTGGTTAAAGCATCGCATATCATTCTCGCTGTGGAATAAGCTTAGGAGCCAGACATGATGATCCCCTTTTTCCCTCTTCAACGTTGCTCGATCTTTTTTATGGGGTTGGTGTTGACCGCGCTTACCCTGTGTCCAACAGCGGTGAGGGCGGATTCGACCAACATTGCCGTAGCCGCCAATTTTACTGGTGCTGCTAAAGAGATCGCCGCCGCTTTTGCAGAGGATACCGGCCACCAAGCCGTTCTCAGTTTTGGCTCGACGGGCAAACTCTATACCCAAATCGCCCACGGTGCCCCGTTCCATGCTTTTCTTGCCGCAGATCGCAAGCGACCTGAGAAAGCAGAGGCCGAAGGGTTGGCCGTGGCAGGTAGTCGCTTTACCTATGCTACGGGTAAGATCGTGCTTTTCAGTACCGACCCAAACCGCGTTGACCCGGCAGGAAAAGTGTTGGAGCATCCAGAAACGTTTGCAAAACTGGCCATTGCTAACCCTAAAACCGCACCCTATGGAGCCGCCGCACGCCAAACCATGCAGAAATTGGGTCTCTTAGCGGCCATTGAACCCAAACTGGTGCGGGGAGATAGTATTGCGCAAACCTACCAGTTTGTCGCCACAGGTAATGCGCAATTGGGCTTTGTGGCGCTTTCCCAGGTCATTACGGGTGTTTCTGGATCTCAATGGGTGGTGCCAAGCGATCTTTATACACCGATCCGTCAGGATGTGGTGTTGCTCAACAACGGTGTCGAGCGCATCGCAGCCAAGGCTTTTGTGGATTATCTAAAAGGGGATCGCGCTCGCGCGATTATTGAAAAATATGGCTATGGTGTTGAATAGACCAGAGTGGCATGTGCCCTTGCGTCGGTTCGAACACGCTTCTTTAATCTCCCTGTTGTGCCTGCCTCCACCGATGGATGGGTGGTGGCAGGTCCCACCTAACTGGTGTGTGACGGCTAAAAAGAACAATACGGGTTTGAAGGCTGCACGCCTGTGTTGACGGCGGGCCATGCGCAGCGTTTTTGTGCATATTCCAGTTTGCAAGCAAGCATCCCGCTTCTATGGCGTGAACCTTCATTGGGCCACGCTCGCCTTTGCGTTCTGGATACGACCGTTGTTGCCATTAGCATGGTTAATCCAGGTTAGGGGCGGGCATTTCGGACAAAAACGATCATAGCTGGCGACCCTCCTATTCTTTTGCCCCTTTCACGCTTGTGGATCGTTGAGCAACTAGGCACGAAGTTGAGGATCATGATAGGATGAGACTTCTCTATCATAAGTCGTGAGCGGGTGTGTGGTGTTTTGCCTTAAAATTTCGAAAAATATCATTTTTTTCATGCTTGCTTTAGCGCATTTCTGCTTAGCTAAGCCAGGTGTGGGTGCAGAGCTTTCTTTAAGCGAACGGGAATATATACAACAGCACGGGCCGTTTACCTTCTGTGTCGATCCAGATTGGCCCCCCTTTGAGCAGATCAATGCGCAAGGGGTGCATGTGGGGATTGCAGCAGATTTGCTGCGTCTGGCGGCGGAGCGTGCTAAAATTCCGCTTAAATTGGTGGTAACCCAAGAGTGGCAACAGAGCATCCAGGCTTCCCAGCGGGGTGACTGCCAAATGCTCAGTTTTCTTAACCAAACCCCCCTGCGTGACGCATGGTTGGTTTTTACCGTGCCGATCTTTGTTGATAGAAATGTGATCATCACCCGCGAAGAACACCCGTATATTGAGGATTTGGCGGCGGTTAATCATCAAACCATGGTGTTGCCCAAAGGAACATCTATGGAAGAGCGGGTGCGTAAGGATTTTCCCCAACTGACCATTTTGCTTGCCGAGTCGGAATCGGAAGCCTTTGCGATGGTCTCCAAGAAAAAGGCGGACATGACCATGCGCTCTTTGATGGTGGCCATTGACACCATTAAAAAAGAGGGCTGGTTCAATTTAAAAATTGCGGGGCAAATTCCCGGTTATGAAAATCACTTGCGGGTCGGTATCCGAAAAGAGGCCGCCCCGCTCAAGGATATGCTCAATCGGGGTATCAAAGAGATCTCTCTGGCGGAACGGGCCGAGGTAGCGAATCGGCATGTATCCATTCAGGTACAGAGCGGGATTGATTATGGGTTGATGGCTAAAATTATAGGTGTGTTTTTTCTTATCTTGGTGAGCAACCTATTTTGGATCTTGCGCCTTAACCGTGCCAATGAGCGCTTAAAACAGCTTTCTCGGACCGATTTACTGACCGGTCTCCCCAACCGATCTTTTCTTAATGAGACCCTCCAACATGAGCTTTTGCGTGCTCATCGCAATGGTCGTCCTCTATCGGTGGTACTTTTAGATATTGATCATTTTAAACAGGTTAACGATCAATACGGACATTTGGTCGGCGATCAAGTATTGGTGGATTTTGCCCAATTGCTAAAAAAAACCGTGCGTGGTCAAGACCATGTGGGGCGCTGGGGTGGCGAAGAATTTTTGATTCTTTGCCCAGAATCAGATTTAAAGCAAACCCTTGTTTTATGTGATCGCTTACACACGGTTGTGCGGACCCATCATTTTGCCACGCAACAGCAACAAACATTTAGCGCGGGTATCGCCTTGTTTACCCCGCCAGAGGAGGCGGATGGCATGCTCCAGCGGGCCGATGAGGCACTCTATAAGGCCAAACGTAGTGGGCGCGATCAAAGCTGCATTGGTTGATTGGGCGCGTCAATCAAGCGGGGTTGAAACCACCTCTGTTGGTTCTGTTTTTTTGGCTTTCAATACCCTAAGGGCACAGCTTAATTCCCGAGCATAGTGAACCATGGGCGGTTTAATGCCCAGCGCAAACAGATCCCGCCTGAGTTCATGGGTTGTACCGATTAAACATACCTTAACATTACGCCGTTTGGCTTTATGGGCCAAACCTTCTATGGTGTTGGCCGCCGTGGAATCCAAAAAGGGTACCGATGAGAAATCAATAATCAAGGCTCGGTGGGTATCGGCAATTCGATCTAAGACGGAGCCAATAGAGGCCGCCGCGCCAAAGAAAAAGACCCCAGAAATACGATAAATCACCACATCCGGGTCATTGATGCGAGCTTGATCATAGGGCGCACGGTTGCCGATGTTGTCGGCTCTGTCCTCTGCCACAAACGGGGTTTGCGTCTCGATTGCTGTGGTTTTTGACATGCGATGGATAAACAGGACCGAACCAAGGGCAAAGCCCACCACGATGGCCTCGGTTAAATCCCGGAAAAGGGTCAATAAAAAGGTTGTCAAAAGAACCGCAGCGTCACCCCTTGAAGCCCAAATCAAGGTTGCAAAAGCATGTTTTTCGACCATATTCCAAGCCACCACGGCCAATACGCCCGCCAAGCTTGCCAAGGGTATATAACGGGCCAGTGGGGCGGCGATTAAGATAAAAGCAAGCAAGAATAGGGCGTGCAACATCCCGGCAAAGGGGCCGTGGGCCCCTGCGCGCACATTGGTTGCGGTACGGGCAATGGTCCCCGTGACGCAGATGCCACCAAACAGGGCCGAAGCCATATTGGCGACACCTTGGGCCACCAATTCGCAATTAGAACGATGGCGCCGACCGGTCATGCCATCCGCCACCACGGCGGACAATAAGGACTCAATGGAACCCAGCAGGGCAAAAGAGAGCGCACTGGGCAGCACATCCTGTAGTTTGGCAAGGGTGAATTCGGGTAAAACAGGGGTTGGTAAACTGCTGGGAATTCCCCCAAATTTTGAACCGATGGTGGCGATTGGCAGATCCAGCAAGAGGGTGACCAAAGAGGCGGCTACCACGGCCAGTAACATGCCCGGCCAATGGGGACGGTAGTGCTTGAGGATAAGGATCGAGCCTATCGTTGCCACGGCGAGTGTAACGGTTGCTGAGTCATAGCTGGGTAGGCTGGTCCATAATACCGGTAGCTTTTCTAACAAGGGTCCTGGTTCGCTGGTGGTTAGTGTAAGGCCAAGCAACTCCTTAATTTGGCTAGCAAAGATAATGGCTGCAATGCCGGCGGTAAAACCCACGGTAACGGGATAAGGGATAAATTTAATGTAGGTCCCCAGCCGGAAAAAACCAAGAATCGCTAAGATGAGACCCGACAGCAAGGTTGCTAAAATTAAACCATCCATACCATGAGCTTGCACCGTTGCGGCAACCAACACAATAAAGGCCCCAGCAGGCCCGCCAATTTGAAAGCGGCTGCCCCCCAACGCCGATACTAAAAACCCCCCCACGATGGCCGTATAGAGGCCCTGAGCAGGCGAAGCCCCCGATGCAATGGCAATCGCCATCGATAAAGGCAGCGCCACAATCGCAACGGTCAAGCCCGCCAAGGCATCGGCCCGTAAATCAGCGAGGCTGTAACCCTCGCGCAAGGTGGTGAACAATTTTGGGGTGAAAAGTTCAGAAAAGGTCGGCTCTATCTGCGCTGAAAAAGCGCGTTTGGTGGTCGTCATTGCCCAGCAACCTTGCGATTAAATGCGGGAGTAGGGTGAAAAAATACCACGACTCTCTGGAAGGACCCTTGATGGAACATGGTTTAATGGTAACAGGTGCATTTGGATACCCAGTACCGTAGGCTTGCTGCTCCCCTGAGCGCTTGCACGATACAACAAAAAAAGGCCCCCTCACCTGGAGACAGCCTTAACAGATATGAAATCCCTCGATTTAATAATCGAATAGCGGTTCAGTTAAGCAATAGATTCTGTGAGCGTGGTTGATGATAGGCACTGAAACAACCTATTTTTAGACGCACTAACTCAAAAGATGAACATATAATAGAGTGTAAAATTTAAAAAGCAACAGATTCACGCGCAATAGGCCCTACATCAAGCCGCGCTGGCCTACACGACATGGTGTCGGACTCAAAAAATAGTCCAAGCGGAGGGCGGCAATCCTGCTTTCATGAGGTTTAAGGGGTGAGGGTGGGCAGAGAGCTCCTCATTGCAGAGCCTCTTTACCCGTCCGGTTAAGGTTTTGCATCAGGCGTTCAAAAACTTCATAGAGTTTCCAGCGTACGATGGGGATATCCTCTAACCGATCACCAGGGATGCAATAGAGCTCTACGTCGGATTGGGTGACGATTTTAAACAGGCTCTTGGTTTTAAAAATGGCCACTTCTTCGCCAAAAAAACTACCCACGCCCAACTCATCAATCAACTCATCGCCAACATAGCGGTTAACCCGTCCATGCCGGATAAGAAACAGGCAGGAGAGCTCTTCCTGCTTAAAAATATGTCCCGTGCGATAGCTGTTGGTTTGCAGATCTTGGGCAATATGGTTGCGTGTAGCGTGGGAGATGCCATCATTAAACAGATGAGTATTATCCAAAAATTCGCGAAAATCCCTTAAACGTTCTATATCTTGCACCATATTATGGGACGAGATAAACTCGCGGTAAAGGGTGGTAGGGATCTTGAGGGCTTGAACAAAGCTGGCCGCGCGATAGGTGCGGCTGGAGGGGATCTGGGCAAATCCCGAGCGCTCACCAATCAAAGTCCCCGCATAGACGTGGCTGCGATGGCCGGTATCACGGGTTAAGGTTTCAACGGTACCAGTAAGGATAAGGTAGAGGTCATCCGGTACCTGACCCACTTTAAGAATGATGCTCTCTGGGTTAAAAATTTCAATACGGCCATTGAGCAGCATACGTAGGGCATGGGTAGGGGCTTTAGGTAGGTGAATGCTTAGAAACTCCCAGGCCAACCGAAGGGTGTAGTCTTGGTAGGAGGGAATTAAGGTATCCACGGTGCCAAAGGGCGCACCACTACCGATCTGCCGCTCTTTGGCATCTAAGGTGCGGGCGGTGTGGCAAAGCAACATTTTCGAACTCTTGTCGTTGATAAAATCCAGGGCGTTGCCATGGATCATGCCGCCGCCAATATCAATTTTTTTCAGGTCTGCGGGGCGTAAATAATCCGCCTTGACGCGCTCGGCAAAGGTAGGGCTTACCCCTGCGGCATGTTCATCCTCGGTGGTCATGCCATCGAGCACAGTAAAGGATATGGTGTCGGCATAGTGGGCAAAGGTTCGGTAACCATCTTCCCACAAAGTACGGAAAACAAATAAATTATTCTCGACAGGGTGGGGTGAAAAGAGCGGCATGACCTCCAAACCTTCAATGGAGTTCCACTTGTCAAATTCAAGGTCATGTACCTCAAAATAGTGAGAAAAATTACTTTCATCAATGGAGAGTAAGGCGCACAGTTTTTTCACCACAGAGTGGCGCACCAAGGGTGTGGCAAAATATTTAATGCGGCGATCCGCACGAATTAACGAAGCAAGACCAGCAAAATGATCATCGTGGGAGTGGGTGTGGAAAATGCCTTCGATCTCGTTAAGCCCGATGCCTAATGAGATAAGGGAACGCTCAATATTGGGGCCGGCATCCACTAAAAAAATACGCCCTTGGTACATTAGAATACTGCTCATGCAGGGACGGTTTGGGTCCCAGCCATCCCCATCGCCACTATGCACTACCCCAAAATAGTCACGCTTGATAAAGTGCTGTCCCAAGGGGTAGGGCGGTTCATATTGCTCATGGGGGGCGAGATTAAGATTAACGGTCACTGCTTCGCCGTTGTAAGAAATTTCAAAGATATTGACGGCGATACGGCGTAGGATAACACCGTTACGGATCTCTATAGCTTCATCCGCAATGGTGCGGCTTTCGAGAAAAGCATCGGTCTCTTTGATGGCACCAAACGCAAATTTTAATTTCATACGCATCATTTCGTGGGCTTGTGCTTCGGTCAAGCCAACATTGCGCAGCTCTTCTTCGTTGACCAACCCATAATTGCCCCGATAGATATAGCGCTTTTGCGCTTCAACCTGCTCTTTGGTGCCCAGTAACAGTGGGCATTGGCCGGTATTATGGGGATGATTAGGGATAATCATGCCTTGACGGTAAAGCATTTGTAGGACAGGAAACTCCGCCATATTGGAGAATTGCCCATTTTGCAGCATAATGTCGGATAAAAGAATGGCATTGGGGCCGGATTCAAACCGAACGCCGCGGTCCTCCAACGGCACGATGAGGCCGCGACGCATAAGGTGCTTAACGCTGTCGGCTGGGCATCCGCAGAGCAAAAATAGATCCGCCTCTGGGACTTCCACCCAGGTTATGCCTGTTGCAACATCAACTTTTTTAATGTGATGCATCTGCGCCTCCCGCAGAAAGAGATAGCCTGAACATACAGTCTGCCCGAATAGATTCGTAAAAACAAGAAGGCATAGTATCACATTTTGTATCACCATGCCTCTGTTGTTGCTACAATACCTAATCATAACAATGTATTGTTATGATTAGTGTGAAGCTTGTACGACTCGGTTAGAGCGCGTTTTCCGTAAAAGAGTGTCGTGCCGAACGCGATTGCATCGGAAATTGTGCTGCGTATGGTTTATTTAGGTGTTGTGGATGGGCTGTTTATGGCATCTTTTCAGCGGTTCTTCCCGATACTTTTAACCAGGAGCGGGCGGTTAAAAAAACGCTCGGTAATCATGATGACCATTACACGATTGATCCCCATTGTAGCAGGTTTTATGGTGTTGCTTAGTGTGCTTCTTACACATTATGTCCACCCCAACTGGGTTTATCTCACGATTTTTGTGGGTATCAACCTGTTTCAAAGTGGCATCACCGGGTTCTGCCCTTTAGCCACGATCTTAAAAAAATTGGGTTTTCCTCAGTAACCGGCTAACCTTGCAACAGGACAAAGACACACGCTTATGAGCATTCCTGTCACTATCATCACCGGCTATTTGGGGGTTGGTAAAACCACCGTTATTCGCCATCTGCTTACCCATAACAAGGGGGGGGCTACCTGGGCTGTGGTGGTCAATGAGTTTGGCGATGTGCCCATTGATGGGGCAATTATGTCCAGTGGCGGGGTGGCGATTAAGGAGTTGGCAGGAGGGTGCATCTGCTGCACCTTAGGGGCGGATATGGAAACCGCCTTGGGTGAGATACTGGATACCATCCAGCCCGAGCGTATCCTGATTGAGCCGACTGGGTTGGGGCATCCCGGTGGGGTTATTGAGGCTGTGACGGAGGGCAAATTTCGCCATCGTCTCACCCTCAAGAGCGTGCTCTGCTTGGTGGATTTGGCGATGTTGCGGGATCCATTGTTGAGTCAACGCAAAACCTTTATTGACCAAGTCGCCATTGCCGATGTGGTGTTGGCCGCCAAGGGGGATCAGCTCAATGCCGCCGACTATGCGGCGTTTGTGCAGTGGGGGCAGGAGCTGTTTCCGCCAAAAGAGGTGATGGGCAAGGTGATGCAAGGGTCGATAGATCCTGCGTGGCTGGATCTCAGTGTGGAGATGCGTCCCTATAGCCTCCTGCTGGAGCGGATGGTGGAAGGGGGTGAGCATCACCATCATGGAGATTCTGCACACAGCCATGGGGCCGGGCTAGGGGCTACCCCTCAGCAGCCCCAGTTGGACCAGCCGGTGCATTTTGAAAATCGCGGTTTGGGCCATATTGGGGGCGGATGGATTTTCCATGTCGAAGAGCGTTTTCACGAACATAAACTCATGGAGCTGTTCGAGGGGTCTCTGGCGGGCATTGCTCCGGTGGTGCGGATGAAGGGGCTATTTCGCGTGGGACCAACCCGGCGCATTTTAATTGATCGGGTGGGCTCGGTGGTGACGGTGAATGACTCCATTGCCTATTGGCGGGATAGCCGGGTCGAGGTCATTGTGCCCCAGGCAGCGGTAGCGCCCCAATGGGCCCGCTTAGAGCAGGCGATGTTGGCCAGTCGCTGGAAGCGCAAGGAGAGCTAATCTGAAGAATGACTTTGCTAAGCTGGTATTGCCGGCTCAAATGTGGGATGCTCAGGCTGTGCATCGTTTTTCCAGCACCTCTGACAGATGACGCTTTGACAAAGTGTCGTTAATGGGCTAAAAGTGGCCTGACATTTCGAATCGTAGGTGCAACAGAAGCTCCTTTTATTGGAGATTTTGTTTGAAAGGCCCATATCGGAGAGCTGCCTGGTGCATGGGGTAGCATCTCCCTCTTTGTGGGCGGCGCTGATGGCTAGGCCATGCGCAACGAAAACCCGCCAACCCCGCCAGGTCCGGAAGGAAGCAACGGTAACGGGATCTTTTGTGTGCCGCATTACGTTTGGTCGGAGCCGCCCTCCCTGATGCGTCCGGCAGTTGCTCGCCTTGTTGGCTTGGCTGCCGGGCGTCGATCATTCCTCCCAACCTATGGGTGTCATGTCTTCCTACGTCGTATTGGCGCGTAAATGGCGGCCACGCCGCTTTGAAGATCTGATTGGTCAGGAACATACGGTCCAGGCGCTGCGTCATGCACTGGAGCAGGGCCGTATACCCCACGCTTTTCTCTTTACCGGCATTCGTGGCATCGGCAAAACCACCCTCTCTCGATTATTGGCGATGTGCTTAAACTGCGGTACTGGGGTGACGGCCAATCCCTGTGGCGCGTGTGATAGCTGTCGCGCCATTGTGCGGGGCGAGCACCCTGATGTATTTGAGGTGGATGCCGCCTCCCGCACCAAAGTCGAGCAGATGCGGGAGCTTTTGGATGGTGTCGCTTACACCCCCTCGCTAAGCCGCTATAAGATCTATATTCTTGATGAAGTCCATATGCTCAGTGCCTCATCCTTCAATGCGTTGCTCAAAACGTTGGAGGAGCCCCCCACGCATGTTAAGTTCATTTTTGCAACCACCGAAGTGCGGAAAATCCTGCCGACCATTCTCAGCCGTTGCCAGCGCTATGATCTGCGCCGTCTGGATCGTGACGGGCTTGCCCGCTATCTTGCGCATGTGTTGGATGTTGAGCAGATTGCCTATGACCAAGAGGGGCTTGCTGCCATAAGTCACGCGGCCGATGGTTCGGTGCGGGATGCGCTTTCGCTGCTGGATCAAGCCATTGCCCATGGTGGCGGGCGGGTGGATTATACCCATGTGAGCGGTTTATTGGGGTTGACCGACCGGCAAGCGGTGGTGGCGCTGTTTGCGGACCTCTGCCGTGGGCGGTTACTGGAGATGTTGGAGCGCGCGGCCTATTTCCATCGTGATGGGGTAGAGCCGGTGGTGCTATTGAACGATTTGCTGGATATAACCCACCAAGTGACCCGTGAGTTGGCGGTGGGGGTCGGGGATGCTGCCCAGGCGCTTTCTGAGCACGAGGGGTTAAAAGAGGTGTGGCCTAAGCTTGGTCTTGAGCATTTGCAGATGCTCTACCAGGTATTGCTGCGTGGGCGTGAGGATCTGCAAATGGCTCGATTACCCCGGCAGGCGTTGGAGATGTTGTTGCTGCGGGCGGCGCATTTGCGGCCCGTGCCGCCCTTAAAACAGTTGGTGGAGTCATTGCAGCGGCAAGCAGGGGTGGAGCCCGGTGAAAGGCAGGCGTCGCCAGCGGTAAAAAAGTTTGATGCCCCGGGGGTGGGGCAGAGTGAGGTTGCCCCCACGGTACACTTTGCGCCTAAGAGTGCCGCTTTAGAGGCGCCGCAAGCGGTCCAAGCGCCCCAGGTTAAGCGAGCAAAAAAGCAACCCACGGTTCTGGCGCCGGAGCCGCAGCCCCCTGTAGTGCCGCCCGATTGGCCCGCCGTGCCGCCTTTGCAGGAAGAGCCTACGGTCGTTTCCCCAACGCCACCGGCTACGGTGGAGAGCTGGGAAAAGCTGATTGAGGCGGCGCGCATTAAGTTTCCGTTGCTGGCACAAAAGATGGAGAGTCATCTTAGTTTGCTGAGTTATACAGGGGGGTCAGGCCCCCACGATCCACCTTGCATGGAGGTGATGATTGCTCACGCTTTTGCCGGCGAACCCAGTAAGGTGCATAAAAACCTTATGGATTTGTTGGTTTCGTTAAAACTGCCCAATGGGGTGGTGCATATCCGTAAAAGCAGCGATGGAACGCGCCCGGATACAGAAGCGGAAAAACAAAAGAAAGCTCAAGACGCTTACCAAAATGCCTTGACGCGTGAGGTGGCGGACGATCCGTTAATTCAAGAGATTGAGCGGCGGTTTGAAGCAAAGATTATCCATGTTGAACCGGTTTGACTTGACAATTTTGCAACGCAAAAGTAAGAATCGGGTCATGTCTGGGAACGATTTTTATAGGCTGCTCCTCTAACGTGGTCAAGGCGTACGCAGGGCCAACGTTGTTTGTGCCAAGATCCAGGCAGGGAGCGTGCAGCAAGGCAACCATAGCAAATGATAAGGGTGACGCCGTGAAGGGTTTTGGCAATATGGGAAATATGATGAAGCAGGCCAAGCAGATGCAAGCCAAGATGGCGCAGATGCAGGAGGAGCTTGCTCAGTTGCAGGTAATCGGCCAAGCGGGTGGCGGCATGGTGGAGGTTACCATTAATGGTAAACAGTCTGTTGAGGGGGTGAAGATTGACCCCAAGGCGGTTGACCTAGAAGATCTAGAAATGCTGGAAGATTTGGTGGCCGCCGCTTTTAATGATGCCCAAATGCGCATGGCACAGATTACCCAAGAAAAGATGGCCAAGGTTACGGGCGGCATGAATATTCCCGGCCTGTTTTGATCGTATAACATGAGTAGCGGTCTGCCGACACTGGAACGCAGCATTGAGCTCTTTTCCCGCCTGCCAGGGGTTGGTCGCAAGAGTGCGCAGCGTATGGTCTACCACCTTCTCAAAGAGGGGGGGCGGGAGGCTACTCTGCTGGGGCAAGGGCTCTTGGCGCTGAGTGAGCGCATTCACTTTTGTGAGGTGTGCCATAATTTGGCCGAAGAGGGCTTGTGCGCCATTTGTCAAGATAGTAAACGAGATCATGGCCTCATTTGTGTGGTAGAAGAGCCCGTGGATGTGCTAGCTATGGAGCGTGCTGGGGCTTATCGAGGTCTCTATCATGTGTTGGGGGGGCGGCTTAGCCCCATGGATGGGATAGGGCCAGATGCGCTGTACTTGGACGCGCTGCTCGAGCGGTTGCAGCAAGGCGGGGTACGGGAGTTAATTATCGCCACCAACCCGACCGTTGCCGGGGAGGCCACGGCCCACTATATCACCCAACTGGCGCAGCCACTTACCATAGATATTAGCCGCTTGGCCTATGGTATGCCCATGGGCGGTGAGTTGGAGTATTTGGATGAATCCACCCTGTTTCAGGCCCTTCAAGGCCGCAGAGGTGTTTTGTAAGGACCTGTATTTACAGGTTTCATATGTAGAAGTGTGGCATGGGTTTCATTTCATGGAAAGATAGCATGCTTTTTTGAAATGAATTGGTTACAATGCCAACCTTCTAAAGCTAAGCAGTTTAATGCGGTGCCGCTGGTGGATATGCTGTACCGCAACAACTGACATGAGGGGGCTGCGCGCGTTGTGTGGACCCCAAGCAGATAACGGAGAGTTCTTGGTATGGCTACCTTGAAAGCAGATGACCAACAGGCGTTTCCCTATCCGGGCATTCCCGGAACAGGTGATGGTTCCGATGCCATCGCTTATGTGGAGACTCGCGCCACTGACGGTGCAGCCGCTTACCCCATCACCTCGTCTACCATTATGGGCCAAAATTACCAGGTCGCAGTGGCGAACGGCTTTAAAAACGTCTGGGGCAACGAGTTGGCCTGGTTGGAGTTAGAGTCCGAGCACTCATCGGCTTCTGCTTGCGAAGGCTATGCCTTGGCAGGGGGTCGTGTGACCAACTTTACCTCGGGTCAGGGCTTGATTCTGATGAAAGAGGTGCTCTACACCATCGCCGGTAAGCGTCTGCCCCAGGTGTTGAACGTGGCGGCACGTGCGCTGACCCATCAGGGTTTGAACGTGCATGCTGGTCATGATGATGTGATGGGGGTTGCGGACTGTAACTGGGGCATTCTGTTTGCCCAGAGTGTACAGGCTTCTGCCGACCTCTGTATGATTGCCCGTCGCGCCTCGGAAAATGCTTTAACGCCGATGATGAACGTGCAGGACGGTTTTTTGATCTCTCACACCATTGAGAACCTCAACTATCCTGAGGATGATCTCATTCGAGAGTATCTGGGCAATCCCCGTGAGCGTATTCGAAACATGTTTGATCCTGAGGCACCTTTGCAGACCGGTGTGGTGCAAAACCAGGATGCCTACATGCAGGGTAAAGTCGCCCAACGCGCTTACTATGACGAGCTGGCGGGTCATATTGAAGAGGCCATGGCCGAGTTTTATCGTCTGACCGGGCGTAAATATGGGTTGGTGGATGCGGTGAGCATGGAAGATGCCGACTATGCCATCATTGCCATGGGCACCACCGCTGAAACCGCCATGTCCACCATTCAGTTGGCCCGTAGTAAGGGTATTAAACTGGGTGTGGTTAACGTGACCTGCTACCGTCCGTTCCCGGCTATCCAGCTGGTACAAGCCATTAAAAACTGTAAAGCGGTTGCGGTCATTGAGCGTTGCGATGTGCCCACCATGGTAGATAATCCCTTGACCACGGACATCGAGGCCTCGTTGGCTAAGGCGGCCATGGGTATTGAAGGTTTTGATGCTTTGACCACCATGCCCTATGTCTTTAGCGGCACGGCTGGTTTGGGTTCGCGGGATGTGACCCCCGGTCATATGCTGGCGGTAGTGACCAACATGCAAAAGGGTAAAGAGGGCAAACGCTTCTTCTCCTTGGGCATTGAGCATGAGACCGCGTTGCATCCTGAAGAAGAGCCAGATGTGCGTCCCCAGGGCTCCTTCTCGGTGCGTGCCCACTCGGTGGGTGGCTTCGGCTCGGTGACCACCAACAAGGTGATCGCCACCATGTTGGGAGATATTTTTGGATTCCGTGTGCAAGCGGCACCCAAGTATGGTTCTGAGAAAAAGGGTCTGCCGACCAACACCTATCTGACCGTGACGCCGACGGGTAAAATTCTTACCCATTGCGAACTTCAGCAGGTGGACTTTGTGCCGTTGATGGATCCCACTACGTGGTTCATGGGTAACCCTCTGGTGGGTTTGGCCGATGGCGGTATTGTCTTCCAGCATACCGATGAGCCCAATGCTCAGGCGCTGTGGGACTCGCTTCCTCCTTATGCTAAGTATTTCATGCAGTCCAACAAGATCAAGTTTTATGGTGTGGACACCATTGATATCGCCCGTGAATCTTGCTTGTCTGACCCCTCCCTGATTCAACGTTTCCAGGGTGTGGTACTGTTGGGTGTGTTCTTGCGCGTGACGCCATTCCAGAAAAATGCTGGTTTGAGTAGCGAGGATCTCTTTGCCGCCGTACGTAAGCCTTTGACGAAATACTTCGGCAAGCGCGGTCAAAAGGTGGTAGACGACAACTTGGAGGCGGTTAAGCGTGGTTATGATCGGGTGATGGAAGTGACCCAAGCGATCATGGACGCCACCCCTGCGGATGAGTTGGCGGCTGGTAAGGAAGAGTGGGAAGCCAAGGGTAAGGACGTTAACGCGTTCTTTATCTAAGGTACTTGACCCTTTCTAAGCATGAGACGATTGACGCCCCTACGGCGTCTGGAGGATATAATGAGTCAAGCTAAGATCTATTCAGAGAACACACCTCAATGGTACGATGTGGATCGTGCTAAAGAGATTCTACACGCCTATAATACGGGACAGGGCTCTGGACAGCCTGCCGACCGTTTTGTGGCCTGTTCTGCGGTACCGGCTGGTACCGGTTCGTACCGCGATTTTTCTTACATCGCCCCAGATCTGCCCGAGTATATGGCAGACAACTGCGTGGCCTGTATGGAGTGCGTGCAGAACTGTCCTGATTCGGCCATTTGGGGTCGGGTAATGACGCCTGAGACCCTGGAAGCCGAGTTGGCCAAAGCCAAGGATGACACCACCCGCGATTTGATTAAGGCGCAGATGGTGCAGACCACCAAGTTTTGGAAAACCTACGAAAAGAAAAAAGAGAAAGAGCCCGATGCCCCAGGGGGTGCCGAGTTTGGTATCTTTATTGATCCCACCAAGTGTAAGGGGTGTGGTGAGTGCGTGGTCGCCTGTGGTGAGCATGACGCCCTGAAGATGATCAAAAAGACCAAAGACAACCTGCCCAACTATTTTTCCATGTGGGAGTTCTACAAGAACACCCCTTCCACGCCCGAGGCTTATATCAATCCCAAATTGAAGATTGATATTATGCTGCGTGAGAACGCCAACCAGTACGTGGGGGGCGCGGGTTCGTGCATGGGGTGTGGTGAGGCTTCGGTTATTCGCCAATTGTTGGCCATGACCCACGAAAAAGTCGGCCATAAATATGGCATCACAGCGGCGACCGGTTGTAACACGGTGTACGGTTCGACCTATCCCTACAACCCGTTCCGGGTGCCATGGATGAACTCGCTGTTTGAAAACGCGCCGACGGTGGCCATGGGTGTGCGTGCCCATTGGGATCGTACCGGTAAAGAGGATCATGTGCTCTGGGCGTTTGGTGGTGATGGTGCCATGTTGGATATTGGCTTCCAGGCCCTTTCGCGCATGCTGACTTCGGGTATGAACATCAAGGTTTTGGTGTTGGACACCCAGGTCTACTCCAATACCGGTGGTCAAGCTTCTACAGCGACCTTTATTGGTCAAGAGGCGAAGATGTCGGTCCATGGCAAGTCGATTCGCGGTAAGATGGAGCGCCGCAAAGAGATCGGTATGATCGCCATGATGCATCCTCACGTCTATGTGGCGCAGACGGTTGGTCCCATGACCACCCACTTCTACAAGAGTGTTGAGCGTGCTTTGGAGTATAATGGTCCTGCGCTGATCAACGTTTACACCACCTGTCAGCCTGAGCACCAAGTGGCTGATGACCTCTCTTACACCCAAGCGTTGTTGGCTGTGGAGTCCCGTGCTTTCCCTGTCTTTACCTATGATCCAGAGGCGGGTGAGACCATGGCTGAGCGCATGTCTTTACAGGGGAACCCCTCTGTGAAGCGCGATTGGCACCACAAGAAAACCAAGGAGGGTGAGGAGCAGGTCAACTTTATCACCTTTGCCCGTACCGAGGGTCGCTTCCAGAAGCATTTTGATAAGGATGGCAACCATTCGCCTGTGCTGGATATTTCCATGCAAGAGCGTTTGGAAAACTGGCGCAAGTTGCAGGATCTGGCCGGTGTTTCCAATAGCGATTGGGAAGCCGAGCGTGCGGCGAAAAAGGCTAAAAAGTAAGGCTGAGTGTTTAAACGGGTGGGTGGAGGAACTTTTGGCTTCTCTGCCCACTCGTAACAGCATGAAAGAAGCACCACGGCTTGTGGTGCTTTTTTTTTCTGACTCAAAACAGTACGGATAATGTCCTAAATCCCCGTCTTTTGCAGGGGGTAGGCAAGGCGTTGAGGAGAAAAGTGATGACCGAAGCTTACAAGGCGGCTTTGCGTGATAATATTACCCGTCCGCGTATGCTCTCAGCCAAACATGCTGCGGATATGAGCACCATGGAGGGTGTAGACGATCCCTTGGACCTGTTATTGCCTGAACAGCTTGAGGGGATGGAGTTGTGGAAGCAGGAGTATGCACTTTCGCCGCTCTTTACGCCAACGTTGGAGGACCGCATGCGCAGTGAGCAGGCGCTGCAACCGGATGGTTTGGATCCGCACATTTGGCAGCAATTGGTGCAGGATCTTACCGCCGAGAAGCCATTATGCAAGGTTTCATTTGGGGATCGGGTGGTGGACATGGCGGTGCCAGAGGATGCCATTGAGCGCCATGTTAAGCTGCTCTATCCGGCGAATCGTTTGGATGAGGCGTGTAAGGCGCAGATTGAGGCGCTTTCGGCCAGTGATGAAGATGCACTGGAGGTGATGGCTCTGTTACGCATGCCTCATTGGCAAGCTTTAGCGCAGGTAAGGCTGTTGAAAGCGTTACTGGATCTGTTTGCCCAGCAAGGTAGCTACACCGTAGATAAAATGCGCTTTTTGGATGAATTTGTGCGTACCCACAAGCCGACGGATACAGAGGATTTGGCGCAAAAATTGGAAAATTTGGAAGAGTCTTACCGATTGGAGCAGGAGCGGCCCATTTTTAACCAGCGTTTGGAGCAGGCACAGACCGATAATATACGTTCCAAACTCTGTGGTGAAGGGGTGAAAAATTTCCGCTTGGCCCAAAGTCGCGCGATTTTGCAGGATTTGCAAGGGTAAGTGAAATGGCATTGGTGCACAGAAGCGTGTGGGGTCAGTTCGAATAGTGGTGGCCTTGTTGGTTGAGTGTTACAAAAAAAACAGCCCTGAAAAGAGGGTTAAAGCGCTCTTTTCGGGGCTTCTGTTTTTAAATAATCTTGCGAAATAGGGGGGATCATGGCATGCTCGCCCCGCAGCTATGGATATAACAATGGCCGGAAAATGATGCAGTGCATGTTCTGTCGATGGGGGGGCGGGCATGGCGTAGCACCCCCGCGGTGTTAAGATAAGGGGGTAGCTGTTGGGCTGGCTCCCTTTTTTGTGCGGATGTGACACCTTGCTTATGGGAACACCCCCTTGATGGGTGTGGTTGCTCAGCCGGGTTAACCGAAACGGAATGATGATGACGCCTGGAAACGATCAGTGGATCACCATTCATTATGATGGCGAGCCTTACAAGGTGCCGTCGGGTCGTACCATCGTGACGGCGCTGGAGACGGCTGGCGTTCGGTTTGTGCGCAGCGTGGGGTGCCGTGGTGGTGTGTGCGGTGCCTGTACGGCGTTTTACCGTACCCCTGCCGATGCACAGTTAAAAAGCGCCTTGATGTGTCAGGAACAAGTGGTGGATGGCATGTCGATCATGCCCATGCCCTTTTTCCCGCAAAATCAAATGCCCTACACCCTGAACCTGCCTGCCGGTGTGAGCCCGGCCCGGCAGGTTATGCAGCTCTACCCCGAGGTGGGGGGCTGCATTATGTGTCAGGAGTGTACCCGCATCTGTCCGGTTGGGATTGATGTGATGGGCTATGTGGGCATGATCAAACGCGGTGATTTAAAGGCCGCTGCGGAGGCTTCTTTTACCTGTGTTCAGTGCCAAGCGTGCGCGGTGCGCTGTCCTGCACGTATTTCGCAACCCAATGCGGCGCTGGCAGCCCGACGTTTTTACGGTGCCCACGTGATGAACCGCGCCGACCATTTGCAAAAGGCGCGGGATAAAGCGAAATCTCAAGAGATTCAGCGAGGATTTCGCCGTTTAAAGCGGATGGATGCCGAGGAGTTAAAAAATCTCTATCAGCGTCGAGAGGTGGAACCGGCTCAATCCGCGCCTGGCACTTGGCTGCCTGAAGATACCACTCTGCTGGGATAGGTGACTATGTCTGAACGAGCACTCAACCATCTACCCGAGGAGCTGCGGGAATCCGCCATAGCGGTGGCCCGCACCCGTGAGGATCGCGTGCGCCGTGTGCAACGGGGGGATAGCTTTCCTGAACTATCGTTGACGGATCGCAAAGCGTGGTTGGAAGATTTTCATCCCGACTACCGCGCCGATGGCCGACGCGCTTTGAGGGTGGGGGTCAATAAAAACCAAGGCATCCCTGTTGAGCTGGCCAATCTGCTGGAAGCGTGGCCACGGGCCTCGGTGCGCCAGCTGCTGCAAGGTGGCACCATTCCTGAGGCCGATTACGAGACCGATGTGCTGGTGATTGGCGCGGGTGGGGCCGGGGTTACGGCTGCCATTGAGGCGGCTAAGCGCGGTCTTGACGTGTTGATTGCCACCAAGCTGCGGGCGGGGGATTCCAACACCATCATGGCGGAGGGTGGCATCCAGGGGGCGGATCAAGAGTGTGACTCGCCTTTACAGCACTATTTGGATGTGCTGGGGGGTGGTCACTTTAGCAATGATCCTGAGCTGGCCGAAGCCCTCTGTCAGGACGGACCCGAAGCGTTGGCTTGGCTTGAAGAGCTGGGTATGCTGTTTGATAAATATCCCACGGGCCGTATGCGGGTGCGACACGGGGGGGGAACTTCGCGTAAGCGTCTGCACTCCAGCGGGGATATGACTGGGCTGGAGATGATGCGGGTGCTATGGGATGAGTGCCGCAATCTAGCCAACGTGCAGGTGATGGAGTTTAGCCCCATTGTGGAGCTGTTGACCGATGACGATGGACGGGTGGTAGGGGCCATTATTGAGCGGCTAACCCACAATAATGAGGTGCGGGTGATCCAGGCTAAATCGGTTATTTTAGCCACGGGTGGCTTGGGCCGCTTGCATCTACAGAGTTTTCCCACCTCCAACCACTATGGTGCCACCGCCGATGGTTTGGTACTCACCTATCGGGCGGGTCTACCCTTTCGCGATTTACAGCACAATCAATACCACCCCTCGGGCATCGCTTTTCCCGAGCAGAAGGCGGGTCTGTTGATTACCGAAAAATTCCGAGGGTTGGGTGCGCAGTTGGTGAACCGCTTTGGGGATGAGTTTGTCTACTCCCTGGAACCTCGAGATGTCACCACCGCGGCCATTATTCGGGAGTGCAGTGAATTTAGTCATGGTGCCACCACCCCAAGCGGCAATGTGGGGGTGTGGTTGGATATTCCCATGATTGATGACCTCCACGGCAAGGGTACCATTGAGCGGGAGTTCCCTGGGCGCTTTAGCGAGTTTTCCCGGCACGGCATTGACCTAACCAAGGTGCCGGTATTGGTCTACCCCACACTGCACTATCAAAATGGCGGTGTACGCATCCGGGGCGATGGGGCCACGGGTCTGCCTGGCCTTTATGCGGCGGGTGAAGTGACCGGCGGGGTGCATGGAAAAAATCGGTTAATGGGAAATGCGTTGTTGGAGTTGATTGTCTTCGGCCTGCGCGCGGGACGTGCCGCCGCCGAATTTGCCCTTTCGACCAACCCAGGTGGGGCAGCGGGGCTCTCCCATATCGAATCCTATTTGGAAGATTTGAAGGCAGCAAATATTGATGAAACCCGTACGGCGCCTATGCTTTTACCGAGATATGGTAAGGCTTTGGCTATTTAATTGGGTTATGATTCATAAAATTGCTTGCAGTCATTCATAAGGATATGCTTATTTAGTTGGTGTAATACCACTAAATCATCGTACACTGTCCGCTTTAACGCCATTTCGGTATGGGTGTGCGGCGGAGGTATGCCAATTTCGGAATGGTTCCTACGTTCTGTAACAGGCAGGAGACGACATGAATATTCATGAGTACCAAGCCAAAGAGATCATCGCCAAGTTTGGCGTCAATGTCCCTCGCGGGCGGGTAGCCTATACCCCCCAAGAGGCAGAGATGGCGGCCAAAGAGCTGGACAGTGAGGTCTTTGTGGTGAAAGCCCAGATCCACGCGGGTGGACGTGGTAAAGCGGGCGGCGTGAAGGTGGTAAAAACCACCGATGCCGTGCGTGAAGAGGCTAGCCGCATGCTTGGCTTGACGTTGGTGACCCATCAAACCGGTCCTGAGGGTAAAGAAGTTAAACGCCTCTACGTGGAAGAGGGGTGTGACATTGCCCGGGAACTCTATTTGGGTATTGTGATTGATCGGGCGACCAGCCGTGTCACCTTTATGGCCTCCACTGAGGGGGGAATGGAGATTGAAGAGGTCGCTGAGAAGAGCCCAGAGAAAATTCTGCGTGAAGTGGTCGACCCAGCGGTTGGCTTGGTTGCTTTCCAAGCCCGCAACCTGGCGTTTGGGTTGGGACTGGAAGGTAAGCAGATTAACAAGGCGGTGCAGCTGATGAGCGGCCTCTATAATGCGTTTATGGAGACCGACGCCTCCCTGATGGAGATCAACCCATTGGTGATCACCGGTGCTGGGGATGTTATTGCGCTGGATTGCAAAATGAATTTTGACGCCAATGCGCTCTATCGCCAAAAAGCTATTGAAGAGCTGCGGGATTTTGATGAAGAGAATCCTAAGGAGATCGAAGCTTCTAAGCACGAGCTAAACTACATCGCTCTGGATGGCAATATTGGTTGCATGGTCAACGGGGCCGGTTTGGCCATGGCGACCATGGATATTATCAAGATAAAGGGTGGCGCACCGGCCAACTTTTTGGACGTTGGGGGTGGTGCCACCACAGAGCGGGTCACAGAAGCGTTTAAGCTGATTCTCTCCGATGAAAATGTAAAAGCAGTTCTGGTTAACATCTTTGGTGGCATCATGCGCTGTGATGTGATTGCCAATGGTGTGGTGGAGGCGGCAAAGCAGGTGAATCTGAATGTTCCCCTGATCGTCCGTTTGGAAGGCACCAATGTGGAGAAGGGCAAAGAAATTTTGGCCAACTCGGGTCTGCCGATCATCTCTGCCGATAACTTGGACGATGCCGCGACCAAAGCGGTAGCCTCGCTGAAGGAGGGCTAAGCATGAGCATTTTCATCGATAAAAATACCAAGGTGATCTGCCAGGGCTTTACCGGTGCCAATGGTACGTTTCACTCTGAGCAGGCCATTGCCTACGGTACCCAGATGGTGGGTGGTGTAACCCCAGGTAAAGGGGGTAGCACCCATTTGGGTTTGCCGGTGTTTAATACGGTTGCCGAGGCGGTCGCGGCTACCGGTGCCACAGCGACGGTGATCTATGTACCACCACCGTTTGCGGCGGATGCCATCATGGAAGCGGCGGCGGCGGATCTGGATCTGGCGATCTGCATCACCGAAGGCATTCCGGTGTTGGATATGATGAAAGTCAAGCGCTACCTTGAGGGACGCAAGACCCGTCTGGTGGGGCCCAACTGCCCGGGTGTTATTACGCCGGATGCCTGTAAGATTGGCATCATGCCCGGTCACATTCACAAGCGTGGCTCGGTGGGTGTGGTCTCCCGTTCCGGGACCTTGACCTACGAAGCGGTGGCTCAAACCACCGCCATTGGCTTAGGTCAGAGCACCTGCGTGGGGATTGGTGGTGATCCCATTAACGGCACCAACTTCATCGACTGCCTAGAGCGGTTCAATGAGGATGACGAGACCGAAGTGGTGGTGATGATCGGTGAAATTGGCGGTACTGCTGAAGAAGAGGCAGCCGCTTGGATTAAAGCCCATATGAAAAAACCGGTGGTTGGATTTATTGCCGGTTCGACGGCCCCCCCGGGCAAGCGTATGGGTCATGCTGGTGCTATTATCTCCGGTGGTAAAGGTACCGCCGCTGAGAAGTTTGCCGCGCTCGAAGCAGCCGGCGTTTTCATCGCCCAATCTCCTTCTGCGATCGGAGAGACGGTGAAAAAAGCCTTGGGACAATAGCTGTCCCAGACTTACAAAGGGGCCGCCCATGGGGGCGGTCCCTGAAACAACCCAAGGGGAGTTTCCATGGAGAAGAAAGATCTGATTATCCGCGTGGCAGGTGAGGGGGGGGAAGGTATCATCTCCTCCGGTGACTTCATTGCTGCCGCATGTGCGCGGGCTGGTTTGGAGGTCTACACCTTTAAAACCTTCCCGGCGGAAATCAAGGGCGGGTACGCAATGTATCAAGTCCGTGCCAGTAGCGAGAAGCTCTATTGTCAGGGTGACACCTTTGACGTGTTCTGCGCCTTTAATGGCGAAGCTTATGAGCAGAACAAAGATAAGATTAAACCCGGCACCGCTTTTGTCTATGACTATCCAGGCGGTGATTTTGAACCTGACGAGATCCCTGAGGGTGTGTTTGCATACCCGATCCCCATGTCACAAACAGCGAAGGAAATGAAATCCTACCGCTCCAAAAACATGGTGGCTCTGGGTGCTCTGTCGGAGTTGTTTAACATCTCAGAGAACACGCTTAAAGAGGTGTTGAGCGACAAGTTTGGTAAAAAAGGCGAAGAGGTTTTGGCGTTCAACCTAGAAGCTTTTGATAAGGGTAAAGCGCTGGCAAAGGCTCTCACCAAAGCGGATCCTTTCCGTGTGGCGGATCCGCAAGAGCCTAAAGATGTGATCATCATGGCGGGTAACGATGCCGTGGGTCTGGGTGGCATTTTGGGTGGCTTGGAGTTTTTCTCTGCCTATCCCATTACCCCCGCGACCGAGGTGGCCAAGTATGTGGCGACTCACCTGCCTAAGTGTGGTGGGGATTTGGTGCAGGCTGAGGATGAGATCGCCTCTATCGCGCAGGTGTTGGGTGCCTCTTATGCGGGTAAAAAATCCATGACTGCCACCTCTGGTCCTGGTCTGGCGCTCATGTCCGAGATGTTGGGCATGGCCCACATGTCTGAGACCCCCTGTCTGGTGGTGGATGTGCAACGTGGTGGTCCATCCACGGGTCTGCCCACTAAGCATGAGCAGTCGGATCTGTTTTTGGCCATTCATGGTGGTCATGGCGACTCCCCGCGTATTGTGCTCTCGGTGGAAGATGTGAAAGATTGCATCAGCATGACTGTGGACGGTCTGAATTTGGCTGAGAAATATCAGGCCCCCGTGATTGTGCTCTCCGACGGCTCTCTGGCCTTCTCTACGCAGACCATTCCCCGCCCTAAACCCGAAGATTTTACCATCATCAATCGTAAAACCTGGGATGGCCAAGGCACCTATAAGCGTTATGAGTTAACCGAAGATAACATCTCCCCGATGGCGGCTCCCGGTACCCCTAATGCCAAGCACATTGCCACGGGTCTGGAGCATGGTGAAACGGGTGCGCCCAACTATTCGCCTGCCAACCATGAGTTGATGCATCGCAAGCGCTTCAACAAGCAAAACTCTGTGTTAGATTTTTATAAAAACATGGAAGTTGAGGGGGTTGAGGGCGAAGCGGATGTGGGCATTATCACTTGGGGTTCCACCATCGGGGTGGTGCGTGAGGCGATGCAACGTTTGACCGCAGAGGGGCTGAAGGTCAAGGCGATGTATCCCAAATTGCTGTGGCCAATGCCGGTTGCGGACTATGATGCCTTTGGTGCCACCTGTAAAAAGGTGATTGTCCCTGAGGTCAACTTCCAGGGGCAGCTTTCCCACTTTATCCGTGCGGAAACGTCCATTAAGCCCATTCCTTACACGATCTGTGGCGGTTTGCCGTTCACACCTGAGATGATTGTGAACCGGGTTAAGGAGGAGATCCAATGACTGTCGAAGCCTTCCACAAGATGGAAAATATGAAGCCCAAGGACTACAAGTCCGAGGTTCCCACCACATGGTGCCCAGGTTGTGGCCACTTTGGTATTCTGAACGGTGTCTACCGTGCGATGGCAGAGTTGGGCATTGACTCAACCAAATTTGCCGCCATTTCCGGTATTGGCTGCTCGTCACGTATGCCATACTTCGTTGACTCCTACAAAATGCACACCCTGCACGGTCGTGCTGGTGCGGTGGCAACGGGTACCCAGGTTGCGCGTCCTGATCTGTGCGTGGTGGTGGCGGGTGGTGATGGCGATGGTTTCTCCATCGGTGGTGGTCACATGCCCCACATGGCGCGTAAAAATGTCAACATGACCTACGTGCTCATGGATAATGGGATCTATGGTTTGACCAAGGGTCAATACTCTCCGACCTCGCGTCCAGAGATGACGGCCTATACCACCCCTTATGGTGGTCCTGAGAATCCCATGAACCCGCTGCTCTACATGCTCACCTATGGTGCGACCTATGTGGCCCAGGCTTTTGCCGGCAAGCCCAAGGATTGTGCGGAGTTGATCAAGGGTGCCATGGAGCATGAAGGGTTTGCTTATGTGAACATCTTCTCTCAGTGCCCCACCTTTAACAAAATTGACACGGTGGATTTCTATCGTGATCTGGTAGAGCCTATCCCTGAGGATCATGATACTTCCGATCTTGGGGCCGCGATGGAGTTGGCTCGTCGTCCGGGTGGTAAAGCCCCGACTGGCCTGTTGTACAAAACTTCAGCACCAACCTTGGACCAGAACTTGGCCAAAATTCGTGAGCGCCTTGGTGGTCACGTGGGCTATGATAAGAACAAGATCATTGCCCTGGCAAAGCCGTAATACATAGGGGAAACCGCGTGAAAACCCGTTTCGAAAGCCGTGAGGCGCTTATTGCTGAACACGGCAAACAAGGAACGTTGGTGGACTCGGATCTTAGTTTCCTCGATTTAAGTGGCATGGACCTGGCGGGGATGGATCTCGCCGGGTCCACCCTTTCTGGGGCGCTACTGCAAGGCACCAACCTCTCCGGTTGCAACTTGGCCAATATCTTTGTGCAAGAGAGTGACTTCAGCGGTGTCATCATCGAGGAGGCCAATCTACAGAATGCCTTCTTCCAGCGTGTGACCATGCCCGGTGCCTCCTTCCGGGGTAGCAATCTCCATCATGCACGTATCCTGATTTGTGACTTACAAGGCTCCAACTTGAGTGGGGCCGACTTTAGCGATGCGGATATGCAGGGCAGCGACTGCTCTGGTTGTGACTTTAGTGACAGCTTGTTGGTTGATCTTACTCTGCGCGGGGGCACCTTGACCGATGCCAAATTTGAACGCTGTGATATGCGTAGGGTTGATTTACGAAAAACCAACCTGCATGATGCTACGTATACCGATGTTCAAACAGATGGTGCCCTCTTTTACGGGAAATCCCCATGGGATCGACAACTGTCCCATGAGACAAATCTCAAGGAGAAGATGGTCACCTTTGACGGCGAGTAGGTTTTACGATGCCTGGTGATGACACGGACCGACAGCATACTCTGGAACAGTTAAAACGGCGCGTGACCTACGAGGTGACGCGCCGTTCTATGTTTGAGGCGGAGCTTTTGTTCCAACGTTTTTTAGATGCTGAAATCAGTAAATTTGATGAAACGCTATGCGAAGCGTTTTTGAATCTGCTAGTCTATCCCGATGCAGATCTGTTGGATTGGATGGCGGGCATTAAAGAGCCACCAGTTGGGGTGGATCTGCAACTGTTACAGAGGATAAACCACCATTGGCCACATGCCGGCAAAGAGTCGGTTTAAGGGTGCGTTTTTTCGACTATATTGAGCGGAGATAATGGTATGAAGGTTGTTTTAATGGGCCCTCCTGGGGCGGGTAAAGGCACTCAGGCGCGCAAGATCTCAGAAAAGTATGGCATTCCCCAGCTTTCTACGGGTGACATGCTGCGCGCGGCGGTGGCTGCGGGTAGTGAAGTTGGCCTCAGGGCTAAAGCAGCCATGGAGAGCGGCTCTCTGGTAACAGATGAGATTGTATTGGGTATTATTCAGGATCGTACCGACGAGGCCGATTGTGATCAGGGGTATTTATTGGACGGTTTTCCCCGTACACTGGCCCAGGCGGAGGGGTTGGATGCGATGCTGGCTAAGCGCAACCAGTCGATTGATGTGGTGATCGACATCAAGGTCGAAGATGAGCCGCTGGTAGCCCGTATTACAGGCCGCAGCAGCTGTGAAAAGTGCGGGGAGGGGTATCACGATAGTTTTAAACCCTCGGCACAACCCAACGTATGCGATAAATGCTCCGGTACCCTCAAACGGCGTGCCGACGATAATGCCGATACGGTTCGTAACCGCTTGGAAGTTTACCATAAACAGACCGCTCCGCTGATTGGCTATTATGACGCCAAAGGGCTGCTTAAAGAGGTAGATGGCATGCAGGAGATGGGTAAGGTGTTGGAGGATCTGTGTGCCATATTAGGCTAGATAAAAGAGAGAGAAGACGCCCTGCTGTGCAGGGGTCTTCTCTGTTTATTGAGGTGAAGGTACCACTTGGGTAAAGCGATTAATTTTGGATAGGTTGAAAAGAGTCGTGATTTAAGTTCGCCATTTATCGGTGGAAAAGAGACCGATGCAAGCAGGGTAAGGCTCTGCTTCGTTAAGAGCGGGCAACACGGTCGAGTGATAAGCCAGGAACGTTCATTTTGCTGGCTGACAATCTTGTTCAGTGCTTTGAGGAGGAAGGATATGGGAGATTTTAATGCAGTGGCGTTGGTGCTCTCAATCATTGCTGGGGGTGCAGCAATTGTTTGGGCCTACCAAAAGAGAGCCTGGATTTTAACCCTGCCTGCTGGCAATGAGAAGATGCAAGCCATCTCTGGTGCCATTGAGGAGGGGGCGCATGCCTATTTAAAACGGCAGTATGAGACCATTACCTATGTGGGCATGGTGTTGTTTGTGCTGGTTGCATTTACCTTGGATTGGTTAACAGCCGTGGGTTTTGCCATTGGTGCCATTCTTTCGGGTATGGCGGGCTATTTTGGTATGAGCATCTCGGTTAAAGCCAATGTGCGTACCGCTGAACAGGCCCGCAAGGGGCTTGATCAAGCTTTGCAGGTTGCCTTTAACGGTGGGGCCATTACCGGCATGTTGGTGGTTGGATTGGGGTTACTCGGGGTTACCTTGTTTGTCGCCTATTTGCTGCTGAGTGCCGATGCGACACATACCATGTCACAAGCGTTAAAACCCTTAATGGGGCTCGCCTTTGGTGGTTCGTTGATCTCTATTTTTGCCCGTTTAGGGGGAGGAATTTTTACCAAAGGGGCCGATGTTGGGGCCGATTTGGTGGGTAAGGTTGAGGCGGGCATTCCCGAGGATGATCCCCGTAACCCTGCGGTTATTGCCGATAATGTGGGGGACAATGTGGGGGATTGCGCCGGTATGGCCGCAGACCTGTTTGAAACCTATGCGGTGACGGTGGTTGCCACCATTTTGTTGGGCGTATTATTGATGCCTACCTTTGGAAATGTGGTGATCTATCCGCTAACTTTAGGCGCGGCCTCCATTGTGGGCTCCATTGTGGGGGTACGGTTTGTTCACTCCACGCCGGGTATGAGCAATGTGATGCCTGCCCTTTATAAAGGGCTTGGGGTCGCGGCGGCGGTTTCTGCGCTGCTGTTTTTGCCGGTTACTGTGTGGTTGATGGCGGGCAATCCGCTGGGTATCTCTTCGGGTTCGCTCTATCTTTCGGCCTTAATTGGTATTGTCTTAACCGGTGCCATGGTGGGCATTACAGAATATTATACGGGCACGGAGTTTAGCCCGGTGCAGCGCATTGCTAAGGCATCGGAGACCGGTCACGCGACCAATATTATCTCCGGTTTGGGTATCTCCATGAAAGCCACTGCGGCTCCGGTGATTGCAGTTTGTGTGGCGATTTATGCTTCCCATGCTTTGGCGGGGCTCTATGGTATTGCCATAGCGGCGACGGCGATGCTCTCGATGACCGGTATTATTGTTGCGTTGGACGCGTATGGTCCGATCACCGATAATGCGGGTGGTATTGCCGAAATGGCACAAATGCCGGAAGAGGTGCGTGCCATTACCGACCCGTTGGATGCCGTGGGCAACACCACCAAAGCGGTGACCAAGGGTTATGCCATTGGTTCGGCGGGTTTGGCGGCCTTGGTGCTGTTTGCCGACTATACCCATGAGCTATCGCACTTTACCAAGGATGTCACCTTTGACCTTTCCAACCATATGGTGATTATTGGTCTGTTTCTTGGTGGTCTGCTGCCTTATCTGTTTGCAGCGATGGGTATGGAAGCGGTGGGTCGGGCAGCCGGTAGTGTGGTGGTGGAAGTGCGTCGTCAATTTCATGAAATTCCAGGCATTATGGAGGGCAGCCATAAGCCGGACTATTCGCGGGCGGTGGATCTGCTTACCCAAGCGGCGATTAAGGAGATGGTTATCCCCTCTTTGTTACCGGTGTTGGCGCCCATTTTGGTTGGTGTACTATTAGGGCCGCAAGCACTGGGTGGTCTGCTTATGGGGACCATTATCACGGGTATTTTTGTGGCGATCTCCATGACCACCGGTGGTGGGGCTTGGGACAACGCCAAAAAATATATTGAGGATGGCCACTGTGGGGGTAAAAATTCTGAGGCGCATAAGGCTTCGGTTACGGGGGATACGGTGGGCGATCCCTATAAAGATACCGCTGGGCCTGCGGTGAACCCCATGATCAAGATTGCCAATATTGTGGCCTTAATGATTGTGGGTATGATCGTCTAAAGGGCGGTTAGCATTGCGTATAAAAGGGTCGCTCAAACTTGGGCGACCCTCTTATATGGGCTTAAACATGCGTTGGACTTGGTGTTGGGGATGGGGCTCCAGAAGCGCGACCTGGGGCAGGGGGTGGGGTAATACGGCTGCGTGGCGTTCGAGACAAAGCGCGCATGGGCAAACGCACATGATGGCGCACCTTCTTGTGTTGTAAACGTTATATGGGGAGGGTGCGGGTGGGTGGGGGGGCGGCCTACCCCCACAGTGCGGATGTGTGCACGGGTGGTCGATCAGCTAAAAATAGGCTTATATTCCAATGACTGCGTTGGTTTGTTGAAGGTATTGCGGTGGAAGATAGAAAAAAAAGCGTGCTTTTTTGAAAAAAGGCTCATAAGTGAGGGCAAGTTGGTCGATATGGAGAGACAAGGGAAGAGGGCTTGTTCATATCTACCTGCGAAACTAAAAAAAAAGGTGCAGGGGGTCGCAACTTAGAAGGGGTCGACTCATGAGCCAGTCCTTTGTTATATCACTGAACAGAAGTCGTTCAAAAGCAGCCGAAGGCAAAATTGCCAGCAGCAACAAGCAGGAGTCCAGGAAAAACCATGAAATGACCATCAAGAAAGCGGTTGAAGGAGAGTCTAAAACCTCTTCAGCAACCAAAGGGTTCGCCAAAAAGGCTTACTCTTTATCTCTTTCTGCGGGGGCACTTTCGCGGGGACCTTGGTATCCTAAGCCTCAGTAAGTGGCGGAGTATGGCTCGCCTCAGAACCGGCTGCGTCATGCCCTGAAGCGCGTCTGCGCTTCAGGGCTGGCGTGCCCCCGCCGTCTGGATTTGCCCTCTGCATCTACGTGATGCGCTGTTGGTTGGTTAAGTTTTCCTAAGTCGTCGCAATACCACGTCAAAATATCTGCTCATGCCGTCCCATCTGGGCTTTTCTCTCCGGTCGGTTATCCTCTAAAATTTTTCTTGGGTTTGTTGCCGTGATTTTCCCCATTTTGGCCGCTGCTCTGCATGGAGAAACGGCTATTTTATGGGGCACTCCCAGGTAAGATCGTCAGGGTATGGCAACAAGGCCGCTCTTTTTGTTTGTGTGCGCACGATTTGTCGCCTCGCCATGCTGAGAGTCCGTTGACAGTTGCGGGGTTGGCTCTTAGATTGAGACCCTCAATATGCTATTGCTGCACCGCTTATCATGACCGAGACTGCTCCGTTCATGGGAGTGGGGTGGTTGTGTAGGCTTTCGTCTTGTATGAATGGACCGTCCATGGAAGAGTTTCATCGCATTAAACGTTTGCCCCCTTATGTATTTGCCGTTGTTAACGAGCTAAAATACAAGGCAAGAAACCGTGGTGAGGATATTATTGACTTCGGTATGGGCAATCCTGATCAGCCCACGCCCAAGCACATTACCGATAAGTTGATCGAAGCGGTGCAAGATGGACGTAACCATCGCTACTCGCTCTCCCGAGGCATTGGTGGTTTGCGGCGGGCGGTCTGTGCCTATTACAAACGCCGGTTTGGGGTGGATCTGGATCCTGAATCAGAGGCGATTGTCACCATCGGCTCCAAGGAGGGGCTCTCTTCTCTGGCGATGGCGATTACCGAACCGGGTATGAACGTCATTGTGCCGAGTCCCACCTATCCCATCCACGAATACAGTTTTCTCATCGCGGGTGCCCATATCCAACGGGTAAAAATAAGTCGGGATAACGATTTTATCGAGGATATGAAGGTTGCGGTGCGCAACCATTGGCCCCGTGCCCAGGTGTTGGTGGTGAACTTTCCCTCCAACCCCACCGCTCAAGTAGTGGAGCTGGATTTTTACCAAAAGGTGATCGACTTTGCCAAAGAGCATAACATCTGGGTGATCTCGGATGTGGCTTATGCAGAGATCTGCTTTGACGGCTATAAAGCCCCCTCCATTTTGCAAATTCCTGGTGCCAAGGATATTGCGGTGGAGTTCTATTCACTCTCCAAAACCTACAACATGCCGGGTTGGCGGGTGGGTTTTTGCGTGGGCAACCCCCACCTTATTAAAGCGCTGTCGCGGATTAAGTCCTATCTGGATTATGGCATGTTTCAGCCGATCCAGATCGCCGCCACCGTGGCACTCAACGGCCCCCAGGATTGTGTGGCCGAGATCAATGAAATCTACCGTCAACGCCGCAATGTGTTGATTGATGGTTTGGCTCGGGCTGGTTGGGCGATTGAGCGCCCCAAGGCCTCCATGTTTGTTTGGGCTGAGATCCCCGATGAGTTTAAGGCCATGGGCTCCTTGGAGTTTTCCAAACTGCTGCTTAAAGAGGCCAAAGTGGCGGTAAGCCCAGGTGTCGGTTTTGGGGTGTATGGGGATGATCATGTGCGCATTGCGCTCATTGAAAACGAGCATCGCACCCGCCAAGCGCTGCGCAGTATGCGGCGCTTCTTAAGTGCCGGCTCTGACGTGGCGGGTGATTGAGTTTTGAGAAAAGGCCGGGTCTGGCTGGTGCGGCAGCAGCTGCCCCCTTGGGTGTGGGCAGAACATCAATAAGAACAATCCTTAGCAAAGGGGTGAACAGGTGAAAGCTTTACGCGTAGGCGTTATGGGGTATGGCACGGTTGGGCGTGGCGTAGTGCGTATGTTGTTGGATCATGCCGACCTGCTGGAGGCCCGAACCGGTTGTGCGGTAACCCTACGTTATATTGCCGACCATAATACCGAGAGTGACCGAGGTGTGGTATTGCCAGAGACGGTTACGCTGCTAAACGATGCCCATAAAATGATCGAGTCCGAGGATGTGGATGTGATCTGCGAATTGATCGGCGGCACCGGTATTGCCAAAACCCTCGTGCTCAAGGCGCTGCAACAGGGTAAACATGTGGTTACGGCCAACAAGGCGCTCATTGCCACCCATGGCAATGAGCTGATTGCCGCTGCCGATGCCTCGGGCGTAGAGCTGATGTTTGAAGCCTCTACAGCGGGCACCATCCCCATCATTAAATCCCTGCGTGAGGCGCTGGCGGGTAATGAGATCCGGGAGATTTATGGCATTCTTAATGGCACCTGTAATTACATTCTTACCGAGATGCGCGAGAAGGGGTTGCCCTTTGAGACGGTGTTGGCCGATGCCCAGCAAAAGGGTTATGCCGAGGCTGACCCTACCTTTGATGTCGACGGTATTGATGCCGCCCATAAGCTGACCATTTTAGCCTCCATCGCATTTGGTATGCCGCTCTCTTTTGATGCGGTTTCGGTGGAAGGCATTCGGCATGTCTCTGCGGTGGATATTGCTTGGGCCACGGAGATGGGCTATCGCATTAAACTGCTGGGCATTGCCAAGCGTTGCGATGGTAAGGTGCAGCTACGTGTGCAGCCGGTGTTGGTTGAAGAGGAGAGCATGCTGGGCGCCGTAGAAGGGGTATTTAATGCGGTGTTTGTCAACAGCGACTTTGCTGGTTCTACCATGTATTATGGGCGTGGCGCTGGCGAGGAGCCTACTGCCAGCGCGGTGGTTTCTGATCTCATTGATATTGCTCGCAATGTGCAAGCAGGGGCGAAGATGCCGCGCATTTATCCCCTCGGTCAGCCTACGGCCCAGCTTAGCATGCCCACCATGTGCCCGGTAGAAGAGATGCGGGATGCCTACTATCTGCGTCTGTCGGTATTGGATAGACCCGGTGTGTTGGCTGATATTACCGCGATCTTAAAAGAGCACCGGGTCTCCATTGATGCCATTGTGCAGAAGGAGCGCTCGCCGGTGGAGCATGTGCCTTTGGTGATTGTGACCCATGAGGTGACAGAGCGGCAGATTTTGGATACCGTGGCGGCCATTGAAAAGATGGATTCGGTCAGTGATAAACCCCGCATGATCCGCATTGAGGATCTTGGAGTGGCCTAGATGCATGGCCTGAGCACTGGGCTAAAGGGTTGGCGTATCATGCTTGACCAGGGACACGACACACACAGCGCTGTTTTAACCAAGGCGCGCGCGCGTGGGGCTAAGCTTGGCGGGTATGGGCGTCCTGTGGCAGGTGCGGTTGTTGTACCAAGGGGCGCGCGTGGGGGGATGCTGCCGCGTGGTTTAGAGCTTGGTTGACAGGTTGAGGGGGGCTCCTGGTTGGGGCTCCCCTTTTTCGATTATGGGATTCGATTGTGGCTCTTGTACTTGTGATAGATGGATTAACCGCCCCAGGGGATGCCCCCTGGGCGCGCTGGTTACCAAATTTACAGCGCCTTGCGCAGGTGGGCAAGCAGGGCACCCTGGCGCTGCCCCAAGGCCGTTTTTTGCCGGAATCTTTGGTGCCGTGGATGGAGCGGCTGGGCATTGGTTATGGGGAGCAGCCCCCCTCGACCGCATGGTTTAGCGCTTATCATGGACGGGCCGCTGAACCTGGGCCGGGTAGCTGGTGCCATTTGGGGTTTACCCATCTGTTTCGTAAGCAGGATGATCTGCGGTTTGTCTCGCCTTCACGCACGGGGCAGAGCCGGGAGGAGATTCAGCAAATCGGTCATTTATTAACCTCCTTTTTGGCCCATGAGGGATGGTCGGTCTGTTATCAAGACCAAGAGGGATTGGTGATCCACACTGAGAGCCCCTGGCAGAGCCGTTCGCTCTCTATGCGGGTGGTGGAGGGGGCTTCGGCGGGGGAGATTATGCCCACTGGTGACGATGGTAAACGCTTGCAAAATTTTAGCATGGCTCTGCAACTGGCGTTGGCTCGCAATCCTGTGAATGAAGCGCGTAAGGCGGCCAATCGGCTGCCTCTGAACACCCCATGGTTTTGGGGGATGGGGGGGGCGCCTGATGCGGCTGCGGCGCAGCGCTGGCAGGGGGCGTGGCTGCTCTCTAGCGATGTGGCGGTATTGGGCATGGGCAAATGGTGTGGCTGGCAGACCAAGGCCTTGCCTGAGGATGAGAGCAACTGGCGCTGGGATCGGGATGTAGAACCCTATCTCAAGCTTGCCCGTGGGGAGGATGTGGTGATGCATTTGCAGGGTCCCGCCATCTATGCCCGCCACGGCATGGACGAGGATCGTAAGCGTCTGATGGCCCTGTGGGATCGCACCCATTTTGTGGCGTTGGAGCGTGCCTTGGCGGCTGCTAAGGTGGATCTGGTGGTGGTAGAAGGTTTCCCCTTGGAAGAGCAGGGCATCGGCACGGTATCCACCGCGAGCCGTTGGTTCTATGCTCCTGCGGGCCGCCTGTTAAGACCGATCCGTTTGTGGAAGAGATGGTTTAATGGGGGTGGAAAACAGGTTAGTTTGCCCTGGTCGAAACTCTACCAGGAGTGGCGCTGATGGGGGCGGCGGCAAAAAGCTCGCTGACGGGTAAACTGTGGACGCTGCGCTGCCAGCCCGATGAGGGGCACAATCGGGTGGTGCAGGCTTTAGGGCTCTCCCACTATTTGGCCCCCTTGCTGGCCAGCCGTAAGCTGTGCGGGGCCGGGGAGACCCGTCAATTTTTGGCCCCGCGTTTAAAGGATTTGGCCGATCCTTATGATCTGCTGGATATGCGCGTTGCGGTAGAGCGTTTGGCTGAGGCGCTGGAGAGGGGTGAAAAGATCGCGGTTTTTGGGGATTATGATGTGGATGGTGCCACTTCATCGGCCCTATTGATGCGCTATTTTCATGAGCTAGGGGTGGCGCTGCGGGTCTATATTCCCAACCGTTTGACCGAGGGGTATGGCCCCAGTGTTGGGGCCATGCGGACCCTAGCCGAGGAGGGTGTCTCGCTGGTTATTACGGTGGATTGTGGGATTACCGCTTTTGAGCCGTTGCAGGAGGCCAAAGCGTTAGGTTTGGCGGTGATCATTACGGACCACCATCAAGCCCGTGAGCAGTTGCCTGAGGCGTTGGCGGTGATCAACCCCAACCGGCAGGATGAGCCCTTTCCCTATAAAGAGCTGGCCGGGGTGGGGGTGGCGTTTTATTTGGTCATGGCGTTAAACCGGTTATTGCGGGAGCGGGGTTGGTTTAACAAAGGCCGTCAAGAGCCGGTATTAAAACCGCTGTTGGATCTCGTAGCGGTGGGCACGGTGGCGGATGTGGCGGGCATGCGCGGTTTAAACCGGGCGTTGGTTACCACAGGCTTGCATGTGCTTTCGGAGCGCAGCAATCCCGGTTTGGCGGCACTCATGCAGGTGGTGGGCATTGGTGAAGAGGTTAAAGAGCTTACCAGTACCCATATTGGTTTTCAATTAGGGCCACGGCTTAATGCGGGGGGGCGTTTGGGGCAGGGGGCGTTGGGGTATCAACTGCTCTCCTGTCATGATCAGGCCCAGGCATTGCCCATTGCCCAAACCCTGGATGCCTCGAATAAAGAGCGGCAGGAGATTGAGCGCACCCTGCTTAAACAGGCGATGGATCAAGTGGAGGCGGAGAATCAGCCCATTTTGCGGCGGGGCTTGGTGGTGGCGGGTGAGGGGTGGCATGCGGGGGTGATTGGCATTGTGGCCTCGCGCCTGTGTGACAAATACAGCAAACCCGCCTTGGTGATTGCCATTGATGCCGAAACCGGCGTGGGTAAAGGGTCGGGGCGTTCGATCCCGGGTATAAATCTATTGGCGGCCATCGAGGCGGGGGCGGCTCATCTGGAACATTTTGGTGGGCATAAGGTGGCGGCTGGGTTGACCATTCAACGGGAGAAAATCCCAGCCTTTATGGAGGCTTTTGAGGATCATCTTACCCGCCACTATCAGGCCTCGGCCTTTTTCCCCCGTTTAACGGTGGATGCGGAGCTGCCGCTGGATGAGTTGGATTTTGCGGTGGCTCGGCAGATTCAATCGTTTAGCCCGTTTGGGCCGGGTAATCCAGAGCCGATTTTTATTCTGCCCAGGGTTTCGTTGCGGGGGATTAAGGTGCTCAAGGAGCGCCATCTGGCCATGAGCATTGTCTGCCCACGCACCCACCAACAGATTGAGGCCATCGGCTTTCGCATGGCCCCTGGTCCCATTGTGGATGCCATTCAAGCGGGGGATGTGGCTGTATGGGATGTGGCAGGCAAGCTCACCATTGAAACCTGGCGAGGGCGGGAGAAGATGAAACTGCAACTCTCCGACGTGCGGGCTGCGGGGTGAGGTTGCGGTTGAGAGTGCTTTAGCCGCTGTGCCCAGCCACCACTTTGCTTGCAAGCCAGTAAAAAGGGCCAGCGATCTCTCGCTGGCCCTTTAAATAGGGTAACCCCCGTCGGTTTTGTTAACCCATGTTTAACATTTCTCTACCGAATTTAGGCATGTTTGGCCTATTGATATATTTTAACATATTGATTTATATGTACTCACAAATTCAAACATGTTTTGTAGTGCCATAATAAATTATTATGTCTTGCGCCACCATGGTGCTTTTGGTATCATTCCGAGTATGTATATACGACGCACACAAACCCGCAATACAGCCACAGGCGAATCTTACTACACGCATCGCCTGGTTCAATCCCTTCGTGTCGGCACGAAGGTCAGGCAGGTGACACTCTTGAATCTTGGCCGTCATTTCGCCATAGGCCAGAATCACTGGCCCACCTTGTGTTCACGTATCGATCAACTGCTAAGCCCTCAGAAGACACTGATTTCTCTTGATTGTCCTTCGCAAGTGGAGCGGGAGGCCCAGCGTATTGTCGCGCAATTGTTGACCCGTCAGCCGGAAGCAATCCCGTCTGCCAAGGAGACGGAAACCGGCCTTTCCCCAGAGGATGTGCAAACAGTATTGGTGGACTCTCTTGAAATGAGCCGCCCCCGGAGTGTGGGGGTGGAGCAGGTGGGACTATGGGCCATGGGTAAGGCAGGGTTTACAGAACTGTTGGCCGATGTCGGACTAACCGGCCCTCAGCGAGCCGCAGCCATCGGCGCCATTATTGGACGCATGGCCGCACCTGGTTCCGAACGGGCGCTGCATAGATGGCTCAGCGCCCAAAGCGGCCTAGGGGAGTTGCTTGATGTGGACTTCGAGACCATGAGCCTGATGCAATTTTACCGAGTTTCAGACCTATTGATCAGAAACCGCGAGGCTATCGAAAACAGATTGTTTTCCAAGATTAACGATCTATTCAACCTGCCGGGCACCGTCACCTTATACGATTTGACCAATACCTATTTTGAGGGAGAGGCAGAAGGAAACAGCAAAGCTCAGCGGGGGCGCTCAAAGGAGAAGCGTTGCGACTCTCCCCTGTTGACCTTGGGTCTGGTACTCGACGGTAGCGGGTTTGTGCGCCGTTCGCAGATTTTCCCCGGCAATGTCTCCGAAGGGAGCACCCTGGAAGGGATGCTCAAAGGCTTGAATGCTCCCAATGGTGCCTTGGTGGTTATGGATCGGGGGGTAGCCACTGAGGCCAATCTTGTCTGGTTACGCGACAAAGGCTATCGTTATCTGGTGGTCAGCCGAGAACGCGAGCGGCAATTCGATTTCAACGGTGCTGCATGTATCGAAACGGCCGCAAAGGAACAGATCCACATCCAAAAAGTTCTCAGCGACGATGGCCAGGAGGTGAGGCTTTACTGTCATTCCCAACGCCGTGCGGAAAAGGAAAAGGGGATCTCCCGGCGTTTTGCCGAGCGCTTTGAAGCCGGTCTGACTAAGCTCTCCGAGGGGCTTTCCAAGCCCCGCACCACAAAGAATATCGATAAACTTTGGGAGCGCATTGGACGGCTGAAAGAAAAAAATCGTGGTATAGGCCAGCACTACCACATCGAAATCATCCCGGACGACAGTGGTTTGCAGGCCCAAGCCATCCATTGGAAACAAAAACCGCTCGATGGCACCTCGCTGACCCACCCTGGGGTCTACTGCCTGCGTAGCAACGAGACCGGCTGGGATGAGGAGCGCTTATGGCGCACCTACATCACCCTCACGGATCTGGAATCGGTGTTTCGCTCTCTCAAATCGGAATTGGGCTTGCGTCCACTCTTCCATCGGAAAGAGGAACGCAGCGATGGTCATCTGTTTATCACCGTGCTGACCTACCAGATCGTACAGATAATACGTCAACAATTGGCGGAAAAAGGTATCCACGGTCGCTGGAGCACGCTGCGAGACATCCTCTCCAGCCAGTGCCGGATTACCGCTTCATTTCGACGACCCGATGGACATTCCTTGCAGGTGCGCAAAGCCACCAGACCTGAGCCTGAACAACAGAAAATCTTCCAGGCGCTTGGAATCCATGCAAACCCAGGCGGGGTGAAAAAGATGGTCGTCTGAGCACATTTTCCAAAGAATGCACAGTTTGTAGTGCCACTCGAAAAAAATACACATCGTAAGATTCTGTATTTTAAGATCTTCTACAATAGCCTGTTAAACATGGGTTAAGCTTCGCTGGTCTCTTCGCTGGTTTTTTCGGCTTTTTCCACCTCGTGGCTGTCCTCCACCAAAATGGCCAGCTCATTGGCCGCCTCAACCGCCGATACATGCACCGCACCACCATGCACCAACTTGCCAAACAGCAGCTCATCGGAGAGGGGCTTTCTGAGCTCCTGCTGAATGGCGCGCTCCATGGGACGGGCACCATGTTTTTTATCGTAGCCCTTTTTCGCCAACAGATGACGCGCCGAATCATCCACAAACAGGGCAACCCCCTTCTCTTCCAACTGGGTTTCCAAACGGACCAAAAACTTATCCACCACCCGCAAAATGGTCTCCCGATTGAGTTGCACAAACGGAATAATGGCATCCAGTCGGTTGCGGAACTCTGGGGCGAAAGTTTGGTTAATCGCCTTCATATCATCCCCAACATGGGTCTGGGTAACAAACCCCACCGAGGCCCGCTCCAGATCCGAAGCCCCCGCATTGGTGGTCATAATCAGCACCACATTGCGAAAATCTGCCTGACGGCCATTGTTGTCCGTCAGCTTGCCGTGGTCCATTACCTGAAGCAGAATATTAAAGACATCGGGATGGGCCTTCTCAATCTCATCCAGCAGCAGCACCGAATGGGGATTTTTCGTCACCGCATCGGTTAGCAGTCCACCCTGCTCAAAACCCACATAACCTGGGGGGGCTCCAATGAGGCGCGATACCGCATGACGCTCCATATACTCAGACATGTCAAAGCGGATCAGCTCAACCCCCATCTCGGCGGCAAGCAGCCGGGCCAGCTCTGTTTTACCAACCCCCGTGGGACCCGCAAACAAAAAGCTGCCAATGGGTTTTTCTGGATTTCCCAAGCCAGAGCGATTGAGCTTAATGGCCTCGCAGGTTTTATCAATAGCCCCATCTTGACCAAACAGGGAGAGGCGCAAATTTTTGTCCAAATTGCGCAATACCTGACGGTCATCCTTGCTCACCGAGCGGGTGGGAATGCGGGCCATCAAGGCCACTACCTGTTCAATCTCCTTAACGCCAATGGATTTTTTGCGTTTGGAGAGGGGCAATAACTGACTAGCTGCCCCCGCTTCATCAATCACATCAATGGCCGAATCAGGGTGTTTGCGGTCATTAATATGGCGGGCCGATAACTCCGCAGCGGTTTGCAGGGCCTGATTGGTAAAACGCACACCATGGTGATCCTCAAAACGTATCTTTAAACCTTTGAGAATTTTAATGGTTTCTTCAAGTGAAGGCTCAAGCACATCCACCTTTTGAAAACGTCGGGCCAAAGCACGATCCTGTTCAAAGATGGTGCGGTACTCCTCAAAGGTGGTGGAGCCAATACAGCGAAGCTCGCCATTTTGCAGCATAGGCTTGAGCAGATTGGAGGCATCCATGGTGCTGCCACTGGTGGCACCGGCTCCAATCACCGTATGGATCTCATCAATAAACAGTACCGACTTGGGGCGCTCTTTTAAGGCGCGTAGTACATTTTTAAGGCGGGATTCAAAATCACCCCGGTATTTGGTGCCCGCCAGTAGACTGCCCATATCCAGCGAAAACACCTCGGCATCGGCCAGGATTTCAGGTACCTCACCATTGACAATTTTGAGCGCCAAACCCTCGGCCAAGTGGGTTTTACCCACGCCTGCATCCCCCACATACAGGGGATTGTTTTTGCGGCGCCGACAGAGGATTTGCAGGGTGCGGCGGATCTCATTTTCCCGCCCGATCAGGGGGTCAATTTTACCCTCTTGCGCGCGGATATTTAGGTTGACCGTATAAGCGGCCAAGGGGTCATCCTTCTCCTTGTTGCCTGCCCCGGCCGCACTACCCTCGTGGGCGTGGCCATGCTCGCCTGCGCCTGTCGCCTCGCTCTCGCCACCGTGGGCGATCATGGATTGTACATCCAGCTTATTGATGTTCTGTTTGGCTAAAAAGTAGACCGCATGGGCATCTTTTTCATTAAACATGGCTACCAGCACATAGGCCCCCGTCACCATGTCGCGGCCAGAGGATTGCACTTGCTGCACAGCCCGTTGAATAACCCGCTGAAAAGCGATGGTGGGCGTAATGTCAGCAATGGATGGCGCCGCGTCAGCCGACAGGGGAATATGCTGCTCCAAATGTTCCGCAAGTTCCATGTTTAACTGCTGCATATCACAGCCGCAGGGGATTAAAATATCCACCACTTCAGGATTATCCAGCAGAGCAAGTAGAAGATGTTCCAGCGTAGCAAATTGATGGCGCCGTGCGTGGGCCAACTGCAACGCTTTGTTTAGGGAGGTTTCCAGATGTTTGCTTATCATAAGATATCCCCTGTATAGGCCAACCCGTTCCATCGAGTGGCTAAGCTAAGTAGGTGGGGAGATGGGTAGAGGCAAGCGTTACCTCTTAACCTGTGGCTGGAGTTTGCAAAATGAATCTACCGCCATGTCCTGGTGGACCAGGATCAACTGGGTTCCATGCGGCATTTTAACGGGTGGCCATTGGTCCGGGCATGCTGATGCACTTGAGCCACCTTGGTCTCTGCAATCTCCCGCGGGTAAGTCCCGCAAACGCCCACCCCCTCGTGGTGAATGTTGAGCATAATTTGTGTCGCCTGCTCCGCTGTTTTGCGGAAAAAGTGCATCAACAGCTCTACCACGAACTCCATTGGCGTAAAGTCGTCATTAAGTAAGACGACGCGATACATGGGAGGTTCCCGAACGACCACATCTAAATGTACGGCTACCGATGTGTCATGGTCAATATTGTGGTCACTCATGGTCGGTCCTGAACAATTCCCAGACATCAAATGCCTCACACCAAAACCCTCTCACCGTCCGGCTCAATCCACTCCCCCGGCACAGTGACACGAGAGTACTCAGCCTAGAGATTAAAAGAGCTTTCTTTATTTGTAAACCGTAGCTATCACGACGGTGGTTTGAAAAAAGGTCAGACGACGAAACGCCGCAGGCTCGCACAACGGAGATAGAGCCTGCGGTCTCTGCCTAAATTAGTTATTTTCCCCCTCACCCCAGCTCTGGTTGACATAGAGGCGGGGATTGTGGAAGGCCTTGGCAGGGGGCATTTTGCGCCCTTCCATACCCGGCTTGGGGGGTTCGGGCTCGGGGGCGTCCAGACCCTCTTTGGCGGCTTCCATAAAAAAGTTTTGCATGGGGGTGTGGCTTAATAGGCCGTCCAAAATGGCTTGGCTAAGGGGTGCGTAACCCAGAATGTTTAAAATTTCGCGCTCGCTGCACTGCACAAAGCCTTGGCCCACCATTTTTTTCTTGGGGTCGGTGCTGCCCTCGCGAATCTCCACGCGAAACTTGGCAATGCCCTTGCCGGCCTGCTGGGGATACTCCCAGCCATGCAGATGCACGCTAATGGCCAATCGGGGCACATCCTCATATCCCTCATACAGGGTTTCCATGATCGTGGTCTTGTTATTAAAGTAGATTTCCATGCTCACTCTTCTCTCTTGGGCAGCAGGGCCAAGGTAGCCTGCTTCACTTGTTCAGCCCATGCGCCTGGCGTGGGTGGGTACCCTAAGCGCTCCTGGGGTTAACGTTTATTCCGGGCCGCTTGTAGCAGCGCTTCAGCATTTTCCCGAGCCGAATCGGTAATGGTATCACCGGCCAGCATGCGGGCCAACTCCTCGACCTGGGCGGTGGCCTCTAAGCGCACCATCTGGGTGTGGGTGCGCCCCTTCTCCATCACCTTCTCCACCCGGTAGTGTACATGCCCATAAGCCGCTACCTGGGGTAGGTGGGTGATGGAAAAGACCTGACGATTGGCCGCCGCCACCCGCTCCAACTTGGAACCAATGGCCGCCGCCACGCGACCACCCACCCCGACATCCACCTCGTCAAAAATGAGGGTGGGCACCGTCACCGCATCCGCCAGCACGGTTTTAAGAGCCAGCATCAGACGCGCAAGTTCCCCACCCGAGGCAACTTGGCGCAGGGGCTTCAAGGGCTCGCCGGGGTTGGCGCTCACTAAAAATTCAGCCTCCTCCATGCCCCGGCTATGCAGATCCTCGGCTTGACGGGGGGTAAAGGAGACCGCAAAACGGGTGCCGCTCATATAGAGATCTTGCAGTTGTTTCTCAACCTCACGGGCCAGGGTGTCCGACGCCCGACGCCGCCCTTTGCTCAACTGAGCGGCCTCCTGCAAATAGCGTTTTTTAGCAGACGCCACCGCTTGCAAGAGGGTGCTCTCGCCTTCGTCCAGGCGATCCAGAGCATCCAGCTCTTCCCGCCACTGGGCAACCAGCGCTTCCAGTTCATCGGGCTCGCGGCGATGCTTGCGGGCCAGCCGTTTAATCACCTCCAACCGCTCTTCCAACTCTTGCAAGGCCAAGGGGTCGGTCTCTAGGCTGTTTTCATAGTGGCGGACCCGCTCGGCGGCATCCTCCAACTCATACTGAGCCGAACGAATCGCTTGCGCCACCGCCTCCAAATCTGGATCCATGCGCATGGCACTCTCCAGCATATTGGCCGCCCCCCCGGCGGTACTGATGGCGGCATATTCCGACTCGGAGAGCAGTTGCAACGCCCCTTGGGCCGCTTCAGCCAAGCGGCCAGCATGGGCCAGACGGGTGCGTTGATGTTCCAACTCCTGCTCCTCACCGGGGTAGACCCCAGCGGTCTCCAGCTCTTCGAGTTGGAAAGAGAGAAAAGCGCGGCGTTCGGCGGCATCCCTGCCTTTTTCCCGGAGCTGCTCCAGGGCTTTATGGCTCTCATACCAACTGCGGTAGAGGGTTTTGACCTGTTGAGCGTGGGGCTGCTGTTCGCCAAAGGCGTCCAAAATATCCAGATGCCCACGGGGGTGGACCAAAGATTGATGGTCATGTTGACCATGGATATCTACCAATAACGCACCCAACTCTGCCAGGGTGGTGACGGGCACGGGGGTTTCGTTGATGTAGGCTTTACCCCGGCCTTTGCTGCTGATAACACGGCGTAGGTAGATGCCCTCATCCTCCCGATCCAGATCCTGTGCTTGCAACCAATCCCAGGCTGGATGTTGAGCCGGGGGGATGAAATAGCCCGACACCATGGCTCGCTCAGAGCCGGTACGGATCAAGCCAGCATCGGCCCGTTCCCCTAAGATCAAGCCCAGGGAGTCCAGGATAATGGATTTTCCTGCCCCGGTTTCGCCGGTAATCACCGAAAGGCCGGGGCCAAACTCCAGCTCTAGGCGTTCAATGAGGGCGACATGCTCAATGGTGAGTTGACGTAACATGGTTTAGCGATCATCAGCTGGACGCAGTGAGAGATCCCGCTTGGTGCCAACGGTTTCGGCCCAATGCAGTTTTTTACGTAAGATATCATAGTAGTTGCGGTCTGGGGAGTGGATGACCCGCAAAGAGCGATCCGATTTGCGAATAACAATCTCATCGCCATCCAGCAAGGGTACTCCGGTCTGCCCATCCAGGGTGAGCAGGCGGTCGGGTTCGTTTTGGGTTAAACGAAAGCTGATTTGACCGTCGCCGGGCACCGCAATGGGGCGGTTGCTGAGGGTGTGGGGGCAGATGGGGTTGATAATGATGGTGTCCAGCCGGGGATGGATAATCGGGCCCCCCGCCGACAGCGAGTAACCCGTTGAGCCGGTGGGGGTGGCCACAATCAGGCCATCGGCGCGGCTGGTAAAGACGTGTTGACCGTTGATGGAGACCTGAAACTCCATCATACGGGCCAGATGCCCCTTGTGGGCCACCACATCATTGAGCACATGGTGACTGAGCACCTCGCCACTTTCGCGGCGGATAAAGGCGGTGAGCATCATGCGGTCTTCCACGTTGTAGTGACCGGCAAACACCTCTTTAAGGTTGTCATACATCTCGTCATAGCTAACTTCGGTAAGAAAGCCCAAACGGCCCATATTTACCCCCAGGACCGGCACTTTCCAACGCAGCACATCGCGGGCGGCACCAATAAAGGTGCCGTCGCCCCCCAGTACAATCACCAAATCTTGCCCCTCGCCAATATCCTCAAGGGGTTTGATGGCCGCCAGCTTTGGGCTGATATTGGCCGCTTTGGCGGCCTCGGCGGTGACGGTTACTCGGCGATGCTGTTTGTTGAGCCACTCGGTCAACTCACTGGTGGCCCGAATGGCCATGGGATCCGAGAGTTTGGTGACCAGACCAATGCTGTTCATAATATGTCCTATTTTTTTAGATCGCCGCAGGCGATACGTCCGCCGAGATCCAGCATAAATTGGTGCGCCACACGGCCACTACGGGCGCCACGGGTGCGTGACCAGCATAGCGCCTCGCGGTGCAAAGTGGATTCATCAATCTCCAACTGTAGCCGTTTCGCGGTGCTGCTTACAACATCCAGATAGGTTTGTTGATCAAATGGGTGAAATCCCAGCCACAAACCAAAGCGATCGGATAGGCTTATGCGCTCTTCATGGCTCTCTTGTGGGTGCATCTCCTGGCTAGGCTGGGGGCCATGGTCGGCAAAATGTTTGGGCATAAGATGCCGCCGGTTGGAGGTGGCGTAGATTAACAGATTATCGGGTTTGGCCTCTAGCCCCCCCTCTAAAATGGCTTTTAACGTTTTATAAGAGACCTCACTCTCCTCAAAGGAGAGGTCGTCGCAAAAGAGAATAAAACGATAGGGCAGGGGGCGGATCTGGGTTAGGAGTTGGGGTAGATGGTTAAGATCCTCCTTTTGGATCTCGATAAGCCGCAATCCCTGGGGGGCAAAGGCATTGCCCAAGGCCTTGACCAGCGAGGATTTACCGGTGCCCCGGCTGCCCCAGAGCAGCGCATGGTTGGCGCCATGTCCTTGCACAAACTGCTGGGTGTTGCGGGTTAAAATCTCTTTAATGCGGTCAATGCCATAGAGATGTTCCAGCTTGATGGGGTCGCTATGGTTAACCGCTAACCAACGAAAACCCCCATGGGGCTTGCTTTGCCAGCGATAGGCCGGGTTGTGGGCCAGGATGCCCATATCGGGTGGGGGATCATCTTCCCCCCGGCGTAGAAAGCGTTCCAAGGCAGCCAGCATACGGTTCAAGCGGCGCTGTAGGGCGATGGGTTGCGTATTCATGGAGAATCCTGGTCTTTTCGTAAAGAGGGGGCTTTTGCCCAGGGTGGAAATCCCCTATTATGGAGAACTCTGTGGATGTTGCGCAAGACAAGCAAACATTCGCGCCCTATTCCTATGCCCAAGCGGTGGTTTTGTACCATCCTTGGTTGAATAATCGTTATGGACCATAATGTGAATAACTGCCAACTTCCCCTCAGTGATGTACAGTCCCGTCAGGATCACCGTCGCTTGGATATTGACAAGGTCGGGGTGAAAAATATTCGTTACCCCATCGTGGTTAAAGATCGCAGCGTGGGTAGCCAATCCACCACCGCACGTATCAATATGTATGTTAATCTGCCCCACCAATTTAAAGGGACCCACATGTCCCGTTTTTTAGAGGTGTTGGCAGAAAATCAGCGGGCCATTTCGATTGAAAATCTACCCAAGCTGCTCAAAGAGGTAAAACAGCGCCTGGATGCAGAAGAGGCCCATATTGAGTTGGATTTTCCCTATTTTATCACCAAAAAAGCGCCGGTTTCTGGTGTTGAGGCGCTTATGGACTACCAAGTCCACTTCTCTGGCGTGATGCGGGGGAATGCCTATCAACTCACCCTAACGGTGGAGGTGCCCGTTACCTCACTGTGCCCCTGCTCCAAGGAGATTAGTGCCTATGGGGCGCATAATCAACGCTCCCACGTTAAGGTTTCTGTGCAGTTTAGCCAGTTTGTCTGGATTGAAGAGGTGGTGGATCTGGTGGAGCGAAATGCCTCCTGCGAGCTGTTTACCATTCTCAAACGCCCGGATGAAAAATTTGTTACCGAAAAAGCCTATGATAACCCCAAGTTTGTGGAAGACATGGTGCGTGATCTGGCGGATGAACTGACCCACGATCCACGCATTAGCTGGTTTGCGGTGGAGTCAGAAAACTTTGAATCCATTCATAACCATTCGGCCTATGCCTTTATCGAAGGCGGCCAACGGAGCTAACAGCCATGCGTTTCAGCCAGACCCTTATTCCGACCCTTAAGGAGGAGCCCAGCGAGGCTCAAGTTATCTCCCATAAACTTATGCTGCGCGCCGGACTGATCCGTCAGTTGGGGGCGGGTATCTATACTTGGCTGCCCATGGGGCTTAAAGTCTTGCGTAAAGTCGAGACCATCGTCCGTCAAGAGATGGACCGGGCGGGTGCGCAGGAGGTGTTGATGCCCTCCATCCAACCCGCCGAGTTGTGGGAGGAGTCGGGACGGTGGAAAATGTATGGCAAAGAGCTGCTGCGCATTACCGATCGGCATAATCGCTCGTTTTGCTACGGCCCTACCCACGAAGAGGTGATCTCTGATCTGGTGCGTCGCGAGATCCACTCCTACAAACAGTTGCCCGCCAATTTTTATCAGATCCAGACCAAGTTTCGCGACGAGGTGCGCCCGCGCTTTGGCATCATGCGGGGACGCGAATTTTTGATGAAGGATGCCTACTCCTTTGACATAGACGAGGCTGCTTTGGACAAGAGCTATCGGCTTATGTTCGAGGCCTACAATAAAATCTTTAACCGACTGGATCTTAAATTTCGCCCGGTGGAGGCCGACACCGGGGCCATTGGTGGGGCCTCATCCCACGAGTTCCACGTGCTGGCCCAATCGGGGGAGGATGTCATTGCCTCGTGTACCCATTGTCAGTATGCGGCAAATTTAGAGAAGGCGTTTGGTATTGCGGTGGATCTGGATGGTGGTGTGCCCGAAGCCATGGTGCGGGTGGCGACCCCTGGCCAAAAGAGCATTGAAGAGGTTGCGGCCTTTTTGAAAATGGATAAAGCGCGCACCGTTAAGTGCCTTACTTGGCACGATCCAGAGGCCGATCAATGGTATTTGCTGCTGTTGCGGGGGGATCATACCCTTAACGAAGTTAAGGCGTGTAATGCCACGGCACCGTTGGCGCAAATTCCCGCGCCAGAGAAAGCCGTAGAAGCGTTGGGTGTGGCGGTGGGGTACCTGGGCGCAGTGGGGGCCGAGAAATTCAATAAACCGGTTAAAATTTTGGCCGACAGTGCTCTGCGCGATGTTACCAATATGGTGTGTGGTGCCAATGAAGAGGGGTACCATCTGACCGGGGTCAACTGGCAACGGGATCTGCCCAAGCCTGAGTTTGTGGATCTGCGCAATGTGGAAGAGGGGGATGGCTGTCCCCGCTGTGGCCCGGGTAGTATGGAGTTGAGTCGGGGTATTGAAGTGGGCCATGTGTTTAAATTGGGCTACAAATATTCCGAGGCCATGGGGGTCAAGGTGTTGGACGAGGATGGCAAAGAGAAGCCCCTTATCATGGGCTGTTATGGCATTGGTGTCTCCCGCATTGTGGCAGCGGCCATTGAGCAGAATCATGATGAAAATGGGATTATCTGGCCCCTTGCCATTGCCCCGTTTGAGGTTGAAGTGGTGGTGATGAACCCCAATGAGAGCGACGCCATGGAGAAGGCCGAAGAGATCACCGCGCAGTTGCAGGCCGGTCAGTTAGAGGTTCTACTGGATGATCGCGATGAGCGGGCCGGTTCCAAGTTTAAAGATGCCGATCTGCTGGGAGCACCGTATCGGGTGCTGGTGGGCGGGCGAGCCTTTAAAGAGGGGGTTTGCGAAGTGAAAAACCGCCGCAGTGGAGTGGTGGAGAAGATCCCTGTGGAGTCGGTGGTGGAGACCCTATTGCAGTGGTTAGCCCAAGAAAAAAAGGCTTAGTGGAAGCTTGAAAGCGCCGAAGTTGATGGATCGCAAGCCCGGTTATCCCCTGAGGGATGACCGGGCTTGCAAACGTGTTGCAGTAAACCTTACATGTGGGGGTTCTATGGGGCCTTGCATGATCCAGTAAGCCAAACCCGGGAGAGTGATGATGGCGGAGCGATTTTTAGAGGCCCTGCGAGAGGCCGTGCAGGAGATAGCAGAAACCATGCTCTTTACCGAGGTAGCGTGTGGCTCATGGCGGCAGGGTGGTTCACCGCTGGCGGTGGCGTACAGTGCGGTTTTGGGTTACAGTGGTAATTTGCGGGGGAGTTTTGCGCTCTCAGCAGGAGAGGCCGGGGCGATGGTGCTGGCCAGTGCATTGCTGGGGGAAGAGCGCAGCCAGATGGATGATGAGATGGAAGATGCCTTCTGTGAAATGGCCAATATGATGGCAGGAGGCATGCAAAGCCGTATGGAATCGCTCTTGGGGCCAGTTAAGTTGAGTACCCCTATGGTGATCCAAGGAGCGGGGCACAAGGTGCGCAGTGAAAAGCATTATGCGTGTATCAGTCAAGATTTTTCCATTGCTGCACAGCCGTTTTGTGTCCATATCTTTTACGATATTGAATCATTAAAGTCTCTGTAGCCATAGGTGAACGCAGATGCATGAGCGATTGATTGAGGCCGTTAAAGAAGCGGTTCACGAGATTGTCGAAACCATGCTCTTTATGGAGGTGGAATCTGGTCCGGGCGGTGTTGGGCGCGCCAAGCAGGCCGAGAATATCTGTGCGGTGGTGGGGTACAATCAGGGGTTGGAGGGCAGTGTGCGGCTGTCGGCCCCGACCGCAGGGGCGCTCAAGGTAGCTGGGGCGCTGCTGGGGGAAGAGCGGGATAGCATGGATGCCGAAATGCAGGATGGTTTTGGCGAGATGGCCAATATGGTGGCAGGGGGCATACAATCCCGTTTAGAGGCCGACTTGGGTGCCATTGGCATGACCCCGCCCATGGTGGTACGGGGAAATAACTATGAGGTGGATGGGGCGACCGGCTTTGAGGTGGTGCATCAGCTCTTTACCCTAGAGGGGGAGCTGTTTTTCTGCGAGATCTATTTTGATGTGGGAATGGCCGATGCCGTAGAGTCGAGCAAAATGCCGGAAGAACCGGCCCATGTCACGCAGATTAAACAGACCCTAACCAGCGGCTTGGAGCCGATACTGGCGGAACTGGCCCGGCCTATGGTGCAAAAAGAGCTGCCACGTATTGCCGAGCGGGTGATTCAAGAGGCGATTGATCAGGTACAACGCGCAGCTGTATAAGGTGGGGCGCGTTTAAGGTCTGCTTAAAGTCTGCTTGGGGTCGCTCTGAACAAACCGAAGGGGGCTATTCATAAGCCCCCTTCGGTTTTTTTTAGGAGGGGGTATCCACTACTAATAGGCCACTACTCAATGGGCAGCACGGTCTCTTTGAGCCAGCGGGCATCATCCCGCTCGGGGTAGTCGGTGGTGTAGTGGAGGCCACGGCTCTCCTTGCGGTGCTGGGAGCTACGAATAATCAAATGGGCCACCAAGGCCAGATTGCGCAGTTCAATCAGGTTTTGGCTGACCTTGCAGTTCCAGTAATACTCATTGATCTCCTGCATCACCATTTCAATGCGTCGGCGGGCGCGGGCTAGGCGCTGGTTGCTGCGCACAATGCCTACATAATCCCACATAAAACGCCGGATCTCCTGCCAATCGTGGGCGATTAAGATCTCTTCTTCGCAACTGCCTGCTTCATAACTATCCCACAAGGGAAGGCGGGAGAGCACGGGGCGATCTTCCCCAAACATTTTGCTGACAATGTCGTTATAGGCAGATTCCGAAAAGACCAAGCACTCCAGCAAACTGTTGCTGGCTAAGCGGTTGGCTCCGTGCAGGCCGGTGCTGGCTACCTCACCAATGGCATACAGAGACTCAATATCCGTTGCACCTTGCAAACCGGTAACAACCCCGCCGCAGGTATAGTGGGCAGCCGGTACCACGGGGATGGGCTCTTGGGTCATGTCGATGCCAAATTCAAGGCATTTTTCATAGATGGTGGGGAAGTGTGCCTTAATAAAATCAGCACCCTTATGGCTGATATCCAGATGCACGCAGGGCTCGCCGGTGCGTTTCATTTCGTAGTCAATGGCGCGGGCCACAATATCCCGTGGGGCCAACTCCAGCAGAGGGTGGTGGCGCTCCATAAAGCGGGTTCCATCGGCCAACAAAAGATGCCCCCCTTCGCCACGTACCGCTTCGGAAACCAAGAAAGATTTGGCTTGTGGGTGGTAAAGGCAGGTGGGGTGGAACTGAATAAACTCCATGTTAGAGACCCGGCAGCCAGCACGATAGGCCATGGCAATGCCATCCCCAGTGGCTGTGTCGGGGTTGGAGGTGTAAAGATAGACCTTGCCCGCCCCGCCACTGGCTAAAATGGTAAAGCGGGCTTGGTAGGTGCGGATCACATCGGCTTCGGTATCCAGCGCATAACAGCCATAACAGCGATCTTTTTTGCCCGGTAGAAAATGGCCCAGTTTGTGGGCGGTAATGAGATCAATGGCGATCTGGTTGGGCAAAACTTCAATGTTGGGGTGGGCTTGTGCCTGTTTAATCAGGCTAAGCATCACCGCACGACCGGTGGCATCTGCCGCATGGATCACGCGGCGCCGGCTATGGCCACCCTCGCGGGTTAGGTGGTAGCTGTTGTTATCGGTTTTGTCAAAGGGGGTGCCCAGATCAATAAGATGCTGGATCATACGGGCGCCATTTTCCACCACCAAGCGCACCGATTGGGGGTTGCACAGGCCCGCACCGGCGGTCATGGTATCTTCGTAGTGTAGGATGGTGCTGTCGTCCTCATCCAGCACCGCAGCGATGCCGCCTTGGGCCATCATGCTGTTACAGTCGCCAATGGGGGCTTTGGTAAGCACCAGCACCTTGCCATGTTCGGCCAACCTGAGAGCCAGATCCAGACCAGTGGAACCACCGCCTAGAATCAGAAAATCGCTGACAAAACGGCGATGTTGAGCGCTAACCATAGTGCAATCTTCCTTGTAAATTCAAACGGTCATACCACCCAGCTTGAGCAGGGGGCTGCTGCCCATCTTGCCACAGCCTTCTCACTCTACTCCAATCTTAATCAGGATCAAAGAAAACCGAAGCCGTTAAGATAATTATGAGACGGCAACCCAGCCCCGGCAGAGAACCCCCTTTGACAGAAGGGGGATTCTGGGAAAAAAATCGGTGTCATGCGCGAATAAATTAATTTATCCCTGTGACGCTTGTGGGTGGTGCAAAAGCTGGCAAGGCGTGGTAGTATCCACCCTTCCAATCTTTCCATTCCCACGGTGGGGCCAGTGTTGTCTAACCAACAGGTGTCAGTGTGAACGAAGCCGATGAGATCTTGGTAGAAAAAACCAAGCAGGGCGATAAAAAAGCCTATGAGGTGCTGGTGCGCAAATACCAGGGCCGCGTTGCGTCGGTGATCTCTCGTACGGTTTCTGACCCGGTGCGGGTGCAGGACCTTACCCAAGAAGCCTTTCTTAAAGCCTATCGAGCGTTACATCACTTTCGTGGAGATGCCGCCTTTTATACGTGGTTGTACCGCATTGCCGTCAACACGGCGAAAAATTTTGTCATGTCCCAGGATCGCGGTATTCCCATGAGCGATATGGATCTAGAGGATGCTGATCGCCTTTCGCCTCAATTGCGTGACTATGATACCCCAGAAAATCAGGTGCTGCGTGGCGAGTTAATGGATGCCCTAAAGGTTGCCATTGAAGAGCTGGCCCCCACCATGAAACAGGCCATCGCCCTGCGGGATCTGGAGGGTAAATCTTATGAAGAGATTGCCGAGATCATGGGTTGCCCCATTGGCACGGTGCGTTCGCGTATTTTCCGTGGGCGGCAAGAGATTGTTAATAAATTGAAAGATCATCTTCCCAACGGCAACTTGGCCGGTCATCACGGGCTGTAATCCTGTCTCAAATCACGCCTTGTGCTTATAAACGAACTTTCCTCTTTTGACATGACTCCAAAGCCATGCAGTCCACTTCTATTGATTGAGGTATTCAAATCATGATGCAAGAGCAAGGTAAGGTTGTGGAGTTGGAGGGGGCGTTTGCCATTATTGCGACCCAGCGTAAAAGCGCTTGTGGCAACTGTGGGGGTGAAACCAGTTGCAACACGCTCAGTGGTGGTTTGGGCAAAAAACCTGTCCTCTTTCGTGCTTACAATGAGGCGCAAGCCAAAATCGGCGATAATGTGGTCTTGGAGATACGGGAAGGGGCCTTTTTGTCGGCCTCATTTTTGGCCTATGGCATGCCCATGATCGCTTTGATCGTGACAGGCTTGGTGGTGCGCAGCATTGCCCTTGGTTTGGGTTTGGAGCTGGAGAGTGCAGAGGGGTTAGGTGCCTTGAGTGGCTTATTGGCCCTTGGGGGGACTTTTCTGTTTCTTCGCCGTTTTTACGCAGGTCAAGATATTAAGCCCGAAAATATGCCGGTGGTCCGCTCCATATTGCATCCTACCCATATTCCTATATTTCCCACCCATTAATAAAACGAAGGGTTTGTAGAGACCTGAGCGTTTAAGGCGTAACATATACCCCCTTGAGGGGGCCGTTTGCCTGTCGTACCCTTGTGCCTGCCCCATGGTGGGTCATACGGTGCGCTTTGAGTTCGTCAGCAGGTCACCACCCAACGCAGGGGAAGTGACCAAAAGATAAGATACTATGGTGTGCTGTAAGGCAGGCCGTGGTTGGATTTCTCTTAGTATTTGAGGGTAGATTCATGATACACGCATGCAAATTTGGCGCGCGCGCCTTGGTCGGGGGGCTCTCCATGCTGGCGTTGGTGGCGGTCTCGCTGCCCCAAGCTTACGCGGAGGGCGGTTTTCCCAATCTTGTGCCGCTGGTCAAAAGGCTTAAACCCGCAGTGGTCAATATCAGCACCACTCAAACCGTCGAAAATTCAAATAAAATACCAAAAAAACATGGCCAGAACGAGTTTGAGGGGACCCCCTTTGAGGACCTCTTTCGACACTTTTTTGACCGTCTGCCCGATCAAGACCGCTCGTTTAAAACCAACTCCCTGGGCTCGGGGTTTATTGTCGATGCCGCGGGCTATATTCTTACCAACCATCATGTGATTGATAAGGCGACTGAGATTACCGTCAAGCTCTATGATGAGACGGAATATCGGGCCGAGGTGGTTGGTAAAGATAAAAAAACCGATCTAGCCCTGATTCGTATCCATACCGACAAGCCGCTGGCTGTGGCCAAGCTTGGGGATTCGTCCAAGGCAGAGGTGGGTTCTTGGGTGATGGCCATCGGCAACCCGTTTGGGCTAGAAGAGACGGTGACAGTCGGGATTATCTCCGCCAAAGGGCGGGTGATTGGGGCAGGTCCTTATGATAATTTTATTCAGACCGATGCGGCCATCAATCCTGGCAATTCGGGCGGGCCACTGTTTAATTTGGACGGGGATGTGGTGGGCATTAACACCGCCATTTATTCCCGTGGTGGTGGCAGTGTAGGGGTTGGTTTTGCCATACCGGTTAATCTGGCCAGTCATGTGATGGAGCAGTTGAAAAATAAGGGCTTTGTCGAGCGTGGTTGGCTTGGGGTACGCATACAGACCATCACCAAAGAGCTGGCCGAAGCGATGCATCTTAAAGATCGCGTGGGTGCGTTGGTGGCCGAGGTTATCGAAGATAGTCCAGCGGCCAAAGCGGGCATCCATCCCGAGGATGTGATTATCTCCTTTAATGAAAAGGAGGTCACCAAGATGAACAGCCTACCCGCCATTGTGGCGAATACGCCGGTGGGGACACGGGTACCGGTTAAGGTGATACGCGAAGGTAAAGAGCGCACCCTATGGGTCGGCATTGCTAAACTGGATGATGATAAAGTGGCGGCTGATGAAGATGGCCGTGCAGCCTCTGGCGAGAAAAAGGCGGATAGCAGCGCCGTGAAAGAGCGTTTAGGGTTGCGGGTTAGCCAAGTGACCACCGAGTTGATGGAGCGCATGAAGCTACCCGACGATGCCAAAGGGGTGGTCATTACCGCTTTGGAGGCGGATGGCAGTGCCGTGCAAGCGGGTCTGCGCACGGGGGATGTGATTACACAGTTTGACCGTAAGCCTATCAAAGATGTGGATGATTTGGTAAAGGTGCTCAAGGGCGTTAAGGCCGATAGCATGGCGTTGGTCTATGTGCTTCGTGCTGGAGAGCCGTTGTTCGTGCCTATTCGGGTTAAGTAAACTTTACCAAGTGCCATAAAAAAGCCCCGACTGGAAATTGTCGGGGCTTTTTTGCGTTGCCACTAAAGTAGAGTTGTTCCGCTCTGGATCGCCAGCAGAGCAATCCCACTGGCGTTGCCGGGTTTTAATCCTGTGCCAAGCCGTCTCACACAAAGATATCAATAATCCCACCAGGACGTGCGGCAGAGCTGTTTACGTCGGGCAAAACCACCTTGCTGGCATTTTCGGACATAAAGCCATCGTCACCCGTGCGGGTAAGGCTGTTTACACGGCGGGTTTGACTGTTTAGGCCGGTGTCATCAGCGTTCAAGGTTTGCTGCCTGGAACTGGTAATATTGTTAATGTTGCTCTGATTTTGGTCCAGGCGCCTTGCATTTTGCGCCAGACTTAGGGTTCCCCCTGCGGAGACACCGGAAACGGCCATGATGTTTCCCCTTTATCCTTTTTTTGTTGTGGCGAACGGGGCTGCCGAGATTTGTAGGAACGGCCCCCTCACTCTTCGTTATTTTTAGAATAATTCAATTTTCAATTGCTTGCAACGATTGGAAAAATAGGACACGGCAGGTATACCGTATTGTCCTATAAATAGTGATCGCATTTGTTGCTTTTATGGAAGTTTTTCCTTGCGCATGGGAGGGTGAGCCGCTATTATGCCGCGTTTCCTGTTAATGGATTTTTTTCCATACAACCCAAGCCAAACCTTGAGAGGGGGTGATGTACTGTGCGGGTTGATGTCTATGATAACAATGTGGACCAGGCGATTCGCGTTCTGAAGAAAAAGATGAACCGCGAGGGGATGTTCCGCGAGATGAAGAAACGTAAGTTCTTCGAAAAGCCCTCCGAGCGCCGCCGTCGTAAGAAGGCTGAGGCAATTCGTCGTCTGCGTAAAAAGCTGCGCCGCGCTTCTCTAGCTGGTCTAGGATAAGCAGGCCGTGTTCCGTGGGGTGTTGTAAAACATCCATCAGAACATAGGAAAAAGAGATGGGGAGCCCGATGGGCTCCCCATTTTTTTTGTGTGCCCGGCAGGGCACACAAAAAAGCCGCGCCATTCTTAGTCGAATAGCGCGGCTTGTGGAACAGGCCATTGCCTGCATAGATTGGGCAAAAGCGGTTATTTACACCTCGTCAGGAACGGCTTCCCCTTGGTGGCTCTCTTCAGCCGCTGGTTTGGCCGCTGTCGCACGCTTACGTGGGGTTGCGGTACGCTTACGGGGAGCTCGAACCGCCTTTGGTTTAGCCTCGGTGGTGGCTGCGGGCGTCTCTGCGGGCGTTTCAACAACCGGCGCCTCAGGCGTAGTGGTCGGTGCGGCTGTCTCCGCTGCGGTGTCAGCTTTTGGTGTCGCACGCTTACGGGGTGTGCTGCTCCGGCGTCGCTGCTTGGGTGGTTCCGCGCCCTCGCTTGGTGTTGGGTGATCTCCCGCAGCAACGTCAGTTGTTACACCCGCGTCGGGATCAGCCGCGATGGAGGCTTTATCCTGTACATTTTCAGCTGCCGCCGGGGTCACGCTTGCCGTGGCATGGTTCTCCACCTCTTGGGCAGAGACGACACTTTCAGCGGTTTCTGCACTGGGCTTTTTGACCGCAGGTTTACGGCGTCTGCGTACTGGTTTTTTCACCGCCACTTGCTCTTGTAGAGGGGGCTCCACTTCCAGTCCAGGCAAGGTGCTCTGTGTGCGCTCCACAATGGCGGGCTGGGGATCTTCGGGCAGCAGCACACTTGGCTGGGGCGTCTCTATCTCCACCTCATGCTTGATTGGCATGGTCGGTGGGTCGATCAGCAGTACCGGCTGCGGCGTATCAGGCTCTTCCATCAGCAGCGGGGTGACCGATGTAGGCAGGCTATGAAGCACATCGCTGAGGGTGACAGGGTGTTCATCACGCTGTTGCGGTTGATCCTCAGGGCTGGGCGATGGCTCATCCCCATGGATCGCTTGTTCCTCATCGCCGCTGTCTAGGCGTGGAGCGCTCTCCTCCTGGCTGGTGCTACGACGACGGCGGCGGCGACGACGGCGGCGCTTGCTGGGTGAGTCAGGCGTGGTTTCAGCGCTCTCTGATGGGTTGGCTTGCTCATCGCCATCGCCCTCATCATCCGCTTCATCATCCATCGCAGGTGCCTCGGTGGATGGCATCTCCTCCTCATTCAGAGAGGTGGTTTCTTCCCCCATTGCGCCTTCTTCCCGCTCACGGCCGCCGCGACGACGTTTACGCCGGCGTTTGCGCTTTTTGGGGTCGGTGCGGTTCTCTTCTCCCCCTTCAGCGGCGTCATCCATAAGCTCTTGGGGCTCATCCTCTTCGCTCACGAGAGTGGGCTCTTCAGGCTCAGGACGCTCTTTTACGACCGGCTCATCTTGCACAGGGCGGGCAATACGCTCTTTGCGGAAATGAGGTGTTTGCAGCTCTGGATCAATCTCAATCAGCAATTCTAGATTGTTCTCTTGCTCCAACTGCACCATTTGAAAACGCTTGCGATTGTGCAAATAGTTGGCAACATCCGCAGGGGCAAAGTAGATCAATTTGGAGAAACGGCCCGAGCTAATATCCTCCTCAATGCAACGGAATAGGCGGATGGCGGTGGACTCCACCGAACGGATGGTGCCCAGCCCGGTACAGCGGGGGCAGACCTCACGGTTACTCTCGTTAAAGGCTGGTTTCATGCGTTGGCGTGAGAGTTCCAGCAGACCAAATTGAGAGATTTTTCCCAACTGAATCTTGGCCCGGTCCCCTTTAAGCGCCTCTTTGAGGCGTTTTTCAACCTCAAGATTGTGCTTTTTCTCCTCCATATCGATAAAGTCGATCACGATCAAACCGCCCAAATCCCGCAGACGCAGCTGGCGGGCGATCTCATCCACCGCTTGCATGTTGGTCTTAAAGGCGGTGTTCTCCACATTTTTTTCTTTGGTGGAGCGACCGGAGTTAATATCAATGGAGACAAGCGCTTCGGTGGGTTCAATCACCAGATAACCCCCCGCTTTGAGCGAGATGGTACGCTCATGCATGGATTCGATCTGGTGTTCAACCTGATAGCGGGAGAAGAGCGGGATGCGATCTTTATAGGGTTGCACCGCCTTGACATAGCGGGGCATGAGCAGACGCATAAAATCTTTACCGCGACGGTAGGCTTCGCCCCCATCAATCAAAATCTCTTCCATGTCGGTGGAGTAGAGGTCGCGGATGGTGCGAATAATTAAATCCCCCTCTTCATGGATCAAGGTGGGGGTGTTGTGCTGCTCAACCTTTTCTTGAATGGTTTTCCACAAGCGGGTTAGGTAGCTCATGTCGCGAGCAATTTCACGCTTGGTGCGCTCCATGCCAGCGGTGCGGATGATCAAACTAACCTCTTGGGGAATCTCCATCTCAGTGAGCATGGTTTTAAGCGCCTTACGGGCTTGATTATCCATGATTTTACGGGAGATCCCGCCACCACCCGAGTTTTCCGGCAATAAAACGGTGTAGCGTCCGGCCAAGGAAATATTGGTGGTTAGGGAAGCGCCCTTGGTACCACGGGCCTCTTTAACAACCTGTAATAGAAGAAGTTGGCCCTTTTTTAGAATATCCTGGATGGGAATATGCCGACGGCGGTTACCCCGGTTGGCGCGCTCATTATTGCGGGGGCGTCGGGCTGGGCGCTCGCTTTGGCTGGGTTCGCGGGGCTTGGCTTCTGCTTCGCTACTAGCATCCCCTTGGCTGGCGTCATCATCGGCACCATCCTCGTTGCCGGGTTCATCATCGCTGTCATCCCCCTCTTCGCCATCCATCTCATCGCTGAGATCTTCAGGCTCTTCCTGCTCATCCATATCCTCTATGGGATCGGGCTCAGGGCGGAATTCGGGTGGATAATATTTGGGGTTGATGTCGTTGACAGAGAGAAAACCCTGTCGGCCATCATTAAAATCGACAAAGGCGGCTTGTAAAGAAGGTTCAACCCGGGTTACCCGGCCAAGGTAGATATTACCTTTGATCTGTGCCTTGGTGCAGGTTTCGATATCCAGATCAATCAGACGTTGATCTTGGACAATGGCGACACGCACCTCTTCCGGATGGGTGGCGTCTACCAGCATACGCTTGGTCATGTGTCTCTCTAACTCCGTGGGTTAATCGTCCCGCTTCAGCGTTTGTTTGCAGACCATGGGGCCACCCTTATTATGTGTGGGTGGGTAGGACCGCCGCCAAAAAGAGGGGCCGATGTATGTTTTTTTCAGGCGGGGCAAGCTTGCCAACCGCCAAACTGACTGATTCATAAAAAAACCAACTTCAGGCTTAATAAAGATTGAGCAGCCTGCAAAGTATAAAAAAATAAATTAAAAAAAATGAATTATTCAAAAGAGATACCGAAAAAACAGAGGTACATTTTGCATGGCTGTACGTTCTGACAGGGACTTTTCATCCCGGGTTCGGTAAGCTTTCGGTCCATGATTCTACGTACCTCTATCCAGAAAAGCAACGAACCGTGCCGGAAAATTCGAAACCAACAGCTGTCCGCACTGTGCAAGTGGACGAAGAGTATGCTGGATCGCGACTGGACAAGTTTTTAAAAAGCCAGTTTCCCAGCGTACCATTTTCCCTGATCCAGCGTTTAATGCGCACCGGTCAGGTACGGGTTAACAAGGGGCGCGCCCGGGGGGATCGGCGTTTGGCCTTTGGGGATTGGGTGCGACTGCCACCAGTAACCCCTCCCACCGCCGAGGAGTTGGAACACCCCAATAAGGAGAAAATTCTCCATCAATCAGCCGATGTGGAAGCCAGAACTCTGCATCGGGATGGCTGGATTTTAGTGCTCAACAAACCTGCCGGTATACCGGTACATGGGGGTAGTGGTCACCAGTGGGGGGTGGTCGATGCGGTGCGGGCCAGCTTAGAAAAACTGGGCATTGAGGCCCAGGCTGAACTGTGCCACCGCTTGGATAAAGAGACCTCCGGGCTGTTGCTGTTTGGTCTGCGCCCTCGGGCTGTGCGGTTATTGACCGAAGCGATGCGGGAAAATCAGGTAACAAAAACCTACTTAACCCTGGTACAAGGGGTGCCCGCAGCGCGGCAAGGGGTGATTAACCAGCCTTTGAGTAAGGGCAATGTGCGCGGCGGTGAACGTATGGTGGTGGTGGAGCAGGGGGGGCAACGGGCGGTTACCCACTATCGGGTATTACGCAGCTATGGTGTCGCTTCGCTGCTGGAAGTACAGCTGGAAACAGGGCGTACCCACCAGATACGGGTGCATATGCAGTGGTTGGGGCACCCCGTTGCCGGAGATGGCAAATATGGGGATAAGGCGTTTAACAAATGGATGCGGGAGCGTGGCCTTAAACGACTCTTTTTACATGCCTCTGAGCTAGCGTTTCGGCATCCGGAAAATGAACAGAAACTCGCTTATCAAGCCCCTTTGGATGATGAATTGACGCGGGTCTTGGAAGGCTTAAAGCGGCAAGAGGTGCGATCGTGACAAGCGAGTATGCGTTGGTGATTTTTGATTGTGACGGCACTCTGGTCGATAGCCAGGGGGGAATAGCCAGGGTGTTGAATTTAGCCCTTGAGGAGGCCGGTTTACCCACGGTGAGCCACGCTCAAGCGGGGGCCATTGTAGGGCTCTCGCTGGATCAAGCGGCGCTGGCGCTGTTGCCAGAGGCCAGTGCTGAACAACGGCAACAGGTGGTGGATGCCTACCGGCGTATCTACCGCACCATGGCCGATGATAAGTTACTCCAGCACCCGCTGTTTCCCGGTGTGCGTGAGACCTTGGAGCAACTAAAGAGCGCAGGGGTAACCCTTGCGGTGGCCACCGGTAAATCCATGGCGGGCATGCAGCGCACCATTGCGGAACATCACTTAGAGGGGCTTTTTACGCTGGTTAAAACCGCCGATTGTGCCCCCTCTAAACCCCATCCGGGTATGGTGCAGCAGATCTTGGATGCAACCCTGATACCCGCGGCGTTAACCCTGATGGTGGGGGATACCACCTTTGATATGGATATGGGGCGCGCCGCTGGGGTAGATACCTGTGCATTCCCATCGGGTTGTCATCCACAGGAGCTGCTTGAGCGCTGTCGTCCGACCCATTGGATTGCAGAAATTCCCCAGGTGCTAAGCTTAAAACCGGTGCGAGGATAAGCGTGCAAGGTTTTGATTTGTCTTTAAAGCATCAAAAATATGGGCACGAACTCAACGGCTTTACCGTGGGCTGCCCCGATGGTGTGGGCACAACGCATACCATTGCGGTATCACTAAGGCTTGACTTTTGGCGCGGATAAGCCAGCGGGCTCTTGATAAATGGGACCATTTGGCGTAAATAGATAGGTTCCCATAAAATTGGACACACATAGGCTTGGCTGTCCACAAAGGGTAGGAAGTAGAGGAGTCTCATGAGCGCCCAAACTCTGTTTGAAAAAATCTGGAATGCCCATCTTATTCGTACCGATGAGGATGGAACCAGTCTCATCTATATTGATCGCCATTTGGTGCACGAAGTGACCAGCCCCCAGGCTTTTGAAGGGCTACGCCTAGCTGGTCGCAAGGTGCGGCATCCTGAGGCCACCTTTGCGGTACCCGATCATAATGTGCCCACCAAGGATCTGGCGGGGGGGATTAAAGATCCCGTCTCCAAGTTGCAGGTGGATACTTTGGCAAGCAATTGTCAGGCGTTTGGCATTACCGAGTTTGGGGTGGGGGATCTGCGCCAAGGGGTGGTCCATGTGATGGCACCTGAACAGGGTATCTCACTACCGGGCTTTACCATGGTGTGCGGGGATTCCCACACCGCCACTCACGGCGCTTTTGGTGCTTTGGCGTTCGGCATTGGTACCTCTGAGGTTGAGCATGTGTTGGCAACCCAAACCCTGATGCAAAAAAAGCCCAAAACCATGTTGATCCAGGTAGAGGGTGAACTGCCTGCGGGCAGTACCGCCAAGGATATTATCCTTTACATTATCGGTAACATTGGTACCGCAGGCGGTACCGGTTACGTGCTGGAGTTTGGCGGTAGCGCCATTCAAGCGCTCTCCATGGAGGGGCGCATGACGGTCTGTAATATGGCCATTGAGGCAGGGGCCCGGGCGGGCATGGTAGCGGTTGACGAAAAAACCATCGCTTATGTGCAGGGTCGCCCCTACGCCCCCAAGGGGGAAGCCTGGGAGAAGGCGGTCGCCCAGTGGCAAACGCTGAAATCCGATGAGGGTGCGCCGTTTGATGCGGTGGTCACGCTGGATGCCCGTAACATCGCCCCCCAGGTCACTTGGGGCACTTCGCCCGAGTTGGTAGCCCCTGTGGATGGTTGTGTGCCCAATCCGACTGATGAACCCAATGGGGTCAAACGCGGGGCGATGGAAAAGGCATTGGCCTATATGGGGCTGCAAGCGGGCACCCCCATGACAGAGATTGCGGTGGATAAGGTCTTTATTGGCTCTTGCACCAACAGCCGTATTGAAGATTTACGGGCGGCGGCGGTGGCTGTGGCGGGTAAAAAGGTGGCTGCAAGCATCAAGCTGGCATTGGTGGTACCCGGTACGGGGTTGGTCAAGCAGCAGGCCGAGCAAGAGGGGCTGGACAAGATTTTTATGGAGGCAGGTTTTGAGTGGCGCGAACCCGGCTGTTCCATGTGTTTGGCCATGAACAATGACGTGCTGGAGCCTGGGGAGCGTTGTGCTTCGACCTCCAACCGTAATTTTGAAGGGCGCCAGGGTAAGGACAGTCGTACCCATCTGGTCAGTCCCGCCATGGCGGCGGCGGCGGCCATTGCTGGGCACTTTGTGGATATCCGTAACGGCTAAAGCCTCTGGCATTGCCGAGGTCAAACCATAAGAGAGGACGAGGTTCCCTATGGAAGCCTTTAATACCGTGACCGCCATTGTCGCCCCTTTGGACCGCGCCAATGTGGATACCGACGCCATCATCCCCAAGCAGTTTTTAAAATCCATCAAGCGCTCTGGCTTTGGCCCCAATCTGTTTGATGAGTGGCGCTATCTGGATCAAGGGCAGCCGGGCAAATCCAATGAAGGGCGCCCCCTGAATAAGGATTTTGTGCTCAATCTGCCCCGTTATGCCGGTGCCCGTATTTTACTGGCACGGGATAATTTTGGCTGCGGCTCCAGCCGTGAGCACGCCCCTTGGGCGTTACAAGATTTTGGCTTTCGGGTGATTATCGCCCCCAGTTTTGCCGATATCTTTTTTAACAACTGTTTTAAGAACGGTATCTTACCTATTGTGCAAGAGGCTTCGGTGGTGGATAGCCTGTTTGCCGAGGTAGCCGCACAGCCTGGCTACCAATTAACCGTGGATCTGCCCGCTCAGCGCATCACCACCCCATCGGGGCGCAGCATCGCTTTTGAGGTAGATCCCTTTCGTAAACACTGCCTGATTCACGGTTTGGATGATATTGGCCTGACCTTGCAACATGTGGCAGATATTCAAGCTTATGAATCCAAGCACAAGGGGCAAGCCCCCTGGGCCTTTTTGGATTGATTGTTAGCGGCCCATGGTCGCAACCACCTACTTATGTGTAAGGCGATAGAGAACAATGGCTAAGAAGGTTTTGGTGCTCCCTGGTGATGGGATTGGTCAGGAGATCACCGCAGAGGCAGTGAAGGTTTTAAATTGGGCCATCCAAAACGGTGCGGACATCACCCTGGAAGAGGGGCTCATTGGGGGTACCGCCTATGATGCCACAGGTACTCCTCTGCCCGCAGAGACCATTACCCAAGCCAAGGCGGCACAAGCGGTGCTGTTGGGCGCGGTGGGGGGCACCAAATGGGAACCGCTGGACATTAGCGTGCGCCCTGAAAAGGGTTTGCTTGGTATCCGTAAAGCATTGGATCTTTACTGCAACCTGCGTCCAGCGGCGGTTTATCCCCAGTTGGCGGATGCCTCGACCCTCAAGAAAGAGGTAGTGGCCGGCATTGATATTATGGTGGTGCGGGAGCTCTCTTCGGGCATCTACTTTGGTCAGCCACGGGGGGTGGAAGATCTGGGCGATGGCCGCAAAAAGGGCTTTAACACCCTGGTCTATACCACCGATGAGATTGAGCGCATCGCCCGTAAAGCCTTTGAAGCCGCCCGCAAGCGCAGCAATCGGGTCTGTAGTGTGGATAAAGCCAATGTGTTGGAGTCTACCGAACTGTGGCGCGAAGTGGTGAGCGATCTGCACAAACGTGAATACGCTGACGTGGAGCTTTCCCACATGTATGTGGATAATGCCGCCATGCAGTTGATCCGCAATCCCCGTCAATTTGATGTGATTGTGACCACCAATATGTTTGGCGACATTCTTTCTGACGCGGCCAGCATGCTTACGGGTTCTATTGGCATGCTGCCGTCGGCCAGTCTGGGGGATCAATTTGCCCTGTATGAGCCCATTCATGGTTCGGCACCGGATATTGCCGGCAAAGGCATCGCCAATCCTCTGGCGACCATTCTGTCGGTGGCTATGATGCTGCGTTATTCCCTGGAGCTACCTCAACTGGCCGATGGGGTAGAGGCTGCGGTGGTTACGGTGTTGGATCAAGGCTTACGCACCGCCGATATTATGCAGCCGGGTATGACCCAGGTCGGCACCGCCCAGATGGGCGATGCGGTGCTGGCGGCATTGAATAATGCTTAAAACAGGTCTGCCGTTTGGCTCTATCTAGGGCTTGGTGGTGGGACTTGAGGAACGGAGCCTCCGACAGGTTGTCGATGGGGCGACTATACACATTTTAATCGAAGTAGGATAAGTACCATGCGTACCTATGATGTGGCAGTGGTTGGTGCCAGCGGCAATGTGGGCCGCGAAATGCTCAAGATTTTAGAAGAGCGCAACTTTCCTGTTGGAAAAGTCTATGCGCTGGCTTCTGAACGCTCGGCGGGGAGCACCATTCCCTTTAAGGGCGGTGAGTTGGTGGTAGAAAACTTGGAAAATTTTGATTTTTCCAAGGTAGAGATTGGCCTTTTTTCACCAGGTGCGAGTGTGTCTAAAGTCCATGCCCCCCGCGCAGCGGCGGCGGGTTGTGTGGTGGTGGATAACACCTCGTTTTTCCGCATGGATCCCGATGTGCCCCTGGTGGTACCGGAGGTAAATCCCGAGGCCATTGGCGGGTATAAAAAGAAGGGCATTATTGCCAACCCCAACTGTTCCACCATTCAGATGATGGTGGCCCTCAAGCCCATTCATGATTTGGGGACCATTGAGCGTGTGGTGGTAAGTACCTATCAAGCGGTTTCCGGGGCGGGTAAAGATGCCATGGATGAGCTGTTTGAACAGACTCGCGCCAAATATGTGGAGACGCTTGAGGTTCCGCCGAAAAAATTTCCCAAAGAGATCGCCTTTAACTTGATCCCGCAGATTGATCTCTTCTTGGAGAATGGCTACACCAAAGAAGAGATGAAAATGGTCAATGAGACCAAAAAAATTCTGGATCCCAGCATTGCTGTGACCGCCACCTGTGTGCGGGTTGGGGTGTTTAATGGCCATTCGGAATCGGTCAATGTGCAGACCAAGCATAAGGTGACGGCAGCTCAAGCCCGCGAGGCGCTGCAAAAGATGGATGGGGTGGTGGTGGTGGATGATCCTTCCCAGGGTCACTATATTACCCCGGCGGAGGCTTCTGGTAAGGATGCCACCTATGTCTCGCGCATTCGGGAAGATGAGAGCCACGAAAACTGCCTGAACTTTTGGTGTGTATCGGATAACCTACGTAAAGGCGCGGCGCTCAATGCGGTGCAGATTGCCGAAGTTTTGATCCGGGATTATCTCAAATAATCGACGATTATTTGGTTGAGGATGTTTGAAAAGCGCCCTTTTTAAGATTGAAAAGGGCGCTTTTTTTACGAATATGTTCAAGGGTTGTGCGGTTGGGTCCGAAACGATTCGAAGGAGAAGTCTCTTTTTTCAGGATGAAGAGGGTGTGGGTCATGTTCAAGCGAATGGTAGCAGTGGTGTGGATGGCCGTTGTTGGTTTCATCCCCCAAGCGGATGCGCAGGTGCAGTTTAGCCAAGCGATGCTCTACAGTGGCATGGGGCAGCCCCTTCACCTAGAGATTGCTGTACAAGATAGCCAGGGGGGTGAGCCACCGGTGGTGGGCATCGCCAATCGTGGTGCTTATCAGCAACTGCTGGGCATGGATATGCCGTTGGTGGTGCATCAAGCGGATGTGACGGTACAAAAGCAGGGCTCATTGGCCCTTTATACCATTCTTGGGCGGGTGGCGGTGGAAGAACCGCTTTTTCCGGTACTGCTCAACTATCAAGATCAATATGGGGTGATGCACTATCATGCTTTTAATGTCTCTCTTAAGCTTAACGGCTTAGATCCGGCAACCTTGGTGCCCCAGCGCCAGCCCCAGTTCCGAGCTCCGCTGGTATCCAACCGAGCCGCCTCGGTGGTGAGTCAAGTTGCGCCATCGCCCACTCTGCAAACCATAACCACCCTAGGCAGCCACCCGGGGTTTATTCCCGATGCCCCCCCTGAGCCGGTGGTGGAGATAACACCAACGGTGATGCAAGAGGGGGTTATTAACGGGTTGGCTGACCAGCTACGCCGGGGAACCGCTTTAGACCAAGCGCGGGCCAAGGTTGGTGTATGGTTGGCCAATCGGGATCTGTTTAACCAGCAAAATATGTTTGGGGGGTTACGGGATGGCGCGGTGGTGCGCTGGCCTGATCCTCAAGAAGTGTCGCGTTTGCCCCTGGAGAAGTGTGAAAAGATGATCCAGCAGCAGCGCCGTTTGTGGTTAAGGGAGCCCATGCAAGCCCCGGTGGTCTCCATTTCAGAGTTGGAGTCTCTTCTTAAACGTGACGGTGTGCTCATTACCCATACCCAGACACCATCCGCCGCAAGTGGCTCTGCCAAACCAGCAGTGCCGCCGCATGATGGGGCTCAATTTGCACCCACAGCAGGGGTGAAGGCGTTGGCTAACCCCATGTTTAAGCCAGAAACCAAACCCAAGGCTCAAATGCCCCCCCGTGGGGTAGAACCCCATGGGGGCCAACATCCCGTGGAGGTGGCACCCAAGCTGAAAAAATCTCCTGGGGCCATGGTGGAGTCCCCTAAGCCGGAACAACAGACGCTGCCCACCGCACGGCCTGAAGCGGTTGACCGTGGGGATATCACCCCTAAACCCGTGGTCAACCCTCCAGAGCTGGAGCCTGTAGGGTCCAGCAGCAAGGCTGCTAAGGTAGCGGGGTCGGTGATGGACACACCCACGCAAGGGGGCGCTGCACCCAAAGTGGTGGAGCAACAGGTGGTGCTGACAGGGGAGGCCAACAAGCCGGTCGCCGACGAGGCGTTGCCCCCGGCTTCGACGTTGGTAACCGATCGCGAGACCCTCTTGCAAAAGCGTGTGCAAGCTTTGGAGCGGCAGCTCGCGGTGGCGCGGGATGGGGAAGAGGCAGAATCGTGGTGGGATGAGGCGCTACCGTGGATTCTATCGGGACTCATGGGTCTGATCGCGGGGATTGGTGGCATGCTGTTGGCAATGCGTATGCAAGATCGTAAAGATGAGGAAGAGACGATCTGGGAAGAAGAGCTGGAAGAGGATGAAGAGCTTCCCGCAGACAAAAAGTCGTAAGGGGGTGGCAGTGCCACCCGCGCCGCAAGCCGGGGCTAAGATGGTGGCACTGCTGCTGCTGTTGGGGCCGGTAATGGGGGTGCCCATCTGGCATCCCGCATGGATTGCGGCACTGTTGCTCATGGTGCTCGGGTGGTGGTGGCAGCGTCACGCGCTGGCCCAGTTGGGGCGGTTGTGGTGGCGAATGCGCTGGTTATTGGTGGGGATCGTGCTGCTGCATAGTCTATTTACACCAGGGCATGCTCTGGTGCCTTGGCTGGGTGAGGCCCTTACTGGTGAAGGGGTCGTCCATGGTGTGAGCCAAGCGTTACGTCTGTTGTTGTTTGCCGGTCTTGCCTTGCTGTTTGTTTTAACCACGCCAGCCATGCACATTTTAGCCGGCTTAGCTGCCTTGGTGCCCCACACCGGCCCGTTGCAGCATTATGCGGGGCGGCTTGTCAACCTGCTGGGGTTTACCCTGCTCACCGCACCACGCATGGCAGAGATGGGTGAGGCGTTGCAGCAGGCGCTGCAATTGCGACAGCGGCGTGAAGGGGCCGTTAGCGGTAGGTTGGCCCGTTGGATGTTGCATGGGCAGCTGTTATTGGGGCGTATTTTAGAAGATCTGCCCGCCCAAGAAGAGGCGCTCATGGTGCGCGGTTATACGCAACAATTGCCCCTTTTTGTTCGAACGGCCGCCCCTTGGGGGGGGCAAGAGTGGCGACTGTTGACGCTGCCTGTGTTGGTGTTGTTGTTGGCTGTTTTGGTCTAACGGAGCATGGATGGATATCTATTTGGATCTCAGTGCCGGTATTGCAGGGGATATGTTTGTGGCCGCCTGCATTGACTTGGGGGCCGATCAACAGGCTCTGGTGCAGGCGTTGCAAACCTTGCAACTGCCCCCTTGGCAGATGCAACTGCAAGAGACCACGCGGGGCGGTCTGCGGGGTAAACATCTTCGCTTTGACTATCCCCCGGAGCATCATCATCGGCATCTTTCTAGCCTGTTTAAGATCATTGAGCAGAGCCAATTATCCCCTGCGGTACAGCGGCGAGCGCAAAGGATCTTTACCCTCCTAGCCCAGGCCGAGGCGCATGTGCATGGGGTTGGGATTGAGCAGGTCCATTTTCATGAAGTCGGTGCGGTGGATGCCATTTTGGATATTTGCGCGGCAGCGTGGTGTCTGGAGCATCTTGATATTGAGAAGTGTTATGCCTCACCCTTGGCGGTGGGTAGCGGTCGAGTCGGGTGCGCCCATGGTACGATGGCGGTACCGGTGCCAGCGGTGGCTTATATGCTGCAACAGCATGACATTCCTCTGCGCCCCGTTGAAGGTATGGATGAAGGGGAGTTGGCCACCCCGACGGGTGTCGCCATATTAGCCCACTTGGCCCCGCACTATGGCGCCAATCCCTTATCTAGGTTCGACCGCCAAGGGGCTGGATTGGGCAGCCGTGAGTGTGTCGGGCGGGCCAACCGTCTGACCCTATTTGCCATGCAGCAGCGTGCAGCACAAGGGCTTGTTCAAGAGGCGGTGACGGTGCTGGTGGCCCACATTGATGATATGGATCCCCAGTGGCAAGGGCCGCTGTTTGACGCCGTATTACAGGCGGGCGGCTTGGATCTGAGCATTACCCCAACCATGATGAAAAAGGGGCGTATGGGGGCTCGCTTGGAGCTGCTTTGCCATCCTCCACAGAGCCAAGCCCTCGCCCAGCTGTTATTAAACCAGACCACCACTTTGGGGGTTCGGCAAGAGTCGGCGCAGCGCTGGGTCCTACCCCGTGAAGTGGTCCATTATGCCACACCTTGGGGCGCTTTACGGGTTAAATGGGCCGCCGGAGTGCCCCGTCTTGAACATGATGACCTGCTGAGCATCGCCCAACAGCAAGATTGGGGCCTGCCCATGGCCCAATGGCAGTTAATGCAGTGGCTTGCAGAGCATCACCCGCAACATGCACTGTCGAGCTCTTTGTGACAATATTAGTAACAGTAAGCAAACTCCTGATTGCCGCACATTTTACCGCTTTTCCCCCAGGCTAACCTGTGTTATTAGCTTAGCACCACCTGTCTTAAATAAACCTGTGAAGGGGTGCATTCGTGGATATGGCGCCTGCCAAGTTAATCTACAAACAGTCTGCCGCAATCCCAGTACGCCAAAATGCTAAGGGAGTTTGGCAGGTGTTGATGATTACCACCCGTCACCGGCGTCGTTGGATTTTTCCCAAAGGCATGGTGGAACCCTACCTAAACGCCGCCACCTCGGCCGCCAAAGAGGCGTTGGAGGAAGCGGGCGTGACGGGCTATATGGAAAACATACCCCTAGGGGTGTTTGAAACCACAAAATGGCGGGGCGGGTGTGAGGTTGAGGTTTACGCCCTGTTCGTTGAAAGTCAGTTGGATAAATGGCAGGAAGATTTTCGGAAACGCCGCTGGGTTGATCTAAATTTTGCCATTAAAGAGGTTGATGAGCCTGGCTTTATCCCTGCCCTTGAGCAGTTGTGTCAACGTCTGCTCTAATCACCCCCCTTTGTGAAATGCTTAATCTTACTCTATGCTACGGGTATCTGTCGCTTTAACGCAGAGGAATCTCCCTATGCATTGGAGTTTGTGGCTCGGCACCATACTCTCTTTCTATCTGGGCATCTGCCTATACATGTACCTAACCCAGGAGCGGCAGCTGTTTGTGCCTCCTAGGGATTGGCGTGCATTGCCCTCCGATTGGGGGCTCGCCTATGAAACCGTTACCTTACAGAGTGGAAATGAGACCCTGACCAGTTGGTTTATTGAGGGTGATCCTATTAAACCAGTGGTACTTTTTTTCCACGGCAATGCCTCCAACATTGGTGATCTGGACGACTATGCCCAGTTATTCCACGACATGGGTTACAGCACGCTGCTGTTGGAATACCGTGGCTATGGAAAAAGCAGTGGGCGCCCCAGTGAAGTAGGGCTCTATGCCGATGCCCGCGCCGCTTGGGAATATCTGACGGCAACCCGGCAGATTGCCCCCCAGCGCATTGTGCTGTTTGGTCACTCCTTGGGGGGCGGTCCGGCCTGTTGGTTGGCTGAGCAAGCAGCCGTAGCAGGGTTGGTGCTAGAGGGCACCTTTACCTCCATCCCTGACCGTGCGGCGGAGCTTTATCCTTGGTTGCCTACCCGACTGTTGGTCAAGGTCTACTTTCCCAATATGCAACGTCTCGCGCGGCTTCAGGTGCCCTTATTGGTTGTGCATAGCCAAGAGGATGCGGTCATACCCATCGCCCATGGTCGTGCCCTCTATCGGGCAGCGCGTGGTCCAAAAAGCATGGTGGTTACGCAGGGTCCCCATGATGGCGGGGTGAGGCAAAATCGCCAGCAACTCGAAGCGGGTTTGCGTGGGTTAGAGGGGCGCTTAGCTGGTGTAAATCCGAACAGCAAGCCGACGCAAGCAGAGACGCCGTAGTAAAAGCATCAGCAGGGGGGGATCTTAATGGGCGTTATTGGGCGGTGGGGGTTAAGGTAAAGCAGCGGTCGAGCTGGCGATTGGTCAACAAATTGGCCACGTGCTTGGGCGGGGCGACCAGTACAATATGCTTGTCAGGACCAAATTGCTGCCGTAGCGAGGCGAGTAAACCCAGACCTGTAGCATCCATGCCATCCATACTGCGCATGTAGATGACGATTTTTTCGGCCTGCATGTGGGGCTGTATGGCTGCATAGAAGGGATCAAGCAGGGTATGGTTCAAATAACCCCGTAGAAAGACATTGGCAATGGTTCCATTTCGTACCACCCGCACTGACATGGTGTCTGCCTTTCGCAAAGGGTATGCTTTAGGATAGTTTCATCCTTATATATTTCACTGGAGATTGCAAGGCATTATCGTAAGAAATGTTAACAGGTAAGGTGATGTGTTAACATTAAGATTGATTTGATACATTTATAACAGATAACCATTTGTAAACGTGTCAAAATACTGCTTGGTAGGGCAGGGTAGTGTTACAAAAAAAATGGATACTTAGGGAGCGCAAGACCCAACAAAATAGGATCTATTATGACCGAAGCTGTTGGGCCTTGCACGGGTGGGGTTATGCCACTTTGAACTGACTGAGTAAAGATTTTACCTGCTGGGACATGGTTTTAAGATTGCCAGCCTGGGAATCTAGGGTATCACTCATATTATCAATGCTGCGGATGGCTTGCCCCATCTCTGCCATGGCGACGGCAACCGCTTTGGAGGCCGTGGCAATGTCTGAGACACGGGTGCGCATCTCGCTACTGCCCTGACTGGCGACCATGACGTTTTCGTTAACCTCGGCGACGTTGGTTGAAACCGCCGAGATAGATCGACTGACTTCGGCAATGCCCACGGAGATCTCATCGACATTGCGGTTAACATCGGAGATCCAGTTGGAGGTTTTGGTCACGTTGGTGGAGATTTCGGTATTTTCGGTCGCGGCCTCTTGCATGGCCATAGCGATGGCTTGTGCGGTACTATTTTGCTCGCGCACCGAATCAAGTATCTCCTCATTCACCTTACCCAACAGGTTGATCGCCCCCACCACCTCACTGGATGCATGAATGGCGCGTTCGGCATCTTGGCGAATGGCGTTGATATCGTTGCTGATGGAACGGGTGGCTTCTGCGGTTTGGCGAGCCAGCTCTTTAACCTCCATGGCGACCACGCCAAAGCCTAATCCCGCTTCTCCCGCGCGGGCCGATTCGATGGAGGCGTTCAGCGCCAGCATATCGGTGCGGTCGGCAATCTCTTTAATCAGGTCAACCACTTTGACCACACTGCCGGCGGAGTGTTGTAGAGAGGCCATCACCTGGGATGCGCTGCTGGCGCTTTGACGTGCCTTGCTGGACTCATCTGAGGCCTCTTCACAACGTAGATGTACAGCGTTAAGTGAGCTGGTAATGGCGTTCACCGACTCTGTGACCGTGAGCATGGTTTGATTGCTGTTTTCCGAGGCGTTTTGGATCGACTGCATCGCCTCTGTGGCGGTGGATAGAGATTTAGCCACTTGAATAAGGTTGGTGCTGGCCTGCTCTTCGGCGGCGGCGATAGTGGTTAGGTTGTGGGTGGCATCGTTTGCCGAGGTAGAGACCTGTTGCAAACCCGAAGATGAGAGCGCCATATTGGTGGTGATTTGGCGCAGATTGCCGCTCATCTCTTCAGAAGATTGTGCCACCCGGTCGGTGCGTTGCGAGACCGCTGCCGACTCACTGGAGAGCCGTTCAGAGAGCTCTTTGAGCGACTGTGAAGCGTCGATCAATGCAATGCCACTCTCGTTTAAGGCCGTGACCACAGAGGTCCACTGGTTGGCCATGCTGCTAAGCTCCTCGCCCAGGTGGCAGATCTCATCCTGTCCCTGTAGATCCAGCACCGTGGTGAGCTCGCCGGCGGCCAATCGGTTGGCAAAATCACGCAGACGCCCCAGGGGGCGGATAATGGAGAGGGTGATGATAAAACCAGCCACAGCTGCGAGCAACAAGCCCATGATCATCACATGGGTCGAGAGACTTTTGACATCCTGAGCGATTGTCCTAGAGCCCTCTGCGGTGCTTTTAGCCAGTGTTAGGGCATGCGCAACGGTTTGGTTTATTTGGGCTGCTAAGGCATCACCCAAAGTATTGGAACGGGTAGCCAAGTTTTTCATGGCTTGTTGCTGGTTGGCGAGTTGTTGACTGGTTAGCATAAAGTTTTCAGCTTCTTGGCTTAGTACCTCGGTAAGCTGCTTGTTCACCTTTTCAATGATCTCGCGTAGCTCGGTGGCATCGACCCACATCACCCGGTTGTTGGGTTCAAAGTTGCCGTCCAACAATTGGGTAATATAAAGGGCGGCTTTGCTCCGTTCCTGCTCATAGCTTTGTTTATGTTCGGTGAGTGCGGCAAGGGTCAAGCTGTTGCCATATTTCTGCATGGCGATGCCTGCCTTGGCTAAATGGGTATTGATTTTGTTGGCCAGCAGGGTCCAGACATTATCCTTACCCGCCAGTTCCTTCATGGTATAGTCTGCTTGGATACGCTGTTGCAGACGCTGCATAGCGCCCTGTTCAAAAGCGGCGGCGAGGGTTAAAATTTCTGCAAAGGCGTGATCCACTTTTGCCGCAGCTTGTTTACGTTTTATGCGTAATGCGTGCAGTTGCGCCGCTTGGCGATAGATCTGCTGAAGGACCGGAGTATACTCCTGTTGAAAAAAAACAGAGGCTTTTTGGGCGGTGCCATGGAGCGCCACATTTTGCACCACACCCCCTACCGCACAGGCCCGCAACAGCGATTGACTTTGTACCACAAAATTTTCAGCCGCGTGTTGGCTGGCCTGCTCTAGGATGGTCATTTCCGTCAGTGAAAGGGTGGGATCCAGCAGACGCTGTACGCCGGCCCGCTGAGCGGCCACCGCAAGTTTCATCTGTTGCGCATTGCCCAGCACGCCTTGCGAACCAATAAGCGTGGTGGTGTTGGACTGCATGCGATCGACCCCTCGGTAGCCCAGCATGCCCACCACCGCCATAGCCACAATAATTAAAGCAAAACCACCCCCCAAGCGTTCACCAACGCGAAAATTAAGCATGGGCCGCAGTAAGCCATCTCGGATAAGCGGGCTGCGCGTAGCAGGTATGGGCTGTGGGGCCCTGGGTGCGGGCTGGTTGGTGGTCTGCATGGAGGGTTTGCGGTGTCCACTGCTGCCAGTAACCATGGCCCCTCTTCCCAAAATTTGGTTGCTATCGTGGGGCGTAGCACGCCTTTTGAACGTAAGCGCCCATTTATCCCCATCAACTACCCTGCCGGTTCAGCAGCAGATTTCAAATTCCACGGGAGCAACAAGTCGAACTCATCCACGGTTTGCGCTGTGGCGAGGCCCTCAAAGACCTTTGTGAGATAGACGAAGGGCTCCCAACCATTGGCTTTGGCCGTTTCAATCAAACTGTAGAGGTTTGCCGAGGCCTTTGCACCTCGAACAGAGTTGCTGAAGAGCCAATTTTTCCTGCCAATCACAAAGGGGCGAATGGCGTTCTCGGCTCTGTTGTTGTCAATTTCCAGGCGTCCATCATCAAGATATCGAATCAGAGAGGACCACTGATTGGTCAGATATCCCATCGCTTCGCCGAGTTTGCTTTTCGGTAACACCCCTGCTCGATTATCTTCCAGCCAGGTTTTCAACTCATCGATAATGGGGCGGGAACGCTCCTGGCGCACCTTGTAACGTCGCTCTGGAGTAGCCTCTTCCTCACGCAGATCCTTTTCCACAGCGTACAGTTTCCGGATCAGCGACAGTGCCTGCCCAGCCTTGCCTATCTTGCCTTTTTTGGATTTTCCCAACGCTTTGATCGCCTCGTCGAATTGACGACGGGCATGCGCAAAACACCCCATCAGGATCACATCTTCCTGCGCACCCACACCCAGATAACCTGCATACCCATCCGTTTGCAACCAGCCTTTATAGCCCGCCAACAGCCGTTTCGGAACCTCGGCACCGCGTGTGGGATCGTAATCAAACAAAATCACCGGACTACCCGGGGGACCACCTCGCTGTACCCACATATAGGAGTTGCTGGCTGCAACTTTATCTTTTTCCTTAAGCACTTGAATCGTAGTTTCATCCATCTGCAGGATATCGTAATCCAGCATCTTGTCCCGCATCAGATTGATCAACGGCTGCACCAGTTGGCCGCACTGGATCATCCAATTGGCCAGCGTGGTTCGACAGACATCAATCCCTGCACGGGTCAGAATGGCGCCCTGTCGATAGAGCGGTAACCCATCGGCATACTTGGATACCGCCACATGGGCCAATAGAGCAGCTGTAGCCAACGCCTTGGGAATGGGACGTTTGGGTGTAGGGGCCGTCTTCACGCCCTGTTTGCAATGAGGACAGCCATATTTGATCTGGATGTGCCGCAATACCTGCACCTTGGCCGGAATAATATCCAGTTGCTCGCTGGTCTCACGGCCAATCTCGACCAAATGGTGACCATCCAGGCCACAAACCAATGCCGACTCAGGCAACTCATGAATGATATCCACCCGGGGTAGCCACTCTGGCAATGGCTTGCGCCCTTTGGACTTCACTTTGCGGCTATGGGCAGGAACCTGGATCTCTTCGGCATCCTCTTCAGGTTCCTCGGCAGCCGTCACTTCTGCCTCATCGAACAGACCCAACTGACGGGGATCGCTCTTCTCACTGGAACGCCCAAACCGCTTGGCAATGAGAATATTCAGCTTCTCCCTCAGAAGCTGGGCTTCATGCTCCATACGCTTGCTTTTGTCCTGTAAAAGGACATTTTCAGCCTGCAAGGAAAGTATTATTTCCCGCAAAGCGGCAGGGTCATCAGGGAGTGTCTTTGGTAGCGTTTTCATAGCCGAAATTATACCAAAAAAACCGCCTTAACACTCTATACAATCGAAGAAAAATGCAGTTTATTGTGACCCTTCATTGCCGCCAGGTTGTAGCCATCAAGTAGCCAATTCAGCTGCCGCCCCGTGATTTGGATTTCTGCGGCACCTCCCTGGCGCAACCAGTGAAATCGGTCCTTTTCCAGCCGCTTTTGCCACAGGCAGAAGCCATTACGTTCCCAGTAAAGGATTTTCACCTTGTCCAATGATCGATTGCGAAACACGAACAGAGCCTCATCAAAGGGATTCAACTCCAGTTCTGCCTCCACCAATGCAGCCAGTCCGTTGATCCCCTTCCTGAAATCCACCGGCTCCAAACAAAGATGGACGACAGAAATATCCGGCGATGGGCGCATCATCACAAGGCTGCCACAGATCGCAGGACAGAGAGCAAGCTCTCGCCACCATTCCCTGACCACTCCACCGTCATACCATTTGGGAACTGAATCCGGCAGACCCCTGCTGAAGACTTTGAACTCAATTCCAATCGCTGAAAACGTCGCTTGCCTGATCCTGACTCTTCCAGAAAACCCATTTGCGTCAGCTTGCGCTTCCAAAAATACAACGATGGAAGGCTCAGCTTATGGACTTCAGCGTACTCCTTAATGGTGCCGACCTCAGAACGACAACTGCGTAAATGATCCAGCCAGTACCGCTGCTTCTCACTCAGCACAGACGCCTCAATTGATTTGTCTTCCATGTTCGCCTCCTAAAATTTTGAATTTCAGAAAGCGTGACATACCTTCAGATCAAACTGAACCCTGGGGATAAATGGGCGCTTACTTTTGAACAGGCGCGGTCGAAGCTCTTTCATGGCGGTGTGTCTATTCTGGATAGAGGAAGGGTTCAGCAGGGGCTATATGCACACCTGCCTAACACTGGCGCTATCATTCCCGCTATGGGTGACAAACGTGTGGACGCTCTGTAGAGAGTTTGTGCGGTCAGGGCGTGGTAGGCATATTTTTGGAAAAATGCGCGCTTGGATACCCTGTTTTGCTCGGGTTTGGCAAAAAGGGTTTATGTACGAAGGCGTACCATCCAAGGCAATCGCCTAGATGGTACGCCGCAGATTTAATCCTCGCTGGGAAAGGTGTAACCCATACACACTTCCATGGGGTCATCTGAAGGGATGCGGGTAAAGTTGACCTTTTCCAATGTCTTGAGCATAGGGGTGTTCTCTGGGCGCACATACGCCACCATGCGTGTAAGCTTGCGTTGTGCGGCGATCTGTAAGAGTCGCTTGGTTAGGGTGCGCGCCAAACCGTGGCCGCGCATATTTTCGCGCACCACAAAGGCGACCTCGCCCATGTTGGTGGCTTCAATATAGTAATAGCGCCCGACAGCCTCGATCTGTTCAAACACCCCTTCTTTACGGATAATACAGAGGGCTGGATCTTTGGATTGATCCACGTTAACCAGCGAGTGGGCCTTTTCACGGGACATCTGCTCGGGATTATAACGGTAACGTAGCAGTTTGGTCTCTTGGGTGTGCGAATAGAAAAACTCTTGCAGATGCCGCTCGTCCGAAGGGTGCAAGGGACGTATAAAAAAGTGACCAGGGCAATTGAGGGTAATCTTCTCCATCTCCACCGAGCCAAACTCTTGCAGGGTTGAGGTGTGGCTATGTTGATAGGTGGGTACCCAAAAGTGTTCTCTTACCTTTTCCAACAGCCAATCCCTAAAATCGGGATGGGCCACTTGGATCAGTTCCAGGGCACGCTCACGGATGCTCTTACCCCGCAGCGAGGCAATGCCGTATTCGGTGACCACATAGTGAACATCCCCCCGCGTGGTAACCACCCCAGAACCCTCTGCAATAAAGGGTACAATGCGAGAAACCGTGCCGCTCTTGGTGGTGGAGGGCAGCGCGATGATGGGACGTCCCCCCCGGCTTAGGTTGGCACCACGAATAAAATCTACCTGACCACCAATACCGCTGTAGAAGCGATGCCCTACCGAATCGGATACCACTTGGCCGGTGAGATCTACTTCGATGGCGCTGTTGATGGCCACCACTTGATCATTTTTACCAATGATGGCGGGATTGTTCACATACTCCGAAGGCAGAAACTCGAAATGGGGATTTTCATCCACATAGTCGTAGATGCGTTTGGTGCCCACGCAGAATGAGGTGACACTGCGGCCCCGGCGAATTTTTTTATAACGGTTATTAATGTTGCCATTTTGGAGTAGCTCAATAACCCCATCGCTTACCATTTCGCTATGCAAACCAAGGTCGTTATGGTTGCTTAAACTGCTCAAAATGGCATTGGGGATTCGGCCTGCCCCCAGTTGCAGACAGCTGCCATCATTCACCAGCATGGCGACATATTGGCCAATACGTTGGCTCACTTCATCGGTACCCTGCACGGGCAGTTCGACAATGGGTGTGTTGATCTCTACCGCATAGTCAATTTGATCAATGTGGATAAAACTCTCCCCAAAGGTGCGGGGCATAAAGGCGTTGATTTGGACGATAACATGTTTCGCATGGCGCACGGCGCTGGAGACCACATCCACCGAGACCCCCATGGAACAAAAACCGTTTACATCAGGTGGTGTCACCTGAATGATGGCCACATCCAGCGGTAGCAAACCCTCTTCAAACAGAGCAGGCACCTCAGAAAGAAACGAGGGGGTGTAGTCCGCATAACCGTGTTGCACTGCTTCACGAGGGCCGCGCCCCAAAAAGAGCGAATTAAGACGCAAGTGATTCTTATATTTGGCCTCTGCCCAAGGGGTTTCGCCGAGGGTTAAAATGTGTGTTAACTCAATATCATGAAACAGATCAATATGGGCCAATAACTGCTGGACCACGGCTACCGGACTGGCCGCGTTGGAGCCAATGAAAACCCTATCTCCTGCTTTAAGAACCCGTTTCCATTCCTGCTTGCCTAACACCGACACCACTTCCATAACCAATACTCCTACCAAACTTTACCACGGCGGGGCCACAGAATAGCCCCAACGTTAAAAGGACCAACAGCACACGCTGTTCCCCCTTGTATGCGCCCTGCGGGATAAAATGTCCAGAGCACCCATTTGAATAAGGACGATCATTCAGCGTAATATAGACAGCCCATTATATAGCCCGCAAAATATCACCAAAATGTCATGAGTAGAGCAGGGTGTAAGGGGCTGCTTTTTGGTTAAATCAATTGAATAACCATGCATGTTCAATAAGATAAAATTGTTACCCCAAACGGTTTACACAGGTGATGGGGAACATCGCGAAACAGCAAGAATTTCTCAACTGTTCATTGGAGCCCATTTGTGGCACCATACAAACACGCAATGGCAATTTATTGGTCATTTCGCTGGTGGTATCGTTAGATCTTGCGATGATCTCTTTGCTGCAAGATTTTGCTTGATGAGGAATGTTAACAGAGATGTTTTTTACTGCTCCTAGCCGATCTTTCACAGGGCAAGCTTACATCGTTGTGACCCTGCTCGTGCTCTGTTTCGTGATGTTGTTCCCGCCATTCACGGTCGCTGAGAATAAGCTCAAAGAACCCAGCTTCCTTTTAGAACTAACCGAGCAGGAGCAAGCCTATCTAAAGGCAAAGGGGGAGATCCGTATGTGTGTGGATCCCGATTGGATGCCCTATGAGATGATTGATGAACAAGGGCGCCATGTGGGGATGGCTGCGGACTACATGAAGGTTATTGCCCAACTCTTGTCTGTACCCATCCAGCTTGTGCCAACCAAAAGCTGGATGGATAGTTTGAGCCACGTTCAAACAGGAAACTGCGAAATACTTTCTCTGCTGAACAAAACCCCGCAGCGCAGTACCTTTCTGGATTTTACCACGCCCTATATGGAGACCCCCATTGTTCTGGTAACGCGAAATGATGTGACCTACCTCAATGGCTTATCCGACCTAAGCGGGCATACTCTGGCTACCACCAAGGGTTATGTTTATACGGAAAATATTAAACATGACTATCCAGAAATCCCCCTTGTGGAGGTTGACACCGTCCGCGAAGGCTTAAACCGCGTCTCTCGGGGTGAGGTATTTGCCCAGGTGGGTATGCTGTTCGTATTGGTCAATACCATTCAAGAGGGTCAGATTAGTAATCTAAAAATTTCTGGGCATACCGATTATATGAGTCGCATGGGGATTGGTGTGCGCAAGGGCGAGCCTTTGCTACTTTCTGTGTTGGATAAAGCCGTTAAAACGATCACACCTCAGCAACACATCAACATTCGCCAAAATTGGACCGCGACCCGTTTTGAACACGGTAGAGATTATGCCCTGCTGTGGCAGGTGGTGGTGGGTTTTTTGCTCATTACGATGTTGATTGTGTTTTGGTTGCGGCAGTCACGGCGAGAAATCAACCATCGTTTGAGCATCGAAAAAAAATTGCTTGAAAAAGGGCTGCAACTCAACCAAACACTGCATGAACTCTCTTTGCGTAATAAGGCGTTGGAAGAGACCGTTTTGCTGCGCGAAAACGTGGAGCGGATCACCAAGCATGATCTTAAAGGCCCCTTGAATAGCATCATTGGCTTGCCAGATGTGTTATTGGAGGATGCGACTTTAGATGATGAAAAGCGCGCCATGCTGCACACCATTCAATCCAACGGTTATCGCATGTTAGAGATGATAAACCGCTCCTTGGATCTCTATAAGATGGAAATTGGTGAGTACCGGGTCAATAAGGTACAGGTTCCCATCGGCTATATTATGCGGCAATTGATCTCGGAATTTGGCCGTATGGCCGCCGCTAAAGGGGTTGATATTGTCACCCAGGTAGAGCCTAAAAATATTCATTTGGATCAGGTTTTTATCTATGGTGAAGAGCTGTTAACCTACTCAATGTTTGCCAACCTGTTAAAAAATGCCATCGAGGCGGTCCAGCAACAATCGGGAGTTATCACGGTAAAGGTCATGAAGGCGGCTCAAGTTGTTATTCGCATTCATAACCCAGGTGCCGTGCCCGAGGAGATTCGATCCCGTTTTTTTGAAAAATATGTGACTGCGGGCAAAAGCGATGGTAGTGGTCTGGGCACCTATTCCGCCCGCCTGATTAGCGAAACCCTAGGGGGCAATATTGCCATGCAGACCTCGGAAGAGCAGGGCACCACCATTACGGTTACGCTACCTCTACCACCCACCTATGCATTGAGTGATCAAGATCACAGAGCGCCTTTATGAATCATGCGCTTGATTGGGGGAGGGGCATTAACCCCAGGATCAAAGAGGTGACGTTCCCATGAGCAAGTGCTCCGTGGCTGTTCTGTTAGGGGGAGGCGGCCAAGCAGTTGCTTAGCGCATGGGACCTTGACTTAAGGTAGCCCACTTTTCCATAACTTCCGATAGAGGCAGGGGTTTACTGTAATAAAAGCCTTGAATGGAATGACAGCCCGCTTGGGTAATAAAATCACGCTGCCCTTCGTTTTCCACCCCTTCGGCAACCACTTGAAGCTCTAAATTACGCGCCAGGGATACAATGGCTTGTAAAATGGCCTGATCCGCCCGGTCCTTCTCCACGGTCTGCACAAAAGCCCGATCCACCTTGAGGGTGTGAAAGGGGAATCGTTTTAAATAAGCCAATGATGAGTAGCCTGTACCAAAATCGTCCAGGGCAATATGCACCCCCAGCGCAACCAGTGATTTAAGCAGCTCGGTCGCTTGGTCCACGCTGCCCATGACAGAGCTTTCTGTAATCTCTAACTCTAGCCAGCAGGGATCAATGCCGTGCTGCACGAGAGCCTGTTGCACTACTTGCAGCAACCCATCTTGCACAAATTGGCGGGGGGATAAATTGGCCGAAACCACAACGGGGGGAAATCCCAGGGCCTGAAGATGGGCAATATCCCGACAGGTTCGATCAATCACCCAACTACCTAACGGGATAATTAATCCTGTCTCTTCGGCGATGGGGATAAAATCTCCGGGAGAGATAATATCGCCTTCGGGGGTTATCCAGCGAACCAGGGCTTCAAAGCCTGAAATTTTAGGGGAATCTTCGCAGCTTATTTTGGCTTGATAAAATAAAGTTAGCTCTTCCTGTTCAATGGCTTTACGTAGGCGCCCCTCAAGGTGTAGCCGCTTAGAGGCGTTTTGCTCCATGGTTTGTGTAAAAAAGGTAAATATATTGCCACCACCCGCCTTGGCGCGACCCAAAGCGGCATCGGCATAGCGGATTAAGGTATCGGTTTCGAGACTGTCGTCTGGGGTAACGCTTATGCCGATGCCTGCGGTAAAAACCAACTCAGAATCCGCAATCTTAATGGGGGCCGACAAGGTACGCTTGATTTTTCCCAACACCGATAAAATGGATTGCGTTGAGATCAAATCACGGGCAATAAAGCCAAATTCATCACTGCCCATCCGGGCAACCGTATCGCCACCACGTAGATTGGTTTGAAATCTTTGGGCCATGATGGTGAGAATTTGATCCCCTATCTGGTGCCCTAAGGAGTCATTGATTTTACGAAAACCATCCAACCCCAACAGGATAACCGCGACCTTTTCACCACTGCGTTTGGCGTGGGTTAAAACCTGCTCCAAACGGTCGGCAAACAGGGACCGGTTGGGTAGGCCTGTCAAAGCATCCTCATGACTGGCGGTGCGTGCCCCTTTAATGCTGCTATCTTGATAGCTTAAATCACGCACCACCACCACATAACTTTGTGGGGTCCCGTTAAGATCCTCGATCATGGTGACACGAATCTGCTCCAGATAAAATTCACCATTGCGGCGGCTATTTTGCCACTGCACTTCCCAACTACCATCACAGCGGGTATGACTGAGGATTGTTTGGAGTTCAGCATTGCTCTCTTCACAAAGGCCGCCGTGGCATAGACAGACGCTTTTACCGAGCAACTCCTCCCAGTGGTAGCCACTAATAATGGTATAGGCATTATTAACCGCTTGAACCGTGCCTTGATCATCCAGCAACAACACCCCTTCTTGGGTATTGTCGTAGAGGGTTGTCACCAGTCGAGCGTAGTACGTTAATTGGTCTTTAGACTGGGCAAGTAGCGCTTCGGTATTTTCCAAACGCTCCTGAAGTCGGCGGGTCTCTTCCATGGAGTGAAAGGCGATCCATAATTGCCCAGCATCATCCCCATGGGTCATAAGTAAAAAATAGGCCTCGACCGAAACAGGCTTGTTGGGGGCATCATAGGGATGGACCAAGGTAAACCGCACCAACGGTGCGGTTGGTTGACGAGAGATAAACTCGTCGGCCATGCCAAAATCAGGGCGGCTCGAATCCAAATCATGAAAAAAATCCTCTATTTTCAAGTCGAGCCCACTGCACTCTTCTGGCAATTGCAGCAAAGTGTGGGCTCGGCTGTTATAAAAACAGAGGGTGCCATGCTTATCCACCCCAACAATGGCCACGGGTATCCATTGGTTGGGAAAATGCGCCGGCAGTAGCATCTGTTTGGAAGGGGTTTTCATAAATCAGGATTTCCAATCCAATAAGCCATCATCATTGATCGGACAGCGGGTTTATAGCACAACGAAACGAGCGTCCACATCTCTAAGGGTGTGCGACGCCTTAAGATGGCGCAGGTTGCCTCCTGTAAAATACACGCCAGTATAAACTGCTCTGTGATGCTATGCACCCTTGAAAGTGATGTTCGATAACGAAGCGGGATAACTCGATTTAAGTAAGCAGGCGTGTGGCCTCATGCACCAACTCTTTACCCAGCAGGGGTTTCATTAAATAAGCCTGTATGCCCATTGCTTTGGCCTGCTCTTCATCTAACTCTTCGCTATATCCGGTGCATAGAATAATAGGAATATCGTCACGTAGCTGCAAAATGAGTTTGGCCAATTGTGATCCCACCATCCCCGGCATATTATGATCGGTAATGATCAGGTCATAGGCGTCGGGTTGGCGTTGAAAAGCTTCCCATGCGTGCAGTGGATTTTGGAATGGCTGCACATAAAAGCCCGCTCTTTTTAACTGCAATTGGGCGGCTTCTAGCACATCCGGTTCGTCATCCACCAGCATAATACTGGCTTCGGGGATGCCCTGTGGAATTTCGCCCAATTGGGCAGGTTTTGGTGGGGGCGGGGCGTCAAAGCCTCGCTCTAGGGTCGGTAAATAGACGCGGAACACACTGCCAACCCCTATCTCGCTCTCCACCGTCACCGTGCCCCCGTGTTTATGCACAATACCGTGTACGACAGAGAGTCCCAAACCGGTTCCTTCCCCTAATTTGCTGGTGGTAAAAAAGGGATCAAAAATATGCTCCAGATGGTGTGTTGGAATGCCACAACCGGTATCTTGCACAGAGATGCAGATATAGTTACCTTTATGGAGCGCGTTGGGTAACTCTTCGCGAATCTCTTGCCGTTTGACTGTGACGGTAAGGCTGCCCCCCTGATCTTTGCGCATGGCGCGGGCTGCGTTGGTGCAGAGATTCATCATTACTTGCTGAAGTTGGGTTGGATCGGCTCTAACCAGCAACTCCATTTTGGGTATATCGGTGATGATCTGAATGGAGCTGGGCAGGGTAGCTCTAAGCAGGGTTAAAGCATCACGAATGACGGTGATGGGATCCATCGCCACCATGCCAACATCCGATGGGCGGCTAAAGTCCAGCAGTCGTTTGACCAAATCTCGTGCGCGGTTACCGGCATCATAGACCTGTTGCAGATTACGATAAGCGCGGCTCTCTTGGGGAACCTGATTAAAGGTAAGCTCGGTAAAGCCTAAGATGGCACTAAGAATATTATTAAAATCGTGGGCAATGCCCCCTGCCAAAGTACCCACCGCCTCCATTTTGCGTGCCTGACGCAACTGGTTTTCCATAGCCTTACGGTCGGTTATATCCTGAATAACACCAACAAGCCCTGCGATTTCGCCATTGTTGTTATAAAACACCCCCTTATTGAGAATGATATCGTGGCGTAGACCATCGGCATAGGTTAGTACGGTTTCATAAGATTGTTTGCCACCATTAAGAAAAAGAAATTGATCGCTTTGGTCATAGTGACGGGCAAGATCCTGCTGTACGATGTCAAACACGGTTTTTCCAACAAGTTGTTCACTATCAAAGCCTAATACATCCTCAAAGGCTTTGTTGCAGCCCAAATATCGACCATTGCTATCCTTATGAAAAACCGGGGTTGGAATATTATCCAACAGCACATTTTGGAAATGTAGTTGGTCTTTAAGTTGGTTAACCGCATCTTGCTGGGTGGTGATATCGCGGGCGACCATGACCACTGAATCAGGCTGTTGCCCACCAGATTGACCAAAGGGGGTCAGTCTGGCTTCAAACGTGTACGCTTTATCACGGCCAGTAATAGAAAAGGTCAGCGTTTGCAAACGACCTGTGATAAGGGTGCGGGTAATGGCGTTTTGCAGCTTTTCCGCTTGGTCATAGATAAACAACCGCTCCAAAGTATGGCCCGGTGTCTGGAGGGCGTAGTTGCGTAACAGCTCCTCATGGGTCGTCAGCATCTCCAGGCAGCGCCCCTCTTTGCTAACCAAAAAAACCAGATCTGGCAGGGCATTCACCACGGCCCGTAAGCGCGCCTCGTTTTGTAAACTTTCACCAAGCACCTGACGGTATTGGGTCAGCATGCTGTGCATATGCGCGGCTAATTCACCCAACTCATCATTTTCGTGTCCTTTAGGGGGGTGAATACCGGTACGGGTGGCATCGTGGGGGCCGGTATGGTCAAGATCGTCAATCATCGACTTTAAGGGTTTGGTCAGACGCAGATGAAACAGTAGGGTAAGAATAAAAGAGAGGCCAATGGTGCGCACCATAATGTCCAGCAGGGTGAGCAGGGCGCGTAATAAAAAATCACCGGCAATACGCGGACCATCTAACTGTACCGTAAGAAAACCCACCGGTTGTGGTTTGGATTTATGCATCTCAAGTTGAATTTGATAGTCGGTCTGCCGTCCAAGCAACCATACGGCGAGGGCATCGGTGACATGGGTGTCATGCAGAGCCGAGCGTGAGGCCAGTTCATGGCCAAAATCATCCTTGAGTGAGGCCCACCGAATGGGACCATAGGCAAACAGACTGTCCATGACCTCTTCAGCCAACTGTTTATCCAGTTGGTAGGTTGCCAGGGCGGCAGAGTGGGACATCATGGCCAAAATTTGATGGACGGTTTGGTCAATACGCTCTTTTTCACGGTTTAGATCGGTGGAAATTTGAATGCTACTGGTCACCAGTGCCAATAAAAAAGCTACTATGAAAACCTGAATGGATAACCTTCTGCTGAGGGTTGAACCCATCAAAGATCGCACCATGTTGTTCCCCCCATTGGGTAAATAAATGTCCCTTAACTCATACTAAAGGGCAACCGCTAGAATGCAACCATCCATGTAAAAAAGAGTATCCTCCCTCGATTTTTTGAGGTCGTTTGATAATCCTTGAATGGCGCTTCTTCGGCATAAAAAGTGGTCCTTTTTTTGCTCTCCCCCTTCATTGTGTGCCGTTTGGCAATCTACCTTAGGCGCTTGTTTGGTGGATTATGGTTAAGCAGGCATCCCGCATAACTAACGAGACCCATGCTCAATCATGCATGCTGTTGGGATTATGACTTTAAAGGAGATCAACATGACCTTATTTTCTTTAATGCTGTTAGTGGGTGTCGCGGCGGGGCTTTTTTATAGTGTGAATACTCTGCTGCACAGCTACTAAGCTGGGGGCATCATCGTAGCGAGCCCCGCAAGTGACTTAAGGGGCTGGCACAGCACACTTATCGAACCGATTGAATTGTGTCGAGCACAGGGTTATAATTGCAAATGGTGATGGTTCTCATTTGTTGTTCGTGTTTTGCACAGGAGTTTAGGGTGGCAACTTTTTTTTCAGTTTGGATCGATCTGCTCCAGGATGTCACACCGTGGTTATTTTTTGGACTGCTGCTGGCTGGCTTTATCAAGGTGTGGGTACCTGAACATTGGGTGGCAGGTTTTTTGGGCGGCAAGGGTGTTAAGCCCATATTCTGGGGGGCGATCATCGGCGCGCCTTTGCCGCTCTGCTCCTGTAGTGTCATCCCCATGGCCCTTTCCCTGCGCAAACAAGGGGCTTCGAAAGGTTCTACAGTCTCTTTTCTCGTGGCAACACCTGAAACAGGGGTAGATTCCATTGCCATCTCCTGGATCATGTTAGGGCCTTGGCTCACCCTTATGCGACCCATCTCGGCGGTATTATGCGCCATATTGGCCGGGCTGCTTACTTGGTGGTGGCAGCGTCTGACACCAAGCCCAACCATCCCCGAGCACGCTTCTTTAAGCACCCCGCCAAACCGTGTAACGCTGGCGCTTAGCCCAGCACCCCTGGCACGTGATGCAGGGGTACAACCGCTTACCCTAAATGAAAAAACGGCCCAGTATAATCCAATGTCAACGGCATGTGGTACCGCGTGCGGTTGTGCCACAGCACCCACAGCGGATCAACCACAACCGTTTTGGCAGCGCCTCAAGCAGGCGATTCATTACGCATTTGATGATCTATTAAATGACCTGCTGCTGTGGATCTTTATAGGGCTGCTGCTGGCGGCTTTGGTGATGGTTTGGGTACCACCCGGTACGTTGGGTTATCTGGCGGGGTGGGGAGTTTTGGGCATGTTGGCGATTATGTTCATGAGTGTGCCGATCTATGTCTGTGCGACCGCTTCAACGCCCTTAGCCGCCGCCATGTTACATGCAGGCATCTCACCAGGAATGGCTTTGGTCTTTCTGCTAACCGGGCCGGCCACCAGTTTGGTAACGCTGGCTCTGGTGGGTCGTGAATTGGGGCGCAGCAGCTTAGTGACCTATCTCTTGGGTATTGGATTTGGGGCAATCGCTTGTGGCATGGCCACCGATGCGCTCTTTGCTTGGATGCAATGGCCTTTACAACTCTCTTTACAAGAGAGCAGCGGCCACAGTGAAACAGGATTTGTTGCTTTGCTACAGTGGAGCAGCGTTGTACTTTTTCTGGGCTTTAGCCTGCGCTATGGGTGGAAACGTCTCTACGCTTAAAACAAACGGCTGGTTAACCGCTTAGCTCTTTGCAACGTGGTCAGTCGAGCAAACGGCCCTGAGGCTGGCAAAGGTAAAAGGGGCAGCTCCTCATAAGGAGAGATGCATAACCGGTTTTGCCACGGCAAATAAAAGAGGCTAGCCTGTTGCCAAGTAAGCTTGGTCTGTTTTTGAACAAAAAAGAGGGGGTGTCCAAAGACGCCCCCTCTTTTTTGCATCATCGTGCCAACAGAATATCTGACCGGCTTAACCAACCTTTTGGTAATAGATATTCTGGATATGGGTTGCATCGGCCAAGAAATACCAACGCTCCATAAAGAGACCAACCATTTGGAAAGCGAAGGTAAACAGCACCATGTCGTGAAGATTCATGGTCGCCCCAATGGCCAAAAACATCAGCGTACAGGGAAAGGCTATGGTCACAGCCAACCATTTTACCAACATCAACACCAACGGATGTTTGCCATGGAAAAACTCCTTGGTGTTGAAAGAGCCAGCCATAAAGCCCATGGATTTCTGCTGAATGTTGGGGTGATGGTAACCAATGGCGTTACGCAAGGTCGCTTGAGGCCCCAAATTGGCATTACGTACAATGGTCCAAACCCGTGTCACCATGGCGAGGGAAGTAAACAGAATGGCCAACGTGACATTAAGACTAATAATCTTGGCATTACCGGTAGTGTAGCTGTAGGCCACCCCCGCCACAAAGCCAGAAGAGAGCCCCATAAGGATAAAGTTGAACACGGTCAGAGGGGTGTGCCATTCCTGGAAAAAACGCACCGAAGCGTAGATCATGCCCGTGGCGACAAACAGCAGCATCGCCGCCGCAACCGTCAGCCAGCCAATGAGCAAGGAACACTCCACTTGGGCGAAGCCAAGGTTGGCGACAAAATCCAGTTTAAGAAAGTGCAGTGCCGCATAGACAAACACCAGACCCATTACCACGGGCAACAACATGACCTCTTTAGAGAGCCACGAAGTGCGCCAGCGAGCAATGGCCCGCCAACCCCGACCTGGGTGGCTTAAATGAAACAGCGAAGCAAACAGACCCAGCAACAAGAGACCTAAAGCTGCAATTGAGGCTAGACCGTAGTAACCGCTGGCGGCAACATCAATGCCGCTGGCTTTAGCAAAAGTTTGAGTCGTAACCACCGAGGTGACCAAGCCTTGGCCGGCACCGATGAGGGTGGTAAGAAATACGACGGAATATGCCGGTTTCATGGCGTTCTCCGAATATCAAAGCGATCCGGGGTAGGGCACCTGGGTGCCCACCCAACGAAATTCCAAATCAGAGGGATGACTTCTCTTCAGCCATCGGGTTATCCAAGCGGGTCACATCGGCCTCGTTAAAGTGCGCATGGTTGCGACGACGGGGCAGATAGTGGTTAGCCGGTTGGGTACCCAATTCAGGCATGAGCTGGAAGCCGCCATTTTCACGAATCTGCTGGGATGCCTTGGATGCGGGATCGTGAATATCCCCAAACACGCGGGCACCGGCAGGACAGGCCATCACACAGGTTGGCTTACGTTCTGCTTCCGGCAGTTTGACATCGTAGATACGATCCACGCAGAGGGTGCATTTTTTCATCACCTTCTCACCAGGATCAAACTCCCGCATACCGTAGGGGCAGTTCCAGGAGCAATATTTACAACCAATACACTTGTCATAGTCCACCAGGACGATGCCATCCTCTTCGCGTTTATAACTGGCCTCAGTGGGGCAGACCGGTACGCAAGGCGCATCTTCGCAGTGGAGACAGCTTTTAGGGAAGTGAATGGTCTCCGTATCCGGGAATGTGCCAGCCTCAAACGTCTGCACCCGGTTGAAAAAGGTCCCATGGGGATCTTCACCATAAGGGTTAACGTCTGTCAGAGGGCCAGCCCAGCCAGAGGTGTTCCAACTTTTACAGCTGGTTACACAGGCGTGACATCCTACACAGATATTAAGATCGATCACTAGAGCCAGTTGGGTCATGATCCTTGGCCTTCGTTCAAGTTCGTCAATACAATGGAATCCATTACCGCTTAGAAGCTTTGCCCGCCATATACCCACGCAACTTATCAAAGATGAGGGTCATGCCGGGATAGGCCTTCATAGGGGTAAACTGGGGTTGAGAGACCGGCTCGCAATCCTCAGCCTTGGTGATCTTAACCCGCACGTCAAACCATGCAGCCTGACCAGTTACCGGGTCCGAGTTGGAGACATGCTCACCCGCTTCGTGGGCTGGCAGCTCTTCGGAAATCACATGGTTAAGCAGGAAACCCCGTTTGGATTCATAGGCATCCTTAGAGAGGCCCCATGCACCGGCACTCTTACCAATGGCATTCCATGTCCACACAGTCCCGGGTTCAACCGCTTCGGTGAAACGCGCCATGCAGCGGATTTTGCCATGCATGGACTCAACATCCACCCAATCTCCATCGTCAAAGCCATTATCCCGACCAACCTGGGGGCTCATATAGAGATAGTTGTAGGTATGGATCTGCCGCAGCCATGCGTTCTGGGAATCCCAGGAGTGGTACATGGCCATGGGCCGCTGGGTCAGAGCGTTGTAGGGATACGTTTTGGTATCCACCAACAGATCCTCAAGCGGCGGGTGATAGAAAGGCAGGGGGTCAAAATATTTCTCGACCCGGCTGCGCAGATGATCCGGTGGTTGACGACCAGGGCGCTTGCCTTGAGCGGCCAGACGGAAGGTCTGCAAGATTTCCGAATAGAGATGAATATTGATAGGATCACTGAAGCCCATCAAATTATTCTCTTTGGCCCAATCCAGATACTCCCGGTTCCAGTTGCGCATAAAGTGCATGGATTCAGGCAGTTTATTAAAGTGGTAGCAGCCATTCTCTTCATAGCGCTTCCACTGATCGGGGTTGGGTTCTCCCCGCATCACCTTATCGCCATCCTTACCGCGCCATCCGGAAAGGAAACCGATACCAGGGACCAGCTCAAAATTGGTGATGAAATCTTTGTAGTCTTCAAACTTACGGCTGCCATCCGCATGGGTAAACGCTGGGAATTTAAGGCGCGAACCCAATTCAATGAGCACATCCTGGAACGGCTTGCTGTCACCCTTGCGGGGCATGATCGGGACACGACAGGCATCCACCGGACCCTCAAACTCGGAGATGGGACGGTCCAACATGGACATCACATCGTAGCGCTCAAGATAGGTGGTGTCGGGCAGCACCAGATCGGCGAAGGCCACCGTCTCAGAATGATAAGCGTCTGCCACAATAAGGAACGGAATCTTATACTGACCGTTGCTATCCTTATCGGTAAGCATCTGCCGTACATCACTGGTGTGCATGGAGCTGTTCCAAGCCATGTTGGCCATAAACAGGAATAGGGTATCAATGGTGTAGGGATCGCCACGCCAAGCGTTGGTGATCACATTTTGCATCAAACCATGGGCTGACAGCGGATGCTCCCAAGAGAACGCCTTGTCGATACGGACCGGTCCCCCCTCCGCAGTAAGGAACAGCTCCTCAGGATTGGCAGGCCAACCCACAGGTGCATGGGGCAGAGGGGTGTTGGGTTGGACCTCTTCCGGTGTGGTGCAGTTTTTCGGCCCTGGGGGTACGGGACGAGGGAACGGCGCACGGTGGCGGAAACCGCCAGGACGATCAATGGTGCCCAACAGGGACATGATGATCGCCAGACCACGAATGGTCTGAAAACCGTTGGAGTGCGCCGCCAAACCACGCATGGCGTGGAAGGCCACCGGCACACCGGTTACCTTTTCATGCTTGCGGCCCCAGGCGTCGGTCCAAGCGATGGGCAGTTCAAAACGCTCATCACGGGCGACGACACCCATCTCAATAGCGAGATTACGGATGGTTTCAGCCGGAATACCGGTGATCTCCGCAGCCCACTCGGGGGTGCAACTTTCCGCTTGTTCCATGAGCAATTGGAACGAAGGTTTAACCTTTTTACCATCTTCGGTGGTGTACTCACCCAAGAAGGCAGGGTTGGCTCCTTCCGTACGCATAGGCACAATTTTTTTGCTATTGCGGTCATACCACATGCGATCTTCGGGATCAAAACAACCCGCAGGTTTCTCAGCACCACTGCGCAGCAGCATGCCCTGTTCGGGACCCTCATCCAAAATGACCAATTCAGCAGCATTGCTGAATTCACGCAGGAACTCTTTATCGTAGAGCCCCTCCTTGATCAAAATGTTGATGATCGCCATAAACAGCGCTGCATCGGTACCCGGTTTGATGCCAATCCACTGATCCGCTACCGCTGAATAGCCTGTACGCACCGGGTTGACCGAAATCATCCGGCCACCATGGCTCTTAAAGTGGCCAATTTCACGCTTAAGCGGGTTGGAGTGGTGATCTTCGGCGGTGCCGATCATCACAAACAATTTGGCACGCTCCAGATCTGGACCACCGAACTCCCAGAAGGAGCCGCCCATGGTATAGATCATGCCGGTGGCCATGTTTACGGAGCAAAAGCCCCCATGGGCGGCAAAGTTGGGCGTACCAAAATTTTTCGCAAACATGCCTGTTAGGGCCTGCATCTGATCACGACCGGTGAACATAGCGAATTTTTTGGGGTCGGTGGAGCGGATGGCACCCAGCCGCTTCTCCATGAGGTCAAAAGCCTCATCCCAGCTAATGACTTCAAACTCTGGATTACCGCGCTCGCTGCCCTCTTTACGTTTGAGGGGGTTGAGCAGACGCGCCGGTGAGAGCTGCTTCATCACACCGGATGAGCCCTTGGCACAAATGACCCCCTTATTTAGAGGGTGTTCGGGGTTGCCCTGAATGTGACGTATTTCACCATCGCGCAAAGTAATACGTACTCCGCAACGGCAGGCACACATATAGCAGGTGGTATGCTTAATCTCCACCTTGCCATTGTCACGATCACTTATCTTCGTGGGGTCTTGCATGGCGTTTACCGGTTGTTGCTGACAAACGGATTGCCGAATTTACATAAATCCGACGGTAGATAGGGTTATAAACCGTAAATAAGACCGGTTTAGTCCCTTAAACTTATTATACATAAATAAATTTTATGGCTACGGCACATCTACAACACTTTGTTGTATACTTAGGGGCGTTGTCAAGTCACATTTCATTAAGTGGCTTGCTGGCGCGCTAATTTAATCAATGACTGCTTCATGTTGTACCAGGGTTTTGAGCAAATGTCTCGGGGTTTATCCCCTTTTTTCGGTATTCTGTGCTAAGCATGCTACCCTGCTCACTACCCAGTGGGAAAGGTCAGGCAAATAGGATAAAAGATGGCTGAGTCAAATAAAGATTGCTATCCAGCGCTTGAGCAAGCACTACGTTGCATGGCTGCGGGTGATTTGCGGCGCTTAGCCGTGTTGGTGGAACCGTTATTACAAGCCCCTCCCGAGGATGCCTATTTTCTGGGCCATTTGGCGGTTATCTTGCGGCGCTTAAAAAAAACAGAGCCTGCACTGGCGCTGTTGCGAAAAGTGACCCAACAATGGCCCGAATCCTATATCTGGCACTTTAATCTTGGCAATGCGGCTAAGGAGGCTGGCCGCTTGGATGAAGCTGAAATGGCCTATCGTGCCGCCTTGCACCGGCAACCTCAACTTGAAGGTGCTCGGTTTAACCTTGCCCAGTTGTTGATGGGTCGGCAATGCCACCGTGATGCTTTGCAGATGCTGGAGCCCTTAACCCACCACAGCGAGCAGCCCGCCGCCGTTTGGGCGGCAGTGGCGGGCTGTTATGAGGGCTTACAGGAGTGGCTGTTAGGGTTAGAAGCTGCGGAGCGAGCCTTGAGCATGGCTTCCAATCGGGTACGCTATCAACACCTTAAAGTGTCGTTATTGATGCGACTTGCACGGCATCAAGAAGCTTGGCCCTTGCTGCTACAAGGGCTTGCCTACGATGCCTTATCGACCAGCCAGTGGATTACACTCTTTCGTTCACTGCGTAAACCCGGCCTCAAGGCGCAGCTTTTTGAGTGGATGGTGCAACACCCGCCACGGGGTCAAGATCCTTGGCTGGTTTATGTCAACGCCCTGCAACTGGATGGGGCGTATCAGGCTGCGCTGGATCTCTGTGTGCAGGCCGAGCAGGCTCAGCAAATTTCCCCGCAACTGTGGGATGCCCGGGGTGTGGCTTGGCAGGCTGTGGGGGCTTGGCAAGAGGCGATGCGTGCCTTTGAGATCAGTCTGGAGCAGGATGCTTCACGGGCTGCGGTACACTCTAATTTTGGTATGCTGTGCCATATTTTGGGTAAAGATGTTGAGGCGGAGCAAGCCTTTCGTCACGCCATTGGCTTGCAGCCTGATTTGGCTATGGCCTATGCCAATCTCGGCTTGGCGCTAACGCGTCAATACCGGCTGGCAGAGGCTGCTGTGGCTTGTCGGCAGGCACTGCAACTTAACCCAAAACTTAGCCAAGGTTTTTTTAATCTTGGTCCCGTGCTGATCAAGCAAGGCCGCGCCGCAGAAGGTACCGATGCCATGGCCCAGGGCTTGACGCTTAACCCCTCGGCCTATAGCTCCTTTTCCAGCTATCTGTTTGGATTAAACTATCTGGACATAGATCCATATACACTATTTAACCATCACCAGCGCTTTGGCGCTCAGCTTCGCAAACAGTACGTACCACGACGGCATTGGCCTAACCAAAAAAATCCTGAACGGGCGATCCGTGTGGGATGGGTGTCGGCAGATCTACAGCACCATCCTATGGGGTTGATGCTGTTGCCTTTGCTTAAACAACTCAAAGGGGTGCGTATGGAGCATTTTCTCTACGATGGCACCCTAAAACACGATGCTATTTCTCAAGAGATCGTGGCGTTAGCCGATCACACGGTAGCGATCCGTCACCTTAGCCATGAGGCTTTGGCCGAACGTATTCAGGCAGATCGTGTGGATCTGTTGTTGGATCTTGGTGGACACACGGCAGATAACCGGTTGCCCATGTTTGCCCTTAAACCCGCGCCTGTACAGTTAAGCTGGGCCGGTTATGTCAATAGCAGTGGTCTGGGCTGCATGGATGGGGTGATCTTGGATTGTTACACCGCACCAGCAGGATTGGAGCGTTTTTATAGCGAACCCATTTTGCGCCTGCCACATGCCCTCTATTGTTATGAGCCCTGCCAGCCACACCCGCCGGTTGCCTCTTTACCCGCGCGTAAAAATGGCTATATAACGTATGGCTGTTTTAATAATTTGGCCAAACTTTCCCCCCGCACCCTAAGATTGTGGGGGGAAATTTTAAAACGGCTGCCCAACAGTCGGTTGGCGCTCAAATCAGCCTCTGTTTGTGATGCAGAGACCCGCGAGGCTTTGGTTAAACAGCTGGCGGCCCTAGGGGTTAGCGCCCAGCGGCTTATTTTTATCCAACCTTCGGACTATGGGCGCTATCTGGAAGATTATCAATTTGTGGATATTGCACTGGATCCTTTGCCGTTTAATGGGGGCATTACAACCTTGCAAGGTTTATGGCAAGGGGTGCCCATCGTAACCCGTTGGGGGCTGGGGCAGCGCGATCGGGTCGGCGGCAGTATCCTGACTGACCTGGATTTGGTGTCATGGATCGCCGACAGTGACCAAGCCTATATTGAGTGCGCCGTCGCCAAAGCGGCTGATCTGGATGCCCTGGAAAGGTTGCGTATGGCACTACCGTCGCGCTTAAAGAGCAGCCATGTGGGCAGCGCTTTGCGTTTTGCGCCGGCTTTTTCAGAGCTGTTGCGCCAGGCTTGGCGTCGATGGTGCGCTTGAGCGCTGCGAATGAAGTGGTTATAGTGGTCCAGATTGTGCTTTGCTTGAGACGAGAAAGTGTGGTTAATTTTTTTAGGTAATAGCGCCTTGCCCTAGACGTGTGGAGTAAAATCGGATGATCAAGCGGGTGTTTTTGGACAAGCTTCCCTTCTTTCGTGGATTTACCAGCGAAGAGAAGGAGTCGATTTCACAGCTCAATGGGGCAAGATTTCTTAAATTTCAAAAAGGCGATCCTATTGTCAATGAAGATGATGAGGGGGACTCCTTTTTTATTATTCTTAAAGGAACCTTAGCGGTTTACAAACGCGGTATCGGTGACGCCGTAGCCACCCTTAAGGCGGGTAACCTGTTTGGTGAAATTGCCTTTTTAAGCCCCCGCAAACGTACCACCAGCGTGGTCTGTAATGATGATGTGTTCTTGATCGAATTTCATCGCAGCATGCTCAAAGATCTTCCTTTTGATGTGCGCGATAAAATTAAAGATAAATTGATTATGATTTTGATTAAACATCTGGATGATCTGCGCATTGTGATGGAAAAAAATGCAGGGGGTCCCACCAAAATCAGCCATGAAAATCCTTTTGAAAAAGCGCGGGAGCGTCAGGCTGCCGGTATGAATCGGGTAATCTATGAGGGTAAAGATGGCATGGTGATTACCCATCTTGGCGGGTTAAAGGCCAAAATTGTGAAGGGGGATAACGTTAAAGAAGTCGAGATGGTAAAGTTGAGTGAAAAACTCCCCAGTAACATGATGCGCGCCTTAGAGACCAAAGGGTTAGACCCCTCAGAATATTATGCTGGTGAAGGCTATTTGATCCCCAAAGCCGCAAGCCGGGCTTGGCACCAGGCCATGACCGCCGGTGCCGTGCAGTTGCGTGAGCAGCAGCAACAGATTGATCATTTTCAAAATATTGACAATCTCTACAGCTAATCGGATCTAAAAAAATCAGGGTGTCGGCTTCGATTTAGGAATATCCCCACAAAAACGGTTTGAACTTTCAAAAATTGGTCTGGTCTCACCACTGCAAGAACGGAACTTACGCTTGTATGGTGGGTCTACGTTACAAGTGCGTAGGGGACGCTTTTTACTTTGCGGATATGCTGCCCATCGGGGGGGGGGCTGCTGTACGAAGATCCTGCTGCTGATTGTGCAAACTGTGGTGTAAAAAAGACGGGCAAAAAAATAGGGTTGGGGAATGGGGCACGTGCGATGATTAACCTGAATAGATGGGGGGAATTTAATGGAGTGTAATCCAGAATTGGTATCGGCTTTTTTGGATGGTGAGTTGGAGCCGGTGATTCGAGATGCCTTTATTGAGCATCTGCTGGTCTGTCCCGAGTGTCAAATTTTGTTGGCCGCTTTGGGACAGCTCAAAGGCTATATGTCTGGATCCTGTGCACTGGATAATCCCGAGGATCTGACCCAACGTATCATGATGACCATCCATAATGGGGATACCCAAGCGGTGGTGGAGAGTGGGCGTGGAGAGTTGCCCAAAACGCATTCTCCCAAGGAGAGTTTCTCCGAAACCAAACCGCAAGCGGGCCTAAACCGCAGACGGTAAAGATGGAGCCAACAAAGCCCGATTCCCATTGACGAATCGGGCTTTGTTGTTGCTGAGCCTGGAGCGCTATCCCGGCAACATAACCCCGAGATGTTCCATAATGGCACGGGCGATCTCATCGGGCTTGAATTTGGCCACAAAATCATCCGCACCAACCTTAATCGCCTTATCCCGGTTGGCCTTGTTGCTCATAGAACTGTGTAGGATAAGCGGAATGCTCTGTAGTTCCGGGTGGGCTTTTACGGTACGGGTCAGCGTAAAGCCATCCATGCCGGGCATTTCAATGTCCGAGATAATCATGTTGACCGGAGTACGCCCTTCAGCGTCCAAATTTTTATGCAGGTAGTTCAAGGCATCTTCTGCACAGCTCTGTTCCACAAAAGGTATTTTTAGCTTGTCCAAGGTGTTCCCCAGCATTTTGAGTGCCGCCCGCGAGTCATCCACGATCAACACCAAAGCCTGGGAAAAATCAATTCCTGTACCTTGCTTAACGATCTCCTGAGAAACCTCAAGGGAGATCCCCAACACTTCGCCTAGAATGCGCTCAATATCCAAAATTTGAATGGCATGTTCTTCTTCGTCATAGGTAATGGCGGTGAGAAAGCCTTGATCCAACACACCATAACCAGGACGTTTAATCTCTTTCCAACTTTTTTGCAGCAATCGGTTGGGTTGACTGATTAAAAACCCCTGCACGGTGTTGCTGTATTCACAAATAATGATGTAACTAACCTCTTGTCGAAACGCTACCGCATCCAGGCCCATCGCCGCGCTAAGGTCGAGCACTGTTACCATGGTATCGCGAAAATTGATGCTACCCACAATGGCTGGGTGGAGCTTAGCGACCTGTGTAACCTGTTTAGGGGTCTCAATAACCTCAATGATTTTAAATACATTAATTCCATATTGCTGATGATCGCTTAGATAGAAGGTAAGCATCTCCATCTGGTTGGTAAAGGCCAGATTGGTGCGTTGATCCACTTCATCCATAAGGTTAATGGACATAGGAGACTCCCAAAATTTGATGAAAGGGATTTCCACCTTAGGCAAACCCACGTTGGGAAGCAATGGCTCCTTCTATGCGTGATGCAAATTGCCGAATTAGCGCATCTGTAGGATTCTTTCCCAGGCGGCCTCTATATCGACTTGGCGCCCGTAGAGATGCAAGCTTAAGCTGCCGCAGCAATCCTGCACCCCTCCCGCGCTGACCACGGTTGCGGTGAGGTTGTGCAAAATGTGTAAGGCTTGGCACTCGGTCACAATGGTCGCATTCTGTCGATGGATGGGCAGTAGACCGACAGGAGAGCCCATGCTCCGCATAACCCGCTGCTGCCCGAGTAGGGATGCCGTATGAAAGACTGAGCCAGGGACCATTTTTTGTAAGGAGACAGGAAGAATCAACGCGGCCCCGCGTGCCATTAAAATAGGGTAGGCTGCACCGATGGTGCCACCGGTAGGAGAGGCCATTAGGATGCCAGCATGACCCTCGGCATCCAAGGCGTTGGCGCCTTTAATGTAGACGTCTGCTGCGGTAAAACGGGATAAGACATCCATTGGCCAACCGCGGGTGAGGGTACCCTCCTCCCAGATAAAGGGGCCGGGGCCACGTCCCTGGGCAGGGGTTTCCCCCAATATGCCATCGGCAATCCATCCCACAGCAAAGCGGGCATCCCCGGGATCTTCGCCGGTAAGCGCTTGGGCGACATAGCGGGTTGTGCTGCCGCCCACCACCACCATACGTCCCTGTTGGGTCGCCCGCTGGACCTGGGGAAGTTGAGCAACGGCTTGTCCAATCAGCCGTTTACCCTCTTCAGCACGCACCACCACAAGGGCGGTGGTATAGGATTCGCTCATAATCAGTTGCCTTGTCTAAGGTGAAATTGCATGATTAGTAAACTATGAAAAGAGTACGCTAAAAGTGCAAGGAAATGGCAGGCTTCATGGCCAGTTATGTGATTGAGATGCAACTGAGTAGACCATCAGAGATTACCATAGGCGCGCTGGGGTGTATTCGTTTTCAGGCAGGGCGTTACCTCTATGTGGGATCAGCCAAGCGTGGCTGGGATGCCCGTATCGCGCGGCATATGGCTCCCGAAAAAAAGCTGCGTTGGCATGTTGACTATCTGACCACCCATCCCCAAGTGGTTTTGCAACGCGCTTGGATGAGTGAACAGGATCAAGAGTGCGTCACCGCCCAACAGTTGTTGCTTTTGCCTGGGGTTGAGGTGGCTCTACCACGCATGGGCGCTTCAGATTGCCAATGTGCGGCCCATTGTATGCGAGCAACCCATATTCTGTCGGTACGTCATCGACTAAAAACCCTGCATTACCAGTTGTGGCAGCCACCTACTAAGCGCTCTTCATAAGGCTTTTCCAGCGGGACCAAGCGAGGCCAATGACGACCAACGCCTCCACCATCGGTGGAGAGACGATCAAGATGGGATCATAGCCAGCCATGGGGAAAAAAAGTGGCGCGGTGATGTGGGCCGCACCCAAAGTGGCCGCAACGCTGGGCAGTAAAATATAGAGCACCAAGAGATAGAGAATGATGGTGGCTCGCGCCCGTTGGCCGTTGGGATTAAGATAGATAAGCTGCATTAAAGCAAGGTCCCGGAACATAAACAATAGCGCAGCCAGCATCGCCCATTTTAGATGTATCGGGGCGTTACCACTGAAGAGAAGCGTGGCCTGGGTAAATTCCAATCGAAAGGGGCTCATCAAGCTATTGAGCAGCATCGCTGTGAGCAAGCAAAGCCCGACCCACCAGAGTGGAATCGTGTGCCATAAATTACGCCATGCACCACGCCGGGCGTAGTAGAGGGTTTTGCGGTAGGAGAGCAGATTTTTGGATTCAAAGAAGGCGGCAAAATAGGTGAGCAACGCCATGATAGCCTGGGCCAGCCAGAGCTGTAGCATCTGTTGATCGCCAGCCTCCATACTGGGGCTAAGCTGAATAAACCCTGCACCATACCAGCAAAGAAAAATGAGAAAGGCGATCCACACCAAAGGACCTGTGGGTTTTTGTAACTCCTGGCTCATCAACCGGTACAGCCCTAACCAACTCCACAGTAAAAAACTGGCTAAAGAGTAGAGGGTAAAGGTGGGGAGGGTTGTTTGCCAGCCATGCCAAAAGACCATCTCTTTTTCTGCGTCAGGCACCACTAGGAAAAAGATGACACCCAGCAAATAGAGCAGGCTAACCACTAGACCCACCGCCAGAGGGCCGCTGATATAACGCCGCCTAGGCAAACTTCCTCCGTGTATGCTCAATAGGCTGAGCAGTAGACTCAGGGATTGCCCTAAAAGACCGCAACCCACCGAATAGAGCAGGAGCTGGTGAAGTCGGGTGGTGGGGAAATAGGGGTAGTGTAGGTGCATTACGGCATAGAGCATGCCCAACACCATGATGCCACCGTACCAAGTAAAGATGGTGGAGCCCAACAGCTTACCCCAGGTCATGGACCAAGGTGAAAGGATGGACATGCGTTGGCTATCCCAGGTTCGGTGTAAAATTTCCTGAATCACGCTATCCCCAGCTTGAGGTACCCCCCACATCATCACCAACACGGTGTAGGTAAGAATTAAAAAATTACGCGGGTTCCATAGGGTATTAACACTGCTGGTCATCCAACTAAGGTAAAATAGGCCGCCTAGTACAATGGGCATGACGATGAGACGGTGCAGACTCATCTCAATCCAAAGATTGCGTAAAAATTCTGGGTTAAGGCGCATAGAGGGCCGTCTCTTCGCTGGGGGTGCTGTGCATATGGCGCAGATAGGCATCCTGTAGGTGCAAGCGTTCCTCGGAAAGGCTGTAGATGGGAACCTGTTGTACCACCAATTGATGCAGCAATTGCTGCTGATCCAAAGCGGAGCCTAGGAACAGGAACGTTGCGCGATGTTGGTTGGTCTCAATTTCGCTAATGGCCGGATGGGCTTGCAACAGAGCCAGTAGGGGATCATAAGGCTGGGAAAGCATGAGGCGTAAGCGCCGTTCGGTGGTGGTTGGCGTTGGCATAATGGGTTGCAAATCAATATGTTTACGGTCCCGTAGGACCAGCATATGGCTGGAATACTCCTCCAACTCGGCAAGAATGTGGGATGAGACCATGATGGTCATACCATACTCTTGCAATTCGAGCAGCAGTTGCGAGAGTGCCCGGCGGCCATCGGGGTCTAAACCGGAGGCGGGTTCATCAAGCAGTAACACTTGGGGTTCATGCACAATGGCTTGGCCAATCGCCAACCGCTGCCGCAGACCCCGAGAGAGGTGCCCCGAGCGGCTATTAATGTGGGCACTTAAACCCAGCCGTTCTACGGCTCCATCGCGTAGTTGCGAGGCATCTTGAGGGCTTAAACCGTGGGCCCTTGCGGCATGCAGCAGGCATTGAGAGACGGTGAGATCATCATAGAGCCCAAAAAAATCCGCCAGATAGCCAATTTTTCTATGGCAGCGTCGCGGGTGGCGGATGACATCAATGCCAGCAACCCGTATTTGGCCCGAGAAGGGGGGGTGCAGACCGGCTAGGGAACGCATGAGGGTGGTTTTGCCCACACCATTGTTGCCAACCAGTGCGGTAATGCTCTGACGTGGCAGGGTAAAGCTAATGCCATCAAGGACTCGGCGGCCAGGATATTCAAAAAAAAGATCATCCACCTCAATCATATTGGGTTGGGGTGGGGGAGCCGTGAACTTCTCGTTGCCTTGCTGGGGGAGAGGGGGCTGATGGGGTTCGTGATCTAGCATGGCATTGTTAATCTTATATCCAGTGACTAAAGGGAAATGGGGTCAATTTAACACAATGTCGACGCCGACAACAGGGTAGCCACGGTTGCGCCCCTTAGCTTGGTAATCCGGCCGGGCTCTCTGCCCAGGGGATGCGCGCATGTTCGAGGGCCTGTACCAATGCTTGTTGGGCTTGCTGTTGGGCATTGGCACTGCGAAAACCAAGCTCTTTTGGGGCATTGGGCCTGACATCGGGCAGGCTAAAAAAGTGACACTGTGGAAACTGCTCGCTGAGCTGCGCCATGATAGGCACCAGCTCACTCTCAGGGGTTAACACCCATAGGGCAAAGCTCTCACCAACGGGGTGGCCGATCACATTTAAACGCTGTATTAGGCACCAAGCGAGCATGGGATGCGCCATTTGTGGAAAACCCGGTAAAAAAAAGTGCTGCTCAACCTGAAAGCCAGGAATTTGGCTTAAAGGATTGGGGATTAATTGGGCGCCATCCGGCAGATCGGCCATAAGGATGCGGTTGGGTTCAGCTGAAAGACCAAACTGGTCATAGATCATGCGAGCCGCTTCGGGGTGGCGGGTTAGCGGGCGTTGAAAGGCCTGCGCCGCCAGTTGGCGGGTGCGATCATCGACGGTGGCCCCAATTCCACCAAAGCTAAAGACAGGGATCCGCCATGCACGACTCTGCTCAAGGGTGAGCAGCAGATCCTTGGCATCATCGCCCACGTAAGTAACACGACTAAGTTTAACCCCTGCTTGGGTTAAAGTATCGCGTAAAAAACCAAAATGGGCATCTTGACGACGACCAGTGAGAATTTCATCGCCGATGATGATGGCACCACAGTGGGTCGTGAGCATGGCCGAAACGCCTTCTGCTTGGGTTATAGTTGGCCAGACAAGCCGCAATATCCATGTTGCTTGGTGTCATCGGTCCAGCGCCAAGCCATGCAGAGTGAGGCTTTACATGCAGTGTCGCGCCAGTCCATAGCAGCGGCGGTTTCGCTTTCTACGTGCACCCAATTGTAGCCTGAAGCCACAGCGCCTGCACTGGGATTATGCAGTCTGATCATGGGGCACCATTGATGTTGGGCTTCTTCTACGGTATGACCTCTCATAAAACGCCTCCTTTTGTCAGAGCTAAATTGTGACGATTGTAGCATTAAAATTGGCGGGTTGAGCAACAAATGATCGTGTATAGACCACACATCAACAATTTGGAGGGTTGTCGGTTCTGTTGGGGCAACAGCAAAGTCAAATTTTGAGGTTAAAGGGTGTCTCGTCTGAGGACAAATCGCTTTGCGTTGTCAATAAGCTTTAAGGGAAGGTATCTGGTCCGACTGTAACAATACCTTAGACTATTGACACTACCATCGAGTGGGTGCAACGTGGTAATATGCTGTTGGTGATAATGAGCAGATCATTTAATCTATAATCGAGTGCGCTGTGGCGTGAGGCACTGCTCCGCTAGGAGTGACACTAAATTAATGCACGTGAGTGTGCTTTTGTTTAAGGACAAGGGAGTAAATAAACCAATGTTGAAGTCCAAGACCAAACTTTTTTTGTCGATGGCTGCGGTAATATCTTGCATGGCAGTCGTTTCGGCTTCCCAGGCGGAAGAGGCCTATAAAGGATGGATCCAATGGCATCCGCAAACGGGTCCCAATACCATTTCTACAGCAGGCACCCAGTATTATCCCTATCAACCCAGCCCAAAGCCCGCTTGTGAGCATGGTATGGATGCTGCGGGCAACTGCGTGGGAGATGCGGACGGCGATGGCGTAACCGATGGCAAAGACAAATGCCCTGGTACCCCTGCTCAGTATGCCGTAGACGCTGTGGGTTGCTCCTTAGATCGGGATGGCGATGGGGTTAACGATGCTATGGATCGTTGTCCCGATAGCAGAAAAGGCGTAAAAGTTGATGCCCGTGGCTGCGAACTGGACGATGATCAGGATGGTGTGGTTAATAGCGATGACAAATGCCCCGGCACCAGTGTGCATGTTAAGGTGGATGCCACCGGCTGTGAAATCAGCAAGGATGGGGATATGGATGGCGTATTGAATGAGCAAGACGCCTGTTTGGATACCCCCAAAGGTCTGCCCGTAGGGAAAAATGGTTGCTGGTCGGTTAACTCGATCCACTTTAATACCGGATCTTGGGAGCTGGATGCCAAGGCGCTTTCAGTGTTGAATGCTGCGGTTGCAACCATGAAGCAGCATGCGGCCATCCGTGTTGAGGTGCAAGGCCATACAGACAGCCGAGCTGATGACACCTTTAACAAAAAGCTCTCTCTTAAGCGCGCTGAATCGGTTATTTGGTACATGACCAAGCAAGGCTTGGCACGTGACCGTTTTGTCGCCGCAGCTTTTGGTGAGCAAAAACTGCTCAACAGCGAGAAAAACAGTGACGAGCGGTTAGTCAACCGTCGCGTTGAGTTGCACCGCATTCCCTAATACGTCACAAAGAGATGTGATTGAGATCGTGAGGGCACCCTTTATGGGTGCCCTTTTTTTATAGTCGGGGAACTCAGTTGAATGATTTTGACACTCATTTAATAAGAGCTTGTCAAAATAAATTAAGGGCGCCGTAAGCGGAGAGAACCTGTTGTGGATAGGAGGTTGCGGCTATAGTTAAACGATACGGTTTGCTTTGTTGAATCTGTCGAGATGCAAATGAGTTTGCGCCGGGGTAGTTTAAAGGTGAGATCATGGACAACATGGACAAAGGATTGGGCAGGGGCGCGCGCATGACGCTCTTTGCAGGGCTGATCATTGTTGCCTTAGGGGGTGCTCGTACAGGCATGGCTGAAGAGGTCTATGCTTGGCAGGTGGGTATGGGGGGTGGTTGGCAAGTTGGACCCGCGTGGATGTTAACGAAGCCTTTGCTTGCCCCAGAAGAAGAGCAAGCTGGGGCATCCATCACTGCGGATGCAACTCTGTTTGTTGGGTCTAGGCAGCCTGCCTTAAGCAAACGCTCCTCTAAATCGGTTAAACAACCGTTCAAACAACAGTGGCTGGATGGGGCGCAACAGTTGGCCGGTGAGGTCGATTTACCGGCCTGGATGGGGTTAGCGCCGGTGGATGCACACAAAAATGATCCTGCCAAAAAGTTGAACGCCAATCTATTTAATGCGCGTTGGCAGCCTCTAAAACCGGGCCGTTTGGAATTGGTGCCTGGGGAGAGGATGGCCCAAAAAAATCCTGTGCAATGGAAAGGTGTGCTCTCGCAAGATCGGGGTAACTATCTGCAAGCACGCTGGCAACAGGGAAGCTGGAAGATTGAGAGCGCGGTGGGTAATGTGGACGGTGACCGCTACCAGATGCAGACGCGCTATAAACTTTCATCCAATAGCAGTGTTAAAAGCGAGCTTAATGACGGGGAAGAACGACTGATGTGGGATTTTTCGAGCTACTTTTAAGCATGGCTTGATTCGGCCTAAGCTAAGCGGCCCAGTATCGTGTGCGTCCAAGCCGCTGGGTAGGATAGGGGTGGCAAAAAAAACGATCCCACATTTTTGAGCGTGCAGGTGGATGTGTGTCGTGTTTGAGCGATGGCATGTCAAAGCCCATATCCCGGTCCATCTTGCAGAAAAACCCATTTGCCGAGGAAGGTTGTGCGGCAATGAACAGCGAGCTTGACGTGTTATACAAGCCGCTGTGCATGAACCGTGACCAACAGGATCCTATGAGCCATGGGCAGGAAAGGTTATAGAGAGCTGGCGCATAAGTAAAACTGGGAGAAAGAGTAATTTTCTGATATTATGAGGTTCGACAATGGAACGTTTTTCAAGACGTTAAAATGTGTTTTTTTAAGTTAGCGCAAGCCTACTTAGGTATTAAAGCTAGATGAAACTCATTCGTAAAATACGTGATACCAAAGATCGCGCCAAGCCCTTGCAGAAACAGGAAGTTTCTCGCGATAACCCGTGGCGTGTGTTGGTGGTTGATGATGATGAAGATATCCATGTTTTAACCTGCTTAAATTTACGGGATTTCTCTTTTGCTGGCCAAGCTATTGAGATTGTCTCCGCACGATCTGCGGAAGAGGCCAAGCAAGTGATGACCACGCAAGCCCCTTTCGCCGTGGCTTTCATCGATGTTGTGATGGAGGAGGAGGATGCCGGCTTAAAATTGGTGGAGTGGATACGCGAAAGTTGGGGCGACCAACAGATTCGATTAATCATTCGTACCGGTCAACCGGGCGTAGCTCCTGAACGTTATGTTATTGATAATTATGATATTGATGATTACAAAGATAAAACCGAGCTGACGGCTAACCGACTTTACACGGCGCTACGTACCGCTATTAAGGCCTATCGCGATCTGCAAGTTATTGAGACCAATCGGTTGGGGTTAGAGCGTATTCTTGAAAGCACGCCTAACCTCTTTCCGCGCAATATTGAGGTTGTTCCTGAATTTTTCCAAGGTGTTTTAACGCAAATTATAAGCCTCTGTCATCTGGGTAAAAACAGCATGGTAAGCAGTGGCGATGGTATGATTCTCACCCTTTCCGGTGAAAAGGTGGTGGTTCAGGCTGGTACCGGTGATTTTGAGGATAAACAGAGCAGCAAGACCGCTGCTGTGGTGACGTTGTGCCAACAGGTTATGCAATCTGAACGCAAAGTTGATGAGCTTGGTCACTCTGTCCAGTTAATTCCATTGACGACGCACCATCGGAATATGGGCTATATCTACCTGGAGAACACCGATCAACTGACGGACAATGATCGCCATATTATTCAGGTAATGGCCAATCAGTTTGCAGCGGTGCTGGCCAATCTTCAGCTAACGATGGATTTGCAAGAGGCCAACCGTCATGCCATGCATATGCTTGCGATCGCAGCTGAATTTAAAGATACAGACACAGGCAACCATATTAAACGCATTGCCAACTTGGTCACACAAGTGGCCATTGATTTAGGTGTGCGTCAACTCGATGCTTTGCGTATGGGGCAGGCCAGCAAGCTGCATGATATTGGTAAAATTGGCGTGCCAGACCATATTTTACGCAAACCTGAGCAGCTTAGCAGTGAAGAGTTTGAGGTTATTAAAGCTCATCCAGGTATTGGAGCAACCATTTTGGGTGGGCAAAATTGGTTTGAAATGGCCCATGATATTGCTCTTTATCACCATGAAAAGTGGAATGGTACAGGCTATCCGCGCGGTTTGAGTGGCGAGGAAATCCCCCTGGCTGCACGGATCGTGGCCATTGCAGATGTGTTCGACGCCCTAACCAATATACGCCCTTATAAAACCGCATGGAGTTTAGAAGAAGCCATGGATGAGATTGTTCGTGGGCGAGGGGTCCATTTTGACCCAAATATTGTGGATATTTTTGTGAGGCTTTATAAAGAGAAAAAACTACATGAGCTTTGTGGGCTATAATTTTTTTTATTTATTACAGCCAAAGAGATCTCTGCACTCAAGAGATAGGCCGTATTTGGGATTGATAAGCGCTTAGATCAAGCGTCATAGCACCTATTTTTTGGAGTTTCACCCGTTGCGTGCAACAACACTGGAGCGCTGCTTCGCCTAAAATGTAAAAGGCTTGCCACATTACACCTCCTGATGCATACCGTGCGTTCGGCCTCTTGTTTGGGCAGGCATTGAAATCAGACCCCTGAAAGCCCAAAGGGCGTACTCGTGAAGTACGCCCTTTGGGTATGAGCCAAAAAAATTTACGAACCAAGCTGGCGTGGTCTTTCACTGTGTGATGGCGAACAAAAAGCGGTGGAAGCTGCTTTTGCGCATAGCCGCTGTGCTAGAGATCTCTTTACACCGGTTAACGGTCGATCCGTACTCTGGGCCATGGATCATGCAGGGTAAGCATGCCTTGGAGCTGATTTTGGCGGCTCTCATCCAGGTATGCCTGGGTTAGCATCCGTTTTTCAGCAGGGGAGGCCATCATCTTACCATTGGACGAGATTTCCATATCGAAAGCCCCGCCCATATACATGCCAGCACCAAACAAGGATATAATGCCAAAACCAGCCAGCATATAAACGGCTAACCGGACGCGCAACATTTGCTCCTGTTGCGCTTTTTCTAGTTTTAAGCGACGTTCTTCATCAATCTGTTTTTGCAGTTCTTCTAACATGGCTCCATCCTCTCCTGGGATCGATTCTGTCAGTTTTTTCTATACTAAAGGTGAATTTGTTGTATAATGTCCGGTTATGTTCACTCCATATGTTTAGTGTAACAAAAAGCCTAGCTGCTGTCCACATTCACGGCGCAGCCAGCGTGTTACACGAGCCTTTGTGCGGTTCTTTTGCCCTTCTTTCCCAACGATGGAATCTCTTATCAAGAGGCTTTGTAAAAGTTCTAAAGGGAGCAAAAACAACCCCCCATTACACGGCATACGGCAATTATTTCCGTTGCGGTGATATCCGTGTATGTCATTGAAAAAAAGCTATTCTAATGGTCGTTTTAGAAAAAGCTCCCTGGTATTTTGTGCAACGATCGCTATTGTCATGGGCCTCTTATGTACCAGATTGCATGATCCATTCCCGAATGACGCCCTTTTTGTAAAAGGGCAGTGCTGCGGCCCCTTCGGATAAATTTAAAGGGTGAAGGGGATTTACAATCAAAACCCTTTTGAACATCTTTGGTCACGTGCAGGAACGCGCTGTGAAAGATTCATGGATGGGTGGGGGAATGTGAAAAATAAACCATTTGGTTTGGATTTCCTGGAAATTATATTCGAAATAGTGGTATAAATGGAGTACAGACCTTTTTGTATCTCTCAATCCTCATAGGATGGCACCAAGAGATTCAACTTAAACAGAGTTGGCTTTTTGGTGTACGTCTCATACGTTGAGGGGCTTCGAGTCAATGGATTCGGAGCCTTTTTTTATGCTTAAATGCCACCCCCCCCTTTTTTTTCTATCGAACTCTGGTACGAAAACCCCATTTTAGCCCGGTTGGTTTAAGCGATGGGCAATTTCAATTAAGTTACCATCAGGGGCACGGCAATAGAGCGATAGAATGGGACCTCGTGCGCCTGTGCGTGGTACCGGTCCCATCTCAATGATGACACTCTGTTCTCAATGATGACACTCTGTTCTCAATGATGACACTCTGTTCTCAATGATGACACTCTGTTTCTGCAAATGGCGCTCGACCTCGGCGATAGGCAGATCGGTCAAAAAACAGAGATCTGCGGAGCCTGGGGTGGGTCGCTGAGCTTTTGGGGTGATGCTGTTTTCAAGCGGATGGAGATTAATTTTTTGGGCTCCAAAGCTCAATGCGTAGCGACCGGAGGCAAAGGTTGTAACCTGCATGCCCAGCACAGAGGTATAAAAATGGATCGTACGTTGCACATCCGTAACGGTTAGCACTAAATGATCTATGCTTTCAATGTGCATTTCCCCCTCCATGATAAATGTGCGTCAAGCCTAATCCTTATTGGCTAGGCGCGTGCGACCCACACATGCTGCATGGCTCCTTGCCAAGGGTGTCATGCTGGTAGCCGGGTCCGTTTTTAACCCGACTAAAAGATGCATCAACCGTTTGAATCTGCTTTTGCGTGCGGAGTGGCGGACAACGACCCCGTGCATCGAGCGTTTTGGGGCAATCCAGGGTGATCATTCGCCACATTCCCTGCAAAAAAAAGCGAGTGCAAAACGGCCAACATACCGTTTTATGGCCATTTAAAGGTCGCTTTTGCCGTCATTCGATCCGGCCCTTAAAGAATAGCCTATTGGCCCTAACCGTTATTTCCCGATCGTTTAGCGCAAAAAATGCGCCTCCGACATGGGTAACCAATGGGCCACCACGCCTCTATAAGCCTGGTTTAAAAACGCATCCACTCTGCGCAAGGATGCTTTTTTTGTCTCAGCATACCGCCCATGAACGCACCTCGCATGCTTTATAAAATTTATTAACAAATTGTTATCATGGCAATGAATCATAGTAAAAAGGGTTCATTCGTTGGCCCATTAATCCCTTTGTCTGGGTTGATGTGTATCAATGGCAAAGGCTCTGGCTAGGGTTAGGCTCTGCAACCTGTTTACAAGAGCAGCGCCAACGGGGCGACTGTTCACCAATTTACACGTTGCAATGGGAGTTTTTAACATGGCGAAGGATGCCAATGCAGTAGATATGTTCTGTTATCAATGTGCAATGAGCGCCCCCAGCGGCTGTGGCTCTAGCGGACAGACATTGGGTACATGCGGCAAGGATGACACCACCGCGCGCTTACAAGATTTGATGATCTTTGGCCTAAAAGGGCTTGCGGCTTACCGTGAGCATGCCCGCGAGTTGCAAGCCAATACGCTGGAAATTGATGATGTCATCAACGAAACCCTCTATTTCACCATGACCAACGTTAATTTTAACTTTGATCACCACATTGCCCAATTGATGAAGGTGGGCAACGCTGGGGTTAAGGTTATGGATCTACTGAGCGAGGCCCACACTCATAAGCTGGGTGTGCCCACACCGGTACAGGTTACGCAAAACCGTGCAGAGGGACATGCCATTTTAGTCTCCGGTCATAACTTGGACATGCTGCAAAAGCTGTTAGTGGCCACTCAAGATCGTGGGGTGAACATCTATACCCATTCTGAGATGCTGCCTGCCCATGGTTATCCCGAATTAAATAAATTCGCGCATCTAAAGGGTAATATTGGCGGGGCTTGGCACGACCAGGGCAAACTGTTTCAACAGTGGCAGGGTCCTATGGTGGTTAACACCAACTGTATTGCGCCATTACGTAAGGATGCCAACTATTTGGAGCGTCTATATGGCTACAAAATGGTTGGGGTTGAGGGTATTCAAGAGATCAAGGACGATGATTTTGAACCCCTCATTCAACAGGCTTTGACGCTGCCAGTGGTGGATGGTTTTGTTGCCGAGAGCACCATCACCACGGGGCACCACTACAAAACCTTGTTGACCTTAGCCCCAGCGGTGGTAGAGGCGGTCAAAGAGGGTAAAATTCGCCAGTTCTTTGTGATTGCCGGCTGTGATGCCCCAGGTAGTGGCGGCGACTATTATCGCCAAATGGCCCAAGCCCTGCCCAGTGATTGTGTCATTCTGACCTCCAGTTGTGGCAAGTTTCGTTTTAACGATCTCGATTTTGGTAACGTGCCTGGAACCTCGATTCCCCGTTATCTGGATCTTGGCCAATGCAACGATAGCAACGGTGCGGTGCATATTGCGTTAGCCCTCAGTGCGGCACTGGATACCCCGGTTAACGAACTTCCCGTATCCATCGTGCTTAGCTGGATGGAGCAAAAGGCGGTGATCATTCTGCTGGCCCTCTTCAGCTTGGGCATACAGAACATTACCATTGGTCCGAAGGCCCCCCAGTTTGTCAATGATGGCATCCTGGAATTCTTGGTGCAGCAATTTAACCTCAAATTGACCACCGATGCGGCCAGTGATCTGCAACAGTTGCTGTTGCCAGAAGCCAAGGAAGCCAAGGTTGCCTAAGGGTTAACCCACAACCTCCCATGTAACAGGCCCACTCGCTATGCGGAGTGGGCCTGTTTGCATTGCGCGGCTTACACAACCTTCGACGTCATTAACCCATTAGCTTACGACGCATGAGGCCATAGTAGAGGATGGGGATCACCCACAAAGTTAAAATGGTTGAGATCAAGATGCCAAAGATAAGCGAGATCGCCAAACCACCAAAGATGGGATCATCCAGAATAAACAGCGCCCCCAACATGGCGGCCAAACCGGTCAACACAATGGGTTTGGAACGCACGCTACCCGCTTGGATAACCGCCTCTTTAAAGGGTATTCCCGACTGGATCTGTTCGTTGATAAAATCCACCAGGAGGATCGAGTTACGCACAATAATACCCGCCAGAGCGATCATGCCAATCATGGAGGTGGCCGTAAATTGTACCCCCAACAGGGCATGTCCTGGCATCACACCGATCACGGTTAAGGGAATGGGTGCCATGATAATCAGAGGGGTCAGGTAGGATTTAAACTGCGCGACCACCAGCAGATAGATCATGATCAAACCCACGCCATAGGCGATCCCCATATCGCGAAAGGTTTCGTAGGTGATTTGCCACTCACCATCCCATTTGATGCCATATTCAAAGGGGTCCTCGGGTTGATGGATAAAATATTGCTCAATGGGCGGACTGTTTTCACCATCCCAGTTGGGTTGTTTCAGCCGTTCCACCATGGTGAGCATGCCATAAAGGGGGCTATCCAGCGTACCCGCCATATCACCGGTTACGGTGGAGTGGGCAATGAGGTCTTTATGGTCAATGCTCTTTTCATAGACCCCCTCCTGAACCGTAACCACCTCAGAGAGGGTTACCAACGTGCCCAAGGAGGAGGGTACTTGTAAGCCCAGGAGCGCCTCCATCTCGGCCCGATCCGCCGCAGGTAGATGGAGCCGAATCGGGATGGGATATTTGGCCGAGTCGGTGTGGATAAAGGAGAGATCCTCACCCTCAATCGCCATAGACAGCGCCTGCGCCACACTCTGCTGACTTACCCCCAGCAGGCTGGCCCGTTGCCGGTCAACATGCAGAATATACCGTAGTGCTGGGGCTTCGATGCTGCTATCGACATCCACAATATCGGGGGTGGTGTTAAAAAGTTTCTCAATTTTTTTGGCCAATTTTTGGCGTCCCTCGACACTGGGTCCATAGATCTCAGCTACCAATGGGGCTTGTACCGGCGGTCCTGGTGGTACCTCGACGATTTTAACCACAGCGGCATAGGGTGCCGCCGTGGTTTGCAGGGCGCTACGTACCGCTAGGGCAACCTCGTGGCTCTTACGTTGGCGTTGGGTTTTATCCACCAAATTGACTTGAATTTCGCCTAAGTGGGGTGCTTGGCGTAGGTAGTATTGGCGCACCAGACCGTTAAAGCCCACGGGTGCAGCCGTGCCTGCATAGACCTGATAGTTGGCTACTTCGGGGACCTGAGCCAACTGTTTGCCCAAGGCATCCAGCAGTCGGGCTGTCTGTTCTAAGGCTGTTCCTTCAGGCAGATCCACCATGACTTGAAATTCTGACTTATTGTCAAAGGGCAACATTTTTAAGACCACCTGTTTGGCAGGTATCAGGGCAAGGGAACCGACAATCAGCAGGAGAATGCCCCCCCCAAGCAGGAGATAGTTGCGGCGTGCCCCGTGGTCTCGCAAAAAGGGGGTATAGAGCGCACCAAACAGCCGTTCTAAACGCCCCCTATGCGCCACCACCGGGGTGGTGGCAGGGTGTCGGGCTGTTGCACCGGTCTGTATAAGCTGCTTGGCGTGTACACTACGCAGGCCGTGATAAGCCAACCATGGCGTAATCACAAATGCCACCAACAGGGAGATTAACATACCGGTGCTGGCGTTAATGGGGATCGGGCTCATATAGGGACCCATCAAGCCCGTGACAAAGGCCATCGGCAGCAGAGCGGCAATGACGGTGAAGGTTGCTAGAATGGTCGGTCCACCGACCTCATCCACCGCGCGGGGAATAATCTCCAACAGGGAACGGCTTTGTCGATGCATATGCCGATGAATATTTTCTACCACCACAATGGCGTCATCCACCAAAATTCCGATGGAAAAGATCAGTGCAAACAGCGAGACCCGATTAAGGGTAAAACCCCATACCCAACTGGCAAACAGGGTTAGTGCCAGGGTTAAAATGACCGCTAACCCCACAATAATGGCCTCGCGCCAACCCATGGTCAGCAGCACCAGCAGCACCACAAAAAAGGTGGCAAAGGCCAATTTACCAATCAGTTTATGGGCCTTGCTCTCGGCGGTGTGACCATAATTGCGGGTCACCGTAAAGTTAACCCCTTGGGGGATGATAAAGGCGCGCATATGCTCCATGCGAGCAATCACCCGTTTGGCCACATCCGAGGCGTTGACGCCGGGTTTTTTGGCCACCGCCAGTGTGACCGAGGGGGCCTGTGCTACCCGATCCTGTGTGCTTGCCCCAGGACCGGAGCCGTACCACACATAGCGAGTGGGCTCTTGTGGCCCCATCGCCACATCGGCGACATCCCGCAGAAAAACCGGACTACCTTCACGCAGTCCGATGACCACACCGGCAACATCTTCGGCAGAGTGCAGATAGTTACCAATTTGCACGGGTATGGCGTGATTATCGGCAACCATGCCCTGGGCGCGGGTAACTTGATTGTTGGCGCTAAGCGATGCTTGCAGTTGGGTGATGGAAAAACCGTGACCGGCCATGCGCACCGGGTCTAACGTAACCTGCACCACCCGCCGTGAAGCGCCCACGGTATAAATATCGCGGGTACCAGGAATGCGTTTCAACTCGGCTTCCAAAGCGTGGGAGATGCGGGTAAGTTCTTCTCGCCCCACGTTTTCATCTTGTGACCAGAGAGAGAAGGTGACAATGGGTACATCGTCAATGCCTTTGGGTTTAACCAAGGGTTGCCCCACCCCCAGATTGGCGGGTAGAAAATCCTGATTGGAAAATACCGCGTTGTAGAGGCGCAAAATGGCCGCATTACGATCCTCCCCCACGCGGTAGCGAACGGTTAAGACCGCCTGTCCGGGCATGGATTGGGCGTAAACATGTTTAACCCCTTCGACTTCACTGAGTACCTGCTCGGCAGGTATGGCCACCAACTGCTCGACCTCGTGGGCGGTGGCCCCGGGAAAGGGAATGAAAATATTGACAAACGTTACCGATATTTGAGGCTCTTCCTCTTGTGGGGTAATGGCGACGGCAAACAGCCCCAGCAGTAACCCCACCAGTGCCAGCAGGGGGGTGATTTCTGAGTTTTGAAACATGGCTGCAATGCGCCCAGAGATGTGTAGGCGTTCACTCATGATAAGCCTCCATACTGGGCAGCTGGGCACGCGCTTGTTGCCCCGCCAACACGGGATCCACGGCGACCTGCTCACCGCTCTCAAGTCCGGCCAGCACCTCGATCAAATCTGCATAGGTTCGCCCGGTGCGTAGATGCCGCAACGAGACATGGCCGCCACCGTCCACCACATAGGCTGCCGTTACTTCGCTACGTGTGACAACGCTCGGCACGGGAATTAATACCCGCTGTTTGCTCCCGGTGACAAACTGCACCCGCACCAGGGCACCGGGGTAAAGGTTGTCGAGTCCCTCGGGCAGGTGTAACCGTACCCCATAGGCATGACTGGCTGCGTGGGCATAGGGGAAAAAGGTGATATCCTTGGGGGTGACTTGACGACCATCGGCCAGTTTAATGGCCATTTCATTAAAGCGGCGCACGGCAGCAATGCGACTTTGTGGCACCATAACATGGACCCGCAAGGCATCCAGTGAAATGCCTGTAAAAAGCGCTTGGCCAGCTTGGGCATTTTCACCAGGATCCACATGCCGTTTAAGCATGTATCCTGAATAAGGGGAGCGCACGACATGATCCTCTTGTTTATCCAGGGCGATGGTTAGTCCAGCGTTAGCCAACTCTAATTGAGCCTTGGCCGCTTTTAGGGCGGACTCTGTTTGGTCCATTTTGGCACTGCTGACCACCTTTTTTTCCAACAATTGCACGGAACGGTCATAACTGTTTTGTGCTTCCGTCAGTTGCGCTTTGGCTTGGGCGACGGAGGCACGGGCTTGGGCGATTTCGGCCTGATTACGCTGATTTTTAAAGCGTAGTAGCACATCCCCTTTATGTACATAATCGTTAACGTCAAAGTTTAATTCTATGATTTCACCGGATGTTTTCGCCGTTATGGTGGCTTGGTTTTCGGCCTCTACCACACCATCGAGTGTCAACCATACGGGGAGTTCTCGGTTTATGGCCGGGGTTGTGACTAAGCTGGCGGCCTGTAGTGAGCAAACGGGCAGCATGAGTAACAGATAAAACAGCGGTAATGATGGCTTATAGAATCTGCGCATCGGTGTATCTCTCCTAAGAAAAAAGAGGCATAAACCCTCTTTGGGTAAATGAAACAGAATAGAAAAAACGCTACGAATACGTTACATCTATTTGAATCTTAACGTTTTTAACATTTAGTTAGAGAGGGGGTTGAAGGAAATGTTCAACCAGATCTCAAATTTTATGCGGTCGTCAGAGCGTTGCGAGATGCTTGAGCAGCACAATCCTGCAAAAAGATTTTCAACTCGGGTTTTTAACAAGCGCACAGCAAGCAGATATTGTAGAATAAATTACACGCTATTGAATATATCGTTCAAATAAAACAAAATTATTTGTCGATAAAATCATTAAAAACAGGTGTCATAGCGTGGGGTCGTCTACCCGACTGGCCCCGCTTGTCTGCGCCTTTGGAGGGCGTTACCGCCTTAAATGCAGGGGGTTGCTTTGTCTATGAGGGTTCGCAAAGTTCTGCAAAAATGCATACTCCTCGTTACGCTCACACTGTTTGGTTGTCAAGATGAGCGGCAGGGGGAGTATACCCCTCTCTTTAGTGATACGCCGACTCAACACACCCAACGCTATATTTTTGGTGTTCACCCCCTGCATAATCCAGAGCGACTGTTTGCCATCTATCAACCCTTGGTGGATTATCTTAATCTTCATTTGCATGGGGTCCGCATTATTTTGGAAGCGTCGCGTAACTACGCCGCTTACGATAAAAAATTGTTTGCCGGATATTTTCACATGGCCTTGCCCAACCCCTATCAAACGGTGACCGCTCTGGAAAAGGGCTATCGGGTGTTTGGTAAAATGGGCGATGATCATAACTTTCGCGGCATCTTACTGGTGCGTAAAGATAAAAATATACGGCACGTAACCGATCTCAAAGGCCAAGTGGTAAGCTATCCAGCCCCCACAGCGTTGGCGGCCACCATGCTTCCTCAGTGGTTTTTGCATACCCATGGCGTGGATGTTCTACGCGACATCCAAAATCGCTATGTGGGCTCTCAGGAATCATCCATTATGAATGTCTATTTGGGCGAAAGCATAGCAGGGGCAACATGGCCCCCGCCTTGGCGAGCCTTTGCCAAGGAACGCCCGGAAATTGCCCAAGAGTTGGAGGTCAAATGGTCAACCATGGAGCTACCCAACAACGGTCTTGTGATGCGCGACGATGTTCCCGCTGCCTTTGAGCAGCAGATAGCTCTGTTGATCTTTGCCTTGCACACCCATGCCGAAGGTAAGGCCATTCTCGCCCCAATGGAACTTTCGCGGTTTGAACCTGCGGTTGCGGAGACCTATCGCCCTGTACAAGCCTTTCTCCAGCGGTTTGAGGCTGAGGTGCGTCCCATTAGGGAGTCACCGTAATGTCGATTTTACACAAACTTTGGGGGCACTCGATTCGGCATCAGCTCATGCTGGGCATCGCCTTGGTACACGCGGTGTTGATGACGCTGTTTATTTTTGATTTGGTGGATCGGCAGCGTGATTTTCTGCATAAACAAGCCGTGGCGCAAGCCACCAGTTTAAGTCGTACGCTGGCGGCCAATAGCATCTCTTGGGTGTTAGCCCGCGACTTCGTTGGTTTGGAAGAGCTGTTATCCTCCATGCTCGATTACCCCGAGCTACGTTACGCCATGGTGGTCGATGTTAACGGCAAAGTACTAAGTCACAGTGACAAAAGTAAAGCCGGTAAATTTTTAGCCGATCCACTCAGTCTAAAATTAATCGACGCGCCCAACACGTTGCAGGTATTGCTCCAGAGCAAGCAGGTGATTGATGTTGCCATGCCTATCCTAACCAATCAACAGTTGGTTGGCTGGGCACGGGTAAGCCTAAGCCAAAATAAAAGCGGACAAGAGCTCTTACATGTGACCTATAAAGGGTTTCTCTATACCCTCTTTGCCATTGTCGTTGGTATCGTCTTTGCCTATTTTATGGCGCGTGGCTTAACCAAAGATCTCTATCATTTATTGCATGTTGCCAACACCACAAGACTCGGTCAGCTTAACCATCGTGTGCAGATCAAACGGCATGATGAAATTGGTTTATTGTCCAATGGTTTTAACCAAATGTTGGGTGTGTTAGAGCAAGAGGAGCAGCAACTGCGCCTTATTCAGCAATCTCTAACCCAGAGCAACCAGGCACTCCGCCAGAGTGAAGAAAAATTTCGCCGCCTAGTCGAATCCTTATCCAGTGAATATTTCCTCTACAGCCACAATACAGAAGGGGTTTTTGAATATGTATCGCCCTCAATACGTACCGTATTAGGATACGATCCCCAAGAGTTTATGACGCACTATGCGACCTATTTCACCGAAAACCCCATCAACATGCAGGCTGTTAATCATACAGAAGCCAGCATACGGGGTGAGCAACAAGCCAGTTATGTGATAGAAATATTTAATAAACAGGGGCAAGCGGTCCGACTGGATGTATTGGAATATCCCATTTTTGATAAAGATGGCCGTGTGATCGCTGTAGAGGGGCTTGCACATGATGTGACGGAGCGTCATCGAGCCGAGTTTGAGTTGCTTACTGCGAAGGAACAGGCCGAGGCCGCAAACCGTACCAAAAGTGAATTTTTGGCCATGATGAGCCATGAGATACGGACCCCCATGAACTCCATTCTTGGCATGGCAGAGCTGCTCAGTGAAAGCCCTTTAACCCCCGAACAACAAGGCTACTTAAAAATCCAACGGCGTGCAGGACATGGATTGCTGGAGCTGATCAACGATATTTTGGACCTTTCCAAACTCGAAGCAGGTCGGATTGAGCTATATATTCAGCCTTTTAATCTACCTGAGTTATTGCAATCCGTCGTTGATCTGCTGGAAAATCTCGCCCGTGAGCGAGGGCTTGCTTTACGCTTGGAAAGGATGGAGGAGATCCCCACTTTATGCCAGGGCGACCGGGCTAGACTGCGACAGATTATGGTTAATCTGGTGGGAAATGCCATCAAATTTACCCATGATGGATCCGTAAAAATAAGCGTAGAAAAAAGCAGTGATGATGCAACAAATCTGCTGTTTCATGTGATTGATAGTGGTATTGGGATTGCTGAAAAAGATCAATCCTCTGTATTTCAACGCTTTACCCAGATTGACTCCTCCAACAGCCGCTTCTATGGCGGTTCGGGGCTGGGCTTGGCCATTACCCACCACTTGGTAGAATTGATGGGGGGGAAAATCTGGCTAAAAAGTGCTTTGGGAGAGGGGAGCTGCTTTACTTTTACTCTGCCATTGCCCCCCGTACAGATCGATGAACCGGCTTTAGCCGCAACCCACGACGAAGAAGCCCCCATGGTGGCCACGGAATCATGCTGTGCCACGAAACCATTGCGTATCTTGCTGGCTGAAGACTCCCCAGATAATGAACTGTTAATCCGCATTTTTCTCAGAGATAGCCCGCACAGTTTGTGCTGTGTAAAAAATGGTCTTGAGGCATACCAGCAGGTTCAAAAAGAGAACTTTGATTTGATTTTGATGGATATACAGATGCCCGTCATGGGGGGGGATGAAGCGATTATTAAAATTCGCGCATGGGAGCAATCTCAGCAATGTGACCCCACCATCATCATTGCCTTGACCGCCCATGCGATGAGTGAACATCAAAAACATTACCTCACCTTGGGTTTTGATGCCTTTCTGAGCAAACCGATTAATAAAAAAACATTGTTAAATGCCCTCGCCCAATATGGACAATCGTAAGCTGCGCTGGTGATTTTAGCGACCAGCGCCAGCCCAACCCGTTAAACAGCCATGTCGTAGAGGCTTAGGCTTGTTGCCGAAGTTTTTGCGCCATCTCTTCTAGCTGTAGAGCAAGCGTGTTGCGCTCACCTGCGGCAATGCGGTTGCCATCCACTTGTACGGCGAAGCCTTCGCCCGACAGCTCAAGTTGCAACGATTCCCCCAGCGCTGGATCTTTACAGCGCTCGACTCGATAGGTGCTGACAGGGTGAGCGATGCCTTTGACCTGAATTTCCGCTTGCGGTGTGCACTGGATGCGCTCTTTTACCAAGGCATAGGTTTCGTGGGAGATAAGAATGGTGTCGGGTTCTGCTTGGTGTTCCAAACGGCTGGCAAGGTTAACGGTACCACCGATGATGGTATAATCCATTCGCTCATTGCTACCAAAATTGCCCACCGTGCAGTAACCCGTGGTAATGCCGATGCGTATACGAAAGGGACGCGAAAAGCCATGCTCTTCCCGCCATACTTTGCGTAACAGTTGCAACCGATCACGCATATCAATGGCCATGCTGACACAGGCAATGGCATCGTTTTTTTCACCATGGCTCTCTGGATCGCCAAAGAAAATCATAATGGCATCACCAATAAATTTATCAATGGTACCACCATGGCGTAGGGCAATTTTGGACATTTCATTAAGATAGTCGTTGAGCAATGTGGTGAGCTCTTCAGACTCCATACTGTCGGTGGTACTGGTAAAGCCCACAATATCTGAGAAAAAGATGGTCAGTTTTTTCCGCTTGGACTGTATGAGTACCTCTTGCCGACCCGAAAAGATCGAGGCATAGACTTGCGGTGAGAGATATTTAGCCAGCTTGTGGGAGATAACCTCCAATTCTGTGTTACGTCCCTGTAGTTGGCTCATGGTCTCTTTAAGGCTATAAGCCACGGCGCCTACATCATGGGTGATCTGGTCGAGCTCATCGCGTTTGGCTTCGGGAGAAGGGGTAAGGGAGACATTTAAATCCCCTTCGGCAATGCGTGCCAGCAGCTTACCAATGAGCCTAACCTTGCCGGCCAAGCGGCGTACCATACGAGTAACCAGCAGGAGTGCCAGCACGACCATGACACTTAATACGGCGAGGTTAATCATGTTATGGCGTTGGTTGCTGGTTTGAGTGAAAGAGCGGATCTGCTCCATAATTTGCTCTTCCTGAGCAACGGCTTGGCGTATGTTGCTATTAAGAGCATTGACGATTTTGGTGGTCTGAGCGGTGAGCACAGCAATCTGTTTATCCAATAAGACAAGCTTATCAAAAGCGGATTGGTAGTTCCGCAGGGCCTGTCCAAGGCTCTCTTTATCCTCTTGGGCGATTTCAGAATTTTGAATTCTTTCCGATAACAGCTTGAGGGTTTCGTGAATGCCCTCTACATGTTTTTGCTGGCGTCCTAGCTCACGATATTCCATCTCGTAATAGAGCAGGCTTCTGAGCAAATACCTGAAATCCCGAATGGTGTGTTTGGCCAAAAGGGTGCTAATGGCATCACCAATATCCTCGACGGCTTCATGGGAACTGCCTTGATCACGGGCTGAGAGTGCCAACAGTTCACGCTCGTAGGCTGCAATACCTTGCCGGAGTTCTGTACTCAGGGGCGTTTCAAGTTCAGCTTCGTCTAGCAGACGTTGAAAAAACACAACCAATCGTTGTACTTCATCCACATGTTTTGGGGACCAGTAGAAATAAAATTCATACTCTTTCCAGCGCATACGATCCAGCAGAGATTGAAAACCGTGGGTGTTATAGTGAGAAAGGCGACTGCGCAGGCCATCGTAAGCGGCTTGTCGTAGCTCCAAGCTAACCCCTTCGTTACGGGTAAAGCCACGTGTTCGCCACAGATCTAACTCTTTGTTGATACTCGCTTGATATGCCTTAACCATGTTATTGATAACGGAAAATTTATTACTTTCAGTTTCATAGAGGTTCTTTACCTCTTGGTGCTCCATGCCTTCAAGCTCTTGCAGGGCCAATTGAATATTGTTGCTTATCTCTTTGGTTGCGGCTTCATTCTGTTTGGCATAGAAGCTTTGTTCGGCTTGTCGAGCCAGGTTGATGTACATCTCGACACGCATCAAGGTATTGCGCTCATTTTCCTCTCGGGTGACAGCGGTATAATTGGTTAAAATTTGGTGATTTGTGTAATAAAAAGAGGTAACCACACCCAAACAGAACAACACCAACAGCAGCACAATACCAATGAGTTGGCTTGCAAAGTGATTTAACCCCAGTTTTCGCTGCATCGGTGCGCTCCAAAGGGCAGGTTGCTCGGCTTTTCCAAAAAGCATAAACATCTGTCTTAACGTATTTAAGGCAGCTTGGCAATGTTACGGCTTCGGCGAGCAACAAAGACCTAAAATCTTATTTTAAAACAGGCATGCTTAAACTGTGGGGGAGGTAGCCCCAGGTTGATACGGTAGGTATCCGCCTGGGGCATGGGACTTACTGCGCGGCGGCCTCCAGAGCTTGGCTCACATCGGCAAGAATATCATCAATATGTTCAATGCCAATGGCTAACCGGATGAGATCGGCAGAAACCCCGGCATTGACCAATTCGGCATCATTTAGCTGACGGTGGGTCGTGGTGGCTGGATGGCAGGCCAAGGATTTGGCATCCCCGATGTTGACGAGTCGCACAATCAATTGCAGGGCATCAATAAATTTAGCCCCAGCTTCACGGCCACCCTTAATCCCAAAGCAGAGAATACTCGAGGCTTTACCGCCCATATATTGATCGGCCAAGCTGCGAGCAGGACTGTCGGGCAGGGCTGCGTAGCGAACCCAGCTGACTTGGGGGTGGCTGCTTAGGTAGCTTGCCACCCGTTCGGTATTTTCACAGTGGCGCTCCATGCGTAGCGGCAGGGTTTCAATCCCTTGCAAAATTTGGAACGCATTAAAGGGGGAGATGGCAGCCCCCATGTTGCGCAAGGGCACCACGCGACAGCGACCAATGTAGGCAGCAGCTCCAAAGGCTTCGGTATAGACAACGCCATGATAGGAAGCATCAGGGGTCACCATCATGGGAAAGCGCTCCCCATGCTCCGCCCAAGGAAATTTACCAGAATCCACCACAATACCACCAATACTGGTGCCGTGCCCGCCCATGAATTTGGTTAGAGCATGGATCACAATATCCGCACCGAACTCAATGGGACGGCAGAGACACGGGGTTGGCACGGTATTATCCACAATCAGCGGAACCCCAGCGCTGTGGGCTATTTCTGCCAGACGGGAGATATCGGCCACATTACCCGCAGGGTTACCAATGGATTCGCAGAAAATCGCCCGTGTTTTATCGTCAACATGGGCAGCAATTGCGGCAAAATCATCGGACTTAGCCATGCGTACTTCAATACCTTGCTGGGGTAGGGTGTGGGCAAACAGGTTGTAGCTACCACCGTAGAGCTCACTGACCGAGACGATATTATCCCCACAACGGCAGATGGTTTGAATCGCAGCGGTAATGGCGGCCATGCCAGAGGCAAAAGCTAACGCTGCGATACCTCCCTCCATGGCGGCCACGCGCTTTTCCAACACATCGGTGGTAGGGTTCATAATACGGGTGTAGATATTGCCGGGTACCTTGAGATCAAAAAGATCGGCTCCATGCTGCGTATTGTCAAAGGCATAGGAGGTGGTCTGATAGATGGGCACCGCCACCGCCTTGGTGGTTGGATCTGGGGAAAAACCTCCGTGGATGGCCAAGGTCTCTAGTTTCATGCCTGCTTCCCTTTCTGTACAACAAAATTGACAGGTAAAAGATTCGATTTTTTTGTTTTTTTTGGATTGCCTTTCACCATCTTATCCAGCTTACACAGAAAAGGCAAAATGGGATAACGACGCTTCATTAACTTGGTTGGGAAGCCGCACCAAAAGTGCTATATTCATGGGATTTATCACCCCTGTTTGAGTGAGGATGCATGGTTCGGGCGCTCATATGGATGGTTATTCCACTCCTGCTGGTGACAGATCTATGGGCGGCACTGCCGGTTCAGCGTCACCCATTGGAGATACGCTCGCCCCGAGGCGATCTGTTGTGGCGTGGTGCGGTTGAGTTGGCGCAAACCCAGGATGAGATCCGTCAAGGGCTTATGTTTCGTCATGAGTTGCGCCGTGAGCAGGGTATGTTTTTTATCTTACCTTCCCCTGGGCATCAGGTATTTTGGATGAAAAATATGCGTATCCCCCTGGATATGCTGTTTGTCAATGCCGATGGCAAGGTTATCACCATCCACCAACAGGTTCCCCCGTGCCTAAGTGAAGCACCACGTTGCCCACGCTATCCCTCTTTAGGGGTGGTCAAGGCGGTGTTAGAGGTCCCAGCCGGCACCGTCTCAGCCTTGGGCATTACCCCAGGCGACCAGATTCAATACCCTCCACTTTGGTCAGCTCGTCCTATTGAAGAGCAGGTTGAGCCCCCTTTGGTAAAGCTACCTATTGAGTCTTACGAAGCGGAGATTTTCTCACCACCCACACCTCTCCCCCAAAGCGCGGTGGCCTTAGACAAAGGTGAACCATTTAATACGAACGGTCCGATTTCTTTAAAACCTTTGGTCACAAAGGTTGATCCCTCCTTTCACGACCAAGTTATGCCCCCCGTGGTTAACCCGGTTGAGCGCCCCCATCCAACCCCAGCACCGGTGAACGCTCTGCCCAGCAGCGCGAGCCTCCCAGCACCGGTGAACGCTCTGCCCAGCAGCGCGAGCCTCCCAGCACCGGTGAATGATCTGCCCAGCAGCGCGAGCCTCCCAGCACCGGTGAACGCTCTGCCCAGCAGCGCGAGCCTCCCAGCACCGGTGAATGCTCTGCCCAGTGGTGGTCAACCTGCGGCACCGATTCGCATCATGGTTCAGCCGAACCAAGGTTTGCCTCACCCGCTCACCATGCGACAGCAACCCATCGAGCGTGTGGCTTCTGTTAAGCCTGTTGTGCGGCCAACCGCCATAGAACAAGCCTCAAAAAAAAGCGTTGAGATGCCCGAGCTACCACCCATAAAGCGGGTGGAAATGGAACAGGAGCCTATTTGGCCCGCATCTTTGGTCGAGCATAAAAGGGTCCCAGAGCCTAAACATCGCTCGACCTATCGGGCCATAACCGCCAAGGCCGTGCCTCGTCCCCATGGGATAACCCCCCCTTATGGAAAAGGTAAAAAGCCGCCTCTTTTGGCACCGCGCCGTGTCAAACAACAGCCTGAGGGAAATTGGCAAACACAGGACTTTTTCTACCGGGGCATGCCCACTTTGCCGTTTCGTTCGCCTTAATTACCCCACAGGGTCAAAGGGTTGGTCGGGTATGTATGATTTTGCTTGTAGCGATCTGTTTACAGATCCGTTAAGGTGACAGTTTGTAATAGTGTCTCGCGGTTTTATGGAGGGTTTTGCTGTTTGTAGACTTTGAACGGTCCATTTGTACAAACCAAACCCTATTATTAGGAAACCCTATGAATACGATAAAAAAACTAACCATTTTACTGGCTGAAGATGATCCCATCACCTCCATGGTCGCGCAGGGTATGTTAGAGGATGAAGGGCACTCGGTGGTGCTGGCTGACAATGGTGAACAGGCGGCACAATTAGCAAATTTATGCGTTTTTGATGCCATTGTTATGGATATTACCATGCCGGTAATGGATGGGCTGCTTGCGACCCGTACCATCCGTCAGGCAGGCGGACCCAATACCCACACCCCTATTATTGGATTGAGTGCTGATGATAGCGCGCCGCAACTGTTGTTAGCCAAACAGGCTGGCATGACCGTTTTGCATCTTAAGCCCCTTAAAGTCGAGATGTTGCACCAGATTTTTGCGCCAGCGTAAACGGGTCTAAACCGTGGGGGAATGATAAAATGCTCTCCAGTCAGCAGCGCCGCACCCCGGAAAGCCGCACCAAGCACGCCAAGTTGCTTAATGCCGCTGCCCTAAAAACGCATTATGCTGTCTACGGTCATTTCTATTCGACCAATTTGGCGGGGGAGCACTGTTCCTGCCGCTCGGCCCTGACTTTGATTCGCCGTGATTGTATCCCTTCAGAGTTGGCACAATTAGATGCATTACCGCCCGATCTGCTGGTGGTGATGATGAATCCCGGTAGCTCCTATCCCCTGGATAAGGCGTTTACCCCCCCCCATATTGAAGCACACGCCTTGGGTCAAGCCCCCCGTTGTTGGATGGCAACCAAACCGGATAATACCCAATATCAAATTATGCGGGTTATGGCCGCCATGGGCTACCAACATGGGCGTATATTAAACATTTCCGACCTGCGCGAAACCAAAAGCCCGCGACTTGTCGCCAAAGTAACCGCCTTGGCCAGCCATTCAGAGGGAGGGCTGCATGCCCTGTTTGCCCCTCAACGCCAAGCCGAGCTGCATGGGCTTTTAGGCGATGACCTTAATGTCCCCATCGTGATAGGGTGGGGTCGGCACAAGGGGTTATTGCCCTTGGCTCGTCAGGCAATGACTGCCCTTCAGGGACGCACCTTGGTGGGAATCGAGGTAGAACCACTGCGCTACGCCCACCCGAGCCCCATGTTGCAAGTCATGAAAGATGCGTGGTTGCAAACGGTCATTGCCCATTTAAGCCAACTCTCACAATAATCCAAAAAGGGGAAAGAACGATGGCATTATGGGGTAATAAAATTGAGGGCAAGCGCTGCCATGAAGTGGACTTTGAGATCCATGGTAGTGACCTTCAGTTGGTGGAAGTAGAGTTGGACCCCGGCGAAACGGTCATCGCCGAAGCCGGGACCATGTGTTATATGGAGGAAAATATCAGCTTTGAAACCAAGATGGGGGACGGTTCACAAGCCGATGAGGGTTTTCTGGGGGGGCTGCTGAGCATCGGCAAGCGGGCTTTGACGGGAGAGTCCATCTTTATGACCCACTTTTCCAACCGGGGCTCGGTCAAACGTAGGGTGGCTTTTGCGGCCCCCTTTCCGGGCAAGATTATTCCCCTGGATATGCGTCAACTTCCTGAACAGACGCTTTATTGTCAACGAGACGCCTTTCTCTGTGCGGCTTTGGGTACGCAGGTCTCCATCGCTTTTAGCCGCAGGTTGGGCGCTGGATTTTTTGGGGGAGAGGGCTTTATTCTACAAAAGCTTGTGGGGGATGGCATGGCTTTTATTCATGCCGGAGGGGTCATTGTCGAAAAAAAGCTCGAAAATCAGCGTCTGCGGGTGGATACCGGCTGTTTGGTTGGTTTTACCCCAGGTATTGATTACAATATTGAGGCCGCTGGGGGCATGAAATCCATGATTTTTGGGGGGGAAGGCATCTTTTTAACCACCCTTGCAGGAACGGGCACCGTCTGGTTGCAAAGCCTGCCTTTTGCCAATCTGGCCGACCGCGTATTAGAACGTTTACCGGCCCGCGAATAGGCCTGTTTAGCGCGCCTCCAGCCCCTGTTCAAAACGCTCCACCATCATAACCAAGGCCAGGGTATCCAATTGGCAATAGCACTCCAAATCCAGTTGGATTTGGAGTGCTTGCGCCTCTTCTAAGGGGTCAAACATCCAGCTTAGATAACGGGCCTGAGCCTGCTCACCATCAGCGATGGTAAGATTGGTGTAACTTAACCCTTTGCCTAATGTTGGCAAAACGGCTTTCAGGGACCAAGAGCCCTGCATGGCGGGGTGGTAGTAATGGTCTCTTGCCAGCGGGTGCAGATCCACCACCCGTTTTTGAGCGGCTTTTAAAGCGTCGGCCAAATCGCTAAAACGCTGCGCCATCTCCTGCATGCGTCCCTTTTCAAAGCTGGCGTTGTAGACAAAGATGGGGCCTTCATCGCCAATAGCATGCAACAATGTTTCACTAAAACGTCGCCGTGGATCCTCACCTGGAGGGGCCAGAAACCCCAGATGGTGCAGCTCTCCATCCGCTTGTTGAATGTGGCAGGACCACTGAAAGGGTACTTGGGAAATGATAGGGTTAACCCCATCCCAGGGGGGAACGGCAAAGGAGACGGTTTCAAAGTCGACAAAATAGCGCGGGTAGGGTAGGGCCTGTAAAATCTTTGCGACCCTCTCATCCAGTTCGGCGTAACCACTGCGGGCGACTCTCGCCATGCGTTGATGATGGCGTTTTTGCAACAGGTTCATAGGCACCTGTTTTAGGTCAGCATAGCCCTGTTGCTCCAGACCCTTAACCAGATCCGGCGCGCGCGAGAGCCAGCGAATGGGGTGGTCGTCTGCACACAAAGCCGGGCTGCAATGGTTCAAAAAGGGGCAGTGTTGACGATGGCAGTGGCTCCCCATGCTCTGCTGGGGGGCAACCTCCTGTTGCAGGGTTGCATGGCATGCTTCGATCCAACCCTGCACCTGAGGCAAAACGCCCTGCATGGGCAGATCCACCACCACAGGTTTAAGCAAATGGCTGTTGCGTCCCACCCCCTGATGGTGAAACCGCTTATTCAAGGTCACGACATGCACACTCTCAATGGTTAACCCCATCTGGGTTGCCAACCATGCGGCAATGGCAGCCTCTTCAATATAACGAGGTTTTAACCGGGTGGCGGCGCGTGGCCAAAGCAGTTGATAGCCTTTTTTAAGTGGCACTAAAATACCCGCTTCGACATAAACCCCGTGCGCATGTAAAAAGGGGCGCACATAGGCGGAAGAAATGGTGCTATGCAACGCCTGTGTGGTGGCGGTCAACCGTGACGCTGGTTCGAGCTCTTGGGATGGCAGCCAAGGGTTTACATAGGTTTGCGTAAGATAGCTGTAGAGCTGCTCAAGCAGACGTGGACGCAGAAGATCCTCTGTTTGGGCCAAATGGGGCGCCTTTTGATGCAACCAGACCCGTTTGGGACAGAGGCGGTGGTTAACAATCTGGGTTAAATTAAGTGTTGGCATGGAGTCCTTGCTGGTTGCCGAAGCCCCCATGTCGTGCTTATCAAAAAGGGAGGGGCGGAGCATCAAAAGCGTAATGGGGTCGAATATACGTTAAACCACAAAGTAAGGATACGATTTTTCAAACCTTTTTGATAAAATAGGCCAATTGGTTGGGAAAAGAGGGCTTCTAGCGAGGCGATTTTTTTACCCAAGCTAATGGGGCATGCTTAGGATAAAAAGCGGGATTGTTTTGATTTATTACTTGAATAAATAGCCAAAAAAAATTGTACTATGCGGATATTTTCCCGATGCTTATGGGAAATTATACTGCGTATAACGGGTGATAAACTTAACTTTGAGAAAGAAGGTACCGGTTGATGAGGCATGTTAAGCTAGGATTAAACCGGTTATTTTGGCTTGTTTTGTTGCTGGGGCTTAGCGGGTGTGCCACGTTGTTGCGTCCCGCCCCACCCAAACAGGAAACCCAGGATGCCCTAAATCTTGCTTACCGTGGCGAGTTGATTGCCAAAAGAGGGGGCTATGAAGCCTCTATTAAACTCTTTTCGCAAGCCCTTGAGCACACAGATTTAACACCTGAGCAGCGGGCTATCGTATTAAACAATCGCGGGGCATCCTATAAGCGCATGGGGTTGGATGAGTCCGCCTTAAAAGATTTGGATGAGTCACTATCGCTGCAACCTAAACATATTCGTTATCTAAACAATCGCGCCATGGTTAAGTTGTTTTTGGGGGACTACCCAAGCAGTGACCAGGATTTTGCACAACTGCTGGAAACAAACCCCAATCTTGCCAACCCCTATCCACGGCTATGGCGTTTTTTTGCTCTACGCGCCTACGACCAAAGCAGCGCTTTAGCATGGCTCAACGCCCAATTGCCCATCTTACGCCCCTACCCATGGCAGGAGGCCTTGGCACTCTTTCACTTGGGGCGTTTGGATCACAAGCAGCTCATGACCTTGGCGATGACCCTAAAATCGGGGCCAGCAGCGATGCGTCGTTGTGAATGGTTGTTGCATACCGCCTTTGCCGACCAGATGCAGGAGCACCCTGTTCAAGCCCTATACGGTTTTGAACGGAGTCTGGCCTACTGCCCTGTGCAGAGCGATCAAGCGCTCTGGGCACGGCGTCAGTTGACCAAATTATCCGCCTATCAAGGCGTGATTGAACGGCCAAACGCCCAACCCCCCGTTCTGGCTGCCATGGATCCAGCCCCCCAGAGTGAGACCCAGGAGCAAATAAGCAAGCCTGTTCAAACCGCACAAGCTGATGTCGTTGCGTATGAGATACAGGACAAGCCCGCGCATGGGGCGCGCTCTTCAGAAAAAGTCCAAGTGCAACCAGCGGTTTCTCTCAAGGCCGCCCCACCGGCATTGGTAGCTGCCCCTGAAACCGCCAAACGGCCCAAACCCCATACGGTGAAAGCGCTTCCCCACCCGGAGGGGGGTGCTTCGCTAGAGCAGGACAAGCCCGCGCATGGGGCGCGCTCTTCAGAAAAAGTCCAAGTGCAACCAGCGGTTTCTCTCAAGGCCGCCCCACCGGCATTGGTAGCTGCCCCTGAAACCGCCAAACGGCCCAAACCCCATACGGTGAAAGCGCTTCCCCACCCGGAGGGGGGTGCTTCGCTAGAGCAGGACAAGCCCGCGCATGGGGCGCGCTCTTCAGAAAAAGTCCAAGTGCAACCAGCGGTTTCTCTCAAGGCCGCCCCACCGGCATTGGTAGCTGCCCCTGAAACCGCCAAACGGCCCAAACCCCATACGGTGAAAGCGCTTCCCCACCCGGAGGGGGGTGCTTCGCTAGAGCAGGACAAGCCCGCGCATGGGGCGCTCTCTTCAGAAAAAGCCCAAGTGCAACCAGCGGCTCCCACCATGAGGTCACCGGCGGCACCAGCGGTACTCTCCCATGCAGCTACACCATCAGCCGATGGTGCGGTCGCGCCATCTTCAGAACCCCCTGAAACGGCACACAGACAAACGGTCTACTGGGTAGAGTTGGGTTATTATAAATATAGGAATATTGCCAAAAACGTCATCGCTTATGTGGAAAAATTGGGGGTGCCAACAAAATATGTTGAACGCCTTGTTAAGGGAGAACCGATGATTCGTTTACACGCAGGTCCCTTTGCACAAACGCAACAAGCTGTTGCGGTGCAACAACAGCTCTTGACAGAACAGATAGATGTGGGAGAGGTGGTGTTTTTTGATGCCCAAGGCGTGCTCCACACCGTCGTGGTCACAGAAAAGCTCAACTCATCTCAGTGACTGACCACAACCCTGTGCTCAGCTTAACATTACCTCAAAATCGTTGTTCATAAGGCGGGCGCTATGGTTGTGAACATCGGCCAAGAAGGCGGTAAAGTCCACAGCGGAAAGGGGCTTTGAAAAAGAGTAGCCTTGGCACTCGTCACACAAATTTTGGCGCAGGAACGAGAGCTGCTCTTGAGTCTCGACCCCTTCAGCAACCACTTTGAGATTAAGAACTTTAGCCAGAGAGAGAATCGCCGCTACAATCTCAATATCATTGGGATCGTCGGGGATATCTTTGACGAAAGAGCGGTCCACTTTAAGGGAATGAATGGGAAATTTCTTTAAATAGCTTAGGGATGAATAGCCCGTGCCAAAATCATCCATGGCAATATGAATCCCCAAGCGGCTGATCTGCTCAAGGGTTGCAATGGCATTTTCCACATCATGCATCATCAAGCTTTCGGTAATCTCCACTTCAAAGTGGCGGGCATCTAGGCCGCACTCGGCGAGGGTTTGCTCAATTTCAACGACCAATCCAGGGGACTGAAACTCACGGGCAGAGAGGTTCACGGCAACCCGCAGGTTCATGCCGGTTTCACGCACCCACCGAGCGCAATCCAGCATGGCTTGGCGCATCACCAAACGGCCAAGGGGTACAATGAGGCCGGTCTCTTCGGCAACTGGAATAAACTGGATAGGGGGGATCATCGAGCCATCCGCTTGTGGCCAACGTACCAGCGCCTCCATGCCCACCATGATACCACTTTGCATGTTGAGTTTGGGTTGGTAATAGACCTCCAATAGATTGGCGTTAACGGCATGGTGCAGCTGAGATTCCAAAGAGAGACGTTGACTGGTGCTAACGTTCATCTCTTCGCTAAAGAATTTATAGTTGCCCCGCCCGCTCTCCTTGGCCCGATACATCGCCATATCCGCATTTTTAGTCAGGGTTTCAACATCGTTACCATTGTCCGGATAAAGGGCAATACCAATGCTGGCCCCCACAAAAATATCGTGACCCTTGATTGAAATACTTTTTTGCAGCTCTTCAAGCACTTTGCGGGCAACCCGTGCCACGCTCTCATTGTCGCTGATGTCGGCAAGGATAACGGTAAACTCATCGCCACCCATTCGGGCAACCGTATCAGCCGCCCGCACGCACCCTTCCAACCGCTGGGCCACATGCTGTAACAGCTCATCACCGGCGCTGTGTCCCAGGGTATCATTGACCTGTTTAAAACGATCTAAATCAATAAAAAAGACCGCCACCTGTTTTCGATGCCGTTGGGCATTGTAAAACTCATGCTCCAAGCGATCATGAAACAGCATTCGGTTGGGTAACTGGGTCAAGGCGTCATAATAGGCCAGCCGTTCAAGCTTTAATTCCGTGGCTTTGCTTTCACTAATGTCGGAAAAAATACCAATATAGTTTTCCACCTCTCCGGCTTGATTGCGCACAGCATTGATGGTTAAGCGTTTGGGGTAGATCTCGCCATTCTTACGACGATCCCATATCTCTCCCTGCCAGAACCCCTCTTCTGCAATTTTACGCCACATGTTGGTGTAAAAAGTGGCATCATGCCGGTCGGATTTAAAAGATCTGGGATTGTGCCCCAAAGCCTCTTCACGGCTAAAGCCGGTGATCTCCGTAAAAGCCGGATTTATATCGAGGATCATCCCTTGAGGGTCGGTCAGGATAATGGCTTCGGAGGTGTTTTCAAACACCTTATGGATCAATCTTAAACCGCTTTCAGCCCGCATCCGCACAGCCACTTCATTGCTAAGCCGTTCGTTGGACTGGGTTAGCTCTAAGGTGCGCTCTCTAACCCGCTGTTCCAGTTGTTGACGGGCTTGCTCTTCAATACGGCGCAGCTGCTCGGCGGCTTGTAGCTCTTTTTGGCGGGCATGGGCTTCTGCTTCGCGATGGGCGTTTTGTGTTTCAATAAAACGCCCCATGGCAGCGACCCGCATGAGAAAAACCTCTTTAGGGTCCTCTTTATGGATAAGATCAATTGCCCCAGCTTCTAAGGATTCAGAAATAACATCAAGGCTTTGGGAGTGCATGACCACCAAAATATCTGAGGTCTCAGGTGTGGCCAATAGGGCGCGGGTAAGATCTGCCCCGGTACCGTCAGGCATGTGGTAATCCACAATGGCCAAGGGGGGGCGTTCGATGCGGGCTTTAGCCAAAGCATCGTTCACCGAGTCAGCTAAAACTACTTTGTAACCAGCCATGCTGAGCAAACGCCCATAGAGCATGCGCACGGTGGCCATATCATCTACGAAGAGTACTTTCATGGTCTAATTATGCCTTTTTGAAAAAACACTTGCCGATTTAATAATCTGCATTTTGGCCGTCACAATGGATGCTCACAACACTTTTTGGGCCTCCTATCGGTCTGCATCCCGCTTGCGTGGTGAACCAAGCACAAACAAAAACAATAGTATCTTAGCATAAACACAATTTGTCTCAAGTGTTGTGCGCAGGTTCTGGTAAAATTCCAGAACGGGACAGCAGGTTTTTCGAGAGAACCGCTTGGCTAAAAACGAGAGCTTTTGTTTAACCCTTGAGCATGGTTATAATCTCAACTCCGTCAAACCGACTCTATGAGGTCCCATGACCGACTCCATGCAAAGCAACCCCAGGCAAGCCAAGCAGGCGCACATAACGCCCGTTGCGCATAAACCACAAACCATGCTGGCCTTTCAGGTTGGGCGTGTGCGACTGGTGTTGCCGCTTGTCCAAGTGCAGCGTGTTCTGTTTTTGCCGGCCTTAACACCTGCCCCCACAGCAGCCCCATGGGTGGTGGGTATGATGCATATCGGACATGAAGCCTTACCGGTGGTCGATCTTAGTCTGCGTCTAGGTTATCGCACCCCCTGTCATTACAGCGTGGATACCCCTTTGATTTTATGTCGCGAGGGGCAACGTGCGGGGGTTTTTGTGGTGGATGAAATTGATGGTCTCTGTCGGCCAACCCCCTTGCAAAGCGAGCGGATTGGTCAGGAACCTTTGATTGCCCAATTGCTGGAAGATGAACAGGGGCCACTGATGATGCTGGATTTGGAACACGCCCTCAATGCCAATCCGCCATTGCGACCTATTGAAGCCTTTTTGATGAGTGGGGAAAGGGCCTAGCGTGAAGGAGTCCATGGCCACGGCCTTAGCCGATGATGAACGGGCGTTGGCACAATTGGTGCGGCAACGACTGGGCATTACGGTACGCGATCATCAAATTTTACCGTTTCGGCGGGGGATTCAACAAACCCTAGACCGTTTTGGTTTGAGCAGTTATGCCGCTTTGACCGACCTGATTCGTCATGCCTCGGGTAATGATCCTATTATGGAATCTCTCGTTGCCGGTGTCACGGTAGGGGAGAGCTATTTTTATCGGGATCCTCTCCAGATCTCATTTTTGGAAAACCGTTTTCTCACCCCTTTATTAAAGCAACGTAAAGCTTTGGGTCATCCTGCCCTACGTATTTGGAGCGCGGGTTGTTCGGATGGTCAGGAGCTTTACACCTTGATGTTGATCTTAGACCGCTTAATACCCAAACATGAAACGTGGCAGGTCCACGCCCTAGGTACCGATATCAATAAAGAGGCCCTAGCACGCGCCCAGCAGGGACGGTATGGCGATTGGGCCATGCGCGGCTTGCCCGACGCACTAAAGCAAAGCTTTTTTAGCCAGGATGGCAACTATTGGCAGTTGCAAACCCACCGTTTTAGAGCACAAATCAAATTTGATTATCTCAATTTGATTGAAGGGGGATACCCCTCAATTTTGCAAGGCACAGGGCAGCAAGATTTAATTTTGTGTCGAAATGTTTTCATCTATTTTGACAATCCTACGGTGGATGCCATCGTCGCCCGTTTTTCACGTTGTCTGAACCCAGGTGGTTTGTTGATAACCGGGGCGTGTGACTATGTACCCAACCATATTCCTGGTTTGGTTTACAGACATGAGGGGGGCGTTTTCTTTTTTGAGAAAGTGGAGGCGACGGGCGCCTTAAACAGCACATCGCTCATCACCCAAAGCCAGCCTGCGCGGCCTAGCCAAGCAGCGCTAGAGCCGCCAAAATTGGCGCTCTCTCGCGGTCAGACAAAGCCCGCCACACCCTATGTGGCAAGCCCTCCAGCAGGGTATGTTGCGCCGAGCATAACCAATCCGCACCCCCCCCTTGTTGCTGGTGAAGCACTGCCTACAGACCTCGAATTGCAAAAATTACTGATTGAGGGTCAATTTTCAACGGTCGTGACCCGTACCGAAAGGCTGCCTAGCACATGTCCAGATCGTTTTTTTCTACAACGTGCCCAAGCCTTAACCGCCTTAGGGCAGTGGCAAGCAGCGCAAGAATTATTGCAATTGTTTCTTAAAGATCATGGTATGAATGATGAAGCCCACTTTTTGTTGGCTTTGGTGTTTTTGGAAAAGAAAGATGAAAAAGGGGCCGAAGAGGAGTTGCGCAAAACCATGATGCTCAACCGCGACCATTTGATGAGCCATTTTCACATGGGTTTTCTCAAGATTGGACAAGGCCGGGCTGAAGCAGGGGAGCGTCTGCTGCGACGTGCCTTGGAGCTGGCCAATCGCCATGCTCAGAGCCAAACCTTGCTGGACCCGGTGGCGGGGTTAACCATTCTGGATGTACGGGCGCAATTAGCTGGTTATCTGGAGCGTGATCGTGTCCCGTTATAAGGAGCCTTCTAGCATGTCAAATAGGGGATCGGAACCCTCTTTTACCGGTGGTCTCTGCGTGCAAATGCCCACGGATGCCGCATCGGTTGCGGTGTTGGAAGAACGCGCCCGACTGCTGCGCCGTGAACGCCATGATGAGCCGTTAGCTGGGGCAGCGGAATCTTGCTATTTGCGCATCTCTTTAGGCGAAGAGGCCCGTTACGGTATCCCTTTTGACGCGCTGGAGGAGATACTTTATCCCCGTGGCGTGCGCGCCATACCTGGTGTTCCACCACACATTGCCGGCGTTATGAACCGCCGGGGGGAGTTTGTGACGGTGGTAGACCCGGCCCCACTTTTTGGTTTACAACCCCAGTCGATTACCAAAAATAGCCGAATCATTGTGGTACAATATCTCCAGCATATGGTTGCTGGTTTGTTGGTAACAGGTGTCGAGAATGAGGTCCGTTATCATCATGACGAACTGACCGCCCCTTTCCCCACCCGTAATCTTTCCACCGATTTTATCCGTGGTATCCATTTGGGGAACGTAACACTGCTGGCTCCCCGTACGCTACTGGCCTCGCCGGAGGTCCAGATAAACCATTTGAACCGTTCAGAGGATGCGATTCATGGCTAATATGCCTCACTCTCATATGCAAGCTGCGTCCGAGCCCAGCTTGGATCTGGATCACATAGAGCAGATGAAACGCTTTGTCGGGTTTACCGAAAAAGATGCGAGCATCCTCAAAAAATTACGCCCTGTGGCGGCCAAACATGCCACAGCAGTTGTAAATACCTTTTATACCCGTCTTAGCGGCTTTGCCCATCTGGAAAAAATCATTGGTGGCGCGGGTTCTTCGGTCGAGCGGCTCAAACGCACTCAAGAAGAGTATTTGGTGCAGCTCTTTGATGGTGAATATGGACGGGACTATTTCGTACGCCGCTGGCGTATTGGCCAGATACACAACAAAATTGGCTTAGAGCCCGATTGGTATCTGGGGGGGTACAGTCTTTATCGTCAACTTTTGCTGCCCATCTTGCTGGATGTTTTTGATAATAAGCCAAAAAAAGTTCAAAGGGCGATGGCGGCAATCGACAAAATTCTTACCCTGGACAGTGAACTGGCAATTGGTAGCTATATCGATGCGGTGATGGCGAGCCTGCGGGATATTAATGTCTCCAAAACCGAGATTGAAAAAAAAGTGGCCGATTATGGCCATTTTATTGATCTGGTGGCCGATGGCGACTTGACCCCGCGCTTGGCCATCGAGGGGGATGATGGTTTGGCTCAATTGGGCAACAACCTAAATGTCATGACCGAACGCTTGGCTGAGATGGCCCGCTCCATCAACAGCGCCAGTAACGCCATGCGCCACACCCTGAGTAGTGTGCATAAAGCGGTGGCGGATCAATCCTCGGGTGCGGCACAGCAGGCTGCTGCGGTCAATGAGACCACCTCGACCTTGGTAGAGATTCGCACCACTTCAAGCCAAACATTGGAAAAGGCCTCAGAGCTGGGTAAATCGGCAGAACGCACCCGTGAAGTTGGGGATCGTGGTTTGGATATGGTGGAAGAGAATATTGCGGGTATGCAGTCCATTCGTAACCGGGTCGAGGGGATTGCCGCCTCCATCTTGGCGCTTTCTAAACAGACCCAGCAGATTGGTGAAATCACCGGCGTGGTAGCAGGTTTGGCGCAACACTCCAAAATGTTGGCGTTAAACGCCTCCATTGAAGCGGCTAAGGCTGGGGATAGCGGTAAAGGCTTTGCGGTGGTGGCGGCTGAGGTAAAAGATCTGGCCGAGCAATCTGAGGAATCCACCGCGCAGGTGCAGAAAATTTTGACCGAGATCCAACACGCCACCGACCGCGCGGTTATGGCCACCGAAGAGGGTGTCAAAGATGTGGATCAAGGGGTGATTCTCATGTCACGTACGGGCGAAGTGGTGCGCGACCTTAAGGATGTCATTCACCAATCGGTTTTGAGCAGCCAACAGATCGTTGCGGCGGTGCGTCAGGAAGCCGTTGGCATTGATCAGGTCTCCATGGCGATGAATGAGATCAATTCGGTGACCGGGCAGTTTGTGGAAGCGACCCAAAAAACCTCGGTAGCCAGTGAAGATCTCAACCATCTTGCCATCACTTTGCAAGATATGGTGGCGCGCTTCCGCATTTGATGGCAAAAGCAACGGTTATGCGCCTTTGCCTTCCTATTCCTTTAGAACTCGGGTTCCTGTCTCATGGAGTTGGATGCTGATTTTCTCAACGAGTTACTGGCCACCTTCCGTGCGGAACTGGAGGATCAAACCGCTATTATGGGGGATGGTCTGCTGGCTCTGGAAAAGGGGCAGGATGAGCAAGCCCGACAGGAGACCATTCATCAAATTTTCCGGGCTGCCCATAATGTTAAAGGGGCGGCAAGGGGGGTGGAAATCCGCCCTCTTGCCGACCTTTCACACCGTTTAGAGAGCCTCTTTAGTGCTTTGCAAAAGCAAAATGCCACCCCTAATCCCGGCGTGATCAGTTTAGCGCTGGCGGCGGTCGATCAGATGCGCCAACTTGGCATGGTGTTAATTCCTGGGGAGCCGACACCGGCAGAAATCACGGCGTTGTTGGATCAACTGGATCAAGCGGCGCAGGGCCGATTGGCGGGGCAAAACGTTGAAGCAAGCGTTGCAGCGTCGCCGTCACCCCCTCCCACAAAAGCCCCCACAGCGCGCTTTGAACAGCAAACAGAACCCATGCTGCCCACCGCTTTGGCCGCACCATTAAGCCAAGAGAACAGGACTCAACCGAGCCCACAGGCTGAGCCACAGCCTCAGGCTGAATACCGAGAGCAAGAACCTAGCCCACCGCACACCAGTGCCCCCAGCTCTGGGGAGAACCATAAGCCCCATGACGCAATAACTGAAACGGCCATCCCTGCTGCCCCACAACAGCTCCATGAGCGCTCTGTCGAAGTAGCAGAGCCAATCTCTGCCATGGATGAGGAGATTCCCAAGCAGGTAGAAGAGCCCCACAGCCCCGCAGGGGTGGCTGGGCAAGCGTCTGCTGCGCCTACTGGCGAACAGAGCCAAGCGCCCATCCGGCACCAGACCCCAGTCATGAAAAGTGCCGTACACCATGAAATGGTGCGTGTCTCGGCCACTAAAATTAATGAGGCCATTGGTCTGGCTGAGGAGATTCAAATCAGCAAGGTGCAGATGGAGGGTCTTCAAGCGGGCGTACGGCGGTTAGAGGGCAATCTGCTTAATCTTCTGCATCAAATCACCTGTTTGGGGGATTTTAGCGAGGATGGCATGGGCATGCCAGACCCCGCGCTTTGGCGTGACTTCGCGCAGAACGCACCGGACCTGATGGTACAATTGAAAGAGGATTTACGGGCGACCCGCTACGGCGTTAAGGAACGTGCCAAACGGTTGGGCTTGTTAAGCAACAACCTGCAATCCAACCTGCGTATGATGCGCCTTGTACCGCTCTCAACCATGACTCGACCTATGGCACGTACCGCTCGGGATCTCTGTGTTGAGTTGGGAAAATTGGCTGATTTTAAGGTGGTTGGCGATGAAATTGAGTTGGATCGTGCTGTTTTGGAGCAGCTTAAAGATCCCTTAACCCATCTTTTGCGCAACGCGGTGGATCATGCCATTGAAACACCCCAAGCACGCCTTGCGGCGGGTAAGCCTGAGCGAGGGGTGATTCAATTAGAGATCATCGCTGACGGCGGAACCATCCGTTTGGTGTTGGAGGATGATGGGCGCGGTTTGGATCTGCAACGTATTAAAGAGAAGGCGATTCGGGAACGGCTGATTGGGGCCGAGGATGCCCATATGATGGATGATGAAGCCATTACGGAACTCATCTTTATGCCCGGTTTTTCCAGTCGTGACGAGGTCACGTCCGTCTCTGGGCGGGGGGTGGGGTTGGATGTGGTGCGGGCCAATTTACGTCATATTAATGGGCAGGTTCGGGTGCGCACGCAACACGGTAAAGGGACCCAGTTTGTTCTAACCGTGCCCTTGACCCTGGCCACCGAGCGAGGGCTGTTGGTGGAGTTGGCCGGGGAGGTGTTTGCCCTATCTATTTCCCATGTTGAGCGCATTCGTAGCGTGCCGCGCTCGGCAGTACGCACCTTGGAGGCTGGTCCTGCGGTGGTGCTGGATGGCCGTCCCATGCCCCTGCATAGTTTGGCGGATCTGCTTAACATATCGGGCTCGCGGGCATTGAGTCTTAACCCTATGCCGGTGGTGATTCTTTCCAAAGGGTGGCACCAAATGGCGGTGGTGGTGGATGACGTGGTGGGGGAGCAAGAGATCGTGGTCAAGCCGTTTCAGCCACCGCTCTGTTCCGTCAAGCACTTGAAGGGGGGCAATCTGGACCGCAACGGTAATATTGTGGTGGTGTTGGATTCGGCCTCGCTGGTGGATGCCGCATTAGAAAACCGCACCGCTCCTCTACCCTTAGAAGGGCAGGAAGCCGGAACGAGCATCAACAGGCCCAAAGTACCGCATATTTTGGTTGTCGATGACTCCATAACCACCCGTACCTTGGAGAAAAATATTTTAGAGGCCAAAGGCTTTTTGGTTACCACCGCCGTCAATGGGCAAAAAGGCTGGGAAACCCTGCAAGAGGGGCAGTTTGATCTGGTGATCAGTGATGTAGAGATGCCCATTATGAACGGTTTTGAGTTTGCCCGTACCATCCGCGACGATAGCCGCTATGACGATCTGCCGGTTATTATTGTCTCCTCGCTGGATTCGCAAGAGAACAAACGGCGCGGTATGGAAGCGGGAGCCGACGCCTATATCGTTAAAGGCAGTTTTGAAACAGCAACCCTGCTCCAGACGGTGCGGCAACTATTGGCTATAGAAAACTGACGCAGTTTTACGCAACAAAGCCACTCCTGGATGGAAAAAATGGCGTAACAGCTGCCATGTCGCTTGTGTATTATGGGGGTATCAGTCTATTCTATCTTGATGGTTTTTTTACGGGAAGATCTATTTTCCAAATGTCGACACTGGGGGGTGTGCGCATTATCTTTTGACCTCAACGGTTTGGAAAGCATCGCCTATCATGAAGCAACCCATACGTATTGTCATTATCGAGGATTCTGCCGTCGTCTCTATGCTGTTAAAGGCGATCCTTAACAATGAAGCGGATATGGAAGTGGTTGGGGTCGCAGCGGATGGTCGTGAAGGGGTGCGCCTTGTGAGTGAGTTGCGCCCAGACTTGATTACCATGGACATACGCATGCCGGTTATGGATGGGTTTGAGGCCACCCGGGAGATTATGTCCAGCCATCCCACCCCCATCGTGGTGATTAGTTCCAGTGTGGATGATGAGGAATTAAAGATCACCTTTCGTGCCATTGAGGTTGGCGCACTTTCTGTTCTGGAAAAACCCCATGGTCCTGGCAACCCACAGTTTGAAAGCAACCGCCGCGAAATTGTCGAAATGGTGCGGGCTATGGCGGATGTTAAAGTATTCCGCCACCAGCGCTATCGGGGAGAGCGGGTCGGGGCTGGGGTAGGGAGTAGCCCTGCTCCAACCAGCAGCTGTTCGTGTTCGTCCATGCCATCCAGCCGAAGCCCCGCACAACCTTTTGAGCTGGTGGCGGTAGGAGCCTCGACCGGCGGCCCCCAAGCCTTGCATGCACTGCTACGCAACTTACCTGCTGATTTTCCTCTGCCCATTTGCGTGGTTCAGCATATTTCTCCAGGTTTTGTGGGGGGGTTGATTCAATGGCTCAATACCGACAGCGCTCTTAGGGTAAAGATGGCTGAACAGGGTGAGTTACTGCGTGCGGGGCAGGTCTATTTTGCCCAAGATGGTAAGCATCTTCAGGTTAATCGTGCCATGGACGGTGGTTTGCAGGCGGGTTATGTTTTGGAACCAGAGAGTTTGCATCGGCCAGCGGTAGACCAGCTCTTTAACAGCGTTGCCCGCGAATGTGGTGCCATGGCGATAGGGGTTATCCTAACTGGCATGGGAGATGATGGTGCTAAGGGGATGAAGCGCATGCAAGAGCGGCTGGCTATGACCATTGCCCAGGATGAGGCATCCTGCGTGGTGGCGGGCATGCCCCGTAGCGCCGTTAAATGTGGTGCGGTCAAAGAGATCGTGGAGATGGATAGAGTAGGTCCTCGCCTAATCGAACTGACTCTGCCTATGCGGTTGATCAAAAAAAGTATGGTGTTTTCATGAGCATGAAGGAACTCGTCGACCCCCAAGCCTTAGAAAAAATGTTCCAAAAGGAGTGTAAAACCCGGCTAAACCGGTTTACCACCACGCTCTCTCACACCGCTCAAGACCCGGATGATGAAAGCCATTGGAACGCGCTACACCAAGAATTGGATAGTATTGCCAACGCGGCACGCAGTGTGAATGATCAGGAGACCGAACGGGTATCCCGTAAATTGGCGACACTCGCGCGACAGGCGCGGCAGCGTCAACCGTTGCGTATGAAAGTACTAGAAATCTTATTACGGGGGGTAACCGCCATCCATTGCCACTGCCTGGAACCTCAGCGTTCCGCAACCGGCGAGGTGCTGGATTATGTTCGTTTGGAGAAGCGTCTCATTGAGTTTACTTATGATACTCAAGACGAACAGTAATCTCTCGACGTGATCGCGTTAAATTTTTAGAGAATCTATGGATTTATCCTAAAAGTATAAATGCTTATGCCCTGTTTTTTTACCAGTATAGGGACAACTTTGCGTGCGGTTTTCAGGAGCAAATTTTCATCTTACGGGCTAACACAAACCCGCGTGCGTGGCCAATGGCTGGCCTTGCTACAGCAAAGAAAACGCCATGAAAAAAGCTGTGACATTGGTGCTAGCCGGTCGGGTGCAGGGTGTGGGATTTCGCCCCTATCTCTACCGTTTGGCCCACAGTTTGGGGCTGGTTGGCGAGGTCTGGAACGAAGGTGGACAGGTGCGCCTGCATGTGCAGGGCGACACCCCAGCGGTTGAGCAATTTCAACGACGTCTCATGCAGGAAGCGCCCCCCCTGGCCCAACCGGTGTTGGTTTCGGCCACCGCAGCGCCTTTAAGTTTAGCCACCGATTTCACCATTGTCACCAGCCAGCCGAGCCAGACCGCCCCCTATCTGCCCCCCGATCTGTTTTGTTGTGATGAGTGCTTGCAAGAGATCGCCGACCCCGGTGCCCGGCGCTACCGCTACCCCTTTACCAATTGTACCCAATGCGGTCCTCGCTATACCCTGATTGCGGGCTTACCCTATGATCGCTCCCGCACCTCGATGGCGCAGTTTCCTCTCTGTAAGGCCTGTTTGGCCGAGTATCAAAACCCCCTGGATCGACGCTTTCATGCCCAACCTTTGGCCTGTCCAGCGTGTGGCCCGCAGCTCACGTGGCAATACGGATCTGAAAAAATTATAGGGGAATCGGCGCTTACCCAAGCGGTGGCGGGTTTGCAGCAGGGGCTGATTGTGGCGGTTAAGGGGGTAGGGGGCTACCATCTGTTGTGTGATGCCCGCCACGCGCCAGCGGTAGAGACTCTGCGTCAACGGAAACAGCGTCCCCACAAACCCCTGGCGGTGATGCTCCCCCAGCTGGGCGCCGATGGTCTGCAAGGAGTCGCGGCCTACGTCAAACTTAGCGAACCCTATGGGCGGGCCTTATTGGATCCTAGTCGCCCCATTGTGCTTATTCCCCTTAAACCCGACCATGGATTCGCCCCTGGGGTGGCACCGGGACTGGATGAGGTTGGTATCATGTTGCCTTACAGCCCCTTACACCATCTTCTTCTGCAAGAATGGGGGGGGCCGCTGGTGGCCACCAGCGGTAATTTAAGTGGCGAACCGGTGTTGCTGGATGCCCAAGCGGCTGAACAACGCTTAGCTGGGGTGGCGGATGCCTTTTTGCACCATAATCGCCCCATTTTACGACCCGCCGATGATGGGGTGGTGCGTCTGATAGCAGGTAAAGTGCGTCGGCTCCGGGTTGGTCGGGGCAGCGCACCATTGGAATTGACCCTGCCCCAGCCCTTGCTCCAGCCCAGCTTGGCGCTAGGGGGGCAGATGAAGAACTGTGTGGCCCTAGGGTGGGCTGCGCGGGTGGTGCTCTCGGCCCACATTGGTGAAATGGCATCTCCCCGCAGCGCCCAGGTTTTAACCCAGGTGTGTGATGACCTACAGACCATCCACGGCATTCAAGCCCAACAGGTGGCCCATGACGCCCATCCTGGCTATACCACCACGCGGTTGGCTAAAGGCATGGGTAAGCCGTTAATCGCGGTGGCCCATCATCATGCCCACGCTTCGGCGCTGGCTGGGGAACATGGCATAGGAGGGGGGGACGCCAAACTGTTGCTCTTTACCTGGGATGGCACTGGAATGGGGGTGGGGGAGTATCCTGCCACACTGTGGGGCGGTGAGGCTTTTTATGGGGGGCCGGGCGCGTGGCAAAGGGTGGCCTCCATGCGCCCCTTTCGACTGCCCGGAGGCGAACAGGGAGGGCGCGAACCCTGGCGCATAGCCGCCTCCCTATGCTGGACCATGCAGCGCCCTTATCCGCACGCGCCCGAAGCCGCAGCGCTGCTGCATAAAGCATGGAGCAAGGGCATGAATAGCCCTTGGAGTAGCGCGGTAGGACGGCTGTTTGATGGCGCGGCTGCGCTGCTTGGATTGGTGCAAAAGAGCAGCTTTGAAGGGCAGGGGCCGTTTTTGTTAGAGAGTCTCTGTGAGGGGCAGCCAGGAGAGGTCATCCCCCTACCACTTACCCTTGACTCGCAGTCGATCTGGCGGAGTGATTGGTCGGCATTGGTGCCTGTCTTACAAGATGGTCGGCGCAGTGTGCAGGCTCGGGCAGCTCTGTGGCATAGCAGTATGGCCGCCGCTTTGGTGGCACAGGTCGAGCAGATTCAAAAACATTATCCCGTATCCGCTGTGGGGCTGACAGGGGGGGTGTTTCAAAACCGTCATCTTACACAGCAGGTAGCCATGCATCTTGCCCAGCGGGGCATAGCATTGCTGTTGCATGAGCAGGTTCCCATGAACGATGGGGGCTTGGCCTATGGTCAACTGGTGGAATTGGCCGCGCGGCAACAGCAGCATGCGCAGCAATAAGCGCAGATGGGTCTCTCTATTATCCGCCATCCACAGCAGCTTGGTCCACGCTTGCTGTGTGCGTAGGGAAAACCCCGGTTGGGGCAGAAATGCTTTCTAAAACAGATCCTGTAGGGTCAGTGCGCTCAGTATGGAAAAAGCGGTTAGCCATTGGGCCAGAACCCAAAGGTTCTGGCCCAGCATGGTACGGTATTAATCCCGTTTAATGTGAATCTGCTCTAGATTACGCACCGCACCTTCCGCCGCCGAGGTGGTTAAAGCGGCATAGGCTTGTAGTGCTTTAGAGACCACCCGCTGACGTCCCACCGGCTTAAACGCCTCATTCCCACGGGCCAACATGGCTTGGCGGCGCTCGGCCAATTGGGCATCACTAAGCTTGACCTGAAGCAACCGGTTGGGAATATCAATCTCAATAAGATCCCCCTCTTCCACCAGACCGATGGCCCCCCCTTGAGCTGCCTCGGGTGAGCAGTGACCAATTGAAAGGCCCGAGGTGCCACCAGAAAAGCGTCCATCGGTAATCAAGGCACACGCTTTGCCCAGCCCTTTGGATTTTAGAAAACTGGTGGGGTAGAGCATCTCCTGCATGCCGGGGCCACCCTTGGGGCCTTCATAACGGATCAACACGACGTCGCCCGCCTTGATCTGGTCCGCAAGAATGGCGTCACACGCTTCATCTTGACTATGGAAGATACGCGCCGGGCCGGTGAAGCACCAAACCGATTCATCCACCCCAGCGGTTTTAACAATGCAGCCATCCTGGGCGATGTTGCCAAACAGAATGGCCAGTCCACCATCCTTGGAGTAAGCATGTTCGCCGCCACGAATGCACCCGTCCACACGGTCGTCATCCAGACTTTCCCAACGGGCCGACTGACTGTAGGGCTCAATGGTGGGAATGCCGCCCGGTGCTGCGTAACAACGGGTTAGCGCTTCTTCAGTGACCTGGGGAGAAACAATATCCTCCTTTTTCAGGGCTTCGGCCATGTTGGGGGCATGCACGGTAAGGCAGTGATCGTTGATCAGGCCGATGCGGTTAAGCTCGCCTAGGATGGAAAACACCCCTCCAGCCCGATGCACATCCTCCACATGATATTTTTCCGTCGAGGGGGCCACTTTACACAGACAGGGCACGCCACGAGAGAGTCGGTCAATATCAGCCATGGTAAAGTTTACCTCTGCCTCGCGGGCGGCGGCGAGTAGATGCAAAACCGTGTTGGTTGATCCCCCCATGGCAATATCCAGCACCATGGCATTTTCAAAGGCGGCAAAGGTGGCAATACTGCGGGGCAGTGCCGATACATCATCCTGTTCGTAGAAGCGGCGGGTAAGTTCGACAATGCGTTTAGCCCCATCTAAAAACAGCTTTTTACGTGCCGTGTGGGTTGCCAATACAGTGCCATTGCCGGGCAGGGAGAGACCCAAAGCTTCGGTTAGACAGTTCATAGAGTTGGCCGTGAACATGCCTGAACAGGAGCCACAGGTGGGGCAGGACGAACGCTCATAGCGCTCCAAATCCTCACTGGAAACCGCACTGTTACCAGCAGCAATCATAGAGTCGATGAGATCAACCTTGCGGGCGGTGCCATCGGTTAGGCGAACTTTACCGGCCTCCATAGGGCCACCAGAGACAAAGACGGTGGGAATATTAAGGCGCAGAGCTGCCATCAACATACCGGGGGTGATCTTGTCGCAGTTCGAGATGCAAATAAGGGCATCCGCCGTATGGGCGTTGCACATATATTCTACGCTATCGGCAATAATATCCCGCGAAGGCAACGAATAGAGCATGCCACCATGCCCCATGGCGATGCCATCATCCACGGCGATGGTATTGAACTCTTTTGCGATCGCTCCACACGCCTCAATCTCTTCGGCCACCAGTTTGCCGACCTCCCGCAGATGCACATGACCGGGAACAAATTGAGTAAAGGAGTTCGCCACAGCGATGATAGGTTTGCCGAAATCCTCCTCCTTAATGCCAGTAGCCCGCCAAAGAGCGCGGGCACCTGCCATATTACGGCCATGGGTGGAGGTGCGGGAACGGTATTGAGGCATTGCGTTGTCCTTCTTCGTCATTTACGTGTATGATGCCGATCCTTCGGGTTTAGCATAGACCCAATCGTACCAGCAGCCGAGAGAAAATGCCCCTCTGAAAATGTGGGAAGTGAAAACCTCTTGACTGTCAGCAGTAACCTAAAGCGGTGTGACATGAGCCAATATTTTAAGATTCATCCAGAAAATCCACAAGCACGCTTGCTGCGCCAGGCTGCGCAAATTCTGCAAGAGGGTGGCGTTATTGTCTACCCAACCGACACCACTTACGGATTAGGCTGTGTGATGAGCAACCGTAAAGGGGTGGAGCGGGTGGTGCGTATCAAGCAGCTCTCCGATACCCACCAATTGACGCTGCTGTGTGCGGATCTCTCGGATATTGCGAACTATGCCCGTGTGGATAACAGCTGTTATCGTCTGCTCAAACGGTTTTTGCCCGGCCCTTATACCTTTGTCTTGGAGGCCTCCCGCGAGGTGCCGAAAAAAATCCTGCCACGGCGTAAAACCATTGGCCTACGGGTGCCCAATCATCAAATTTGCCATGCGCTGTTGGAACTGGTGGGGGAGCCGCTGCTCTCGACTTCGGTACGTTTGCCAGGGCATGAGGAGATTTTCACCGATCCTTCTCTCATAAGGGACCAACTTGAACACCAGGTCGACTTGATCATTGATGGGGGTATTTTACCCGAACACCCCTCGACCATTATTGATATGACCAGCGGGGAACCTGAGTTGCTACGCGAAGGGGCGGGGGATTCGGCGGCCATTTTTAAGTAAACGCAGATGGCGCGTTTGGGGCAATCAAAGCGCACACTAACCCCGTAAATGTTGCCAAAAGGGGCAGATTTTTATTTTTAAGCCGCGCACGTTACAGGCTTTTGCGAGGTAGGATTCGATTAATTCCTTGAATTATGCCGCGCTTAATGGTAGAAAGCGAGCACTTTTAAATATGCACGCAGCATAGACCGCGCCCCCGGTGCCCTGTGACGGGGTTGGGCGCTGCCAAAAGGCTATGTTGCGGAAGAACAACCGAGACATGGAGAGAAAAATGGCTAAGTATTCTGTTCGCGAACTGTTGGAAGCCGGTTTCCATTTTGGTCACCAGACCAAGCGTTGGAACCCCAAAATGAAGCGTCACATCTTCGGTGCCCGCAACGGCGTGCATATCATCAACCTGCAAAAATCGGTGGTGATGCTGCGTGACGCCTGTAATTTTGTGCGGGATACCGTGCAAGGCGGGGGTACCGTATTGTTTGTTGGGACCAAGCGCCAAGCCGTTGAATTGGTCTCGGCAGAAGCCAGACGTACCGGTCAGTTCTACGTTAACCATCGTTGGTTGGGCGGCACTTTGACCAACTGGCGTACCATTCAAGGCTCCATCCGTCGTCTTAAAGAGATCGACAAAATGCGTGTGGATGGCACCTTTGAGGCGTTGACCAAGCGCGAGACCCAGCAGCTTGACCGTGAAGGGCAGAAGATTGAGCGTGCCCTGGGTGGGATCAAGGATATGGAGCGTCAGCCCAACTTGATCATCGTTGTGGATACCCGGAAGGAGTCCATCGCTGTTAAAGAGGCCAACAAATTGGGCATTCCTGTGGTGGCGTTGGTGGACAGCAACTGTGACCCCGATCCTATCGACTACCCCGTTCCTGGTAACGATGATGCTATTCGCGCCTTGACCCTGTTTATCAGCAAGATGGGTGATTCTGTGATCGAGGGCATGCAACTGGCCGGTCGTGAAATCCCCAACAGCGGCATCTCTGCCGGTGAGGGTTCTATGGAAGCTCAGATGCTCAGCCAAGCGGGTGAAGGCGAGATGCAGAGCGCCGAGGCCTAAGCATAAAGCGTTTAATTGGAGGGTGGATGCCTCTCTTTTGAGGTCTCCACCCTTTTAAATATGTACACTTACCTGCCAGATGAATGGGGAGTTACCATGGCGGTTACCGCGAGTATGGTGAAAGAGCTTCGGGAAAAAACCGGAGTAGGCATGATGGATTGTAAAAAGGCGCTGGCCGAGACCGGTGGTGATATGGAAGCGGCGGTGGATTGGCTGCGCAAAAAGGGTATGGCCTCTGCACAAAAGAAATCTGCCCGTGTTGCGGCGGAAGGTAAAGTGACCACCCTCTCCCTGGGTTCTGTTGGGGTGATGTTGGAGGTTAATGCCGAGACGGACTTTACCGCCAAGAACGACAATTTCTGCACCTTTGCCGACACAGCCACCAAGCTGGCTGCCGATAATGGCTGTACCGATATTGATACGCTCAAGGCCCTTGATTACCCCGGTACAGGCCGCAATGTAGGGGATGAGTTAACCAACCTCATTGCCACCATTGGCGAAAATATGAACCTGCGCCGTATTGAGCGTATGGAAGTCTCCAGCGGGCTGGTGAGCAGCTACATTCATGCCGGTGGTAAAATCGGTGTGTTGGTGGCGCTGGAATCCACCGCTTCCGCTGATGCGCTGCAAGAGCTGGGTAAAAAGTTGGCCATGCACGTTGCGGCGGCTGCGCCACAGTTTCTCAACCGTGACAGTGTTGACAGCGAAGCCATGGAGCGGGAAAAGTCCGTGCTGATTGATCAGGCACGCGCCTCGGGCAAACCCGACAACATCATTGAAAAGATGATTGTTGGCCGCATGGACAAATATTATGCGGATGTCTGTTTGCTTGAGCAAGCCTATGTGATTGATCCTGACCATAAGGTGCAGCAGGTGGTTGATGCGGCAGCCAAGGAGCTTGGTTGCCCGGTTAAAGTGACCGGCTATGCACGCTTCCAGTTGGGTGAAGGGATCGAGAAAAAAGAAGAAGACTTTGCCGCTGAAGTTGCAAAAGTGGTACAAGGTTAATCGGTAAAGATACCCTGGAACATGGCCATCGCGGCGGGCTCCCTCACTTTGGACGGGGAGGGCGCTTGCCAGGGTTATGGCATGATTAAGTTGTTCTCAGGTAGGGCACCCTTAGGGGTGCCCTATATGTATCCGTAGGAGAATAATAAGAGGGAGGGGTGGTTTCTGCCATGGACGTAGCGCGCGCCAAACGGGTACTCTTAAAATTGTCAGGCGAGGCCCTTATGGGGGAACAGGCTTATGGGATTGCGCCTGAATTTCTCTCTTATTTGGTTGAAGAGGTCCAATCTGCCATAGCGCTGGATATTGAGTTGGCGTTGGTGATTGGTGGCGGTAATATCTTCCGGGGCATATCAGGCTCTGCCAATGGCATGGGGCGTACCCGTGCCGATCAGATGGGTATGTTGGCGACCGTCATCAATGGGTTGGCCCTACAGTCTGCCTTGATGCTTTCTGGTACAGAAGCCGTGGTGCAAACCGCGCTGGAGATGCCCCGTGTGGCAGAACCCTTTGATCATGATTCGGCTAAAAGCCACATGAAACAAGGTCGGGTCGTGATTTTTGTGGCCGGCACGGGTAATCCATTTTTCACCACAGACACCGCCGCCGCCTTACGGGCTTGTGAGATCGAGGCTGACTTGCTGCTCAAGGCCACCAAGGTGGATGGGGTGTATGACAGTGACCCGGTTAAAAATCCCAAGGCCAAGCGTTTTGAGACATTGACCTATCATGAGGTTTTAACAAAAAATCTTAAAGTCATGGATATGACAGCGATTACCCTTTGTCGGGAGAATCACATCCCAATTGGGGTCTTTTCCATCTTTGAGCGTGGCGCGTTGACCGCGGTGCTGCGTGGCGAACCCAAAGCGACCATCATTGAGGAGCGTAAAGAATGAGCATTCCCTTGATCAAGGATCTGGAACAGCGCATGAACAAGAGCCTTGCTGCGCTAAAAGATGAGCTTGCAACGGTGCGCACAGGGCGTGCCTCCACCAGTTTGTTGGATGCCGTCATGGTCAACGCCTATGGCAGCATGATGCCCCTTAATCAGGTGGCCTCCATGACCGTACCCGAGGCCCGCATGATCAATGTTCAGCCCTGGGACAAGGGACAGCTGGGTGCCATTGAGAAAGCCATTCGCGATGCGGATTTGGGCTTAAACCCATCTAATGACGGACAAATTGTACGCGTACCTCTGCCTGAGTTAACAGAAGAGCGCCGCAAAGATCTGGTTAAATTGGTGCATAAATACAGCGAAGCATGCAAAATTGCTGTACGCAATATTCGTCGTGATGGTATCGAAGGCTTGCGCAAAGCCGAGAAAAACAAAGAGATCTCTCAAGACGAAATGCATACGCAAGAGAAACTGGTGCAGGAGTCGACCGATAAGTTTATTAAGCTTATTGATGAAGCCATTGTGAGTAAAGAAGCCGATATTATGCAGGTGTGATTGTTTAGGGCTCCTGTTCAGCAGGGGCCCTACGGTTTGGAGTAAGGGTCACGCCTGAGGTTGGTGTTGCCTACGTGTGGAGTCAATAGACACCTGATTGCTTAGGTGTTTGGTTTACCCTATTGAGGGATCCTCTTGTCTAAATCAGCGCCCATCACCTTGCCTGAAAAACTGCCCCGGCATGTGGCCATTGTTATGGATGGCAATCGTCGATGGGCACGTAAGCGCTATTTGCCACGCTTGGAAGGCCACCGGCAGGGGGTTAAGTCGGTGCGTCGCAGCATTGAAGCGAGCCTGGATTTTGGTATAGAAACCCTAACACTTTATACCTTTTCTGCAGAAAACTGGAAACGTCCTAAGGATGAGGTCTCTGCTTTAATGAACCTGCTGGCGCTGCATTTAAAGCGCGAGATGGATGATCTGCATGAGCGAGGGGTCCGTTTTCGTGCTTTGGGGCGTCTGGATGAGCTCCCCACCAATGTGCGGGAGTATGTGCAGCAGTTGGAGGAGAAGACGGCTGGGAATACGCGTCTAAATTTTAATATTGCCCTCAATTATGGGGGACGCCAAGAGATTGTGGACGCAGCCAAAGCGATGAGCAAACAGGTGTTGGAGGGCCATTTAAAATGGGATGATATTGGCCCGGAGCATCTTGCTTGCCACCTGACCACCCACGACCAACCCGACCCGGATTTAATGATTCGTACTGGGGGTGATCATCGCATCAGTAATTTTTTATTATGGCAGATGGCCTATACGGAGCTGATTTTTTTACCCATCTATTGGCCTGAATTCAACCGCGACCATTTTCTCCAAGCCCTGCACGAGTATGCGGAACGTGAGCGTCGTTTTGGTGCAGCGGGTTAATCCACCTCTTCCCGATTTCCCCCATCTTTTTTTTGTCTGAAGCGTGAGGGCAATTGGGTTTACACCGAGCAGCTGCTGCTCGGTTCTTTCGCTTGAGTGGTGCAGGGAAGCCGTTTTTTTATTTTCGTGGCGTCCTCTTGAACTTTCTTGGCACTCCCCCTGTTTTTAAAGATGTGCTGGGCCAAGCCTTGTTAAAAGCGCTGTTTAGGTTTCGAAACATTGCTTTTTTGGGGCGAATCTGTTTTAAAAGTAGGCTGTATCTCTCCCTTGATGGGGAGGATTATCCAAAAATTGCTAGCCGTCGGATGTTCCCGCTCTTATGCGTACACGAATTCTGTCAGCGCTGATTCTCGCGCCCCTGGTGCTGGGCATCATCTTTCGAGGGGGGTTTTGGGGCATGCTGTTGCTGCTGGCCACCCTTACGCCATTGATGTTTCGTGAGTGGCAGCGGATGGTGGGGCAGGCTGGGTATGGGGCGCTGCTCTATCTCACCTTAGGGGGCTGGAGTTTGTTGGCCTTGGCCGCCAAGGGGTGGTTGGCCTGGAGTGGTGCGCTATTGTTCGTCTGGAGCGCGCTCTATTTGGTGCAACACACCTTGCGCTACCGGGGCGAAAGCCACGGGTTGCAGGCGGTTACGCAAGTGGGGCAAAGTGTGTTAGGGCTGCTCTATGTGGTGATACCGCTACAGTTGCTGCTGGTGGTGCACAGCACCGAGGCAGGCTCAGCCTGGATACTTTTGCTGCTGTTGGTGATGTGGAGCACCGATTCTGCGGCTTATTTTACCGGGCGTTGGTTGGGTAAGCATAAGTTTTCGCCCCATGTGAGCCCTAAAAAAACCTGGGAAGGCTTTTGGGGCGGGACGGTGGCCGGTGCTGCGGCCTCGGTGGCGGTAAGCTATGGGGCAGGGTTGCCTATGCCCTTGATCCATGCCATTGGTGCCGGTGTGATCCTGTCGGTGGCGGGACAGTTGGGGGATTTGGTGGAATCACTGTTAAAAAGAGAAGCGGGCATCAAGGACTCAGGGAACATCATTCCCGGCCATGGTGGTTTGTTGGATCGACTGGACAGTATGATTTTTACGGCACCGGCCTATTATCTCTACCTTAGCGCCTTGGGGGTCACTTGAGCAGCAAGGGGATCGCCATATTGGGCTCCACGGGCTCCATTGGAGTCAATACCTTGGATGTCTGCGCCCAGCATCCGGATCGCTACCGAGTGGTGGCACTCAGCGCAGGGCAAAACAGCGCCCGCATGATTGCACAGGCCAAGCATTTTCGGCCCGAAGTGGTTGCCATGGCCGACACCAAGGCCGCCGCAGAGGTAACCGAAGCATTGGCAGGGGAAAATATCCGAGTTTTAGCGGGCGAAGAGGGGGTGATCGAGGTCGCCAGTTGGGCGTCGGCTCAGATGACGGTTTCGGCCATTGTCGGTGGGGCGGGGTTGCGCCCCACATTGGCAGCCATTCGGGCGCGTAAAGATATAGCCTTGGCCAACAAAGAGTGTCTGGTTATGGCGGGCAGTCTCTTTATGGCCGAGATTGGTCGCTATCAGGTACGTCTGATCCCGGTTGACTCAGAACACAGCGCCATTTTTCAGGTCTTCCAGAACAGTAACTGGATGCGCCGGTTGGTGTTAACCGCCTCAGGTGGCCCGTTTCGAGGCTGGAGACGCCAGCAGTTGCATGGGGTCACCCCCGCCCAAGCGGTGGCACACCCCAATTGGAGCATGGGGCGTAAAATCTCCGTTGACTCCTCCACCATGATGAATAAGGGGCTGGAGGTCATTGAGGCCCATTGGCTCTTTGGTTTGCCCGCTGAACAGATTGATGTGGTGGTGCACCCACAGAGCATTGTGCACTCTATGGTTGAATATCAGGATGGCTCGGTGTTGGCGCAGATGGGGGTTCCGGATATGCGCACCCCCATTGCGGTGGCGCTGGCTTGGCCGGAGCGCATTCCAACCACGGTGAAGAGTCTGGACCTGCCAAAATTGGGGCAACTTGACTTCTATGATAAACCGGATAAGCGTGATTTTCCCTGCCTTGAGTTGGCCTACGAGGCACTGCGACGGGGAGGTATTGCGCCGGTTGTGCTCAATGCCGCCAATGAAATCGCCGTGGCGGCTTTTCTGGAAGGGGCGATTGGCTATCTTGAGATTGCTGATTTGATTGTGAAAACCATGGATTATTTAGGGCATGCGCCCATTGAGAGCATTGATCATCTGTTTGCGGTAGATCTTCAGGCACGCATGACGGCACAGCAGTTGGGGCGTTTGGCCCATTAACAGAAACGGCTCTAAACCCCTTAAACGGCGACAAGCATCGTTGAGTGTTTAGAGGAGTAGACCATGTGGTTAACCCTAGTAGGCAGGTATTATCGTGAATGAGGCCTTTTGGGCGGTTGTCGTCCTGGGAATATTGATCTTTGTCCATGAGATGGGCCATTTTTTGGTGGCGCGTTGGATGAAGGTACGGGTGCTGGTCTTTTCCCTGGGCTTTGGCCCTAAGCTCTTGAGCTGGCGTGGCCGGGGCGGGGCGGAAGGGACCGAATATTGTTTGAGCCTCATTCCACTGGGTGGCTATGTCAAAATGTTTGGCGAAGCCGGTGTGGTCGAGGATGAACAAAACGGTGAACGTGCCTTAACGGAAGAGGAAAAGCAGGGCTCTTTCGCCCATAAATCCTTGCAAGCGCGTTTTGCGGTGGTGTTGGCCGGCCCCTTGTTTAACTTTATCTTTGCGATTTTTGCCCTGTGGGCGGTCTATGCCATGGGGGTTGAGAAGATGTACGCCGATGTTGGCAAAGTGATTGAGCAAGGCCCAGCGGCGATGGCGGGCGTACAGGTTGGCGACCGCATCATCAAGGTGGATGGTGAAGCGGTTGAGGATTGGATGGCGATGCGAGAGCGCATTCGTGCGTCAAGCCATGGTGTGATTAAGCTTGAGGTGCTGCGTGGGGATAAACAGCTCACCTTGACCTTAAACCCAGAGATGGGGGATACGGTCACTAAGTTTGGCGAACCCACTAAAAAGGCACGCATCGGTATTGCACCAAGTGGTGAGACTTTTGCGGTAGAGTATGGGGTAGGCGAAGCCTTTTGGTTGGGGATAGATAAAACCTGGGAGTTCTCAACGCTCATTTTTACCTCGATAAAAAAAATGATCACGCAAGAGATTCCCGCCGATCAAATCGGTGGCCCCATTGCCATCGCCAAGATGGCTGGCAGTACAGCCGAGATGGGTTTTGCCAGCATGTTGATGTTTATGTCCCTCATCTCGGTTAACCTGGGGGTATTAAATCTTTTGCCGATTCCGGTGCTGGATGGTGGGCACCTGCTGTTTTACGTGATGGAGGCGATTAAAGGCGGCCCCATTAGTGAAAAAGCCCAGATGATTGCCATGCGCATAGGACTTTCTTTACTGTTAGCACTAATGGTGCTTGCATTTTACAACGATTTGGTCAGACTGTTCGGATCGTCCGCTTCCAATTAGTCACCCTGTGACAGGTGTTAAAGATGAAACCTGCCCTTTTTTTTCGAATCACTACGCTGTTTGTTCTGACACTGCTGTTGTTACTACCGGTCGGTAGTGCCTCGGCTCAGTCCAATGGGGAGACCATTGTTAACATTGACGTGCAAGGCGCGCGTTGGATCGAAAAAGAGACGGTTAAGAGCTATCTTGAATTGGAACCAGGAGATGCCTTCCAAGCTCAAAAGTTGGCGAACTCCCTACGAGCTTTGCACAAAACCGGCTTTTTTAAGGATGTAAAATTTGAGCGTGAGGGCTCCACCCTGGTGGTTAAGGTTGTGGAAAACCCCATGATTCACGAGATTACCTTTTCTGGTAACGATGCCTTAGGGACCGATGAGTTGAAGGGGATGATCAAACTCAAGGTGCGAGATATCTATAACCAAAGCAAATCTCAGAGTGACTTGGCTAACTTGCAGCAAGCTTACCGTATTAAGGGTCTGTTTTTAGCCAATATTGATCTAGAGGTTAAAACTCTTTCTGATAACCGTGTGGCACTCACCTTCGATATTAAGGAAGGGGAGAAGTCTAAGGTGCGGGAGGTTCGCATCATCGGTAACAAAAATATCAGCGAGAAAAAATTGCGCAATGCCCTCAGCATTCAACCCACCGATTGGCTCTCTTGGTTGACGGAAAAAAACACCTACGACAAAGAGAAACTGCTGTACGATAAAGAGCAGTTACGCAATGTCTACCAGGATGAGGGATTTGCGCGGGTTGAGGTTAACTCCTCCATTGCCGAACTGACCCCCGATAAAAAGGCGTTTGTGATCACCCATGCGCTTACGGAGGGGGATCGTTATAAATTTGGCAAGACCACCATTTCAGGGGATTTTGACGAACTGCCCGAGGCCAAACTCTATGAAGCCTTAAAGATTTACGAAGGGGAGTGGTTTTCTCGTTCTGCGGTACGTCTATCCATTGAGAAACTCACCGATTTGGTTGGTGATTTTGGTTACGCTTTCCTAGATATTCAGCCACGCATTGACTATGACGATGAAGCCAAGCTGGTTGCCCTGCATTTTGAGATCATCAAAGGGCGCCGTGTTTATGTCAACCGTGTGGATGTGGTGGGCAACACCCGTACCCGTGATAGTGTCATTCGCCGTATGGTACAGGTGGTCGAGGGGGACCGTTTTTCATCGACCAAGGTACGTCAAACCAAAAAAGATCTACAACGGTTAGACTTTTTTGAAAAGGTTGAGATTGAGACACCCCAGACTCAAGATCCCGATCAGGTCAATGTTAAAGTTAAGGTAGAAGAAAAACCCACGGGTTCGTTCTCCATTGGTGCGGGTTTCTCTACAACAGATAAAATTGTGACCTCGGCCAGTATATCCCAGAAAAACTTTTTGGGGCGTGGTCAAAATCTCTCGGCTTCGGCGGCGCTCTCTGCGAGTACGGCGGATTTTGATATTTCGTTTACCGAACCCTATTTTCTGGGTAAGCCCATTTCGGCGGGGATTGATCTTTATAACCGTAAGGTGGAAGATTCAAGCACCTCATCCTATGACCGCTCCACCTATGGTATGGGGCTGCGCCTTGGGGCACCTCTGTCCGATGAACTCTATAACAGCGTTTCCTATAACTTACGCCATGTAGAGATCCATAATGTGGATTCTACCGCCTCAACCTACATTCAAGCGCAGTATGCCAACAGCCCCTATCTGCAATCCATGTTAAGCTACAACTTAAACTGGAACATGTTACAGCAAGAAGAGACCGGTTTGGTTGGGGGGCGTAGCCATAGCGTGACCACGGATCTTTCTGGTTTGGGTGGGGATGTTAAATTTGTCCGGGTCTCCTCGGATAACCATCTCTATCACTCCATTAGACCCATGGGCAAACTGGTGGCGCACTTACGCTTAAAGGGCGGTGTTGTTGAAAGCTGGGATGGTGATGTGCCCATTTATGAAAAGTTTCAGCTTGGCGGGCCACAGTCGGTCAGAGGCTTTAAAAATAGTGGCCTAGGCCCACGGGCCATTGTCGATGGGGACTCCATGGGGGGGAACTACTACGCCATGACCAATATGGAACTCATTTTCCCCATGATCGGCCTGGAGGACAAAGGGGTTAAGGGTATTACCTTTATTGATGCGGGTATTTTGAGTAACTTTGACCCGCTTGGGGTGGATGTCAATGAATCGGGGGCGCCACGGGTATCGGCTGGGGTTGCTGTCGATTGGAAATCCCCGTTTGGGCCCCTGCGCTTTAACTTGGCTTTCCCGGTTAAAAAAGAGAATTGGGATAGTCCACGGGCCTTTGACTTTAGTGTAGGAACCGCGCTGTAATATCAAACAGGTTTATCTTATTCGGTGGCACAGCAAGGGTGTTGCCCTTGGCATAAACAGGATACAATGGCCCCCAAAATAGAGCAGGGGGGTTGTTGGTCGCTGACGTACCGCCCCTTTCATGGGGTGGTACGTCACCCTGGCGAGGGTCCTGTGTCTGTATGATTGAATCTGGTTGAGGAAAGCGCATATGTGGAATCGTTGGACACCATTACTCACTGTTTTAATGATGGCGCTGCCGTTGGTGCCGTTGGCGCAAGCAGGCTCCATAGAAGTGAGCATTGCTGTGATTGATAAACAACAGGCTATTGCTCAATCCATCGCCGCGCGTTCTGCGCAGACCATGTTGAAAAAAAAATTGGACACCCGACAGAAGCTTGTTACCGAGAAAGAGCAAGAGCTCAAAGCGTTGCGTTTGGACCAGCAGCAGAAAAGCCGGTTGCTTACGCAAGATGCACGGGATCAACTGCGGATTTTATTGTCGCGTAAAGAGCGGGATTTCCAACGTTTTTTTGAAGATAGCAACCGTGATCAACAAGCCGAAGTAACGCGGGTGACCCGTCGCATCACCAACGCCGTACGTGATGTGATTGAAGATATCTCGCGACAGCGTGGCTATAAGCTGGTGTTGGAAAAACGGATGACGGCCTATGCTGACCCGAGTATTGATATTACAGATGATGTGTTAGCCATCGTTAATGAGCGTACCAAAGACTGGTATCAGGAATAGAGAATGTCTACAGATCCCATCTCCTTGCAGGAAATCATGTCGTTTCTGCCCCATCGCTACCCTTTTTTGCTGATTGACCGTATTGTCGAAGTGGAGCAGGGTAAGCGAATTTTGGCCATTAAAAATGTGTCCTTCAATGAACCCCATTTTCAGGGCCATTTTCCAGACCATCCGGTCATGCCTGGTGTGTTGATTCTGGAAGCCATGGCTCAGGCCGGTGCGCTGTTAGCGGGCTATACTGATCCCGACTCTGTGCGCGGTCAATTGGTCTATTTTATGGCCATCGACAAAGCCCGTTTCCGCAAACCCGTTTTACCGGGTCATCAACTGAATATTGAGATGACCCTGCTCAAACGGCGCCGCGAGGTTTGGCGCTTTGGGGGGAAAGCGATGGTTGACGGAGAGGTCGCTTGTGAGGCCGAGGTGATGGCAATGACGCGAAAGAGAGAAGAGAGCCATGAGTGAGGCATCTGTACACCCAACCGCTGTGGTTGAATCGGCCGCACAGCTGGGCGAGGGTGCCATCGTTGGCCCCTATGCCGTGATCGGTCCAGATGTGGTGATTGGCAAAGGGGTCGAAGTAGGGGCCCACGCGGTTATTCAGGGCCACACGGTGGTGGGTGACGGGAGTGTTATTTCCAGTTTTAGTTCCATTGGCTTACCCCCACAGGATCTCGGTTACAAGGGTGAACCCACCCGCGTGGAGATTGGCCAACGTTGTCAGATTCGTGAATATGTGTCGATCCATCGTGGCACCCCCAAGGGGGGTGGTTTAACCCGCGTTGGGGATGATTGCATGATTATGGCCTATTCCCATGTGGCCCATGACTGCCGGGTAGGTGATCATGTTATTATGGCCAATGGGGCGACACTGGCCGGTCATGTAGAGATCCAGGAGTATGCTGTGATTGGTGGTTTGACGGCCATTCATCAATTTGCCCGGATTGGCCGCCATGGGTTTATTGGTGGGGCCTCGGCGGTATCCATGGATGTCATCCCATTTGCTTCGGCGGCCGGCAACCGTACCAAAGTGACGGGGGTAAACGTGGTTGGGTTGCGTCGTCGTGGTTTTAGTGAAGAGGCGATTAAAGCGATCCGCCACTGTCACAGACTGATCTTCCGCTCCGGTTTGCGGTTAGAGCAAGCGCTGGAATCCATTGAAAAAGACCCCATCATTCACTTTCCTGAGGTGGTGTCGATCTTAGAGTTTATTCAGACCAGTCAGCGGGGGATCTGCCGCTGATTGCACGGCTGAAACTTTGGTTCCATGCCTTGCGTACCCCTGTGGGGAGGTTGCCCCACGGGGGTACGCGGGTGGGCATCATTGCTGGCAGCGGTGCGATTCCTGCGCTGCTCATTGATAAGTTGCGCCATTGTCACCATACGGCTGTGGTTGTGGCTGCCCACGTGGGTGAGGCCGATCCCAAACTGACCCAGTTAGCCGATGCCATTGAGTGGGTTAGATTGGGGCAATTTAAGCGGATTCTACGCTTTTTTCACGCTCAAGGGGTTACCCACATTGTTATGGTGGGGGGCATTACCAAGACCCAGATCTGGAACATTCGCCCCGATACCCTCGCTTTAAAGATTGCTACCCGTCTCAAACATATGCAGGATGATCACCTGCTACGGGCCATTGCCGAAACCTTAGAAGAGCGTGGTTTTGTGGTTTGTGGTGCCCATGAATTGGCCCCCGAGCTGTTAGCCCCGGTGGGCATTTTGGGCCACCACCGCCCAAATTCTGAGTTATGGCAAGATATGCGGTTGGGCTGGCAGATGGCCAAAGCGATCGGTGCCTTGGATATTGGTCAAGGGGTGGTGGTACGTGAGCGCGTGGTGTTGGCGGTGGAGGCGGTGGAGGGCACCGATGCTATGCTGCAACGCGCAGGCAAGTTAAGCCGGGGTGGTGGCTGTTTGGTCAAGGTGAGTAAACCACAGCAAGACTTACGCTTAGATATGCCCACCATTGGCGTGGCGACCATTCAAAATTTGCATCGTGCGGGCCTGCGTGGTTTGGCGGTGGAGAGTGGTTCCACGTTGATCGTAGACTATATCGGCATGTTGGCAGAAGCCGACCGACTAGGGATTGTGGTGGTTGGCTGTGATGCCGCCCAGATGACGGATAACATGGGAAGGGAAGGGCCATTATGACACATGATATCAATCCCTATGCGGGACGTGCTTTGCGGGCTGGGGTTATTGGTGTAGGTTATCTTGGTCGTTTTCACGCACAAAAGTTCAACAAAATAGCTGGGGTTGAGCTGGCGGTGGTGGTGGATAACGATGCCGCGCGCGCGCGCATGGTGGGGGAAGAATTAGGCGTACCCTATAGCACCGATTATCGGGATGTGCTGGCTGATCTGGATCTGGTCTCTGTGGTTGTGCCAACCCCCTATCACTACAAAGTGGCCAGCCACTGCCTTGCAGCTGGGGTGCATGTGCTCCTCGAAAAGCCCATCACGGTCACGGTCGAAGAGGCCGACGAGCTGGTTACGCTGGCCGAGCAGAACAACATGGTATTGCAGGTTGGACATCTTAAGCGGTTTCACCCTGCTGTGGTTGCGCTCAAGCAGAGCGGTTTGTTGAAAAAAAGCCCGCGCTTTATCCAAGCGCAGCGGCTGGCCCCTTTCAAGTCGCGGGCATTAGATGTGGATGTGGTGCTGGATTTGATGATTCATGACGTGGATCTGATACTCAATTTCATGGATGCCGAAGTGGCATCGGTGGAGGCCATTGGTGCCCCTGTGCTCACCTCGCATATTGATATGGCCAATGCTCGCTTGCACTTTACCAACGGCTCTATTGCCGATATCACGGCATCGCGGGTGGCCCGCAATGCGGTGCGGCAGATCCGCATGTTTCAGGATGACGCCTATATCAAACTCGATTTTATTACCAAGGGCATCCGCATCTCTAAACGGGTTGAGGGCAACATGCAACTGGATGGGGTAACCGTACCTGCCATGGTTGAAGAGCAGCTTCCCATACAGGATTATGATACACTGGAAGCCGAGGTAAGCGCCTTTTGCGCGGCTGTTGCAGGAGGGACGCCGCCTTTGGTAAGTGGCCGGGATGGTCGCAAGGCACTTGAGGTTGTGGAGCGCATTCGGCAGAGCATCTTTGGCCGTAACGCCAGTCAGTAACCGTATTGCCCTTTGGGGGACATGGGGGAAATTATGGGACGCCCACTGCGTATCGCCATTGTAACGGGCGAGGCCTCTGGCGATCTGCTGGCAGCCTCGTTGGTGAGTGGACTGAAAAAGCGTTTCCCGCGCATGCAGATCTATGGAATCGGCGGACCTCGCATGAAGATGTTGGGGTTGGACTCTATGGCCGATGCCCAGGAGCTTTCTATCATTGGTGTGGTGGAGGTGCTTAACCGGTTTCCTCGCATCCGCACCATTTTTAATGCGCTGCTTAAACGTCTGCAAAGCGAGCCCCCCGACCTTCTTATTACCGTTGATTTACCCGATTTTAGTCTACGCATGGCGCGCAAGGCTAAACAGTTGGGCATTCCCACCGTACACTATGTGAGTCCACAGGTGTGGGCTTGGCGTTCTGGGCGGGCTAAAACGATTGCGAGCTATCTGGATTTGCTGCTCTGCCTGTTCCCCTTTGAGCCACGCTATTATGCCAATACAGGCTTAGAAGCCCATTTTGTGGGGCATCCTCTCGTCCAGGAGGCGGTGCCAAGTTACAGCCGCTCGGAGGCCCGCAAGATTCTTGGGGTTTCCGAAGCGGGACAGTTGGTTGCGATTATGCCTGGATCGCGCCGTAGCGAGATCCAGCGGCTTTTGGAGACCTTTTTACGTACCGCTGAACGTCTGTGGAAACGGCGCACCAACCTATCTTTTGTCTTGATCCAAGCCGAAACCATCAGCGATCAACAGTTGTATGAGGTGTGGCCTGAAGCATTGCGCGATTTACCCGTTATTGTGCGTCATGGCAATGCCTATAACTGGCTGGCGGCCAGCGATGCACTATTGGTAGCTTCAGGGACGGCCACCTTGGAAGCGGCGTTGATTGGGATTCCCATGGTGGTAGCTTATAAGGTTAACCCATTGACCTACCAGATCGGCAAGCAGCTTATTAAAAGCAAATTTATTTCGCTGCCCAACCTTATTGCGCAGTCAGCCATCGTTGAAGAACGCATTCAGCAGGACGCCAACCCCGAACAGTTATCAGAAGATTTGATCCAGCTTTTAAACCGCCCTCAAGAAGCAATGGCCATGCGCGAAGCCCTACGGGTTGTTAAGCAGAGCCTACTGCCGCCGACCCACGGTGCGGTCGAAGTGGTCAGTGATTTTATTTTGCATAAAGTAGGCTACCGTCCAGGTGGATAAGCTCGCGGCAGAGGGGCGGGCTATGTTGGTGAAACATTAGGATGTGTAAAATTTGTTACAGAGGTGTTTCATTCAATATTAGAATATGTTTAAATGAGCCGTTGCAGTACCTTTTGAGCAGGGCCAGCGGGATGGGGCCACACTTTCTACACTTGAAACCCTACGGATTCAAAAGATAGGGCTTTCTTTGATACTTTCAGGAGCAAACGACTATGGCAACCATCGATTTGACCAAAGACAACTTTCAAGAAACCGTAACCGGTGACAACATTGTCATCGTCGATTTTTGGGCCTCGTGGTGTGGTCCATGTAAGGCGTTTGCGCCGATTTTTGAAAAAGTGTCGGAAAGCAATCCCGATGTGGTGTTCGCCAAGGTTAATACCGACGAGCAACGGGAGCTGGCCATGGAGTTTCAAATTCGCTCCATTCCGACCCTGATGATTTTCCGGGATAACGTTATCATTTTTTCCCAACCCGGCATGCTACCCGAACAGGCTCTGGTTGAGTTGATCGGCAAGGCCAAAGAACTGGATATGGACGAAGTGCGTAAAGAGATCGCCAATGCTTCCCAAGCAGAGGAGCACTAAGCAGCGGCTAAACTTACACGCGGCGGGGGCTCCTAGGCGCGGGTCAAGAGCAGGAGAGAATCATCCAGGGTATGTGGTGGTGTCGTAAAAAGCGGTATTGGAGAGAACATCTTCGATACCGCTTTTTTGTTGAGAGCTGCTGCCGTCATTAACAAGGCGGGTAGGGGGGCAGATCGTGGATAGCGAACGTTACCAATCCATGGGCCGGGCAGGGGAGCCCAGAGCACCACAAGAGCTAGCCCGGATATTTCATGAATCCCTTCGATGATCGCGATGAAATATCCGGGCAAGCCATGTTTGAATCCGTAACAACAGGGGGTGTCATCCTTGTTATCGTCGATGCCAAGAGAGACACCCCCATCGTGTGAGGGTTATTTGATGCGCTGCCCTGGCTGGGCACCACTATCTGGGGAGAGAATGTGAATATCGGTCCCGCCAGGGCCTGCGGCTAAAACCATTCCCTCTGAGATACCGAATTTCATTTTACGGGGTGCCAGGTTGGCCACCACAACGGTTAAACGGCCCTTGAGTTGCTCGGCGCTATAGCTGGATTTAATGCCCGCAAACACCGTGCGGGTGCCCAAGGTTTCGCCCAAATCGAGGGTCAATTGCAAAAGTTTGTCTGCGCCTTCTACCTCATGGGCATCGGCAATGCGGGCGACCCGCAGGTCCACCTGCATAAAGGTGTCAAAATCAATGCTCGCAGCAAGCGCATCCTTGTCAGCGGATTTTTTATTTTTTTCTTCTTTTTCTTTGGTTTGCTGCTTGGGTTGCGGGGTAGGGGAGGGGGCCTCTTCGCGCGCGGCCTCAACCATGGCATCGACCTTTTCTTTCTCGACGCGGCTCATCAAATGCTTAAACGCATTGATGGTAACCCCTTGTAAGGGCGCAGCGGTATCCTGCCAAACGAAGGGTTGGGGCGCATTAAAGAGCTGCTCAACCTGGTTGCTCATATAAGGCAAAACAGGTTTGAGGAAGATCATTAAGGTTCGGAACAGATTTAATGTAACAGAGCACACCTGTTGCAGGCGCTGGCTTTGCAAGGGATCTTTAGCCAACACCCAGGGCGCATGGTTTTCGACATATTGATTGGCGCTATCGGCCAAACGCATGATGGCCTGCATGGCTTTGGCAAATTCACGCTTTTCGTAGAGAGCGGCGATCTCTTCGCCGGCTTGGTGAAATTGCTGAAAAAGCCCGTCGTCTTCTGGATAGTCCGCGCACAATTGCCCCTCGAAACGTTTGACGATAAAACCCGCGGTGCGAGAGGCCAAATTAACCACTTTACCCACCAAATCACTGTTTACCCGCTGAACAAAATCATCCAGATTAAGATCCAGATCATCCACGCGGGAGGTTAGCTTGGCGGCATAGTAGTAACGCAGATATTCTGGATTTAAAAACGCTGAATATTGGCGTGCATTGATAAAGGTACCCCGTGATTTGGACATTTTTTGACCGTTAACGGTCAAAAAGCCATGGGCAAACACTGCGGTAGGGGTGCGAAATCCGGAACCGTGCAACATGGCTGGCCAAAACAGGGTATGGAAATAGAGAATATCTTTACCGATAAAGTGATAGACCTCTGCCTTATCATCGCGGCGCCAATAGTCATCAAAGTTTATGCCCTGTTTTTTACAGTGGTGCCAAGTAGTTGCCATGTAACCTGTTGGGGCATCCAACCAGACATAAAAATATTTGCCGGGCGCATCGGGAATCTCAAAACCGAAATAGGGGCCATCGCGGGAGATATCCCAATGTTTAAGACCTTGTTCAAACCACTCATTGAGTTTAGCGGCCATCTCAGGTTGTAGGGTGCCTGATTGAATCCACTCTTTCAGGTAGTCACTAAAGTCCTGTAATTTAAAAAAGTAGTGCTCAGAGGATTTTTCCACAGGCTGTGAGCCACATACCGCACATTTGGCCTCTTTTAACTCCGTGGGGCGATAGGTGGCGCTGCACACCTCGCAACTATCCCCATACTGGTCCACCGCTCCGCAGTGGGGACAGGTACCGCGGATAAACCGGTCAGGCAGAAACATGGCATCATGTTCACAGTAAGCCTGTTGGATGGTATCCACTTCAATATGGCCACCATCCCTATTTTTCAGGTAAATTTCTTCGGAAAGCAGGCGGTTCTCTTCTGAATTGGTGGTGTAATATTCGTCAAATTGCACGAAAAAAGCTGCAAAATCTTGGGCATGCTCTTTGTGCATTTGGTTGACCAATTGCTCAGGCGTAATCCCTTCTTTTTGTGCACGGAGCATAATGGGGGTGCCGTGGGTATCATCGGCGCACATGTAAATGCACTCCTCCCCACGAAGTTTGTGAAAGCGAACCCAGATATCGGTCTGAATATATTCTACCAAATGGCCCAAATGAATGTGACCGTTTGCATAGGGAAGAGCACTGGTAACTAAAATTCGGCGCATGATTGTTTCACGTCATGTAGAGGGGGGTTAAGGATGAATCCTGGTATAGTATCAGGATGATGAGCTAAAAAGAAGGAGGCATAAGCCCATACCCCGCAAACAGGGATGCTCTTGTTGGCATTCTCTCTACTCAGAAGGTGATTTAGCAGCGCATGGATGAGGGAAAGCCAAGCTCCCGCGAGCATTCGCGATCACCATTGCTTGTTTGTTGAGGGGGCAATTAACAAGGTGCTTTTAGCCGCGCCTGGGGATTGAGGGATCATCCGCGAGCATTGGCGATCTGCATGCTTGTTTGTTGGGGGCATTAAGTGATGGGCGCACACTTCGCTTGCGCACACATTTGTAACAAAGCTGTTTTTCGCCAACCGTCCATTTGTAACAATTTATGGAATGATTTATTTGTAACGCATTGCAACCCTTTTGTAACACGGTGGAAAGTCGCCTTTGTGTATTATGTCGCATAAGATGTATTATGTTAAATTTTGTATTCTGAGCTAATTATCTGAAATTTGATGATATTCTCAAAACCTTTCCACCTCCACATCCTCCTTTACGTGACCCCATGGAGATCTTTAAAGCTACCACGTCATCCTTTATCAGCCCCACGCCACCGCCTTCCCCCCGCTGGCGGCCCCATGAACATTTTTTAAAGCACGGCACAGCTGAAGCTTTTATGACCTAAAAATTTATACATTTTTAACAAGCTTTCCATTTGACTTAAAAAAAATGTACGTCTTTTACCTAAATACACAGAACTTATACCATAAAATACCGATCTAAAGTTCACGTCGCATTTGTTCTCTGCCCGAGGGGGATTATGGGATGGCCAATAGATAATCAGCCCCTTTCTTCTAGGGGTCTCGCTTTTATGAATCGACACAAAATAGCATTGCAACGCTTAACCCTGTTATTTTCGGGTGTTTTGGACTTATTATTGCATTTTAGTCGCGGAAGCTTTATCCGTCGTCTATAAGAAGAAGATTAGAAACTGTTTCATCCTTAAATGTTACTACCCTAAAGACTTGTTGGCTGAGTTGATAGGAGGTGGCCAACCAAGGATGCAGTTGTTATAATTCGAGACACTGGCACGGCTGTTTTTATGCTGATGGTCTCTCTTTTTTTTAAGGATTACGTCATTCAATCCTGTGGTCGTTGCATCTTTTTTAGCAGAGGATAGGTCGGTGAGTGATCACGCAGAAATGCTACAGCACATTACAAATGCCAATAAAACATGTGCTTTGCTGGTTGAACAGCAGAGCATGGATGCTCTGCTTGAGCAAATTCTTGTAACCGTTCAAGATTTGAGCATGGCCGATGGTGCGACACTCTATTTAATGACAGAATCTAGAGATGCCCTGGAATTTGCGATCATGCGCACCCGCAGTTTGGGGCTTGCCTACGGTGGCACAACAGGCACGCCCCCCCCCTACCCTAATCTCTCCCTCTATGCCAACGACAAACCGACCCACCACCTTATTGCCGTGGAGTGTGCCCATCGTGGCGTAACGCTCAATATCGCCGATGCCTATAAGGTCGATCAGCTTGATTTTACAGGGACACGTGATTTTGACGAACAAAACCATTACCGAACTCAATCGGTATTAAATATTCCGTTAAAAGGACATCATGAAGAGGTCGTGGGCGTTATTCAGCTTATTAACGCACAGACGCCAGAGGGAAATTGCGTTCCTTTTTCGGCAGAAGTTCAAGCGGACGTTGAACGATTTGCCGCCCAAACAGCGTTACTCGTTGCTACCCAGCGCATCATGCAAAAAGGGGTCGATAGTGATGGTGCTGAGTTAGATTTTTTAACCCATATTAACAAACTCAATGAGATCGGCATCGCTCTTTCATCGGAGAAAGATACCAACCGACTCTTGGAAAAAATTCTGCTCGGCTCCAAAGAACTGGCCAATGCCGATGCCGGTACGCTCTACCGCGTTAACGAAGCCCAGGATGCACTCAAGTTTGAGATTATCCGCACGGACTCCCTCAATATTGCGATGGGGGGAACCACTGGGGTTGATATCACCTTCCCCAACCTGCCCCTTTATAAAGAAGGTAAACCCAATCTACAGGCCATTGCTGCTTACGCGGCCATTAAAGGGGAAGCGGTCAATGTTCCCGATGCCTATCAAGCGGATGGTTTTGACTTTTCTGGGGCACGAGCCTTTGATAAAAATACCGGCTATCGCACCACCTCGGTGCTTGCGGTGCCCATGAAAAACCATGAAAATGAGTTGATCGGCGTTTTGCAGCTTATTAATGCCAAAGATCACACGGGTAAAATTGTCCCCTTTGGTTCAGAAGGCCAACAACTGGCAGAGTCTCTTGCCTCTCAAGCCGCCATTGCCTTGACCACCCAAAAGCTGATTAACGATCTTAAGCTGCTGTTCGAGGCCTTCATCCAAGCCATTGCGGGTGCCATTGACGATAAATCACCCTATACAGGCGGGCATTGTCATCGGGTACCTGTGCTGGCTGAAATGTTGGGTAAAGCCACTTCGGATATGGATCGCGGTGAGTTTAAGGATTGGACGCTTAACGATGAGCAGATGTACGAATTAAAGATTGCCGCTTGGTTGCACGATTGCGGCAAAGTCACGACCCCTACGGAAGTGGTCGATAAAGGAACCAAGCTGGAGACCATCTACGACCGTATCCATACCGTGGACACCCGCTTCGAAGTACTCAAAAGAGACGCCAAAATTCGCATGTTGGAAGGCAAATTGGCAGCGTTGGAAAAGGGCGATACAGAGACCCCATTTTTACTGGAAGAGCGCTACCACTCTCTCATCGAGCAGTATGACGATGACCGCGAATTTATCCGCAAAGCCAATATTGGCGGTGAGTTTATGGCAGAAGAGGCCCAACAACGGGTGCGCCAAATTGGCCAATATCGCTATCTGGATGCCGATGGTGAGGAGCAAGAGTTTCTCTCGGACAATGAGGTCTATAACCTCAACATTCCCAGAGGGACCATCACCCCTGAAGAGCGTGAGATCATTAATAGCCACGTGGTGGCCACCATTAAAATGCTCTCTAGCATCCCCTTCCCCAAACAGATGAAGGATGTACCGGAGATTGCGGGCAACCACCATGAAACCCTCATTGGTACCGGCTACCCCAATAAACTGACGAAAGACAGACTCTCTGTACAAGCACGGATTATGGCCATTGCCGATGTCTTTGAAGCGCTAACGGCACGCGATCGTCCCTATAAAGATGGCAAGACGCTCTCTCAGGCTTTAAAGATTTTGGGCTTTATGAAAAAGGATCAGCACATTGATCCTGAGCTCTTCCGCATCTTTATTGAAAGTAAGATCTACCTTGAGTATGCCCAACTCTATCTGGATCCTAAACAGATTGATGAGGTGGATCACACTAAAATTCCCGGCTATGAGCCCATTCCCAATGATAACGACGCCCAGTCGGCTTAAATAGAGAACAGTCACAAGACGAGGCATCTACCCAAAGACTCCCAGGCACCAAATGGCGAACGGGGGTCTTTGGGTTCTCAGAAGGCAACCGCCTAAGCCTCTCTATGGTTGAAAAGGAGAGGTCTGGTGGAAAAAATCAAAAAGACCATTTGGTTTCGTTATGCGGGTAGTTTTCTGTTAGTACTGATTTTTTTATTACTTTCCCTAAATATCATTCCCAGCACTCTATTCGTTCAATTGGATCATCAGATCTATGACACCCAGCTGCGTACCACGATGCCCGGACGCTTAGAGAGCCAAATCGTTATTTTAGATGTCGATGAGCGTTCACTTGCCCGTGTGGGTCGCTGGCCATGGCCACGAAATCAATTGGCGCAACTGGTTAATACACTTTTTGATCAGTACCAAATCAATAGTTTAGGCTTTGACTTTGTTTTTGCTGAGGAAGACAAAGCGGGCGGCTTAGAGGTTTTAGAACACTTAGCAACAGGTCCTTTAAAGGATTTTCCCCTCTTTCAAACCACCTTTGCCAAATTGCGCCCTACTCTGTTGCATGACACCATCTTTGCGCGCGCCCTTACGGATCGACCGGTCGTCATGGGCTACTATTTTAAACAACGGAATGATAAAGGCGGGCAGAGTGGGCAATTGCCCCCGCCCTTAGCAACGTTGGATAAGCTCGAAGCCCAGCAATTCCCCGGCATGCAGCCTGAATCTTTTGGCGCAAATTTACAAATTTTGCAGAACCAAGCCCGAGAGGGTGGTTTTTTTGACAACCCCTTGGTGGACCAAGATGGCGTTTTTAGGCGTGTGCCTTTGTTACAGGTACACAACGGCGGGATCTATGGTTCTTTGGCACTTAATCTTTTACGTACCGCATTGGGCACCCCTACCCTTTCCATTTCCCCCACAGGGGATGCCATCTGGCTGGATGATGGTGCGTTTCGCATTCCGGTCGATCGCGATATGGCGGTATTGGTACCCTATATGGGGCCACAAGGCAGTTTTCCCTATATCTCAGCTGCGGATGTGCTGGAAGGTCGCGTGGCACAGGATAAGCTGGAGGGACGCATTGTGCTTATGGGTACCACTGCTCCAGGCTTGTTAGATCTGCGTTCAACCCCGGTGCAGCACGTCTACCCTGGGGTTGAGATCCACGCCAACATCATCGCCGGTATTATGGATGGCCGTATTAAATCGCGCCCGGCTGAAATGTTCTTGATTGAGCTAAGCGCGCTGCTGGTATTGGGTATTCTGCTAACCCTGCTGTTGCCGCGCCTAAGCCCTATGTTAGGCACACTCTTGACGGCCAGTTCGTTGGCTGCGGTGGTGGTTGCTACTTTGTTGACTTGGCAAAAGGGTATGGTGATGCATGTGGGGCTGTTACTCAGCTTAACCATTCTGCTTTACATCTACCACATGGCCTATGGTTTTTTTGTGGAATCCCGCAGTAAGCGTCAGATATCCAAAACATTTGGACAATATATTCCATCTGAATTGGTGGATGAAATGACCGCCAGCGGCAGTGATGTCTCCATTGGTGGTGAAAGCCGCACCATGACGGTACTCTTTTCAGATGTGCGCAGCTTTACCACCATTTCAGAAGGATTAAAACCCGACGAATTAACCAGCCTTATGAATAGCTTTTTAACCCCCATGACACGGGTGATCCATGAAAACCGGGGCACCATTGATAAATATATGGGGGATGCCATTATGGCCTTTTGGGGGGCTCCCTTACACGATCCAGAGCATACCCGTCATGCGGTGCGCTCAGCCTTTCAGATGATTGAAGCGATGCAGGCTCTCTCTGTGGCATTTAAAGCCAAAGGCTGGCCCGAGCTAAAAATTGGTGTGGGGATTAATACCGGCACCATGAACGTGGGCAACATGGGCTCTGAATTTCGTATGGCCTATACCGTGTTGGGAGACGCCGTTAACCTCGGCTCACGGCTTGAAGGGCTGACCAAACAGTATGGGGTGGATATTATTTTGGGTCAGGGCAGCAAGGCCGAAGTGGTTGATTTGGTCTGCCGGGAGTTGGATCTGGTACGGGTTAAAGGCAAGGCGGAACCGATCGCGATTTATGAACCGGTTGGCTTTACAAGCGAGGTTGATGAGGCGCGTTTGAGCGAGTTAGAACAGTATCATCAGGCATTATCACTCTACCGTCAACAGCAATGGCAAGAAGCTGAAGCGCTCTTAACGGCACTGCAAACCGCTGAACCCTCACGGATGATTTACCAAATTTATCTGGATCGTATTGCGCACTTTAAGGTCGAACCCCCTGACGAACTGTGGGATGGTGTCTTTACCCACACCTCTAAGTAAAGAGAGAGCCCTTTTCGCGCCGTTGTGAAAAGGGCTCTCTCTTTACACCGGCTCGTTATGAAGGTGCCATGGCCAAAGGGTGGCACTCAATAAGGGCGGTGGCGATGGCCAGTCCCTTTTCATCACTCAAGCTTAGGTGAATGTTAACTTGGCCAGGATGATGACAAGCCAACCATTGGGCGGTGGCTCCGTGTAGGGTTACAGTTGGCCGCCCCAACTGATTGGGTAGCACTTCAATATCGGTAAACCATAACCCCTGTCGAAAACCAACCCCAAGGGCTTTGATAACCGCCTCTTTGGCGGCAAACCGTTTGGCGTAACAACAAGCACGTTGTGGCGTGCTGCGCCCATTGCATAGCTGTTGCTCTTGCTGCGTAAAACAGCGCTCTAAAAAACGCTGGCCATGGCCTTTATTCAACATATTGGTCAACCGCTGAATTTCGACCAAATCATTGCCAATACCAACAATCATGGTGTTTTAACCGCTTCACGCATCAACCGTTTCATCTCTTTGACGGCGCTCTCCATGCCGACCATCACAGCACGGGCAATGATGGCGTGACCGATATTGAGCTCCTTCAAATCGGGCAATCTGGCAATGGGTTGTACATTGTGATAGGTCAAACCATGCCCAGCATGGACGGTTAACCCATTGAGGCTGGCCTGATGGGCCGCGCGGTAAAGCTGCTCAAGCTCCAAGTTGCGTTGTGCTTGCGTCGCTGCATTGGCATAGCGGCCAGTGTGCATCTCAACCACCGTTGCACCAATGGCGCCTGCCGCAGAAATCTGCTCCAAATCTGGATCTACAAAGAGCGAGACACGAATACCGGCATCGTGCAAACGGGCTACTGCGTCGGCGAGCCTATGCCGATTACCCACCACATCCAAGCCCCCTTCGGTGGTTAATTCATGCCGTTTTTCAGGGACCAGACAGCAATCTTGCGGTTTCCAGCGCTCCGCAAGCGTCAGCATTGGCTCACTGGCGGCCATCTCTAAATTAATCTTGGTCTGGCAGGTTTGCTGGAGCAGCACCACATCACGATCCTGGATATGACGACGATCCTCGCGCAGATGGACGGTTATGCTATCGGCACCGGCCCGTTCTGCCGCAAAAGCGGCATCAACCGGATCGGGATAACGCTCCCCCCGAGCCTGACGTAGGGTTGCGATGTGATCAATATTGACACCCAGTAAAATCATGATGGTCGTCCAACAGAGTTATCAGGGCTTTGTCACACTATTTTGCCCTGTGTCGATATTCTTTTTTAGAGGCGCGTTGGCGGGTGGACGCGTGGTGGTGGGGGCATCCTCTGGTTCTTTGTTGTTATCCGACTGTTCCGTGAGTAACTTTCCCGACGCCTGCAAAATATCACGCACAATGCCCGGTGCCAATGTTGAGATAGGTTTGAGGAAAATTTTTGGTCCATCCATGGCCCCCTCTACGGAAAACTGTGTCTCCAGCAGTGCCTCTCGACCCCCGGCCAGTATTTGCCCCAGCAAGGGAACACTGCTAATAATGGCATCCAGACTTTGCAAAGGTCGCACCCCGACCAGCAGATCCATTTTTTGCGCCGGCAAATCAAGATCCCCAGAGATGACCATTTTCATAGAGGGGCCGCTAATTTCTACTTTATCGCTATGCCATTGTCCTTGCTTGAGCGTAAAGCCCCCTTCCAAGGTGCGAAAATAAAAGCCCTCTTCTTGCAGATCTGGCCGTTTGCCAAACAGCAACATGGGTAACTCTTGCACCGACAGCAGACCCAACAGCTTAGAAAGCAGATCAAGCTGTTTGATGGTCCCCTGTTCTATTTTGACCGTACCCTCACCTGAGAGGGAGGTAATGATGGTCTGGTTGGGGATGGCTTCTCCAGCCAAGGTTAGGGAAATTTTGCCCTTTCCCCCATTTAAGCCATCGTGCAGATTGGCCCCCTTGAGTACCCGGCCTAGATCATCACTTTCAAAATCTAACTGGCCTTGATAGGCACCCTGCCCTACCCGATTTTCCCAGGTTAACTGTCCATTTACTTTAACAATTTTATCATCAATCTTAAATTGACACGGACCAATCCACAAATTTTTAGCATCCAAACGCGCCTGCAAATCCAGCGCTTCCGCTTGGATTTGGTTGGCCATTTGCACCTGCTCAGCCTTGAGAACGAGAATGGTGGGCCTTTGTGGGATTTTACTCAGCTTTTCAGGGTTCCACACCACCCGTTTAAGGATGGGGGGCTCTGTTGCAGAAATACTCTCCGGCAGGCTTGGCTGTTGCCAGTGGGTAAGATCAAGCTGCGAAAAAGTCCCTTCTAAGCGGTAGGCCGGGGCCTGTTGGTCCAACCCCCCTTGTCTAAAATGCAGGCGTCCCTTGCTTTGCCCCAATTGAAAAGGCTCCAGAATGATTTGGGTCTCCTCCTGACCATGCAGCCAAAAGCCGTGTCCTTGACTGCGAAGATTACCAAACTCAAGCTGCAACTGTTGGACATCCACCGCAACCTGTTTGGGATCAAAGCTGCCTTGTAAAGCAAGCAAGCCTTTGCTATATTTAGTTTTTTCAACCCCTTTATAGTTGTTTAATAGCAGCTTGCTTAGGTCCCATTGCAGATTTGCCGTGTAGCTAGGCGCCCCTTTGGAGCGATGGAGATCAACCGCTAAGGCACTGGCTCCTTGGAAGTGCGGCACCTCTTCCAGCAGACCCACGAGGCGCTGTTGCAGTTGGCTGGCGGTAAGGGGGGCATGCAGCAAAACGCGCAGATCGCTCTCCCCTGCTTTGGCATAATCAAGCGCCTTAATGGTACCGGTAAATGGCAGCGCATCATAGTTTGCCTGGGTGATCTTGAGATCCAACACATCATCATTAATGTGCAACAACCCCGCAGCATGCTCGATGGGTTGGGGCAAAAAGGGCAGCGTGGCTTTGGCTCGATTAAAATTTAACAAGGTGTCGTAACTGACATCAATAGAGTGGTTAAGAGGGAGCGTCATCTTGAGTTTAAAATCGCCCTGCCCCTCAAACGCAGCCCCGTTTAAACCCACATGGTCACCCCATTTTAAACGAGGATTTTGGATGACATCATGCCAAATGGAGTGCATATCACCATCAATTTTAGCATCCACCAACAGGGTTTGATCCCCCCCCAGGATCTCTGGGATCGTGGCCGTTCCTTGTAAATTTTTACTCTTACCCAGTGAGCCTTTATGTACGTTGGCAATCATTTTTTCGTTGGCAAACGTCAACGTCACATCGGCACCCTTAATGGGTGGAAGCTGAGGAAAATAGGCCAGGTCCAAATCTCTGACTTGAGCTTTGACCAAAAAGGTTCCCTTGGCTTTATGCGCGCCCTTTGGCAAAAAAGGAATGGCATATGCTGGCCCCTTAATGGTGACCTCTGCATGAGGAATGCTGCCTTTTAGAAGGGCGTTATCGAGCCACTTGAGCAGATAGGGGTTCATATAATGAGGAGGGTAGAAAAACTTGGCTTCTTGGGTATCAATTCCCCCAAAAGTGGCGGCTAAATCCACATAAGGTGAATGTGTCAACCCCATGCCTGTCAACAGTAGCTTACCCTGGGCATGGCCCTGATTGTTGTAAAGATCAAAATGGTTGACCTGTAGCCGCCAACCCTGACTGGCTTCAAGCTCCTGTTGAGCTTGGCCTTCGGCACTCAGATTGCTAATGGGGATCGGCCAGCGGAACAAACCATGGGTATCCCAGACTCCACTCCCTAACACCACTTTCCAGCGGCTTTTCCAAGGCTCTCCATCACCGCCATGCAGACGAAATTCGCCCTGCATGGGAAATTGAAGACCCGCTAAAGAGGCCCCTGCTTTGCCCAGCAGGTTGGTCCACCGGTCAGGGCGAAGGTGGGCTACCTTGCCGGCCAGGTGCCAACGCCCCCGTTGTTGCAGAGCCCCCTCCAGCGTGTAGGTAACAGGGGCATCCCCCTGCTCGACCCCCCAATTGGGGGTAAAATCCCCGTGCATCGCCCACTGTATTGGGGTCTCCCCTGAGCGGTTGTGCAGTTGAGCATCAATAAGGTTCAGCTTGCCAACGGCTTGGATGGTTGAACCCGCAGAGGGCATTTGCAGCACATCTAAACTCAGCTTACCCAAGCGAACCGTGGTGATTTGTAGATGCTCTAAGAGTTGGGCCGCATAACCGGCGAGCTGTTGTTGCCAAGATCCTGTGTCGACCTGGTGCACGGCTGGGCGTGGTAGCGGCTGTTGAAACTTGGCTTGCCAAACTGAAACTGCCTGCCCTGCAATAAACCACTCCCGATCCGTGCCCTTATTAATCGCAACGGCGTTGCCGTTGAGAATAACAATTTCGAGGGGAATTCGGCCTTGCAGTAGTGTGCTCAGATTCCAGGTTTTAACACGAATGCGGGTCTCCCCGATCTGAACGAGCGGACGGCTGCGTTGCTGGTCAAACAGGGTTACCCCCTGCAAACGCAGATCCAGTAAAGCTGAGCTAGGGACCAATTGCATGGTTGTTATAGATACAGGCTGCCCCAGACGCTCTGTGAGTTCAATTTCGCTTAATTTTCGTAAGTCTATGATATCAAGCGGACGAATCGCAAACCAAAGCAAGGCTACCGCGACCAGTAGAGCGGGCAGCCCCAACAGTAAGGCAATGCACCATCGCATTATTTTAAGCAGCATAATCCCCCCAGCAGAGGACAACCCCGTATACTATAGACATTGGAGGGGTTTGCTTGGGAGGGCATCCTTGCCTCTAATCACATTCAAGAATCGGTTAACAGGTAGGGCAGAAAAAATGCACCCGACACAGAGCTACTTTTGCCAATAGACCTACTATGTTGTAGCCTGAGCGCGAATCCTTTTCAATTGTCCACGCGCTAAAGGGGCTGTTTTCCCCTTTTTTCGCCCTTTTTCATCGACCATTGTGTGGAGTGAGACCGTCATGACCACCCCGATTACCCCTCTACCCCACACCCTGATTACCCATCTGGCGCTGGACGCCGCAGCCGTAGACCATATTCAGCGCCTCAGACTCAGCACCGCCGAACCTGAGAGTGTTGTGCACCACTTAGAGCGATGCAGCCTCCACTTAGAAGGGGAGCTCTTGAGCCATTGGCAACATGTTCTGGCCGATAGCCGCTGGCGCCGCCGTATGATCTTAGCCTTGGGTAACAGCCCTTTTTTGAGCAACATTTTAGGCCGCTGGCCCCACTTTTTAGCCCAACTGTTTCACCAACCCATGGATTGGACGTTGGATCGTTATAAAGCCATCATCCTTGAAGATCTGCTGGCGACCACCGATCAAAACGTGGCCGAACAGCGTTTGCGCTTGCATAAACATCTGGCTTTTTTACAGATTGGCCTGTGGGATTTAACCGGCGAGGCAACCCTGGAGGAGACGACCAAACATCTCTCCTATGTGGGTGAAGCAACCTTAGAGGCGGCCTATCAATGGTTGGAACGCCATTTTGCCAGCCGTTTTGGTTCACCCATGGTGGTGTGCGATGAAGGCGGTACGCCACAGCGGGCCCGTTTTGTGGTATTAGCCATGGGTAAATTTGGTGCCTATGAGCTTAATTTTTCGTCGGATATTGATCTTATTTTTCTCTACGACTGCGACGCTGGGCAAACCGATGGCAAACAATCCATTACCGTAAAAAACTACTATGTGCGCCTTGGTCGGGAGCTCATGCAGATGATCTCGCGTGCTACAGCCGAGGGCATGGTGTTTCGCACCGATTTGCGGTTAAGACCCGATGGCGAGAGCGGTGAACTGGCCCTGTCGGTACGCTCAGCGGAGACCTACTATGAATCGTGGGGGCAGAGCTGGGAACGCGCTGCCATGATTAAGGCGCGTCCTGTGGCTGGGGATCTTGCTTTGGGTGAAGCTTTTTTAAAAAACCTGCACCCGTTTGTCTACCGGCGTTTTCTCGATTTTGGCGCCTTGGAATCCATTCGGGAGATGAAAAAGAAAATTGATCATAAGGTCAATAACGCCGACACCTATGGACGCAATATTAAACTTGGCTTTGGGGGCATTCGGGAGATTGAATTTTTTGTGCAGAGCCACCAGTTGATTCATGGTGGACGTGAAAAACGGCTGCAAGATCGCCGCACTGTACCCATGTTGGATACCTTGGCTACTTTGGGTTTAGTGGATCGCACCACAGCCGATTTTTTAGCCTCGGCCTATCGCTTTTTACGCACGGTGGAGCATCGCATCCAGATTGTGCGTGAGCAACAGACCCATAATTTGCCCGATGATGATCGAGGTATGGCGCAACTGGCGGCCCGCATGGGGATGCCCAACCGAGAAAGCTTTTTAGCCAAATTACAGGGGATTCGCCAGCGGGTGCATGAGGCTTATGACAATCTGTTTTTTGATGCCGAACGCACCCGACAGGATGAGTTGAGCAACGATGCGCGGGTTGAGGCGTTGCTCTCCACCAGCACCCAATACGAACAGGAAAAAACCCGGGCAATCCTAAGCCAGTGTGGATTCCACGACTTAGACCAAGCATTGCTCTCACTCAAACTGTTCAAATTGGGACCGCAAGAGCGCGCTTTAACCGAGGCTGGGCAGCGTTGGTTTAGCCGCCTGGCCCCCCTGTTATTGCAAGGGGTGCTGGATGCCGCCGATGTGGATATGGCGATGCAGCACGTGGAGAAATTTTTACAAACCATTCTCCATCGCACCAACTATCTGGCACTGCTTGCCGAAAATCCCAATTTATTGGGGCTGCTGATGCCCCTGTTTGGTTCATCGCCCTTTCTATCCCGCCATTTAATCCAACACCCCAGCATCATGGATTCACTGGTGGGGCTAGATTTTGTGACCATCTATCGGGGCAGCAATGAGATGCGTCAGGAGTTGGCCAGGGCGATGGAACGGGCAGAGAATGAAGAGGAGCGCTTTAATGCCCTGCGCATGTTCCGCAATACCGAGATGTTGCGCTTGGGGATACGGGATCTGGCGGGCATCGCCGAATTGCAAGAGGTGATGGCCGCGCTTTCAGCCATCGCGACTGTGGTGCTGGAACAGGCGGTCATGGATGCCATGTCAGACATGGTGGAGCGCCATGGCCCGCCCATGTGGAGCGATGCCCAAGGGCAGCGGCAGCGGGCCCGCTTTATGGTGTTGGGCATGGGTAAATTAGGGGGGGGCGAGCTTAACTATAGCTCCGATCTGGACCTCATTTTTATTCACACCAGCCAGGGTGACGAGCAGTACACAGAGGGCGAGCGCTCCATCAGCAACAGCCAATTTTTTGCCCGTATGGCGCAGAAGGTTATCAGCACGCTGACCACCCTATCGCAGGGAGGCAAGCTCTATGAAATTGATATGCGGCTGCGTCCCTCTGGCGCCTCTGGGCCGTTGGTGACAACTTTGGAATCTTTTGCAAAATACCAGCAAAACGAGGCTTGGAACTGGGAGCATCAGGCTCTGATTCGCGCCAATGTGGTGGTGGGGGAGCGTCATAGCAGCGAACAGTTAAAACAGGTTATTCGGCACATCTTGATCCAACCCCGCCAGATCGCGCCATTACGCGAAGATGTGGTGCAAATGCGTGAGCGCATCTACCAAGAGAAGCGCCCCAAGCCCGGTGTGGTTGACATTAAGCAGACCCGTGGGGGCATTGTGGATGTGGAGTTTTTGATCCAATTTTTGGTCTTGGCGCATGCCCATCAACACCCACAACTCCTGCAACGCAACGCCCCCCGTGCTTTATTGGCGATTCGTCGTGCCGGTTTAATCACACCCCAAGCCTATCAAACCCTAGAGGATGCCTACCGGTTTTACCGTTTGGTGGAAAATCGCCTGCGGCTACACCATGACCGCTCGGAAAATGCCATCCATACTGAAGACTCGGTGACACTGGCACGTTTGGCCCGACTCTGTAAGCTGGAGAGCGGCCCTGCTCTCCTGGAGCAGCTGACACACCACTTTGCCGCAGTCCAGCCCATTTATGCCACCCATTTGGGACCGGTAGCCGGCGAGGCACCGGTTTGAGACAGCTTTTTTGGGGCAGAGTGTGGGGGATGAGAAATGGGCCAAAAAAAAAGAGCGAGGCAGGGTTGTCGCGGTTCTCTGCAATTCCCTTTTTGCTTTTGTTGAAAATTGAGGTAAAATCCCACGTTTGCCACCCTTTGCATCGCAGCATGCAGCGGGTTTGCTCAACAGCCGCGACTTTTATGGGGCTGTGTTTCAATTTTGCGCAAGGAGAGTTCCCATGTGGGACAAAGACGGAAAAATTTGGATGGATGGTCAATTTGTGGATTGGCGGGATGCCAAGATCCACGTCTTGACCCACACCCTGCACTACGGCATGGGTGTCTTTGAAGGGATCCGCTGCTATGAGGCCGATCAAGGCCCTGCTATCTTCCGTCTTGGCGAACATGTAGAGCGTCTCTTTAAATCTGCCCTGATCCTGGGCATGGAGATGCCCTATAGCCGTGATGTCATCAGCCAAGTGTGCCAGGATGTCATCAAGCTCAATGGTCTTAAATCTGGCTATATCCGCCCCTTGATGTACTATGGTGCGGAGTCCATGGGCATCAATCCTGCCCCTCTAAAAACCCACGGCATGGTTGCCGCTTGGGCTTGGGGTGCCTACCTGGGTGAAGAGGGCATGGAGAAGGGGATTCGCATCAAAACCTCCTCCTACACCCGTCACCACCCCAACGTGGTGATGACCCGCGCTAAAGCGGTGGGGAACTATCCCAATTCTATCTTGGCTAAATCCGAGGCGCTGCGCTGCGGCTATGACGAAGCGTTGTTGCTGGACACCGAAGGGTACGTGGCCGAAGGCTCTGGGGAGAACCTATTCTTGGTGCAGGGCCAGACGTTAAAGACCCCTCCCCTGGATTCTGCCCTCAACGGTATTACCCGTAACACGGTGATGACCATTGCCGCAGAAATGGGCTTAAAAGTGGTTGAGCAGCGCTTTCCACGGGATGAGGTGTTGGTCTCTGACGAAGCCTTTTTCACCGGTACAGCGGCTGAAGTGACCCCCATTCGCGAGTTGGATGATCGTCAAATTGGCCCTGGCCACGCAGGCCCTGTCACCAAAGAGGTACAAAAGCGTTTCTTTGACATCGTACATGGGCGTGATCCTAAACATATGGGTTGGTTGACTCCGGTTATCTAACCTCCCTACCGTACCTTTAGGGCGCTTTCTCTGAATGCCAGGGAAAGCGCCCTTTTGTATCGTTAACATCACTCTGAACCATTGGGAAAATCCATGGCCAGCTACCAATATATCTACTCCATGCACCGGGTAACCAAAGTGGTTCCCCCCAACAAAAGAACCATCCTCAAAGATATTTCACTCTCCTTCTTTCCTGGTGCCAAAATTGGCGTGCTGGGTTTGAACGGTTCGGGTAAATCCTCGCTGCTGCGCATTATGGCGGGCATCGATAAAGATTTTAATGGCGAAGCCAAAGCGGCGGATGGGGTCAAAGTAGGCTATCTGCCCCAGGAGCCTCAACTGGACCCAGACAAAGGGGTACGGGGCAACGTGGAGATGGGGTTGGCCGAGGTTAAAGCGGCGGTGGACCGTTTTAATGAGGTTTCGGCCCTGTTTGGCGAAGAGATGAGCGATGATGAGATGAACGCCCTCATCGCGGAGCAGGGTGAACTGCAAGAGACCATCGACCATCTGGATGGCTGGGATCTGGACCGCAAGATGGAGATCGCCGCCGATGCCCTGCGTTTACCCGATTGGGATGCCGACGTCACCACCCTTTCCGGGGGTGAACGGCGCCGCGTGGCCCTCGCCCGGCTGCTGCTTTCGCAACCTGACATGCTGCTGCTGGACGAACCAACCAACCACTTGGATGCCGAGTCGGTCGCTTGGTTGGAGCAATTTCTCGCCAACTATGCGGGCACCGTGGTGGCCGTAACCCACGACCGCTATTTTCTCGACAATGTGGCAGGCTGGATTTTGGAGCTTGACCGTGGTGAGGGCATCCCCTGGAAAGGCAACTACTCATCCTGGTTGGAGCAAAAAGATAAGCGCTTAGAACAAGAGAAAAAAGAAGAAGATGGCCTGCGCAAGCGTCTACAAACAGAACTGGCTTGGGTACAATCTTCGCCCAGCGCCCGCCGCACCAAGAGCAAAGCCCGTTTGGCGGCTTATGAAGATTTGGCCGCTCAGCATCGTGAAAAGCGGCGTGAAACCAATACGCTGTTTATTCCTGCCGGTCCCCGCTTGGGTGAGATCGTCATGGAAGTGCAGAACCTCAGCAAGGGCTTTGGCGGGCGCCTGTTGATTGATAATCTTAACTTCACGCTGCCCCGTGGGGGTATCTTGGGCATTATCGGGGCCAATGGCTCGGGTAAAACCACCTTTTTACGCATGCTGACCCAGCAGCAGAGCCCGGACAGTGGTTCGGTTCGGTTGGGGGAAACGGTTAAACTGACCTACGTGGACCAGAGCCGGGATGCGTTGGAGGCCGAAAAATCGGTGTGGGAGATGATCTCCGATGGTAACGAGTTGATTGAACTTGGAGATCGCGAAGTGAACTCCCGCGCCTATGTCAGCTGGTTTAACTTTAAGGGCTCCGATCAGCAGAAAAAGGTGAAACATCTCTCTGGGGGTGAACGCAACCGCATGCACATGGCCCATCTGGTGAAAAGCGGTGGTAACCTGTTGCTGCTGGACGAACCGACCAACGACCTCGATGTTGAAACCCTGCAAGCCCTAGAGAGTGCGCTTTTAGAGTTTCCCGGTAGTGCCGTGGTGGTGAGCCATGACCGTTGGTTCCTGGACCGCATCTGCACCCATATGCTGGCTTTTGAAGGCAACTCTGAAGTGGTCTTTTTTGAAGGCAACTATCAAGAGTACCATGCCGATTATAAAAAACGCTGCGGTGATGATGCCGAACAGCCCCACCGCATTAAATATAAGCCGGTGGTACGTTAATACCGCACTGGCAGCGGTTCAGGCTTAGCCCTTTGGGCTGAACCTGAACCGCTGCGCCAATCCATGCGCCATTATGCGGGCAACCGCCTAGAAAAAACTCTACGCTTGGCCCACATACGCGCGCTGATCTGTCCATTAGAGAGGGAAAACCGTGATAAGGACCTGTTTGTCTTACACCTTACGACTGCTTTTGGCAGGCACGGTTTTGTTATCCATGCATGGCTGTGCGCTGAATTTTGCGGGATCACCCACCCCCTCTCAACCCACGCCAACGGTACAGGCCAATACGACACCCCCCCCCGTAGCGGTATCAGCCGAGATCCCTTCGACGCAGGAGAGCAGCGCTACAGCCAAAACAGCGCCAATGGTTACCCCAGCACCGGCCATAACAGCGCCAATGGTTACCCCCCCAGCACCGGCCATAACAAGCCTCGCTTTACCTAAGCCCGAAAGCCCAACCAAACGTGGCGCACGCACGCTGCTGATCAACACGGTTTTGTTAGACCGCCCGGTCTTGTTCTCCAAAGCTTCCATAGAGAAACATATTGGTCGTTTTATCTCTGAGGAGGCTTACAAAGTGTTGCACGGGGCTGAACGTGCGCAAAGCCAAGGAGCCTTTGTCATCCAATACCAGGGTACCACCTTTGCGGTTAAGGTCATGGACACACCGGTTCCTCTCAGCCACTTTCAAGAGAGCCTTACCCATAATCCAGACCATCAACTGCTCACCAAGCTCATTAGCGGCCATCAGGGACACTTGATCATCAGCCCCATGACCCAAGCCTATAGCGGAAGCGACGCCTTGACCATTGCGGATAATACCATGGCGCTCTCCTATATTTTAGCCGACCAAGGACGCCCGGTCTTGGACTATTGGAACAATAGCGGGGTTTTGGTCAAATGGTCTAAATTTGTGATCTACAAACGCGCCCTGGGTATGATGTTTGAGCGGATTAACCGTAAACATGCCGATGCCTTTGAATTTTTACCCATCCATCTATGGGTAAAAATTCAAACCGAACAGCTTCAAGGGGGCGTACGTCTTAAAACCGATGGTCTAAAGGCGTTTGCCGGTTATGAATTAGATCTTTATATGGATACAGCACATACTCTTGAAGAGGGCCAAAAAATGGCACAAGGGCTGCTTACCTACGCCCGCCATTGGATCGAGTTAGGGCAGACCATTGTAGCTGGGCAGCAAACCGCATTAACCGATGACGGGCCGCTTTATACAACGGCCTACTCTCAGACAGACCCCACCTTTATCACGCTACGCCAGTAAGAGCACCGTATCAAAAAAAGGGGTCTTTATGAAAAGACCCCTTTTTTTTGTCACACACCGACCGTTTTCGCACCCTTGCATCGCTTTTTCAGAAGAGCCACGCCTAATCCTTATTAAACAGCCGGGTACGCTTGGTTAGGCTCATGCGTTGGGCCAGGGAAACCACCTTGCCCAAGGCTTGGTTTAGATCAAAGGAACCTACCAAAAAACGAATTCGGTAGCCTGTGTAGCCCTGTTTACTAAACTGCCCAATGATCACACTATCTACGCGAATGGGTGGCCCTTCAGGCCAGTAAATAATGGTTTCCACCCGTGAGCCTTCGGTGATTTTGGGAATCTTTTCTTTGTAGTAAATGGCCACTCCACCCGTGCTAATATCGTAGGCCTTGGCCGCAAATTTAACCCCGGATTCGCGGGTGATCTCCAAGCTAAATTTCCATTGAGACTCCAGCTTAGCGCGTACCATCGCCCGTTTTTGGGGCTCCTGCTGGAGATAGCGGGGAAAACTCATCTGAATGGTTTTTCCCTCAATAATCTTCTGAAAACGCAGCTTGGTACGCACCAAGTGCAGTTCGGTAAACATGGAGACCTCCACAAATACCGCACTGCGAATTTTAATATTCCCTAACGGTGGATCCAGCGCATCCACCAAAACATAACGCGCCTGTTCCAAATAGGTGATCTCATCATTCTCCTTTTCAAAGTAGGTGAAAAAGGTAAAAGCATCGCCCTCTTCCAACTGAATTTGAACAGGCAGGTGCTCCACGATCGCGCGGGTGACAATCTTGACGATTGCCTCCTCATCCTCAATCATGTGGCAACCGTTCTCATCCGCTACGGAGAGATCCTTACCCTTTCCCTTGCCTGTTTGAATCAGGCTCTTGAGAAAGCGCTTGGTTTTGCCTTCGTTCTTTGTTTCAGCCACGTACTCACCTACTTATCATACTCGCAGTCCATGCTGACCAAGCGAATGATTGAACAGGATTCTACCGAGACTTTTTACAACCTTATATCCCCTTATCGGTCATTTTCTTACATGGGATAATAAAAAAGAGAGGCTTCCCTTAGCCTTATCCAACCCGATCCAACTGTCGGGCCCTAAATTTAACCCCTTTTTGCCGGGCTATTGCAGCACACGCAGGGATATCCACCCCTTCTAGGCCGCTGATTGCGGTTAAGGTGACTTCTGGCACATAGGGTTTCACCGCATCGACAAAACTTAGCAGCCCCGCATAGGCCCCCGTTTTACCCGGCACACAGTGGCGGTCATACAGCTCTGCGTTTTGTGCATTCAGTGAAATGGAGATTGCATCAACCAAACCCGCCATCTTAGGGGCGATGTCCTCTCCATACACAAAGTTTGCCAAGCCATCGGTATTAAGTCGAACCCGCTTCCCCCGCTGTTTGGCCGCAGCGGCAACCTCTAACATCACCTGCAATCGTAAGGTTGGTTCACCATAGCCACAAAACACAATTTCATCAAAGGCATCCAGTTCACCAAACGCCGCGATAAGCTCTGCACTGCTTGGATTACCCGTTAAAGCTAGGTTAAAAGCATGTACCTCTGGTGCTTGCCACTTAGGGCAAAACTGACATTTGAGGGTACATCCATGGGTGACATTCATATAAAGTCGGTTGCCGATGGGATAGGCTAATACCCCCTTTTCATGGGTGCGTGCCTGATCCACCCTAAACAGGCGGCGATAATTTTCGGTGGTGATATCAGCCAAATCTTTGGCGTTATCCCCCCTAAATTTGGCAATGGTTTTCAATGTTTGCGCAACAAATGCGGGTTCGTTGCGCACACCCCGGTGGGGCAATGGCGCGAGATAGGGGGCATCGGTCTCCACCAACAGCCGCTCGGCGGGTATATGCCGCGCAATTTCTTGTAAATCTTGCGCTGAGTTAAAGGTAACAATGCCCGATAGCGCAATATAAAACCCCTGTTCCAGAGCCCAATCGGCCATCTCTTGCGTACCGGTAAAACAGTGGATAACACCACCACATGCGGCGGCCTGTTCCTCTTCCATAATGGCGCGGGTATCTGCTTCGGCTTGGCGGGTATGAATCACCAAGGGTCGTTTGGCCATGTGGGCCGCGCGGATCTGCGTGCGAAACACCTGCTTTTGGTGCTCGCGGTCGGCCTTATCATAGTGATAATCTAAACCGGTCTCTCCAATGGCCACCACTTTTTCATGATCCGCCAACTGGGCAATTTGCTCAGGTGTGGCCGTCACATACTCATCCGCATAGTGGGGGTGTACCCCCACCGTGGTATAAAGATGGGGCTGAAGCTGGCTCATAGCCAACAGTTCTTCCACATCATCCAAACGGGTGCCTATCATGTTGAGGTAGCGGACCCCTTGCTGGCGCGCACGCTGTAGCACGCTGGGCAGATCCTCTTTGAAGGCATCAAAATTTAAATGAGCGTGGCTATCTGCAAGATACATTGTTCCGTCCCAATACCAATCCGAGTGGTTCTTGAGGGTGAGGCGTAGAGATACCTCAAGAAAAGCAAAATTTGTTATGGATGCCCATCCACGGCCCTACGAATAAGGCAAGCCCGCCAAAAAAGCGGGCTTGTGCCATTTTACACCAACAGACAAGCAGATATTAAGACTCTCCTGCACGACTTGTGCGATCACTGCCACTCCGACGGCGACGCCGACGGCGACGTTTCACAGCATCGCCCTTAGGGGCTTGACCCTCTGCCGTCTGATGCGCGCTCAGCTGCTCTGAATGAGGCTTTTGTGCACTACCTTCTGAGCTTGCAGAGCTTGGGCTGGTGATCTGGCCTGTTTGTTCGGTCTCACCTGATGCACGGCGACGGCGGCGGCGGCGGCGCCGTTTGCCCTCATCCCCAGACGCTTCTTCGTTGCTTTCAACTGGACTGTTAGGCGGCTCAACAGCCTCCACCGGACGGGTGTTGGCTACTTTGTCCGCCTCATCCCGACTGCGCCGACGGCGGCGGCGCTTTTGCGGACGCTCCACAGAGGGACTCTCCGCTTCGACCTCTAAGGCTTGGGGCGGCATGGGCGGCGGCGGCAAAAGCTCCGGTTGCAGATCGACAATCTCTTCCTCCATCTCCATGCCATACTGTGCGGGCAAGGAGGTTTCCATAAAAGGCTCAAATGGGGGCGCGGCAGGCGGGCTGTTTTCTTGCTCTAATTCAGCCAAAGTAACGAGTTTGCGGGTACGGTCAGCAAACTGTATTTCCACCGATTGGGTAATGGGGTGAACCACCCGCACGACCACCTCTTCTCCATTGGGCAGCACCAAGTGGGACTTGGGTTTGGGCATGCCCTTGCGCATGTCGCTGTAGACTTCATTTTCATAGGAAAGACAGCACATAAGCCGCCCACACACCCCAGAGATGGAATCTGGATTGAGCGACAGATCCTGATTTTTTGCCATACGTACCGAGACGGGATGAAACTTATCCAGATGCGAGGAGCAACACAAATTGCGTCCACAGGGGGCCATGCCACCCAGTAACTTAGCCTCATCCCGCACACCCAACTGGCGCATCTCCACACGCAGACCCAGCTGGTTGCTCAGCTGTTTGACCAATACCCGGAAATCCACCCGATTTTCGGCGGTAAAATGAAAGATCGCTTTGTTACTACCCTGAATGGCAACCTTAGAGAGTTTCATAGGCAGCTGCTGTTCACGAATCAGCTGGCGACAGTAGCGGTGAGCCTCCCGTTCGCGCACCTCACGGGTCTCTTGTACCTGTAGGTCCTGTTCCGTCATACGTCGGATAATACGGGTAACCGGCCCACTAAACAGAGTATTGCTGTTCTGTTGATCCCAGGGCACCACATGGGTAACACGTCCAGGCACCACCTCACCGGCGCGGTTTTCCAATAAAATGGCATCGCCAGTGTGCAAGTTGGCAATGCGCGACTTGATCTGGTAGACCATGCAGGAGTTTTCCATACGAAAGCCCACCAGCCGGTGCTGCCCATTACGCCCTTTGCGTCCCTCTCTATTTTTTTCGCGACCTTCGGGTTCCGCAGAGCTGTCGTCATCCCCCAGTTCGTCACTCTCCCCATCCAATAGCGCGTGCTCATCACTATCTTGATTAGGATCATAAAAAGGCTGTTCGGGCTCATGGGGATCGGCTACGGCAGAGCTCTGCCGTGGCGCAGTGGTGGGGGGTTGAATCTCGGACATTGCCGGGCGTTCCTTATGAACGCACGCTTGGTAGGCAGCCCTCCTGCGTCGCCAGCCTGCTGATGCGAATAAACAGATGTTCAAGCATCAAGGGGCGATTCAGGTTAAAGATGCGGGCCTCATCCACCATGCATGCAAACTGTTGCGCAAGAGAGAGCCAAGCACGGTTACTGGCTTGGAGCTCTTGTTGGTTAACGGATGGATCGTAATCTCGCAGACTAGCACGAATGTGATTCTGAAACCAGAACTCCAGCAGCATAACCGTGTTTTCAAACCGCTCTGCGCTACCCCATTGGGCCGCCATTTCGCATACAGTATCTAGGCCGGCCCCTCTTTGTAACAGCACCAAGCCTTGCCACAGCTCTTGGCGCTGGTTTAATAGAGTGCCATCACACAACTCCAGTGCACGCCCGATACTACCCCCTGCCATTTCCATGGCACTCTCCACCATGCCTGGCTCCAGCGAGGTGTGCTGGCGCAGTAACTGGCCGAGGGTTTGCTCATCAAGAGGGACAAAACGCACCGCTTGACAGCGGGAACGGATGGTTGGCAGCAGCGCCCCAGGAGTGCAGGTGGTTAGAATCAACAGAGAGTGCGGTGGTGGCTCCTCCAAGGTTTTTAACAGCGCATTAGCGGCGCTGGCGTTCATGAGACTAACCTCATCAATAACCGCCACTTTGTAGGGGGATAACAAGGGGGTGAGTGCCACAAATTGAGCCAATTCGCGGATCTGATCCACCCGCAAGCGCGTGCGCCCTTGCTCTTTTTCCATCCATAATAGATCAGGATGCCCACCACCCTCCACCCGTTTGCACGAGGCGCACACCCCACAACCATCCAGCAACCGGTCCCCCGCTGCATTGAGCGCCCCTTCTGCCACCTGTTGACACAAGGTGCGTCGCACCAAGGCCCGCGCGGTAAGACGCTTGCCCACGCCCGCAGGTCCATAAAAGAGCAACCCATGGGCCAGCCGCCCTGTGCGTACCGCACCGGTCAAGGCATCCATGGCCTCCTGCTGGCCCATAATCTGTTCAAAACGAGACAAAGAAACGCCCCTCGACTTCACGCCATATGGTTGCAGCCACCATCTGTACCGGCTGATCCGCATCAATCGGTATCATGCGTTGCGGCTCCTGTTGGGCCATCTGTAAAAAAGCTTGGCGTACCTGTTGATGAAACGAGAGAGCCTCCTGCTCAAAGCGCTGCTCTTGTCCCCCACGCCGCTTGCTACGGGCCAAACCCACCGTCGGATCAAGATCCAACAACAGGGTCAAATCCGGAAAAACATCCCCCCGTATCCACTGCCCCAACTGCCTTAACCATGGACCATCCCCCCCACGCCCACCCCCCTGGTAAGCCAAGGTGCTGTCTTCAAACCGGTCACACAGCACCCAGTGTCCCGAGGCCAAAGCGGGGCGAATCACCTGCCGAATATGCTCATGTCGCGCCGCCAGTATCAATAAGAGTTCCGAGGTGCCATCCAGATCATCCCCCTGCCCTGTTACCAAAATCTCGCGTATCCGCTCACTGATGGGACACCCCCCCGGTTCGCGGGTGCAGAGCACCTTCACCCCATGCGCTTGCAAGCTTTGGGTTAGCTGCGCAATTTGCGTGCTTTTACCTGCCCCTTCGCCCCCTTCAAAGGTAATAAAACGACCCTGCATGGTTGGCCTCTATGGCTTGCGGTTTTTGCGCAGTTGCGCCAGATATTTTTTCACGTTGCGATTATGCTCTGCCACACTCTGGGCAAACATATGGGTGCCGGAACCATCCCCACGGGCCACAAAATAGAGCGCACGGCTTTTTAGCGGATGAAACACCGCGGTGATGGCATCCGCACCAGGACTACAGATTGGGGTTGGCGTTAAACCTTGGATCATATAGGTATTATAGGGGGTCAATGTGCGCAAATGGGTGCGGGTGATGTTCCCCCGATAATCGGCAATGCCATAGATGACGGTAGGGTCACTCTGCAAACGCATCTTACGCGCCAGCCGGTTAAAAAACACCCCAGCAATTTGTGGGCGCTCGGCAGCGGCAGCGGTCTCTTTTTCCACAATCGAGGCTAAAATCAGGCTTTCATAAGCGCTTAATGGGTGTTCAGCTGGACGCTTTTGCCACTGTTGCTGCAACACCTGTTGCATCCGTTGGGCCATGCGCTGGGCCACCACCCAACCCTCTTCCTCCAGCGTATAAAAATAGGTATCTGGAAACAGCATGCCTTCCAATGAGGGCTGCGCCACCCCCAATCGTTGCACCCCCTCTGGAGTCAACAAGGCATCACCTACCTGGGGCCAACCCGCCTGCCTAAATTTATCGGCAATATGGATCAGGGTGATCCCCTCGGGAAAGGTGATCGAACGCTGCACCACCTGAGAGGAGCGTAACTTCTCTAAAATTTGCAGGGGCGTCATGCCCGCCTCAATGGCAAAAGTCCCCGCTTTAAGGGCAGTACCAGGCGTTTGCCGATCCAGCAGTCGAAAAAAAAGCGCGGAGTCAAGAACCCCCCGCGCTTCTAACTGTTCGGCTGTCTTCGCCACACCCCAACCACGGACGACCTCAAAATCAACGCTCACAGGTGCCTGTTGCTGCAAAAAAGCCTCGTAGCGCATCCAAGCAAAGCCTACTGCGCCTGTGGCTGCCACAATCAGCACCAGTAGCAGGAAAAAAAACAGCCTTTTCAAAACTTACCGTACCCTCTTTAACACCAACGTCGCGTTGGTTCCCCCAAAACCGAAGGAGTTGGAAAGGGCAGCCTCTACCTGCTCTTGGCGGGCCGTGTGGGGCACAAAATCCAAATCGCACTCAGGATCCGGATCATCCAAGTTGATGGTCGGGGGAATAACCCCCTCATGCAGGGCCTTGGCGGTAAAGATCGCCTCGATCCCCCCCGCAGCACCCAACAGGTGGCCCGTCATAGATTTGGTCGAAGAGACCATCACCTTTTTTGCACCGCTCTCACCAAAGATTTTTTTCACCGCCTTGGTCTCAATCACATCCCCTTGGGGGGTGGAGGTACCATGGGCGTTAATATATCCGATTCCACTGGGATCCATCTGGGCATCCTTTAGAGCCGCAGCCATACAACGGGCCGCGCCATCGCCACTGGGATGGGGGGCCGTGATATGGTAGGCATCGCCAGACATGCCGTAGCCAACGACCTCGGCATAGATGCGCGCGCCACGGGCCTTGGCGTGTTCCATGCTCTCGACCACCACCACGCCCGCACCATCCGACTGCACAAAACCATCGCGCCCCTTGTCCCAAGGACGGGAGGCGCGGGTGGGATCGTCGTTGCGGGTCGAGAGCGCCCGTGCCGCTGCAAAACCACCGATGCCCAACTCACAAATGGCCGCCTCGGCCCCCCCTGCCACCATGACATCAGCCTCGCCCCGTTGCACAATACGGTAAGCATCGCCAATGGCGTGGGTGCCGGTGGCACACGCTGTAACCACCGCATGGTTGGGACCACGTAAACCATATTTGATGGCCAATTGACCGGAAACCAAGTTGATCAAGGACATGGGAATAAAGAAAGGAGAGATGCGGCGCGGCCCCTTTTCCTTTAATGCAATGGCTTGATTTTGGATCGCGATCAGACCGCCAATACCCGAACCCACAATGGCGCCATAGCGGTAGCTGGCTTCTTCATCGGGGGCTTCCAAGCCGCTATCTTCCCATGCCAATTGGGAGGCCGCCAATCCATAATGGATAAAGCGGTCCATTTTTTTGACCTCTTTTTTCTCGATCCACTGCTCGGGATTAAAATCTTTAATCTCGCCGCCGATTTTACAGCTGTACTCTTCGGTATCAAAAGAGGTGAGCAGGCCGATGCCAGACTCTCCGGCGATCAAGCGTGACCAAGTTACATCATTACCCACGCCCAAGGGCGTGACCAAACCCACACCGGTGATGACGACTCTATGATTCACGAACAGAACCCTTTCAGCAGCTTCAATCGCGGTACCATGCTCCAAACAAGAACATACCGCGTGAAAATGAATGCTTAAACCATAATGGCCTAGCGTGGCAACCAGCTTTCGCACCAGAGCAGTCGCCAAAAAAGCACGACACCCCCTGCTTACGGAACAGCCTAGCCTCACGGAACGGCACACGGCGTCCTGCACATAAGAGCAGGACGCCGTGGCTATGGTCACCGATAAGAGAGCAAGGCAGCAGTTAACCTGCGGTCTTGGCACCCCGTACGGTTTTTATTCCATGTTTTCGCCAATGTACTTGATGGCGTCACTCACCGAGGTGATCTTCTCGGCGGTTTCGTCTGGGATCTCGCAGCCGAACTCTTCCTCGAAAGCCATGACCAACTCCACGTTGTCCAGGGAGTCTGCACCCAGGTCTTCGACAAACTTGGCGTCGTCGGTAACTTTGTCCAGGTCAACGCCCATCTGTTCTGCAACGATCTTTTTGACACGTTCCGCGATATCACTCATCGGTTCGCTTCCTCTGTTGTTCTTAGAAAAGGTGATGGATAGTTACGGATGCCCTCACGCACACCGCATATCCCCTTCAGATTGTTTTGTATAGCACAGCCCGGCCCTTCGCCGCACGGAGAAATAGCGTTTTTTACTCCTTTTTCGAACAAAATCCTCGAAAAAAACTTCAGCGCCCCAGCTGCGACATAGAAATCAGGCTCATCCCATATACATACCACCATTGACGTGAATGGTCTCACCCGTAATATACCGTGCTTCATCCGATGCTAAAAAGGCAATGGCCGCAGCGATATCTTCGACACTTCCCATTTTCCCCATGGGGATTTGGGCCAAAATCGCCTCTTGGGTCTTTTCATTCAGCTTATCGGTCATGGCTGTTTGAATAAACCCAGGGGCAACACCGTTCACCGTAATACCCCGTGTTGCCACCTCTTGCGCCAAAGATTTGGTAAACCCCACCAAACCCGCCTTGGCCGCCGTATAGTTAGCCTGACCCGCATTGCCACTAAAGCCCACCACTGAGGTCACATTGACGATGCGCCCATACCGGCCCTTCATCATGGCGCGAATGACCCGCTTAGAGAGCTTAAAAACGCTGGTTAAATTCAGCGCCATCACCTCATCCCACTCTTCATCTTTCATACGCATAAAGAGGTTGTCACGGGTAATACCGGCATTATTGACCAAAATTTCAACCTCACCAAACTGCTCTTGGGCAAAGGCAACCAGCTTATCCAGATCAGCATCCACACCAATATTGGCAGCCACCCCCGCAGCAACCCCACCCTCGGCGCGAATGGCCTCAACCGTCTCCATAATCTTTGTTTCACGGGTTCCCGTGATCACCACACGACAGCCGCGTTTAGCCAACAACTTAGCCGCTTCCTGACCAATGCCAGCGGTGGAGCCTGTTACAATTGCAACGCGATTTTGCATGCTCTTATACTCCTTAACCTTACAGCAGCTCTGCCAATGCAGCCATATCTTCAGGACCATTCACAGCCACCCCACGCACCGAACCATCAATGCGCTTGAGCATGCCGGTGAGCACCTTGCCGGTACCAATCTCCACAAAACGATCCACCCCTTGCGCAATCATGGCACGAATGGAGGCCTCCCAACGTACCGAACCACACACCTGAGCCACCAACTGCTGGCGTACCGTTTCGGCATCGGTGGTGATACCGGCATTGACATTGGCCACCAAGGGAATGCTCAAATCCTGCATCGGGGTCTGCGCCAAAGCTTGAGCCATGGCATCCGCAGCCGGTTGCATGAGAGGGCAATGGAAAGGGGCCGAGACGCTCAACATCACACACCGCTTAGCACCCCGCTCTTTGGCTAAGGCCACCGCATGCTCCACCGCCGCTTTGTCCCCAGAGATCACAATTTGCGCCGGGGTGTTGTAGTTGGCTGGTACGCACACTTGCCCCAACGCTTGCGATGCAGCCTGACACACCTCCTCCACCAACGCCGCCTCCATATTCAACATGGCAGCCATGGCACCCACCCCCACCGGTACCGCCTTTTGCATGGCATCCCCACGCAAACGGGTAAGACGTATGGCGTCGGCAAACGAGAGCCCCCCCGCCGCACAGATCGCCGCATACTCCCCTAAGGAGTGCCCTGCCACAAAATCCGCTTGCAGATCACTTTGTTGACGTAGCAAAGTATAGGCCGCCATGGCCGTCACGACCAGCGCGGGCTGAGTGTTGCGGGTAAGCGTTAAATCCGCCTCTGGCCCGTCAAACATCAACCCCCGCAGATCCTCGCCAAGCACCGTGTTGGCCTCTTCAAATAGGGCCGCACAGGAGGCATCCGCCCCATGTAATGCCTGCCCCATACCCACCGCTTGTGAACCCTGACCTGGAAATAAAAAAGCAACCTTACCCATCCGTCCATACCCTTCCAAAGCAGCACCTTACCGACGTAAAGCTTCTCTTCCATTGAAACCTACCCCTGCCCCTCAACGCCGCCGTTCAAAAGGGTATCGAGCAAGCCGCGCACAAGGACCCTTAAACCGAACAAGAGCCACCGCCCACAACACGCTTTTCAGCCCAGCACAAAACACCCCTAAATCTTGCTAGGCGCTTTCTCACAGGAGCCGGTAAAGCCAAGCTTAAATGGAGGACACGCCCAACACCTTTGGCGCAATATCATAAGCAAAACACAGGCTCATCTTGAACGAAACCACCGATTAGGTCCAGGAATCTTAATCCAAAAAAACAAAAGCGGTTCGAAATCGTCGATCTCAAACCGCTCTTATCACACCAGCCCCCAGCCTGTCACACATCAGCCCTGTCCGGCCTCCAATTTTAAAAAGGCAAAGGCCGCAAACGCGCGAGACTCTGCCTCACTTTCAAACTGCGGGGTTGTATAGTGCTCACCATCATCCGGCCACCACTCCACATGGCAACGCCGCCCCCCCGTGTCGCGGCCTTGTCCCGCCACATGACAGGCAATGCGTACCGGCGCGGACTCCTCCAACAACAGCCAAGCACGATCCATGGCGCTTTGGGCGTCTCCTATATTGGTACAGTAGCACGGCATATGGCTTTCATCATCCCCCAGCAGGCGCGCCAGAAGCGCGTCCCGACCATGGGGACCCGCCTGCGACTGCCACTGCCCATAGAACTTATCCACAGCATTCATAACGGCCTCCCATTGTGTTGCTCCCCCCATAATTAGGGTGGTTACACCCCTTACACACTGTGTTAGACCTTTGCCATCCCAAAAAAGATCAATAGGCACATCATTTTCATTTTCCGGCATAAAAAAAGCCCCCAAATCTGGGGGCTTTTTTTATGCCTAAGACAACCCTCTGTTAGGGGTTGCTACCAGGCGCCCCTTGGGGGACATCCCTCTGGAGATGCTCTTTGATGCGGTTAAGCTCAATAAAGTAGTCCGCTTGGCGACGCAACTCATCGGCAATCATCGGAGGCTGGGTCATTAACGAACTCACCACCGTAACCACCTTACCCTGCCCTTGAGCAACTTCAACCACGCTGCGGAAATCGCCATCACCAGAAAAGAGCACCGCATGATCGTAATAAGGTGCCAGTTTCATCATATCCACGGCAATTTCAATATCCATATTGCCCTTGGTGCGCTTATGCCCCGTAACAGGGTCTACATACTCTTTGATCGGTTTGGTTACCACAGCATAACCGTTGTAAGCCAGCCAATCCACCAACGGGCGAATGGGCGAATATTCTTGATCATCCCCCAGCGCCGTAAAATAGTAAGCGCGGATCAAATTGGCCTGAGAACGGAAATAACGCAGCAATTTTTTATAATCAAAGTCAAAGCCCAAGGAACGGATGGCCGCGTAAAGATTAGAGCCATCAATGAAGACCATGACGCGCTCATCCTGGCGGAATATCTGGTCTTGTCCGGAAAGGTTATTCATTGGTTACTTCCTGAACCGTTTAACGGATGATGATTAAGCCTCTGCACATCATCTAAATTAAGCCGCTTGAGCGGCACCATAGAGGCCATTTACACAGAGTAATTAAGGTTGACAGAAGTCAACCCAACAACGACCACGGTAATATTAAGTTAAGTGCGAAACAAAGTCACGCAAATATTTCTTAATGTTACGTTCTATTTTATTATGGCGATTTCATTCTAGGAAAAGACGAGATAAAAAAAGTTGGAGCGGGAGAAGGGATTTGAACCCTCGACATCGACCTTGGCAAGGTCGCGCTCTACCCCTGAGCTACTCCCGCGAGCACTTTTTTTGAACTTGGTATAGCTGGAGGCCGGGGTGGGATTCGAACCCACGAATAAAGGTTTTGCAGACCTCAGCGTTAGACCACTTCGCCACCCGGCCGAAAAAAATGGAGCGGGAGAAGGGATTTGAACCCTCGACATCGACCTTGGCAAGGTCGCGCTCTACCCCTGAGCTACTCCCGCATACCTGACTGTGTTCGGCACGCACAACGATGACACATTTTAAGAAGCTACCTGTGTGGTAACTGTCCAATCACTCAATCCGTCATCGGGTGGAGGGGAATATAAGAGATCCCCCTTATGGGGTCAAGCCCTTTTTCACGAAATCTTAAAAAAAATGCTCCTGCCCTCTGCCAGACCAAGCCTCCTAATCCCAGCCTATACAGCCCCTTCTATAATATGAGACCAGACACTACGTACATAAAGAAAAGCCGACCACACCGCCAACAAAGCAGAGATATAAAGCAACAACAACCCCACTGGCTGTAGAGGCAGCCCAAACAGGGCATCCCCCAACAGCAGCATGGTGATTGCCACCATCTGCACGCCTGTTTTCCATTTACCCACCTGTGAAACCGGCACACCGCCTCCCTTGCCCGCCATAAACTCACGCAGCGCCATAACCACAATTTCACGGGCAACCAAGACCAACACCACGACAATATCAATGCGCTGTTCGGCTAACAAAACCATCAGGGCGGCAATCACCAGCAGCTTATCGGCAACAGGATCAAGAAATTTGCCAAAGGGGGTCATTTGGCCCCGACTGCGGGCCAAGTAGCCATCCAGCCAATCCGTCACCGCCGCCAATACAAAGATACCCGCAGAAAGCAGATGACCCATGCGCCCAGATAGGTAGACCGTGACAATAAAAAATGGAATGAAAACGATCCGCGAGACCGTCAGTTTATTAGGTAGATTCATAAGCTCCGCATTTCAAGCATGATGCTCATCCAGGGTCGCCAAGATCGTCGCGGCCAGCTCCGTAGAAAAACCTGGTAAGGCCGCAATCTCCGCCAGTGTGGCCTGGCGCACCCCTTTGACCGAACCAAACTGCTTAATTAACGCCTTTTTGCGCTGGGCACCAACCCCTGCTATACCATCTAGCCGAGAGCTGGTTTGACCTTTAGCCCGACGCGTGCGGTGATAACCAATAACAAAGCGGTGAGACTCATCCCGCACCACCTGTAAAAAGTGCAACAAGGGTGCATCGTGCGGCAGTATAAGCGGATTTGGCCGATCGGGCAAGAAAAGCTGCTCCCGTCCCGCATGGCGCTGCGGACCCTTGGCAATGGCGCTAAAAGCCACCCCATCAATTTGCAGCTCCTCAACCACCTTCATCGCCGCGTTAAGCTGGGCAATACCGCCATCCAACAGCACCAGATCAGGCCAACGCCCCTCCCCCTCCTTCAACCGTTTAAAGCGGCGTGTTAACACCTCAATCATGCGGGCGGTATCATCGGGGGCTGATGAGGCTTCTAGATTAAATTTTCGATATTGATTTTTTTCAAACCCATCGGCCCCAAACACCACCATAGCCCCCACCGCATGCTGATCTTGTATGTGGGAGTTATCGTAGATCTCAATGCGTTGTGGTGGCTCGGCCAGATTAAACAGCTCTTGCAGTGCCTCTAACTGGGTCCGCACATGGTCACGGCTGGATTGATACTGTTTAAGCGCTTGTTGGGCATTCTCCACCGCCATCTCCAACAGGCGACGCCGCTCCCCCCGTTGCGGCTGGCGCAACTTGACCGCCTTACCCAAGCGTGCGCTAAGCGCCTCTTCTAGCATCTCCTGCTGCTGGGGCAGATGCTCCAGTAAAATCTCCGGTGGCGGCGGTTTATCCAGATAAAATTGGCTGACAAAAGCCTGTAAAATCTCGCTGGGGTCATCCTCCTCCCCCCGCTCCAGAAAAAAGGCCCGGTTGCCCAAATTAATCCCCGCACGAATAAAAAAGACCTGCACCACCGCCTTTTTTAAGCCCACCGCCACACTCATCACATCCAGATCAATCTCACCGGAAAGATTAAGCCGCCGCCGCTCCTGCACATGCTCAATACCAGCAATACGATCCCGCAGCCGTGCCGCACCCTCAAAATCCCGCGCCTGTGCCGCTTGCCACATCGCCTCTTTGAGGGTATTCACCAACTGTTTATCTTTGCCCTCTAAAAACAGCGTAACCTGGGAGACCATGGCACCATAACTTGTGACATCGATACGGTCACAACAGGGACCACCACAGCGATGGATTTGATATTGCAGGCAAGGACGACTACGGTGGTTAAATTGGCTATCCTCACACTGGCGCACCGGAAAGATCTTTTGCAGCCAATTCAGGGTTTCCCGCACCGCATGGGCCGAGGGATAGGGGCCAAAAAAACGGCCCCTCGCCTTGCGGTCACCCCGATACAGCGCCAGTCTTGGATAGGCATGATCGGTGGTTAAATGCAGATAGGGATAGGATTTATTATCCTTGAGTAGCACATTGTAGCGAGGTTGGTGGGCCTTAATCAGGTTGGCTTCCAACACCAAGGCGTCATTTTCATTGGCGGTGGTGGTGAACTCCAGCCGCATAATCTGTTTGACCATCACCACCGTTTTGGGAGAGTGGCCCGCCAGATGGTTAAAATAGCTGCTTACCCGCTTACGCAGCGCCTTGGCCTTACCCACATAGAGCAATTGGCCAGCGTCGTCATAAAAACGGTAAACACCGGGCTTTAACGGTAGCTGTTTAACGTCGCGCTTTAACCGCTGCAACCGGGCTTCGTGGGACTCACAAGGATCGTTCACAGCCCTTTCCCTGTCCCGGCAACCCTGGACCGGCCCCAGGACGAAACATCAACCAGCCCCCCAACAAAAAGAGCGGCAAGGTAAGCCACTGGCCCATGGAGAGCCCCAAGGTTAACAGGCCCAAATGGGCATCTGGCTGCCGTACAAACTCCACCAAAAAGCGCGACACGCCATACCCCACCATAAAACTACCCAGCAAAAAACCGCTGGTGCGGGAACGCCGCGCTAAGCCATTCAAAACAATAAACAGAATAACTCCTTCCAGCATGGCTTCATAAAGCTGGCTTGGGTGTCGGGGCAGCTCCCCCGCCCCTGGAAAGACCATACCCCATGGCAAATCGGTGGTCCGGCCCCATAATTCGCCATTGATAAAATTACCAATACGCCCAAAAAATAGCCCCAATGGCACGATGGGAAAGACCAAATCCGCCAACATTAAACACGGAATCTGGCTTTTGCGAGCGTAGAGCAGGCAAGCCACCACGCCTCCAATCAAACCACCGTGAAAGGACATCCCCCCTTCCCAAATATGAAAAATGGCGGTGGGATGGCTCAGAAAATAGTCAAAATTGTAGAACAGTACATAACCAACCCGCCCCCCCAACACCAAACCCAGCAGAGTATAGACCATAATATCACCCAAATGGTCCACACTAAGATCGGGCATAACCTTGGCAGCACGCCGCTTAAGCAGCGGCCAGCCGATCAAAAAGGAGAGGGTATACATCATCCCATACCAGCGGATTGCCAGCGGGCCAATCTCCACCAACACTGGGTCTATCTGGGGAAAAACAATCATAAAGCGCCCTGGCTTTCTGGACGCAAGGATTCAGGGTAGCAGCCCAATACCTTCATGTTATGGGTGTAAAATTTTAGCTCTTCTAAGGCTTGCTGCACATTAACCTGATCCATACGACCTTGAAAATCCAGGTAGAAATGGTAGCTCCAATCGCGGCCTGCCACAGGTCGGGACTCCAGCCGGGTAAGGTTGATGCCGTTGGTGGCAAAACCCCCTAAACATTTATACAGGGCGGCGGGTATATGGCGCACCTCAAACAGCAGGCTGATTTTACACCCCACATTGGGCATGGGAATGATGCCGTCTTTCGCAATAATCAGAAAGCGGGTGGTGTTGTTGGCACTATCCTGGATCTGCTCGGCCAGCAGATCCAGACCATAGAGTTCAGCCGCCAGCGCAGAGGCGATGGCCGCTTCACCCTCACGATGCTCCTCTTTAAGCGCAGCGGCAGCCCCTGCGGTATCGTAGACGGCAACCCGGTTCCAACCGTGCCGTTTAATGAAGCTGTGACACTGTGCCAGCGCTTGAGGGTGGGAATATACCGTGTGGATACGCTCTACATTCACCCCCTGATGGGCCATTAAACAGTGGCGCACCGGCAGATAGTATTCGCCGATAATGTGTAGATTGTGGACGGCCAGCAGATCATAGCTGTCGCTGACCACCCCAGCCATACTGTTTTCCACCGGCAGCATACCCAATTCGGCATCGCCTTGCTCGACGGCAATAAAGATATCCTCAAAGGTTTTATAGGGACGGGATTGATAGCCGGGCAATTTTTCCCGGCAAGCCTGCTCACTGTAGGCACCGTGGGCCCCTTGAAAAGCGACCACTCTGTTTGCATGACTCATGGCAATCCGGTCTCTTAAAATTTGGCGACGAGCAGGGCTCATCGGTGTACATGGGAGAGAAACCCGCTTATTCTACGGCACGCATGGCACAGAATAAACCACCTACGTTGGATGGACCCCTGTTTTTTTGCCGTTGAGAGGCTGCATGTCCCTATTGAGCGTTATGCCCGCTACCACTGCCCAACAGAGTCGGGCTGAGCAGGTGGCACACCATTTTCACTGGCCGCTCGTGGCCGTGGAGGCACTCTGCCCCACCCCTTTACTGCTATGGGTTGGTCCGACTGGTCTTGCTCTGAAAAGTGCCGATGGCAAACATCAACACCCCATTACCGCCCAACTACAGGGGGGTAGCATTGGCCTCGCTGGCCCCGACAGTTGGGTAAGGGGGCAGCCCTTGGCCCGTGCGGTGGGTATTAAAGGGCAGCATACCCCCACTGTTGTGGACGCCACCGCTGGTCTGGGTGGGGATGGTTGGTTGATGGCCCGCATGGGGTGCAGCATGCATTGGGCCGAGCGGGTACCCTTAATGGGACTGCTACTGCAAGAGGGGCTGGAACAGGCCCATCAGGATGCCCAACGGGCTGAGGTTGCCCGCCGTGTCACCCTCCACCAAGCGGATGCCATACAGCTCTTGCAAAACATGCAAGAGCCCCCACAGGTGGTCTACTTGGACCCCATGTTTCCCCACGAAGGTAAAGGCTCGCTGCCCCGCAAAGCCATGGTGCAGCTCCGCCAGTTGGCAGGGGAGGATCAGGATCTACCCCAACTTTTTGAACTGGCCATGGCCACGGCTGAGCAGCGGGTGGTGCTTAAACGACCACTGAAAGCGCCCCTGTTAACCCGCGCCAAACCCAATTTTCAACTCAAGGGTCGCAGTACCCGCTTTGATGTTTACGCCACGGGTTGATGCATGGAAAATCAAGAGATCACCGCCCTACTAAAGGGCTGGGCAGAGGATGTCGCCCATACCATGATACGCCACCGCCACGGCTTACGCCGCGCCCTAGGCGCATTGCAACAGGATCATCGTCAAGGCCGAGCCATCGCCCCGCACGCCTTGGAGAAATTTCGCCAACGTTTGACGGCCTCGTGTGATGAAGTTGCCAAACGACGCCAACAATTGCCCATCCTGCGCTATCCCGAGCAGCTCCCTATCAGCAGTAAGCGCGAGGCCATTCAACAGGCCATTGCCCAGCATCAAATCATTGTGCTGAGCGGTGAGACCGGCTCCGGCAAGACCACACAGCTGCCCAAAATCTGTCTGGAACTCGGGCTGGGGGTGCATGGTTATATTGGCGTCACCCAACCACGCCGCATTGCGGCGTCAGGTATCGCTCAGTTTTTGGCCAGCGATCTGGGCACGCCCCTAGGGGAAAAGGTGGGTTACAAGGTGCGCTTTCATGACCAAGTCGGGGAGCATGCCCTGGTCAAAGTGCTCACCGATGGCATGCTCTTGGCGGAGACCCAGCAGGACCGTTTTCTGAGCCGCTACGAGGCCATCATTATTGATGAAGCCCATGAACGCAGCTTAAATATCGACTTTTTATTAGGACTGCTTAAAGGGATCACCGTACGACGCCCCGATCTTAAAATCATTATCAGTTCGGCCACCCTGGATACCGATAAGTTTGCAGCCCATTTCAACCATGCCCCCATTATTTCCGTCTCTGGTCGCACCTATCCGGTGGCGGTGCGTTATAATCCGTTAGATGAAAAAAATGAACCTGACAGCGATCAACGCATGGAGGCACTCCTATTTGCCGTCGAAGAACTGTTCGAGGATTTGCCCGACGGTGATGTGTTGATCTTTCTCCCTGGTGAGCGGGAAATTAAAGAGGCGGCAGAGGCCCTACGTAAACACCACCCTGCCCATGTGGAGATTGTCCCCCTCTATGCACGGCTCTCGGCCAAAGAGCAGCAGCGCATTTTTAATCCCGGCTCCAAGCGTCGCATTATTCTTTCGACCAACGTGGCAGAGACCTCCCTTACCGTACCGCGCATTCATGGGGTTATTGATACCGGGCTGGCGCGGATGAGCCGCTTTAGTACCCGTACCCAAGTGCAGCGGCTGCCCATTGAGCGCATTTCACAAGCCTCGGCCAACCAACGCAAGGGGCGCTGTGGACGACTGGCGGCGGGCATTTGCATCCGTCTCTATAGTGAAGATGATTTCAACCAACGCCCCCTCTATACCGATCCCGAGGTGCTACGCACCTCACTGGCCGCCGTGATTTTAACCATGAAGGCGTTAAAGCTGGGAGATCCCCATAAATTTCCCTTTATTGACGCCCCCAAGCCCACGGCCATACGCGAGGGCATTCGCCTGCTCAAAGAGTTGGATGGCTTGGACGACAATGAAAACCTCACCGATATTGGCCGACAGTTGGCCCACCTGCCCCTGGATCCCCGCTTGGCCCGCATGCTCTTAGCGGCGGAGCGGTTTCACTGTCTACAGGAGCTATTAATCCTGGCCGCCGCCCTCAGCACCCAAGATCCTCGGGAGTTTCCTGAAGCGGAGAAGGGAGGTGCCAAGCAGCACCATGCCCGCTTCAGCGAACCGCGTTCGGAGTTTATTGGCCGCCTGCGTTTATGGCGGCACATTGAGGAGATGGCCGAGCAAGCCCGGTCCAAGACCCAGTTACGGAACGCTTTAAAAAAACAGTATCTCTCCCCTCTGCGGGTGCGAGAGTGGCAAGATATAACCCATCAACTCACCCGCACCGTCAAAGAGCTGGGCTTAAAACTTAATGAAGCTCCAGGCGATTATGCCGCCATTCACAAAGCTCTGTTGGCGGGGCTGTTAGGGAATTTGGGCATGAAGGGGGAGAAACACCAATATGATGGGGTGCGGGGATTAAGTTTTCATATTTTCCCAGGCTCGGAACTGTTTGGTAAAAGCCCCAAGTGGGTTGTAGCGGCGGAGTTGGTAGAGACCAGCAAACTCTACGCTCGACTGCTCGCCCAGATCGAACCCGAATGGGTGGAAGAGGTCGCCCCCCACCTTGTGAAAAAACACCCCTTTGATCCCCATTGGGAAAAACGCGCTGCGCAAACCATGGTCTATGAGCGGGTCACACTGTTTGGCTTGACCCTTATCCCCAAGCGTTCGGTACCCTACGCCCCCATTGCGCCCGCCGATGCCCGCGCCATGTTTATCCATAATGGCTTGGTCGCCGGGGATATGCACAGCAACGCTCCCTTTTACCAACACAACCGTGCCCTGATTGAAGAGGCCGAGGGGTTGGAACATCGCACCCGGGAACGGGGGTATTTGGCGGACGATCAAGCCTTGTTTGATTTTTTTGATGGGGTCTTGCCGCCAGACATAAACAACCTGCAAGCTTTGGATCAATGGCGGCGCAGCGCCGAGCGCAAAAATCCCAAAGCCTTGTTTCTCCCTCGCGAGGTGGTGTTTCAACAACGGGCCAATCTGGACGATGCGCAGTTTCCCGGGCATATCACCTTACGTGACCATGAACTGGCGCTCATCTACCAATTTAACCCCGGCCAAGGCAATGATGGTGTGACCACAGTTATTCCGCTACCGGTGCTCAACCAGTTTCGCACCGCCGATTTTCAATGGCTGGTACCCGGACTGCTCGAAGAAAAAATTGTCGGACTATTTAAAATCTTACCCAAGCGTTACCGTAGACATTTGGTCCCCCTCCCCCAAACAGCCAAATGGTGCGCCGCGCAGTTGCCCTTTAATCAAGGCACCCTTACCGCTCTACTGGCCCGCTTGATCGAACCCAAAGTGGGTGAAGAGATCCCCCCCGATGCCTGGCAGTGGGAGAATCTACCCGAACATCTTCAGATGAATTTTCGCATCGTGGATGACAGCAACCGCAAAGTGCTTGCCCAAGGTCGAGATTTGGCGTTGCTCCAAGAGCACTACGCGGAGGATGCCCGTGACCGCTTTGAGGCGCTGCCCAAAGTGAGCCATGAAAAGAGCGGGCTGCTCAACTGGAATTTTGACCCCCTGCCCCTGCGCATGGCTTTAATGACCGAACGCAACCGCCCCATCACCTGCTACCCCGCCCTGCGGGATGATGGCGGCAGTGTGGGTATCGCCATGGCCGAAACCCAAGAGCAGGCCCAACGCATGCACCATGCTGGGCTTCGTCGGCTGTTGCTGCTGCAAGTGCACCAGCAAGTCAAGATGGTCCAAAAAAACCCGCCCATCTCCAACCAAGCATTGGCACACTACACCCATCTTGAGCGCAAAGAGGTGCTGGTAAAATCCCTATTACATGCCGCCGCCGATCGGGTATTTTTTGAAAACCAAGGGGTGCTGCCGGAACAGGTGCGTAATCAGGCAGATTTCCAGAAGATACTGGCCCAAGGTCGCGCCCACCTTATTCCAGAAGTCGAGGCCATGGGTAAGCTGTTGGATGAAACCTTTGTGCAGTTTGGGCTATTGCGCAACGCTTTAAAAAAGCCCATGTATCCCACTCAACAAAAGGTGGCCATGGACATTGAAGCCCATTTGGACAAACTGCTAGGCCAGGGATTTCTACGCACCACGCCCCCCCAATGGCTGAGCCACTTACCCCGCTATCTAAAAGCCATGCTGCTACGTTTAGAGCGAGGCCGCCACAATAGCGGTAAAGATCTGGAGCGGCAGGCCGAGTATAGCGTCTGGCAGGAAAAGTATGACCGGCTCATGGAAAAGTATCAGCACGAAACTCATCTACCAGCAGCATTGGTGCTGTTTAGGTGGGCTTTGGAGGAGTATCGCGTCTCACTGTTTGCCCAGGATCTCAAAACAGCCATACCCGTCTCCCACAAACGTATGGAGGGTTATTATCGGGATGTGCCCCCGCGCTAAAGGTGAGAGACCCCTTTTGCAAGAACCATAAAAAAAAGCGCGATAAACGCGCTTTTTTTTAATCTTATGTTGGGCACACCAAACAGCCAAGAGCAGAGCAACGAGCCTCTGCAATCGCATGGGCATCCAACGGAGGGAGCGTACTACTCCACAGGAATAGGTTTGCTACCGGTATTCTCCACCGGTTTGGCCTCTTTGGGAACCAAGGGTAGTTCCGGTGCAGCGGGCAGCTTTTGCTCTTGGGCCGTAGGCGCTTTTACCCCATCCATCACCGAGCTGGCATTGCTCCCTTTGGTGGAAATAAAGGTCAAGGTCATGCTGCTCAGCAAAAAGATCGCCGCCACTCCAGCGGTAAATTTACCCATAAAGCTGCCCCCACCAGAAGCGCCAAACACGCTCTGAGAAGAGCCACCGCCAAAGGCAGCACCCATATCGGTACCACTGCCTTTTTGGAGCAGCACCACACTGATAAGGATCAGACACGCCATAACATGGAGTACGGTAATCAACAGGGTCATCGTAGGTCGGGCTCCAAAAAGCAAGACAGCGGCGTGGTAAACACCACCCCGCTGCCAAATTTGTTCATTCGGCAACTAAGCCGCCTATTATGCCGTTAAACCATCCATGATGGCAAGGAAATCATTCGCCTTTAATGCTGCCCCGCCGATCAAACCGCCATCCACATCGGCTTGTCCCAACAATTCCTTGGCATTATCGGGTTTCATGGAACCGCCATAGAGAATACGTACCGCATCGGCCACATTGGCCCCCAACTCTTTAGCCAGCAGACCACGGATAAAGGCATGGGCTTCTTGCGCCTGGGCGGTGCTGGCCACTTTTCCGGTGCCAATGGCCCAAACCGGTTCATACGCCACCACCAGTTGCTGCTGTTTTGCCGCATCAGCGGGCAGCACCGGCAAGCAGGCCAGCAGTTGTTGCTCCAACACCTGCATGGTCTGTTCCGCTTCACGCTGCTCTAGGGTCTCACCCACGCAAAGAATGGGGGTCAAACCATCCCGATAGGCAGAGGCTACCTTTTGTGCCACCTGTTCATTGGTTTCACCAAACAGCGTGCGCCGCTCAGAATGGCCCAGGATCACATAGCTACAGCCAACATCCTTGAGCATCTCACCGGAGATCTCACCGGTAAACGCGCCACTGCTGGCAACAGCCATATTTTGCGCACCAAGATCCACACCTGAACCGGCCACAACCCCCTGCACCGCACTGAGCACGGTAAAGGTGGGGCACACCAATACATCGCAATCGGGCTTGTTTGCGGCCACACCATCCCGCACAGCGGTGGCTAGGGCTGTGGCCGCTTGGGTCGTACCGTTCAACTTCCAGTTACCAGCAATTAAAGCTCGACGCATCGTCTCCGACTCCGTACCTAAAATGGGATAATCGAGGGGGGCAACACACCCTGCCCGCTTGTAAAAGCAGGCTCAAGCAGGTCGATACAGGTGTGCCTACCCCCTATTTTTTAACGCCAAGGCCAAGGGATCTTGCCCGGCTCTCTTGACCATTATGCTGCTCTATTTATCATCCAGCGAGGTGATACCGGGCAGCTGTTTGCCCTCCATCAACTCCAGCGAGGCCCCACCACCAGTGGAGATGTAAGAGAGTTGCTTGGCCACGCCCGCTTGTTTAACCGCCGCCGCCGTATCACCACCCCCGATCACCGAAAGACAATCACTCTCCGCCAACAAATGGGCCAAATGGTTGGTGCCACTGGCAAAGGGGGCCATTTCAAACACCCCCATGGGGCCGTTCCAAATGACGGTTTTAACCCCCTCCAACGCCTTGGCAAACAGCTTGACGCTCTCAGGCCCGATATCCAGCCCCATCCAGCCAGCGGGTAGTGCTTCTACCGAGCAGATCTGGGTATTGGCATCCTCACGAAAGGCGTCCGCCGCCACGCAATCCACTGGCAGGATCAGGGATACCCCCTTCTCTTTGGCTTTAGCCAAGGTTTTTTCTGCCACCGGCAACATCTCATCTTCACACAACGAGTTGCCAATTTCATAACCCATGGCTTTGAAGAAGGTGAAGGACATGCCACCGCCAATAATGATCTTATCCATTTTGTCCAGCAGCGCCTCGATCACATCAATCTTGCCTGAGATCTTGGCCCCCCCCAAAATGGCCATGACCGGACGCTCGGGCGCACCCAATACCTTATCAAAATAGTCCATCTCATCGGCCATCAAAAACCCGGCCACCGCAGGGCGCACAAACTCGGTAATGCCCACATTGGACGAATGGGCCCGGTGTGCCGTGCCAAAGGCATCGTTTACCACCACATCGGCCAACTTGGCAAAACCCTTGGAAAGCTCAACATCCGCCTTGGTTTCACCCTTGTGAAAACGCACATTCTCCAGCAACACCACATCACCATCCTGCATGGCGGCCACCATTGCTTCGACCTCGGCCCCTACACAATCTGGGGCCAGCTTGACCGGTTGGCCCAACAGCGCGGCAAGCGCTTCACCCGCAGGCTTTAGTGAAAATTCGGGTTCAAACTTATCCCCTGAGGGGCGCCCCAAGTGAGAAGCCAAAATTACTTTAGCCCCCTGCTCAATGGCATAACGAATGGTGGGCAGCGCACCCTGAATGCGCTTATCGCTGCGGACCGTGCCATCCTCATTGAGGGGCACATTAAAATCCACACGCATGAAAACCCGCTTACCTTTGATGTCAATATCACGGATGGTACGCTTGTTCATGAGAACCTCATCACTTTTTGGAGACGCATTCATTAGAAAAACAGGGCTCGCATAGAGGGTCATTACTCTGCGGGCAACAGCTCAATGGGGAGTTTGACCACCAGATCGAGTTTAGCGATATCATCCAGACTTTGGAACAACAGTTCAACCCTGCTGTCGTTCAAATCGGCTTTTCCATCCAAAATATTGCGTATGATGGCCGCTTTCATGGCATCGTCATCATGGTTTTCAATGGCGGTCACATAGGCGTTACGTCGTCCCTGTGCATGGGGCAATAGTTTATGCATGCGCGCCCCTAAGCGCACATCCAGCACCCCGCGATCCCGCAAACTATAATCAAAGCCTTCAAAGGTGACGTTCCATAAGACTTGGTTAAGCTGTATGGCCTGGGCTTGGGTGCAGGTAGCCTTAATTTTGGCTTGGGCTGCACTGAGCCAAAAGACCGCCAACTCAAAATTGAGGTCAAAGGTGGGCTCCATCTTTAAGGGGCCTTGGGGCTGGCTGAGCAGCACCACGCGCTCGGCGATGTTATTATACAACGCCGTAGCCCAGGGTTTTAGAGACGCTTCCAACCGCTCCTGGTCCGATTTACCCAGGAAAGGCACAATTTTTTGCAAAAACGACATGGTGGCTTGGCTCCAGCCAGAGGGTGAAAGAAAAGCCCAATGCGTCACGGGCCGAAAAATGCTGGCCCGGTGCAATACGCATGGGATTGCGGAACCCTATTGTAACCACTGAAATCGACGGTGCAAGCGGCTTCGCATGGAGCAAACCCAAGCGATGAAAATTTAGCGCATGCCGATGAGGTGGTATGTCCCATGCATTGTTTTACGCTGTGGTCATCCGTTTGCCAAGCACCATCGGCACTGGACAACCAGGGGCAAGGTTTTTTTCCGGCACCCATCTACCCTTGTTCCGGGTTGCGGCCCATGTTAGGAATGGGGGCTTTATCAGCACCGCTTGAAAGCAAGACATCCACAGACCCAATCGGGTTTGCGGTTGACAGAACCGACCTCAAACCTTTGGGTAACCGCTTTCTCAACGTCAGGACCTCTTCATGTTTAAGCCGATTTTACTCTTTTTTGCCCTGTTATTGGCCGTTGGGCTCAGCGGTTGTAAAACCCCTAACGTTGATAAAGGGGCTATTTTGGACCCAACCGCCCTGGCTAAATTGCAGGAGAACCAGTCCAATGTGCGCGATGTCCATGATCTGCTGGGTCCACCAACCCTGGTTAATATGTTGGACACTCCCCGCTGGATCTACATCATGGATCGCCGTGAAGAAGGGGAGCAAGCCATTAACCGCGTGGAGATCACCTTTGACCGTACCGGTGTGGTGCGCAAAGTTGAGCGTAATTTTGAAGATCAATTGCTGGCTCCGCAGGTGACCGAAAAGCTCTCTGAAAAGCCCCTCACCTGGTGGCGGCATACTTGGCGGGAAGCCAAAGGCAACATTATTGAGCACCCCGAGGGTTCGCCCGAGTGGTTAAAAAATGATTTGAGCGCGCAGGATGATAAACAGTTGCTCTATCGGAAACTTTGGCAGCGTGTAAAAAATATTGGCCGTCAGCCCAAAGAGGTGAACAGCACCGCCGTTTCTAAGGAAGAGGCCGATGCGCTTGAAGCACAAAAGACCAAAAGTGAGCGGTTTTGGGGGTGGATTAAGAACGACCGCACACCTCCGCCACCTGCCGAGTTACGTGATCCCAAGGTATCTGACACGCTACCTGACTGGATGAAAAAATAAAATGTCTGCCCAACGTAAAATTGCCGTGATCGGTGGTACCAGCCTGTTGGAATCCCATCTTTTCAGCGGGGCTAAAGAGTACCCCATTGCGACCCCTTTTGGAAAAGTCACCCTGTTGGAAAAACAGGGCTTGGTCTTTTTACAGCGCCACGGGATGGACCACTACACACCACCACACTTGATTAACCATAAAGCCAACTTGGCGGGGTTAAAGGAGTATGGCATTACCCATCTGCTGGCCATTGGCTCAGTGGGCAGCATGAAGTTGGAGCACCCCCCCGGTACCTTTTTAATCCCGGATGATTTTCTAGGGCTGGATGTCTGTCCCACTTTTTTTGAAGATGCCCGTGGCCATCAAGTCCCTGGCTTTGATCCCGCATGGCGGCAGCAGATTTTAGCCGCATGGCCCCCCAGCGAATCCTTTGGCGCTCCCGTTGACGGGGGTGTCTACTGGCAGACCCGTGGCCCCCGTTTTGAAACCCAGGCAGAAATACGCATGTATCAAGCCTTTACCGATGTGGTGGGCATGACGGTAGCCTCGGAGTGCATTTTGGCCCGCGAGTTAGACCTCGCCTATGCAGCCATTTGCATTGTGGATAACTATGCCAATGGTATCTCTGACGAACCCCTCACCTATGCGGCCTTTAAACAAAAGGTGGCGGAAAATGAGGCACGCCTGGGCTCTCTACTGCATATTCTACTGGAACGTCTCTCCTCCCACCCATAGAACGTCAAACCTTTATGGCGACAGGCCCTAACCGATAGAGAGCAAAGCCCCTGCTTTGGGTCGTAACCATCCGTTAGAGCCTGTCGCGCGATCTCCTCACCCCTTAGCGGCCTATCGACGGCTGCCATTATCCCTTTTTTATCTTTAAAAAACGATATCTTAAATACCTATTCTACGGGGCCATCTCGGTGGCGTGTCGCCAGCAAAGATCTCCAACATCCTTTCGGTCCGAAGCATGAACATCCCGTGAGTAGGGTCCATTTCATCGCATAATTTGGATCGTAGGGATCGTTAAAATTGATAGCTTATTTATCTTATTGATAATTTTAAAAAAAACAAACGACACCATGGATGCTCTATCTATAAAAAACACTTTCCTTTATCGTGGTTCTGGATTAATAGAGAGATGAGATTGTTTTTAAATTGAGCCGCGAGCACTCGTGTCTATCAGTATGAGGCAACAGCCCCTGCGACCCTGCCATGTTGCAGTCGTGTTTGGCCCTTTGGCGCAATGGTTATTGAGGGGCAAAAAAATGGATGTCGCAGAAGAAACCTTGCTCGAACAAAACTTGTTTCATGAAATTATAGAATCCATGGTTCAGCATCGCCCTTATGTATGCCATCAACAGGGTAATTTGCCCATGTTGCTGGCGTTGCATCAAGAGGTTACGGCCCAGCATCAAGGGGGCCATCTGCGCCGGGCCGGGGTAGGACGAGCCGACGGACACCACATAAACGATGCCCTACGTACCGACCTAATCCTTTGGTTGGACGGCACCACCGCCGCACAACTGGCTTACATGGCATGGCTAGAGCGTCTACGGCTGACGTTAAATGCCGCCCTGCAATTGGGGCTTTTTTATGTAGAGTCCCAATTTAGCTGTTATCAACCAGGAGGTTACTACCGCCGTCACAAAGATGCCTTTGTGGGGGAGGAAAACCGCATTGTTACCGTTGTGACCTATCTTAACCCTCAGTGGCAGGCGCATCATGGCGGGGCGCTGTTGATTCACCCTAGTGGGCATGGTCTTACACTCACCGTGCAACCCAAACTCGGCACCATGGTCTGTTTTCTTAGTGAGGCGTGGCCTCATGAGGTCAGCCCCACCCAGTGTGACCGCTACGCCATTGCCAGTTGGTTTCGCCGGAACCCAGGACCGCTGTTATGACCCAACGCAGCGCTACGATCACCGCCCCTAGCACGCTACGCGTTGGCCGCAGGGAGGATATTGATTCTTTGGTGATTTTAGAAAATCAAAGCTTTAGTGGCGACCGTCTTAGTCGACGCGGGCTGCTGCGTATGCTCACAGGCACCGCCCACGCCGTGCTATTGGTGGCTGAGCGACAGGGGCAGATCGTGGGATACGGGGCAGTGTTGTTACGACAAGGCACCCAGCTAGCCCGGCTCTACTCCCTCGCCGTTGCCGCAGAGGTACGGGGGCTAGGTATTGGAGCAGCATTGCTCACCGCATTAGAGCAAGCGACCCTAGAGAAGGGCCGCCACCGCCTACGCCTTGAGGTGCGGGTGGATAATGCAGCGGCATTAACCCTCTACCGCAACCGTGGATATGTCCTAATTGGGCGTATTGAAGGCTATTATGAAGATGACACCGCCGCTTGGCGTATGGAGCGGTGTCTTTAGCTCTATCAACAGGTTTAGGCAACAATAAGAAAGGTGGAACACAGAGTGGCTGCACGCTATACCATCGTGGTAGACAGCAAAACGGATTGGTTTGGATCCACCACAGATTTTGATGTGGTGACCGTTGCTGAGTATTTAGCTAGGGGGGAGTCTAAAAACCGCCGCGTCGGTGCCAACCGAGTGGTTAACCTCTGCCGCCATACCCACATTATGAGCGGGGGCTATTACTGCTCTTTACTGGCAGAAGCACGTGGGGATATCGTGCTGCCCAGCATGGCCGATATTCTCGACCTTTCCCACAAAAGCCTCTATGCCTTTTTATTACCTGAGTTGAATGATGCTTTGGCCAAGGCCCATGCCAAACTGACCGAGCAAGCGGTACCCTTTCAATTTTTGGTCGCTTTTGGTCAAACGGAAGAGCCTGCTTTAGCGTTGTTAGGGCGTCAACTCTTTGATGTCTTTCGTTACCCTATTGTGCGGGTACAGGTTGTTGAAAAAAGCCCACAACAGTGGAAAATCACCAGCTTAAAGCCTCTGGGCCCCCACCAAGTGGCAAAGACGAGTCGGCTGTTTGTGGAAGAGAGTTTACGCGGCTTTGCGCGCTTACCTCTGCGTCGCAAGCCCTGCCGCACCGCGCCGCTCTATGATCTGGCCATTTTGGTTAACCCTAACGAAGAGTTGCCCCCATCGGATGCCCCTGCCCTGGCGCAATTTGTTAAGGCAGGTCAAGCGTTGCGTATGCGGGTCGATATGATCACCAGCAAGGATATCCACCGCATTCCCGAGTTTGACGCCCTCTTTTTGCGGGAAACAACCTCCATCAGTGACCACACCTTTCACTTTGCCCGCAAGGCCGAGCAGGAAGGCTTACCAGTCATTGACGATACGGGCTCGATTATCCGTTGTACCAATAAAGTCTATCTTTATGAGTTGCTTAGTGCCAACGGCATCCCCGTACCCAATACCCGGGTTGTGGATCGGCAAAGCTTTACCCCGGAGATTGCACAGGAGTTGATGGATGTATTGGGCACACCCATCATTCTAAAAATTCCGGACGGCTCTTTCTCGCGGGGCATGACCCGTGCGGAAAATCTGGATAGTTTGATGGAAGGGGCCAAGAGTCTGTTTGCCCATTCTCGTTTGATTCTGGCACAGACCTTTATGTACACCTCGTTTGATTGGCGCATTGGTGTACTACGAGGACTGCCCCTGTTTGCCAACCAATACATGATGTCGCGCAACCATTGGCAGATCTACCACCACCATCCCGATGGTGGGGTGGAAAATGGCGGATTTCGCGCCTTACCGCTGACAGCGGTACCCGCTGAAGTGGTGGAGACTGCCCGACGGGCGGCCTCTTTAATTGGAAATGGTCTTTATGGTGTGGATCTAAAACAGACCCCTAACGGGGTGTTTGTGATCGAAGTTAATGATAACCCCAATATTGACCATGGCGTTGAAGATAAAATTCTTAAAGGATCGCTCTACACTACCATCCTGAAAGAGTTTATTGCCAGGATTGAAGCCAGCGGTGCTCGCCCAGCGGGAAGTTAGCCCAGCCTATGGTCAGGGCCGATCATCGTGGTCATGATCGGCCCGCGATCTGATAGGTGTCGATAGGGGCCACCGGTTGGCCGCTCGATGTGCGTAACAGGTTTTATGGAAGCGTTTTTTTGGCTTAGTCGTGGTGGAGCTCTTTAAGAAATCGATAACCTGCCCCACGTAACGTTTCAATGTATTGCCCCGCATCACTCAGTTTTTGGCGCAGGCGCTTAACATGGGTATCAATGGTGCGGGTCTGAACGGCGGCAGAGAGCCCCCACACCTCATCGAGCAAAAAGTCACGGGTAAGCAAACGTCCCCGATTCTCTAAAAAGGCCACCAGCAGTTTAAATTCCATATAGGTTAACTGCACTTCTTGGCCGTTTACCCAGACTTGATGGGCGGTTTGGTCGACGGTAAGTGGACCAAAACAGAGGTCTTCAACCGCCGCTGAGGGTAAAGAGACCACCTGAGCACGGCGCATAAGTGCTTTTACCCGTAATAATAGCTCACGCATGCTAAAGGGTTTGGTCACATAATCATCGGCACCGGCATCAAAGCCCATCTCTTGATCCAGACTTTCCCCCCGGGCGGTGAGCATAATGATGGGAATTTTACGGGTACTCTCCCGATCACGCAGCGTTTTGCACACATCATAACCGGAAATGCCCGGTAACATGAGATCCAACACCACCAAATCGGGTTCCGGTTTTTGGGATACCAGACGAATGGCCTCACGTCCATTGGTGGTGGTTACCGTGTCAAAACCCGCTTGGGTAAAATTGTACTCCAACGTACGCAGAAGATCGGTCTCATCTTCAACAATCAAAATCCGCTCACTCATGACGGTATTTTTATCCTCTGCAAAGGTCTAGATGTTCGCCCCCAGCCAAGCATAGCATGATGGGTTTGCTTGTTCCGTTTTGACACGCTTACCGCTCAATTAGCTAGAGCTAAATATGGAATGTTGCATGTTTTTCCTCAACATTCACCCACGCACCACGCAGGGCGCATGCCTGTCGAAAAACCTTCACAACTGTCTTTTCTTGCTCACCTAGTTGTCAAAATAGACCAAGCCTTAGTCCCCTCTCCTGTGCAACAATAAAATCCTTCCCTATTTGCCCGTCTCATTACACACTGTGGGGGGTTATTGCTCATGGGTGCTGCCACGAGCCTGACACTTTGCTCACGTTCTTATCAAATGACGTTCTAGGTTGGCCCATGAACCGCTTAAAAGCTCTACGCACTCTACTGTTCCCCCTGCTTATTTTAGCCGGTGGTGCATGGGGCATTCGTTTGATCGGCAGCATGGACCGCCTGCCTCCGACCCCCAGCTCGCTGCAAGCCCAGCCTGTGGTTACGGTGCAGCGTGTGGAGCCAAGCTGGCAAGCCCCCCAGATCATCTTGCATGGCGAGGTGCGCAGCGACCGCCAGCTGCGTCTCATGACTCGCATTCAGGGGCGAGTGGCCTACATAAGCCCCGCTTTAAAGCTGGGCGGAGCGGTTAAACAAGGGGCCTTGTTGCTCTCTTTGGAAGATCGGGAGGCACGGCTGCATCTACAAGCCCAACAGGCCCGCACCCGTACCGCTGAGCTGGAGTTAGAGATTGAAGCCGGTCGGCAAAAGATCGCCAAACAGGATTGGGCGGTATTACGTCTGGGGGAGGTTGAGCAAGCCTCTGACCTAGCCTTGCGACTGCCCCATTTGGGTGTGGTGCGGCAAAAATTAGAGATGGCCCGTATCGAGTTGGCCCAAGCCCAACAAGAGTTGAGCTACACCAAACTTTATGCCCCCTTTGATGCCTTGGTCGTCAGCAAGGATGTCGCCATGGGCCAATGGCTTAAAGCAGGAGAGGAGATCGCGCGCCTGCTGGATAGCCAGCGTTTTTTGGTACATCTGCCCATTTCATCCAGCCAGTTTGCTCTGCTGGATCAAAATAAGCTCAAGCTGGGAGAGGGTCCCAAGCTGTTTTTGCGCCCCGCCCACGACTTACAAGCCCCGCCAAGCGTGGCCCAATTAACCGGTTTTGTTGGCGAGTTGCTCGCACCAACTCGGCGCTTGGTGCTGCTTGCCCAATTGGACAATCCCATGCAAAACCGCGGCACCTTATTGCTGCCCGGCAGCTTTGTGCAAGCGCAATTTACCGGACAACTGCAACCTCATATCTATGCCATACCGCCCCAGGCTCGCCATAATGGTGACCGCATTTGGACCGTAGAAACGTTGCAAAATCCCACACTGCGTAGTTATGGGATACATCCCCTATGGCAACAGGGAGAGGTTTGGTATACCACCTTAACCGAGGCCGGACAAAAGCCCTTGCTGCTGGTCACCAGCCCCCTCTCCCTACCGGTTGAAGGGCAATCTGTCAGCGTGACGCAATCCACAGCGTTGTCTACCCAAGGGCAACAACCATGATACCCCCATCCACGGCATCCGCCTCTCTCTCCCAAAAAAGGGGGAGTATTGCCTGGATGGTACGTAATCCGGTTGCTGCCAACCTCTTTATGTTGGTGGTGATTGTGGGTGGCATGCTGGGTTTGATGGAGAGCAAACAGGAGATCTTTCCTGAGTTTGATCTGGATCGGGTGGTGATCACCGTTGATTACCCAGGTGCCAGCCCCGCCGAGGTGGAACAAGGCATTGTGCTGGCCGTTGAGGAGGCGGTGCAGGGATTAGAAGGGGTCAAGAGCGTGGCCTCGCAGGCGGCGGAGGGTTTAGCAAGTATCAGCCTAGAGTTGCAGCGGGATGTGGATGGCGACCGCATTTTGGCGGATGTGCAGAGCGAGATCAACCGCATCACCACCTTCCCCGATGAAGCCGAGCGAGCCGTCGTCAAACGGGTGATGAACAAGCGCCAGGTGATTGATCTTATCCTGTCAGGTAAGGTTCCCATGGGCGATTTACACGCCATTGCTGAGCGAGTCCGACAGGATCTATTGCGCATTTCGGGTATCACGCAAGTGGTATTGAGTGGCTTAGCCAATCCCGAAGTTCACATCGAGATCCCCAGCAACCGGTTGGAGTCCCTTGGTTTATCGTTGGGGGATGTGGCCACCAGAATTGCCCAAACTAGCTTAGAACGCCCCGCAGGCACCCTAAAAAACAGCCGTGGCGATACCCTTATTCGTCTAACTGAACGACGCACTCAAGGGACAGCACTGACAGATATGGTGGTGGCTGAGGACAACCAAGGGGCCACCGTGCGGCTGGGAGAAATCGCCACCCTGCGTGATGGCTATCAGGAAGATGAAGAGAAGGCCTATTTTTTTAACGGGGTACCGGCCCTACGCCTGACCGCCTATCGGGTTGGTAAAGAGACCCCCACCGGGGTCAGTGAGCGGGTTAAGCAGTATGCTCAAAATCTACGCCAAAGCCTGCCCCCCACCATTGGGGTGGATACCTGGAAGGATAATTCTGAAATTCTGCAAGACCGCATTCAATTATTGTTAAAAAACGCTGCGTTAGGGCTGGTTTTAGTTTTGATGGTACTGGCTCTCTTCTTAAATTTGCGGTTGGCCGCCTGGGTGGCGGTTGGCATACCCTTTTCCTTTTTAGGGGCGTTTTTGGTCATGCCGGGGGCGGATCTTTCCATTAACATGGTCACCCTGTTTGCCTTTATTGTGACCCTGGGCTTGGTGGTCGATGATGCCATTGTTGTCGGTGAAAATATCTATGCCCACATGCAGCGTGGCGTATCAACCTATCAAGCGGCCATCACCGGTGCCCAGCAGATGGCGATTCCCGTCACCTTCTCTATTTTGACCACCATGGCGGCCTTTATGCCGCTCTTTTTTGTGCCGGGCACCCTGGGCAAGATTTTTTATCTGATTCCCGCCATTGTGATCCTGGTGTTGCTCTTTTCATTGTTAGAATCCATCTACGTTCTGCCCGCCCACTTGGCCCACACGGCAGGGTTGAATGTGGAGAGCCTGCGCCGCTCTAGTCGCGCGGGTATGAGTCGTGCCTTACAGCGCTTTACCCTTGGGCGCTACCGCCCGCTGTTGCTCTTTAGCCTGCGGCATCGCTGGAGTGTAGTGGCACTCTCTATGGTGCTTTTTGGACTCTCCATCGCCTTGGTGACGGGAGGGGTGGTGGCCTTTAATTTTTTCCCAAAAGTGGAAGATGACGATGTGCGCGCCTCGCTACGCTTGGCCCATGATGCCCCCTTTCAACAAACCCTCGACATGCAGCAAAGGCTCGAAGCAGCAGCCCGCCAAGCGGCCCAGGATTTAGGGGATGCGGAGCTGATTGAGGGCCTTTTTACCCGCGTGGGCGAAGCCGCCAGCGGCGGCGGTGGGCACAATAGCGCCTTAGCCAGCAGCGGCAGCCATTTGGTGGCGATGGAGCTGCATCTTAAAGATATTGCCTTAACCGGGGTGAGCGCCTCCCAATTTGCCGCTGCGTGGCGGCGGGCCATGCAGCCCATGCCCCCAGAGATTGTGGCGCTGAGCTTTCACTACACCATTGGCCCCGGCGCGGGGGCCGATGTGGATGTGGAGCTCTCACACCCGGATTTACAGGTGCTGGAGGCCGCCTCGCAACAGTTGGAACAGCAGATGCGGCAGATGGATCAATTGGTCAATGTGGAGAGTGCTTTTTCGGCAGGCAAACCCCAGCTCGACTTTACCCTTACCCCCATGGCCAGCAGCTACGGTATCACCGCCGCAGATCTGGCCGAACAGTTGCGCCACGCCATCTATGGTGCCGAAGCCGTGCGGGAACAACGCGATCGGCAAGAGATGCGTATTATGGTCCGTTATCCACCCCAGCAACGCCGCAGTGAGCTGGATCTGCGCGAGATGTTAATCCAGACCCCACAAGGGGCGATGATCCCCCTCTATCAGCTCGCCCAGTTTAAACGAGGTAGCGCCCCCACCACCATTGTGCGAGAAGAAGGGGTACGGGTGATTAATATCTCTGGTGAACTGGCCCCTGGGGTACGCTCACCTCGGTTGGCCATGCAGCAATTAACCCTCACCCTATTACCCCAACTGAAAAAACAGTATCCTGCCCTGACAGCCCGCTTCGTGGGGGCCAAACAGGAGGGGGATGATACCTTTACCACGCTGCGGCGGTACTATCTATTGGCGTTGGTGGTGATTTACGCTTTATTGGCGATTCCCTTTGGCAGCTATCGTCAACCCCTGATTATCATGTCTGTTATTCCCATGGGGTTTGTGGGCGCGGTAGCCGGCCACATGGTCATGGATTATGATTTAAGCATGGTCAGTATGTTGGGTATGATTGCCCTCTCGGGTGTGGTGGTAAACGACTCTTTGATATTAATTCACGAGGCCAACCGCACCAGGGAGAGAGGGCTCTCACCTTATAAAGCCGTGATTCATGCGGGTATCCAGCGTCTGCGCCCTATCTTACTGACCTCACTGACCACCTTTGTGGGGTTGGCCCCTATGATTTTTGAAACGTCTGTGCAGGCACGTTTTTTAATTCCTATGGCGCTAAGTTTGGGTTTTGGGGTACTGTTTGCTACCTTTGTGGTGTTGGTATTGGTCCCGGTGCTCTACCTAATCTTAACCCCATCCACCCCCCAAACCGCACTAAATTAAAGGCGAGTCGCCTCTTGCTGGAAGGCGCAACATTAACAAAGAAACTTTTATGTCGAGTAATCCGTGCAAAAAGAAACTGATTCACCTATAATTAGCGCGATTTATTCGATGCCTGACTTCGTATGTTAAGCTAAGGTTTCCCATCAAGAACGGGCCCCCCCCCCGAACGATGGGAAAATATGCCAATATCACACAAATCTTAGAGTGCTTACATAATGCTAAACTTCCGCAGTATTGGTACCCGCATTCTTGTTTTAGTTGGCCTCGCTGTGCTGGTTGGTTTGTTGGTGCAGATGTTTTTTTTCCTGCGTCATCAAGAAAACGGTATTATGGCTCAAAATGAGCGTACCATGGGTGTTCTGGCTCATTCTGTCAGCCAATCCTTACAAACGGTCATGCTCTCTGGGCAAGCGGATGAAGCACAACAATTCGCCAATGACTTGGCAAAAGTACCAGGTATCGTCGATTTTCGCATCTACCGGCTGGATGGTCATGCTGCCTTTTCAGACAACACCACCATCCAAAAAGTTAATCAAAAGCTGGATAATCCAGAGGCCTTTTTGCTGCATTCTGATCGGCAAGCGGTCGACGCTCGCTTACCGATTGCCGCAGACCATATTCAAGAAATTTTACAAAAGGGGACGTTGCCCAAATATACCACCGACGCATCTGGTGTGCCCACCCTCACCTATTGGTCCCGCATTGATACCAGTGATCAGTGCCAAGCGTGCCATATGGAAGAGGAGAAAGCCCGTGGTGTGCTCTGTTTAACCACCACCTTAGACGCTGTACATAATGATATTCAGGAGACCCGTTATGGTGCTGTGATTATCATGATTTTGGCACTGTTGGTGGTCTTTCTGCTAACCTACTTGCTGATTAAAAGTTCTGTGGTACGGCCCATTAAAGATGTCAGCAATGCCATGGACCGCATCTCCAAAGGGGATTGGGAACAAAATGTGCCCGAGACGGGTAATGATGAGCTTGCCCATATGGCCCGAACCTTTAACCGCATGATCGGTGAATTGAAAAACACCTATCGCGGATTAGAGAGTGAGCAAAACAAACTGCAAACCATCATCCGCAGTGCCAAAGAGGGCATGATTGTCACCAATCCCGATGGGGATGTGGTCTTGGTCAACCCCTCCGCTGAGCGTATCCTTGGCAAAACCGATGATGAAATCCGTGGCGAGGGCTTTTTCCAACTGATTGATGATCCCGACTATATCCGTACCTTTTTAGAGACCGGTGGTTTTGAAATGCCGGAAACCGTTGTTTATAAACAAAGGGTGCTTAATCTTTACGTGCGTTCCATTAAGGATGACCATGGCGAACCCATTGGCTCAGCCGCGCTGATCCTGGATGTTACCGATGAAAAACGCCTCGAACAGCAGCTACGGGAACTTTCAACCACCGATGGCCTGACGAAGTTGATTAACCGGCGCCGTATGGATGAACTGCTGGATGAAGAGCTTAAAAGAGCTGTACGCTATGGTTTAAACCTTAGCATCTTGCTGCTGGATGTCGATCACTTTAAAAAGTTTAACGACACTTATGGTCACGAGCAGGGCGACCATGTGCTCATCGCTCTGGCCGCAGAGATGAAATCCTATTTCCGCAACATTGATTATCCCTGTCGTTACGGCGGTGAAGAGTTTTTTGTTATCCTGCCCAACACCGATGCTGACGGCGCGATTAAAGTTGCAGACCGCTTGCGTGAACGGGTGGCAGAGAAGGAAGTTGACGGCCTAAGAGTGACCATAAGCATCGGTGTGGCAAGCTATCCCGATCTTTCGATCACCCGGCCCGATGCCATGGTGCGTGCCGCCGATTCGGCCCTTTATGTGGCTAAAGAGCAGGGACGAAATAAAGTGGTTTACGCTTCTGAAGCCAAACAAACCCCCCATTAAGAGATTGCGTCACGATCCATAAAAAAGGGAGGCCAGTATGGCCTCCCTTTTTTATGGATCGTGACAGGCAAAGGGTGCTCTCCATCCCATACGCCATCCAGCCATTTAACCATTTACCCATCCGTTGGTAGAGTACCCTTTAGGCGTCATACCCCCAGTAGGATAACCAGCGTTGCAAGGGGGCTTGCACGGCGTGTAGATAGGGTCCATAAGCCTGCCAGTCACAATGATGGGTGGCAGGGTGCTGCATAGAGAGGGATAGGGCTTCCCCCAACGTCGCCACATCATCACAGGGTTGGCCTAGATAGGCCAACAGCGGTTGCAGTACGGGGGTGGCATCACTGAGCAAATCCTCATACCGTACCGTATAGGGCTGCAACGCAAAGCGGTGTTGTGCTTGGCACCAAAAATCCATCGTCTCACTATACAGGGTCGCTGCGGTGCCTAACTCATGGAACTGTGCAACTGTTGGATTATGCTGAAAATCCTGCATATATGCGCTTAGACACACCCCATAGGGATGGCGTACCAGCAACACACTCTTGGCGTTGGGGAACAGTTGGACCAAAAGGGGCAGATAGAGCACATTCAGGGGCATGCTATCTAGCCACTGTGCAGGGGCATTCGGGGTGACACCGCATGCTTGCCAGTAGTATTCCCGACCAAGGGCACGCAAAGCGGGAGTGAGTTGCCCCATATGCCGCTCGTTTAGACCATGCTCTTGAACCAATTTTTCCCACACGACGGCAAGGCTGGATTTTTCTAGCATGGAGGATAAACTCAGGTGGTTATCCAATAAGCTGCTGAGCAGACTACTCCCAGAACAGGGGAAACCCAGGAAAAAAATAGGGGAAGCCTCGGTAGAGGGGCCATCTGTGGCAACTTGCGCCTGTTCGATTAAGGCCGCTCTATCTTTCAACTGCATTAAAAATTGAAAGCTCTCTTCTTGCTGCTCTGCACTTAACGCGGCATATGCCAATTGATGACCACGGGCAAAGGCGCGCATAGCGGCAGATGTTTCCTGCAAGGCAGCAAAAATTGCCCCTTCTTCAAAGGCCAACTCTTTTTTATGGATCAACGCCAGGGATTCGCGTTTAAACGCCTCAAGCTCCGCCAAGGCATCATCAAACCGTTGAGCATGCCGGTATAGGCGGATTTTGACCAAACGTAACAAAGGGTTATTAGGCACCAGATTCCATGCGGTTTCCAAGGCCTGCTGCGCCTCTTCCAAACGATTAAGACGCTCCAGCGTCACCGCGAGATTAACCCACCCTTCTGGTTGCTGGGGATTTATCTGTAGCGCCCACTGGTAACACGCCACCGCGCTCTCTAGGTCGCCCAGATCCTTTAGGGCAATGCCTTTATGGATGATCCCCAAAACATGTCGTGGCGCAATAGTGGTGAGCGCTTGATAGCTTTGGAGCGCCTGTTCATACAAGCCCTGTTGATGTTGAATACGCGCTTGATAATAAAGACAAACATCTAGATCACACGCTCCTTGCAACAAGCTATTAAGCTCCATTTGAGCCTGATCCAAAAAATCCCCGTTAAAGAGCATCGCAACCAAGTGCTGACGGTATTCGAGTTGTGGCGTGACTGCGATTGCTTTACGAATGACCTCAATGGCCTGTTCGTAACGCCCCATAACCCCCAACATGCCGCTATAACTGTGCAACAACATATGGTCCCAGGGGGTCTGGCTTAACACTTTTTCATAGACGGTTTCGGCTATTTCATTCTGCCCGGCACCATCCAAGGCAATGGCCAGATATTTCCAGCCTTGCAGGCTCTCTGGCCAGCGTGTGCAGAGCTCTTGCAAGACACGTAATGCGGTTCCCACATCCCCATTTTGCATGGCCTCAACTGCATGGGTTAGGGCGCTCTGCTGAGCAGACAAGGCTTGAACATCTTCGGGCAGTTTTGGCATAAGGGTCATCTTACTCACCTCACGTTATAGGGGCTGTACGGAGGTTTTTGCAATTTTCCAGCCATCTATTTTGTCGGAGGGGGGACGAAAGCTTTTTTTATTCGTAACCACAAACCCATTAAAACCTGGGTATTGATAAATAGGCATTTAAATTTTGCCAACTCTATTGCTTTATCATGAAATTACATTATGATAAGGAATGAGGAGTGTATAAAAATCCTACTCACATTCTTACCAATTGCACTTATGTGAGAAGGAACATTCGAATTTACGCCAATATGGGTTAGACTCAATCTAGTTACATAATGACACACCCATGTGCGGGTTTTGACCCCCTAACCCTGAAGATTGATAGAGAAAGATGGAAACGCTAAAACCCACGGTATTGATTGTCGAGGATGATCCTGACCTTTTAGAAGATCTCATGGATTTTTTAGATGCGCGTGGCTTTTCGGTCCGAGGTGCGAAAAGTGCTCAGGAGATGCATCGCGCCCTCGCAGAAAACCAACCTGATCTGATTGTCATGGACATCCTATTGCCCGATGATAATGGCATTGCCCTGACCCGTGAGCTCCGTCAGGAAGGAAATATGGGGATCTTAATGCTCACCTGCATGAACGATACCCAGCATATGTTGGACTCACTACAATCGGGGGCCGATGCCTACCTATTGAAGGATTCCGAACTCTCTGTGGTTGAGGCCAATCTGCGCAGCATTATGCGACGTTTACCCAAGTGGTCCACCAGCACCCCCTTACCCGAGGATGACCCCACCACCCTCTCTCCCACAGATGGCACGGCGTGGCACTACGATACCATTACTTGGACTTTAACCGCCCCAACCCATTTGTCGGTTAAACTGAATGGTCGTGAGCATCGTTTTTTACTAACACTTTGCCAAACACCTGGAAAAACGGTTGAAAGACCAATCTGCCTAGACGCCTTAGGTAAAAAAGATACCGTAACCAATCGCCGTAGTATGGATGTGTTTGTACGCCGTCTTAAAAATAAGATCGAACCAACGGTTAACCTGTCGTTCCCATTGGACACGGTTTATGGCGTAGGTTACGCATTTACCGCCCCTATCGTGGTAGAATAGGGGTTGTTTTTTGTAAAGGTATGTTCGACTTTGCACCCTTTGGGAACCCTGCGGCCCCAACGCTTTTATCCCAGTATGAGGCGTTAGAGCCCACACTGCTCTGTATGACCCATGTGGAGCTCTATTTTGTCTGTTTATTTTTTTTACCTGCGGACGCTTTGCCTGCTGCTATTGGGAATACTCTTGTGCAGCACACCTGTTCTGGCTAAGACCATAACACTACAAACCCCCGACACCTTATCTTTCATTTTTTCTCAACCAGGTAGTAACCCTTTAAGCCATCTGCTGCGACCATCTTCCGTAATGGACGAGGATCCCCTGCCCAATCGCTATTTAAAGGCACCGATTCATACCAACGGCGTGTTGCAGATCCCTTTCCATCTTTTACGCGCCACCGATCTTCCAAGCCGCTGGCAACTAACCCTTTCTACCAAAAGGCCCCATTCCATTACGCTCTACCACGACGATATCCAACAGGGTTGGCAACGCCAAGCCTACCGTGATACTCCCACCCACAAAGATGGTGCCGCTTTTGGTGTTCATTTTAGCGCAACTCTCGATTTATCCGCTCCGCTAACGCTCTACGAGTTACAAATCCGGAGCCGCTGGACCACACCGATCCACATCGAGTTAACCCCTCTTCAGGAGAGCCGCAATCGTGAGAGCAAAGTGATGCTCCATCATGGCATCTTTGCTGGTATCAGCCTTTCGATCATTATGCTCATTTTGTTACTGGGCAGCTTTATGCGTGAACCAAGTCATCGGTTGCATGCCCTGTTTCTTTTGACCTTACTACTCAGTTATGGCGGTTATTCCCCACTATTTTCGCCCTTTGGCACGTGGCTATCCTCCACCATCCAGGTAGAAAATATGGTCGCGGTTTCCAGTGTGCTCACCATTATGGCGAGCCTCTGGCTTTGGGATCACCTGCTCAACCTAACCCAATTTGCGCCCCAACTGCACCGTTTAATGCGTGCCGTCGCCTTTGCCATGGCCTTGCTATTACCATTGATTTTATATCTCTTACAGCAAAGTCACGCGGTATGGATTGATCTGCTACAAGGGATCTCCATGATTCTATACGGTTTCGCTTTAGGCTATGCTTTGGTCCACCGTGGTCTGCCCCATCACGCACGGTACGTGCTGCTTAGTGCTACCCCTTTGTTTGTTGCGCTCATCCAGCAACATGCCATAGGTTGGGGTTTATGGCCCTTGAACAAGCCTGTTTTACTCACCCTCGCAGAGGGAATTTTGCTTCATCTTGTGTTGAGCTTAGCGCATATCATGTTCCAGCTTATGCGCATAAACAAAGAAAAAATTAACGCCGAACAGCAACGTATTATGGTTGCTCGCAATGCTAAAGCGCTTGTGGAAAATGCCGTCAACCAACGCACGAGGGACCTTGAGCAGACCATTCAGCATCTTCACCAAGCCAATTTTCAAGCTTTGCAAGCGATGCATACAGAGCGACAGTTACAAAAAGAACAGATTGGTTTTTTTAGCATGCTCTCCCAGGAGTTTCACACCCCTCTTAAACGCATTCAACAAGCGGTTGAACAGATTCATCAGCGGGCCAGCATGGATGCAAAAAGCCATGATCGCCTGTTCCGTATCCAAGAAAACACCGCCCGCTTAGGCCGGCTCATTGACCGTTTTCTCTCTGACAATCCTTTAAAATATGGGGTATTGACCCTTCAGCAACAACCGGTAAAGCTGGGGCAACTTATTCATAATACCCTAGCACGCATGGATTTTGAGCTGTATGAGAAGCGCCTTAAACAGCACATTCCCAACCAGGAACTAGAGTTATTGGTGGATCGTGAGATGATGGAAGTCGCCTTGCGTAACATCCTTCTTAATGCCTTACGCTACGCGCCCAAATCCACACAGGTCACCCTGTCGGTGTTGGCCAATCTGGCGGAAGATCATGTCACCATTCAAGTCCAAGACCAAGGCCCTGGCATTAAACCAGAAGAGATCGCTCAACTAGGGGAAATGTTCTACCGCACCCGCACCACGCAACATATCTCCGGAACCGGTTTAGGACTCTTTATTGTTCGCCGCGTCGTGGAGGCCCATGGCGGCAGTTTAAGCTTTCATAGTGAACCTGGGCAGGGTACCCAGGTACGTTTTCAACTGCCCATTCAAGGCAGTTTAAACCCCAAATCTTGGCATGTTGCCAACAACAGGCAATAATTATCCGTTTCTGTTGCTTTTGTTGCACAGTTTTTACATTTACCCCCATCCCGTTTTTTCACTATACCCTTGTATGAACAACATCAGCACAAAAAATGCCTGTTTTTTAATCGCGCGAGCGTGCCAAATCGAGGAAAAAAAACGACCGCTCACCCGAATTTTTGCAACCTCTTTCCAGCACCCTAAGATCTATCATTTATTCTAATATATCAATTTGTTATAACTTTTTCCTGCAAGACATCTTGACCTCTAAAACGATCCGTCGCACCATGCCTGACATCCTGCATTTTTCACCATAATCATCACGACAGGAGGGGCAAGATGCACGTAAACCAAGCGGTCAACAATGGCATTCTCAAAACGGTTGATTACCAAATTGAGGCGGGGTCTCCTGCCGTAACCTGTGAAACGTATCAGCGCTTAACCCAATTTGGTTATGCGCACGACGAGGCACGACGCCTTATCGCCAACGTCCTGCAACAAGAGATGTTTATGATGGCCAATCATGGACAAGATTTTGATCCTACCCGCTATGGCGCCATGTTAAAACAGCTACCCAGACTGCCCGCCCTATAAAGTTTTTTTACACTTTGTCCATTTGGGCAATCGCCAGGGGGTATTCCCAATGGGCCGCTGTGGTTACCCCTTGACACGGACATTGTGTGGGTAACCCCGAATTTCCCAGATGGCTTTTGATGTTTGTGTTCAACCCGTTTGGCGGCTTGGAACAGGCCGCACACGGCCCCGGCAACGTTCACAGCGTCATGGTTGGCGCGAGGGTTCATGTTGCCAGCGACCCAGATTGATGCCCTGAGTCACACCATGGTGGACGGTGGAACTACTTTTTGGCATATTGTCTTTGCGTGGGGGTGTTGGATCTGCGGAAACTGACCGTGTGATACCACCCCGCAAAAGCTACATGTTCGAAGTCTAACCTCGCTTAACAGCGGTTTTTTTTTGTAAATACCACGCACACTTATCTTGAGCACACGCCCTGTGGCACGGCAGATCGCAACGTAAAGTCCTTCTCCATCAGGTATTGCCATGATGCCCCGTTTTGGGGCACTCTGTCTTCCATTGTAGCGCACTTTGGGAAAGGGAAGCCCTCATGTTCAAACACCTTATCTATGCCCCCCTCTGCACGCTGCTGCTGGGGGTTTCCGGGGCCTCAGGGCAAACCCCTTTTTTAACGCCACAGCAGGTGGTAGCACCCCCCATCACTCTGGAAGCGCGCATTGAACAGTTGGAGCAACAGGTCAAACAGCTACAGAGCTTTGTCCAACAACACTACCCCAACCTCTCTTTACCCCAAGCCGCGCCACCGCCCCCCCCTTCACCCGCCGCTTTGCTGGAAAAACGGCAAGCACTGCTCAAGCAAATTCAACACCGTAAACAGCAAGCCGCTGCACAACAACAGGCCCAGCAACAGGCCCAGCAGCGCTACGCCATGCAACAGATCGAAATGTTGGCGTTGCGCTGGCTGCCCCCCACAGAACAGAGCCCCGCCGCCGTGACATTTGGCCTGCATAACCGTGGGGAACAAACCCTCACCCGGGTTGTGGTCGAGATCGAGCTCTTAAACCCGCTTGGGCAGCCCCTGGCAACCGAGATATTAAAGCCCATCCTCAGCAGCGGACCTATGGAGGAGGCGCAAGGGGTTTTACAACCCGCCAGCGTATGGAATCGCCCCACCCCCTTTCCCTTGCACCACTCCGGGCAGAATGTGCAAAGCGTGCGCGGTAGGGTGCACGAAGTCACCTTTAAACACGCCACGACCCCCTAATCTTTTTCTCTGTCCCAACAGACCCACGAGCCATCAACCCCCTATAGAAAAAACCCTAGCCCAAAGACCCCAGCCGCCATCCCCTGACCGAGGCTGGACCACACCAGAGAACGGTTTGCCCATACCAGCCCGGCCAATAATCTGTCAATCGGCAACCCGATTGATTTCAACATGCTGATGATCTACTCGGCAAGCGACCTCATGCAGATGATCTTAACCTACACCGTCAATGGCGCGGATAGCATCCCGGTGAGCACCTTGGCAAGAGTGGGTGCGTGGCGTGGGAGCCTCTTCTGCAAAAGGTGCGCGAGGGGGGCTAGCGCGGTATTGGCCGCCGCCATCTTCCATTACCAGCAGCACTCGATCGACGAAGCTAAGAAACACATGAAAGGCAGCGGAGGTCAGATTGTCGCGCTTGTTTTTTTGTTGCTTCCACCAAAAACAAACGGAGAGGGTGCCCCCGGCTTTTGGTATGGCGGCATTTTTTTACCCTACACAAACCTGCATACATATCAAAATATAAGATAAAGCAATATCTTATATACACTTTTCCTTTGACTTTTGCGCACAGCACGCCATAAATATCCATTAGGTGAATTAAATCGGTCATTACAACCAATCGGGGCATGACAAGGGTAACAAGCGAGGAGCGCACCATGAAATTGACTGGAAAACTACGCTATTTTGGCTTGGCGGCGATGATCGCAGGGGGAATATGGGGCGGTAGCGCCCAAGCGGAAGAGGCGGGCGGCGGCGGCAAGCCGCTGGGTGCGGCGGTCGCTTCAGCGCAACAGGATTATGCCAAAGGGGTGTCCATTGCCCCGTTCACTCTTAACGGTGTGCAGGTCAGCCAGAACCGGAATGGCGAGATACCCGATGCCTTCAAGGATCCAGCGGCCCTCCTATGCAAACCGTTCTGCGTGCAACCAGAGAAGATCGACGGTTCCGACACCTTTATGGTGGAGGATTTTACCAAGCACGCCGATGCCATCAACAGCGGCAGCATGCTGATCGTTGATATGCGCACTGACTCCTGGTTTGCCAAGGGAACCCTGCCCGGTTCAGTCAACCTGCCCTACTCCGACCTAACCGGCGCGAAGACCAAGGCCAAGGCTAAGATGCGCAAATTGGGCGGTAAGGACATCGTGGCTTTCTGCAACGGCTGGTGGTGCGGCCAAAGCCCCACGGGTATCAAGGCCCTGACGGGTCTGAACTATCCCGGCAAAATCTACTATTTCCGTGGAGGGGTTCAGGATTGGGTTGACGCTGGTCTGCCTTTGAGCACACCCTGACCGATCCTTGATTCGCCTCCCCCATCGGGCGGCGAATCGTTCCCCCCTTAGGACCTTTCGACTTTCGAGGTCAACGCACACATGTCCATCCTTGAGATGCACAAACAGTGGAAGATCGGCTGGCTGATGGGGCTGGCGTTCGGGATCTCACTGGGGGTCCTGTTGGTCGTGATCGGCCACAACTACACCGCCATTGGCATCGTTCAGAAACTTAACACCCGCCTACAGGGCGGTCCTCTAGCATTGAAAAGTGAATGGCACGATGTGGCATTGACTATGAGCAATGCCGAAACGGTGCGTCTGCGTTTTCTGCTGACCCGCAATCAGGAAACAGCAGACAGCATGGAACCCCTGATCAGCCGCATCCAGCAGATCGCCGCCACCTTCTCTGGCACCCTGTCGGAGACCCTCGTGCGCCGACTCCTGGAATATCGCGAAACCTTCGTGCGCATGGTCGAGGCTCAGCAAAACGGCCAGCAGGCCCAACAGAAGCTGACCACTGACCGGGAAGAGATCGAACGACTGATCTACGAGTTGGAAAACCCTGGCCTGGAAGAGGCCCTGGGTGAGTTTCAACTGGCCGAGCTGAGCTTTTTCAACGGCAGGACGGCAGACCAGGAGAAGTCGGTGCGGGTCTACCTGGACCGTTTTCTGCGCGACAGCGCCGGCCATGCTGTGGCGGGCGACCTGGCCAAGGCGGTCAACACCTACCGAACCACCTTTGATGTGATCGTGGCCACTAATGCGGTGATCAATGAAACCTCCACCGCCATGCAGGAGCAGGCCCGCACCGTCACCGACACCGTGCGCAAAGGGGTTCAGGAGGCGGCACAGCAAGCCAAAAATGCCTCCCATGAGGCCCAACAGCGGGCTATGGGTGCCCAGAGCAATGCGCTGATGTGGGCCGCTCTGGGGGTCCTGGTGGCCGCCATCTTCATCACCCTGTTCCAACGCTCCTTCCAGCATCAGGTCAGCATCGCTCTGGATGGACTGGCCCGCCTGTCCAGTGGGGATCTGCGCCATCGCTTTGCGGTATCCAGCAACGCCCGCAACGAGATGTGCCGTATCATGAGCAGCACCAACCTGATGGCGGACAAACTCTCCCATCTGCTGGCTCTGATTATCAAAGAGGTGATCGAAATCAACGAGGTGACCGGTCGATTCAGCTCGTTGCGCGGGGATCTGCACACCTGTGCCAACCGGGGACGCACGATGATCAAACAGGTGGTCAGCACCATCTCCGAAGTGGACGAGAAAACCCGCTCGGTGCAGCAGTTGGTACTCAAGAACGAGCAACAGGCTGTCTCTTCCGAAGAGTCCGCCCATGCTTTTCAGGAGATCATTGAGGTGCTGGCCCAAGCATCGGAGCATGCCAGTGACAATGTGAGCAGCATGGCCAGTGCGGCCAATGAGATGCCCCAAAGCGTGGCCGAGGTAAACAGCAACCTGAAACGGGTAGGTGAAGCCGTAGAACGGGTGGCCGCAGCCATCAACGATCTGGATGCCTCCCAGGCGGCGGTGCGTGGCAAGTGCCGCACCGCCAGCGCCGAGTCGGACAAGGCCAGCAAGAAAGTGGAGAGCGCCAACCGGGAGATGGACAGGCTGGAGGTAGCCGCCGGGGAGATCGGCAATGTGGTCAAAATGATCAAAAATATCGCTGAACAGACCAACATGCTCGCGCTCAACGCCTCCATCGAGGCCGCCGGGGCGGGCGAAGCGGGCAAGGGCTTCGCCGTTGTAGCCAACGAGGTAAAGGAACTGGCGAAGCAGACGGCCGATGCCACCAAGATGATCGGCCAGAAGGTGGATGACGTGCAGTCCATCGCCAACGGGGTGGTGAAAATCATGGATGAAGTGGTAGGTGCCATTCAGTCGGTGGTAAACGCCAATTCGGAGATCACCGAAACCATGGACCAGCAGGTCAGTTCAACCGGCGAGATCACCCAGTCCATGGGCCATGTGACCGAGGCCACTCGGGCAGTGACCGACAACGCTTCACGCCTACAGGGTACCGCTGCCCTGGTAGCGAAATCCGCCGAGCAGGCCGTGGATGGTGCCAACGAGATCGTCCGCGTCTCGCGCGATGCGGTGGAACAGGCCGACCGAATCGCCGACAATGCCTCCCATATGCTAGCCCAGAGCCGGGAGATGAAGGTGCAGACCGAGAGCTTCTCAGCCAGTTCTGACGAGGTGCGTGGCCTGGGCGAAAAGATGGACCGGGCCATGCTGGAGTTGCAGGGCATGTCCAACGATGTGGAGAAGCTAACCGGCACCCTGCAACAGGGCGCCAATATCCTCAAAGAGGCCACTGGTCACTTTGAGTTCACCTGATATATCCTCCAGTGGAACACCCCCCGCCATTTTCAGACAGCTCATCCCACGCTATAGCATGATCTCATGGGGGGGCTGGTTAGCCTCGCCGACAAAGGGTGTCGGGTGGTGAGCAGGCAACGGGCACAACACGATCCGACGACGATCCGCCCCTGACGGCACCCCCCTACCTGGATTCCTACCTTCTCGGCTCGCTCCCCACTCTTCACATAGCAACGAGTGCTGCCATAGGCCTTCTGGGCCTATGTTGCAAAGATCTGTTTCGCTTGCAGGCGCTCGTTGCGGGGTTGGGCGCAATCCGCCTTCTGGATTTTTTCCCAGACTTTCAATGTATGAGCCCAGTTGGGGGCGTGGTTGAATCAAACATTGGCATACAAAAGCACAAAGGCCCCTACCTATAAAAAGGAAGGGGCCTTTGTCGGGGGTGAACCAAAAGTCGGTTGGGGGGATTGGAAACCCCGACTTTCGATTCATAACAGCGGCACCAGCGGCTCCATGCAAGGGGGGAAGAGCCATCCACGCACGCTGCTATGGCTAAAACCGCAACGGTTAGCTCTCTGTCACACCCATGGTGGTGGTGTCTGGTTCAATGGAGATCACTTTTTTATCTTCCACATGTTTACGCACCACATCCCAGATTGGCGGACCATCCACCTCACCCATGGAGGCCCAGCCACTCACCCAGTACGCTTTAGCTGCCTCCATCTTTTTGCCACCAATCTCGATATCATGCAGTCGTTTACCGATGGTTTCACCCAGTTTAATGCGGTAACGCAAGCCCCCAACCCGCACCATATCTCCACCCTGCTGACGGTAAGGGTCGGGATTAAACAGGTTATCCGCCACATCCTCAAGAATGGTCTTGATCTGTTCACCACTCATCTGCCGCCGATAGGTGTTGGGGTAGGTAATGGCGGTCTGGGTATAGATGCTATCCATGGTAATATCCTGCCCAGGTAGCAGCGATGCCCCCCAGCGGAAACCAGGCGAGAGCGAAACCTCACTCTCCAACTGACTATTAAGCGCCTGACAGATCAGATCGTCGTAAGTACCATTAAAATTACCCCGGCGATAGAGCAGCGAATCGGTCTTACCCACCACCGTATTGATCTCCTGTAGATAAGGCTGGCGCACCCGTTCAATCAGGGCCGCCATTTCAGCATCCGCAGGAATAAGATTAGAAACCACGGGAATCAATCGGTAGTTCCACCCTTTAAGGCGGCCATCGGCAACATCCAGATCCATACGGGAGAGGTACTTACCATTGGAACCCGAGTTACACACCAAGGTGGTTCCCTCGGCATTTTTCACTTGGGAGGGTTTGGGAATGGCATCATGGGTATGCCCCCCTAAGATCACATCAATACCCGTCACGCGGCTGGCTAGTTTCAGATCAACATCCATACCATTATGCGAGAGCAATACCACCACCTGGGCACCCTCTTCCCGCGCGGCGTTGACCTGCTCTTGCACACCCTGCTCCTGAATGCCCATGGACCACTTGGGGAACATGCGGCGAGGGTTGGCGATGGGGGTATATGGAAAAGCCTGACCAATAACCGCAACCTTGGTTCCAGCCTTTTCATAGATATGATAGGGTTCAAAAACCTTCTCTTCCCACTCGCTATCCACCACATTGTGGGCTAAAAAGGGAAAATTAAGCTTGGCGATATTGGCTTTTACCTGCTCAGCACCATAGGTAAACTCCCAGTGCGGGGTCATGCCCTCGACCCCCAACAGGTTACAGGCCTCGATCATGTCGGCCCCTTTAGTCATCATGGCGGAATAGCTGCCCTGCCATGTATCACCGCTATCCAGCAGAATGCAGTTATCTGCCCCGCGCTCCTGCCGAATGGCCTTCACCAAGGTGGCCAAGTGAGCAAAACCACCTACAGGACCCAGCTCATGGGCCAGCTTTATATAGTCTAGCATGGTATAGGCGTAAGCCTCGATACCACCGCTTTCAAAGCCAAAATAATTCAGAAAATCATGCCCGACCAGATGGGGAGGATGCCCTTTTGCCCCCCCTATCCCAATATTGACACTGGGCTCACGAAAATAGATAGGCAGCAGTTGAGCATGACAGTCTGCAATGTGCATCAAGGTTAGTTTGCCTTCAGGCTTAAAACGTAACAGGCTCTCTAACCCCGCCCGATTCGAGGCATACCCCAACGAACTAGCCCCTGCGACGACAGTCGCAGCGGTCAATGCACCCAGCTCCATAAATTCGCGACGTGACAAGCTCATCTCGCAATCCCCCTTATGGTGTTTAGACACCGGTTAATCGAAAAAAACCTCGATTGGATCTTTTTAATGTGTCCAAATCGGGTGCGCTGATATCCTTTTACATGTAACAGCTTGGCAGGATCAACAACCTTCAACCATTGATAAAAAATCACGCGACGACCGCTGTACGGGTTGGCCGCCGCGTGTTGAGGTAACTCAGCCAGATTCTCGCAGCCTTATAAAATTAAGGCCGAAAACCGGGAACGTTCATGGGCAATCCATTGGATTGAGAAGCCAAATAGAGCTCAAGATTGACATAATAATCATCCCCATAACCCTTAGGCTCGGCCCGCACGTTCTTATTGCAGGTGCGCAGACGATGCTGCATGGTGGCAGGTTTGCCCCACTTCAAACGATAGGTGGGCCAGTGATCCACCGAACCTGAACCGATGGTCGCCCCCGCCGCATTGCGACGATCCTGCTCAGGCTCCAAGGGCAACTCAGCCACCAGCTTTGACAGCTCGTGCATACCAGTGTTATTGGGAGCGGACATATACTCGGCACGAATGTTGTGGCCCGCCGCCGTCTCATGGCAGTGGACACACGCTACGTCAAAATGACCGGCACGCTGAAAATAAGAGGCTTCGCCCATCTTCACATACTTTGCCACCGGACCATCGGTTTTGACATTCAACGGCATCCCGTTGGAGAGCGCCTTAATATAGGTCACCAGCAACACCTGCTCGGGAGATTCCCACTTCAGCGGCGGCTGCCCCATCTGCTCGGTCAGACAGCGCTCAATCTGGTGTTGCAACAGCTTGGGCTTACCCATTTTTTCATCATACTTGGGATAGGTGGCCCCGACCCCTTTAAGCGCCTCGCCATCCTCACCGTGACAGCTGGCGCAGCTCTTCTCGCCACGCATTTTATTAAAGTAGCCCTTACCATCCTCAATGGCCCCCTCGCTGGGAGGAAAATCCGCCATCTCACGGAATTTATCTGAGTATTTGTAGAGCCCTTGATCAATCTCCGGGTTATAACCGGTGACATCCATGGCCCAGGCCGAACCCGCCAGCAGCGCCGCCCCCAGCAGACCCGTTATCCCCGCCATGCTCTTTTTGTTGGTCATATTGATTCCCCCCGAATCACTTTACCTTAACACTGGCACTCTTGGTGAAAACCCCACCCTTGTTATCTTTCCAAGTAAGGGTCAGATCGCCGGGCTTATCCACCTTGAGATAGAACTCCAGAAAGGGATCTTGCGAAACCGCCGCGCCCCACTTGGCCGCAAACACCTGGGTACCATTAAAGACCGCCGTGACATCCTCAATATAGTGGGCAGGGATCTTCTCACCGGTTTTTTTATCTTTACGGTTGCCGGTCTCCATGGGATGACGCACCATCGCTTTGACCGAAACCACATCACCAGCGTTGACACTGCTGGGCATCTTAATTTTTGCTTTTCCTACATCAGCCATTGTCGTTACCTCACGTCTAAGATTCGTATCAATCTGTTATTTACGGTATAACCAGCAGAAATCAGCCGCCACAACCACCAATGGTCACCTTCACCTCTTTCGAGGTACCGATGAGCTTACCGGTATTGGTCATGGCTACGGCACGAACCTGTGAGGTCTTACCGATCTTTAGACGGGCAGAAACATACGCTTTACCGTTGGCAGGACCCATGGCATAGACCCCTGCAAAGGGGGTGGGATTATTGTCGACAAACACCCCTATGGATTGGATATAGTTGTCGGTATCCATGGGGTGATCAACGGTAATTTTAACCGGCACCATAGCACCATTTTCCGCAATAATTGGGGCATCAATCTTAACGGTATCACTCTCTTGGTAGTCACCGCTGCCCATGTGCTCTTTAATGTTAGCTTTAACTTTATCAAGGTCAGCAGCCATGGCACTCTGAGGAACCACCACACTACCCCCCAACAGGGCAGCTGCGACACCTGCACGACCGGCACCGGTAAACAGCGCACGGCGGGTCATTTCAATCATTTGCATATCAGCCATCTTTCATTCTCCTGGTGTGATCTCTCACATATTGCCTGTATGGGTTGGTCGCGGTTATTTACGCAAGGTCAGTAGAAAAGCGATCACATCTTCAACCTCTTGGGCTTCTAAAACCCGCTTACCACGCCAATCTTTACGTAGATTGTGCTTACCTGTGTTGTCATAAAATGTGAACATCAGGGTGTCTGGATTATCCACCTTGGGGTTTACAATCTTTTGACGTATCCAACCCACGGAGCGCTCATTATTGCGAATCGCCTCATACAGATTTGGACCCGCATTGCCTGGAAAGGTCGCCTCGGGCAGCCAATGACACGCGATACAGTTACCCTTGTCGCGGGCCATGACCAGCTTTTTGCCGTTCACAGGGTCGCCGGGTTTATCGGTCAGCGGCTTGACAATGCCCATTTCGGTGGTCGCATCCGTTGCTGACCCCGTGGTGGCACAGCCGGAGACCAACATGGCCGTCGCCATGAAGACCGGTGTGAACTTTTTGAAAGATAACATAGAGTTCCCCCTTTTTGTGCGCCCGGCTTAATAAAAGCACCGGGTGTCAGGTTTTTTTTCGATGACCGCAATCCTTACAAACAAGCAACCATCGGCATCCACTGTTCGTTTTTATCCATTCCATGATTTGTCTGCATCATGTTGAGCAAGACTATAACGACAATAACAAGGGGGCGGTATCAGGTGAGAACCCTACATGCGCCCATTTTGCACGCGCCGGTTCAATCATATATTTTTAACCTATTGTAAAAATTGCGACTAATAAAAATACATTTCCAAAAACAGACAAAATTTTTTATAAAAAACGATCCGTTGAAGATCCGCACGACCCACGATAAAACCCTGCCGAACATGCGGGAAATGAACACTTTACCCCGCACACAAATTGCCTCATGATGTGGGGTTTAGCATCATTGGCAAACCCTAACGAGCACGTTTCTATGCCTATAATCGTTTATGTTGATGCGGATGCTTGTCCCGTTAAAGATGAGATCGCCAAGGTGGTTGAACGCCACCAAATTACCGCCATTATGGTGAGCAATCGCTGGATGCGTCTTCCACTAAGCCCCCACATTAAGCCGAGAATCGTGGATGCAGGCTTAGACAAAGCCGATGACTGGATTGCAGAACAGGCCAGCCCCACCGATGTCGTTATTACAGCGGATATTCCATTAGCAGAACGCTGCCTTAAAAAGGGTGCCCAGGTCATTGGGCATAACGGCAAACCGTTTGATCCCGATAGCATTGGTATGGCCATGGCGATGCGTGATCTAAACAGTCAACTCCGGGATATGGGGGAAATTGCCGGCAATAACCCCAGCTTTCAAAAAAAAGATCGCTCGCGCTTTTTAAACATTTTGGAAAACACCATCCAACGCATTAAACGTCAAGTACCGTAACAACCCTTGCCAGCCAAGGGGCAACACCCTGACCAGCCCCCCCCAAAAAAAAACAGGTCTGCCGTGGTGCTGCGTTTACAAAGCTGCAAACGCTCAATCTGCCCAAAGTTTGCGTAAAAAAACCGCCCCATGGGGGCGGTCTTTTTTATTCAAAAGCGGAGGGGGTGCCGATTAAATGGCAACCACATCTTCGCAGGCGGGGCCTTTACGGCCATCGACTACGGCAAACTCCACACGTTGACCCTCTTTGAGTGACTTGAAACCTGTGCCGCTGATGGCCGAGTGGTGTACGAAAACATCGCCTTTGTCATTGTCACGGGCAACAAAGCCAAAGCCTTTATCGTCGTTAAACCACTTCACAGTTCCGGTTTCGCGTTGAGACATGTTCTACTACTCCTACACAAGATAAAAGATGGGATGCGGCAATACGTTGGAACATAACCACCGTAAAATCCAGCCCCACACCTGTGGGCGACATACCAGCATGTTTTGAGAACCGTAAAGGAGCTGCGGACGATGGACGTGCGATGCGTGCTTCTCTGGGGCTGGTTATCAAATCCGGGGTCTGTTTTTAACGAATACCAACTTCGCGCACAGTCTAATTTAGACCCCAGCCGTTATGCAAACAAAAGAATTTAAAAATCGTAGAATCCCAGCACCGCCGCCGCCTCGTCACACCATGCTCACAAACATCACGCGCCCTGCGACACCGTTCAGAGGGGCGTTCGAGGCGTGTTGTAAATTATGCTACGCTGCAAGCGTAACCAGCCTTACCGCCCGTTGTGCAAGGCGATTCCGGCAAGCACCGACAAGACAATCCTCGGATGCTTGGCAACAGGTTATCCTTGGGGGGCAAAAAGCCCATAGTGGAGCACCGTCTTGCCTTCGGCGGGAATGATGACTTCCCACACCGCCATCCCGGCCTGCTCCATGGTGTAGGGCAACGAAGCCTCGGTAATACGTCCGTTGGCGGGTATTTGCTCCTTAACAAAGAGGGTTACAGGCTCTGATTTACCATTTTGCAAGGCAATGTCATAGGCGGCCTCTACCGCACCGTTTGAAAGTACATGCTTGGGAATGATCTCAAATTTGGTGCGGCGGCGCTGTGCGGTTACATCATAAACGCTGCCCAAACGCAAACGCACTTCTGCTTTAGCCGCTGTGTGTGCGATGCGGTCTTCCCCAATAAATTGAGCACGTCCTTGCCCATCCGCTGTGTACAGACGCACCACACCTTGGGGTAAAGGCATGCCCAAATTGGCCTCTTTATCGTTGATGAACACCAAGTAGGCTGTGGGTTTTTCCTCTTGCGGCACAACCACGCCCTTATGCAAAGCTGGATAACCGTGCAACACCAACTCTTTTTTAACAGGCACATGCGCCGTACCAAACAGAGCCAACTGTTTGCTTTGGTTTTCCAACAGTGTCGCCGTGCGTTCCAGCGTATAGAGGTGATACTCAAACAGCGACTCTTGAGCAAAGGCAGGGGCGCTATCTGCCATGGCGACCATAGTTTCAGCTCGGCCATATTTTGCCATGACAGGCCGATTTCTGCTTATGTTCACTTGATTAGGGGCGCCAGAAATTAACTGGAACTGGGCATTCTGGTAGGCGGCGCCACTTTGGTTGGTCAAAGTTACCCAGCCTGCTAAGTCGACATGATCATTGAGCGCGTTGAGTTCCCCAACATAATTGGCCTGCCAGGAGAGACCCCCCGTTAAATAGTTAAGCACGATGGAACGCTGCGCCGCGTGAGGGTTAGAGAGCATCACCGTCAAGGTGGGTTGGGCTCGAATATCCTTGGGGATTTCCGGATAGACAATACGCCCCGGAATGGTGGTCTCGATACGATCCCCCATGCGCAATACAACATCTTGATTGTCTGTGGAAAGAATCTGCGCAAGCGCGCTCTGTTCTTCACCGGTGATGGGATTGGTTTTAATAACCGTTACCTGTTTTCCGGTAAATTTTTCCAACAGCTTTTGGCGGGTGAGCAGGTCGAAATGGTAGTTTTGCTCAAGCACCGACAAAGGGAGCTGCGCATCGACACTCCGCAGGTGGGCGGTTTCAGGGCGAATTTGGGTCGCGACCTCTTGCCAAGCCAAGGTTGTTACCCCTTTTGGCAAGTTAATCTTGCGTTGATCCCGGATCAGCGCAAGGTTATTGTTATAGACGGTAATTGAGATCTGCTCCCGTGCCTGAGCATTGGCCAATATTTCATCCGCTACGCCTAACGTGCAAGGCGCCATTATGAGCCAACCTAGTAGTACGACAATCCACCCCCGACCATACATGATAATCTCCTGTGGCGACCCCATAAAACGCCCTCGACAGCGGCATACTCGCATTAAGAAAACGCTATTCTCCGTAAACAGGCAAGGGAAAGCGCAACGCCCATACAAAAGAGCGTCGCGGTTTGCAGGCGACATCCCAACCATGGCAGGGTATGCTGTTTTTATACATTCAATGGTATATTTATAAATAGAGGCGAGTAGCGTACGGTGATAGAATGAGCAAAGAGGTGCTTGGAACTCTGCTAAACCTGTGGAAAAGGGAGTGGTAAAATGAAAAAGCGCAATCTTATGGGCACAATTTTAGGTACGGCACTGGTTGCTGGATTAGGGTTCAGCCAGCCACTACAGGCACAGCAGCCTTCTGCGGATGAGCAAATTTTGCAGCATTGGCAGCAGTGTGGTTATCAATGTCATAATTTCATGGGTTTTCGTGGTGGTTTAGGTCCTGGGCGTTGGATGAGTTCAAATCAATCCCATGCGGCGCAACTAATCAACATTCGCCGTGCTTTGGAGATTAAGCCCAGTCAGGCAGAAGCGTGGTATAAATTTGAGGATGCTATGCTGCAAAAATCGCCTTGGTCGGTTGCCCCTATCCAGCCCAACTTATCTTTGCAACACCCCATACCACAACCGAATTTAGCAGAGATGCAAGGCTGGCTGATCGAGAAGGTCAAGCGCATCTCATTTGCTTACAGCTGTTTATTTGAGCAGTTAGACCGCTTTCAGCGCAGCAAGGCGATGCATTTGTTGGGGACCCCTCCGGGCGAGGCCCGTGATGGCGTTTGTTGAGGGGTTTTCTGTGTAACGGATGCGACAGGAGAGATGTCTAAGGAGGTCTCATACGACTGCGGGTGCAAGCCTATGGGCTCTGCGTGGAGGTTTCGAAGGCCTCGACGCGAATACCTGCTTCGATGAGCATTTGCCGGCTATGATTGAGCTGATAGAGAACTCGACCGCCACTGCCAGAGATCTCCAGCATGCCGATTTTTTGTAGGGTGAGCAGGTAGTTTTTAATGCGGGCTTTAGGTAGGCCGCTCTTTTCAACCAAGGCTTTCATAGAGGCAAAAAAGGCTGCGTTATCGGGGGGCATGTTGAAGTAGAGGGCCTCTAGGGTGCTGAGCAATTCGCCCCAATACTGGTATTTTTTGAACGGGGCCTCGCCGCTAAGGTCCCGGTTAATCGCCTCGATGAGCAGCAGGGTACGACCGTTATAGATACGGGTCTGTTCAATCGCTTCTGGGGTAATGGCAGCATCGTTAGCCAGTCGCAGATAGGGTTGCTGCTGGGGATCTAGGTTTGGAGTTGGCACGGTTGACTCACTTGTTACGAACGCTTCGGGTTAGTGGTTGTTGCGCTCTATCATAGAAAAAGCAGATGGCATAAGCCATCTGCTTTTTCTATGTGATCTGGTGCCACCTTCCGGAATCGAACCGAAGGCCTGATCATTACGAGTGAACTGCTCTACCAACTGAGCTAAGGTGGCGTGTTTCATCGGATCTTAGAGATCCAATATGAGACAGTCAAGGAGGATTTTACCCGGCACACCGTGACTGCTCTCACGCGAACCCCAAATCTTGGCCAACGCAACCTCCACCTCAATTGATTGGGCTAAAACCAGTGGTCAAGCCATCTGTTTGCCATGGATCAGCTGGAACATTCACACCCCCACAAATGCCCACGCACACATAGTCATGGACATAAAAAATACACCTATCGCCATGTTTTTACAAAAGTATCTCATCCAACAAAAAAACCAAAAAAATCTATTGCCATGCATGCCCAATATCTGCATAATGGCGTCTCCGTTGCGACGGGCGATTAGCTCAGGGGTAGAGCACTACCTTGACATGGTAGGGGTCACTGGTTCGATCCCAGTATCGCCCACCATTTTTTCAAGTATTCACGGCCACCCTCGGGTGGCCGTACTTGTTTCTACACTCCGCAGTCCATGACATAGCCTGTTGTTTTACCAATCTCTTTCTCATGCTTTTTGGCTAACCGTAGCCAATGGCACCGCCCCCTGCCCCCGTATGCACATGAACGGTCTGCTTGGCCACGATATAAACCACCCTTTCCTATGACAGTTGCCGTGGACAGCGGTGCGTGCTTTCCGTCACAATAGAGCGCTAACCGTTAACCCCATTTTGAAAGTCTATAATGGATCTCTACGTTCGCAACGCTAAACACCCGGATCTCGGGTTGGTAAACCTCATCATCCAAAAGGGTATCATTACCGAAATGCGTGGCAATCTCTCCCAGCCTAAAGAGATTCGTACCACACTGGATGCCACCGGCCAGCTTATTCTACCGGGCCTCGTTAATGCGCACACCCACGCCGCCATGACACTCTTTCGCGGCTATGGCGATGATATGCCCCTCATGGCTTGGCTAGAGCAGCGTATTTGGCCCGCCGAAGCCAAGCTGACTGAAGAAGATGTCTACTGGGGAACCAAACTGGCCTGCTATGAGATGATCCGCTCTGGCACCCTGCATTTTCAAGATATGTACTGGCACTTTCACGGGGTGGCGCAGGCCGTAGAAGATAGCGGTATACGCGCAGGGGTTGGTGCGATCTTTATTGATGTCGCCGGTGCCGAGCAGGCCACACAATTTAAACAGCAGGCGCAAACCCTGCTGGAAGAGCGCAACCGCTACTCGGACCGCGTGGAGTATGTGCTTACCCCCCACGCCATTTATACCGTCAGCCCCGCAACCCTGCGCTGGATCGCCAATTTCTCAGAACAGCATCAGTTGCCCGTTCACATTCATCTCTCCGAAACCCAACATGAGGTAGAGAGCTGCCTACAGCAACATGGCGTGCGTCCAGCACAACACCTGCATAACCAGGGCCTGCTTACCCCACGCACCTTTTTAGCCCATTGTGTGCACTTGGATGATACCGAATGGGATCTCATCGCCCAAAGTGGGGCCACCGTCGTCACCAATCCTGTCTCAAATATGAAGCTCGCAGTGGGTGGGGTGTTCCCTCTGCATAAAGTACTGGCCCGTAACATTCCCGTTGCACTGGGCACCGATGGCACCGCATCCAATAACAGTTTGGATCTTTTCCAAGAGATGAAAGTCTTAGCCCTTATCCAGAAGCACCAGCAGATGGATCCGACCGCAGCCCCTGCCCAACAGGTGTGGGAGATTGCCAGTGGCAAACAGACCCCCCTCTATGGGCAACATGGACGGCTAGAGATTGGCAGCCGGGCCGATTTTATTCTGCTCGATCTTGGGGATACTGAAACCACCCCCCACCACTGCCTTACCTCCAACCTCGTCTACGCGGCCACGGGGCATCAGGTACGTAGTGCTGTGGTCGCAGGTCGGGTGGTGATGTATGAACGTGTGATCGAGGGCGAGGCCGAAGCGAAAAAACAGGTCGAGGCCCGCGCCCATAGGCTCTGTCGCAACGGTTAAGGGGGGCAAGCCCCATGGCAGAGCCCCACGCGACCCCTCTGTCAAACGTTTATACACGGTAAGCGGCATAGCTGTTATTGAGCCGCGCTTCCTATTTGATAGGGCTTAAACCCCGCTATGAAGGCAAGAGAATCATGTTAAAGACAGAAACCCGAATCACACTAACGCTGACCTCAAAAGGGGATGCGCTGGAATTTTCGTGGCTTCATGAAAATGCCGCACTGGGCAGCAAGCACAAGCTCACCGCAGAGATGCTACAGCCCCTGCATGCAGCTTTGAGCGGCTACTGGCAAGCTTACGCCCGCGCCACCACCCCTCTCTTGCTCCAAGAGGCCGCACTGCAAGCGGCCAGTCGCGAATTGCATGCGCTCTTTATCGCTCCCGTTTGGCCTGAGTTGACCGGGCTGTTGCCCATGGATGGTGAGCCCCCGCTTTTGCTCAGCATCCGCTGCAACACCCCACAGCCGCTGAGCTGGCCCTTTGAGCTGATCATGTTGGAGGATGCCCCGGAAACGCCGCTGGGATTGCGTCAGGATCTTTATATACGCCGCCTACCTGCGGGCAGCCGGGATTCGGTGCGCTGTTGTACCACCCTGCCCCCGGCACCCTTGCGCAGTTTTTTTATCGCCCACGCCAACGCCAATGCGGCTGCTTTGGCAGAGCAAGAGGGAACCTATCTACAGACCATCGCTCAGGCGATGGCAGTGCATCATCACGAGATCATCCCCCGCGTGGGGGATGCCATTCTCATGAATGATCTGCGCCAAGCGATACACCAATTTCAGCCCCATATCATCCACCTAAACGGCGCACTGGTGATGGATGAACAGGAGGGGCCGGTAATCCTTTTTGATGGCCCTAAAGGGGCACCCCAACAGGTGACAGCCAGCCAGTTTGAAGAGGAGATTTTGCGCAACAGTGGTGCCCAAGCGGTGGTGATCTCGGCCCGCATCAACCGCAGTGGGGAGAGCCCCATGGCTGCCATCCACGCCTTTGCCCATCAGTTAAGCGCGGTGAGCGGCTGTTTTGTGCTAACCTGCGCTAAAACCATGGCATCGGCGGGGGCTTCTGCCTTTTTCACCCCCTTGTATGCCGCTTTGGCGGCGGGCAAATCCCTGGATCACGCTCTAACCCGTGGCTGCCTGGAGAGCCAGCAGAGCGACGACTTGAGCGGCCACTTTAATGCAGGCGCACCCGTGCTCTATGGTGAAAATGCCCGTTCCTTGTTAATCAACAATGCCGCCGATGCCCCGCGCATTCATCCAGAGCCGCTACAGGAACATTTTCCCGTTCCCGATCAAGCGATTTTTAAAGTACCCCAGCCCTTCACCGGGCGGCGTATGGAGCGCATGGCTCATGAGGAGGCACTGCACAGTGGTGCCACCCAAGCCCTGCTGCTCTATGGACCCGAAGGGGTGGGTAAGAGCGCCCTGGGAGCACTGTTTGCTTGGAGCCTCTCTCGTGGCCAACATATCCCCATTGTGCTGAATGGCTCCCCAGCCAACCCTATTACGGTGCATCGGTTGGTCGAGGCGGTAGCCCAGGTGTTATTACACCATGGTCTGCATGAAGAGCATGAGCTGCTGGATAGCGAACAGCTCACTTTGGAGAGCCGCTTGAGCTTTTTGGTGGAGTTGCTTAACCGGCGTCTCTGCGCCGTGATCCTGTTGGATGGCCTGGATCACTCCATGAACAATGCAACCGGCACCTTTGCAGACCCCTTACTGAAAAAATGGCTCTCGACCCTACTGGTGCGCCTGAGTGGTGTTTCACGCTTGATCCTCACCAGCCGCATCAAACCCCAATGGGAGGCGGCGGTGCTGCCCCATACGGCGGTTATCCTTACTCTGGAGAGCGTGCCAAAAGCTGACTATTTAAAGGGCTTCTTTAACCATGCGGGTCTCATTAAGCGGCTGGCGGCGGGGGATCTGACATGGCCCCTCGTTGAACAGCTTTATGGGCTGTTTCTGGCCACCTTCGCGCCGGTGCGGCTGCTGCTTAATTGGGCCGATACCCTGCCCGCCGATGCACTGGCAGAGTGCTGTCAGGAAATTTTAGCCCATGACCAAGTACCCCTTGATCCCTACAGCAACCACGCCCCCGGCAGTGATGCCAGCGGTCAAGCTCTCATGCGTCAGATTTTGCAGAGCGTGACCGAGGAAGAGGCTCTTGGTTGGCAAACCTGGGCCGTTACTCGGGTTTGGTTACCCCTCTCCAGTCTGGAAACGTTGTGCGAACTACCCGTGGAGCATCTTAGCGCCACCCTTAACCGCTGGGTTGAGCTCGGGGTAGCCCAATCCCTCCCGGGTACCGATACCAGCGACCCGCTCTATCGCCTAACCCCTTTTGTGCGCGAAGCGTTGCAATCCAAGGCACTGTGCGTCAACAAAGAGGTGTGCCAACGCCAACATTTGCGCATGGGGGAGATCCTTAAAAGCCTTATCCTGAGCGACCGTAGCGGGCAGGTTGGCAGCAGTTGGTTTGACCTGTTGCTGGAGGCTCGCGAGCACTTTTTCCAGGGGGGGGATATTGCCGCCTATTTTGAATTTTCTGAATCGGTTGGCACCGCACTGGCTCGCCACGGGCATATTGAAGCGGCCATTCGTTTGCACATGGATGCCCGTGAACGCAGTGGGCAACCCGCCCCCATGGTCTCTATCGCTCGTCTCTATCTGGAGACCAACCGCCCCGATGAAGCCCGTACCTGGCTGGAACGCGCGGTAGAGGCCTCTACGGGGGGGAAACATCCCACGGTCGAGGGGGCCGCCCTACAAACCATGGCGGCCATGGCGATGTCGGAGCGCCATGTCAAACAGGCACGGGTCTGGCTGGAACAGGCCCTCGCCGTCCAGCACCAGCACCACGATGCCGCTGGTGAGGCCGCCAGCCTCAACCAACTGGCCAACATAACCTTGGCTGAAGGAGATTTGGCGCAAGGCATGACCCATTTGCAAGCAGCCTTGCCCTTGTGGAAAAAGGCTGGCAATCGGGTTAACCGCGCCGCCACCTTGCACCAGTTGGGCATCCTCTTTCTGCAAAGTGGGGATATGACCGAGGCTTTAAAACATCTGGAAAAGGGGTTGGCACTCTACCGCCTGCTGGGCAATGGCCAGGATTTGGGCATGCTACTGTCACAATTGGGGGGCATCTATTTTCAAAAACAGAGCTCGGACACCGCCAAAGCCTATTTTGAAGAGGCCATGGAGTATCTGGAACAAGAGCCCGTGCTTGCCCCGCAATTAAGCTTTGTGCTGCACCAGTTGGCCACCATCCACCTCAACAGTGGTGCGCTAAAAGAGGCCGAGTTACACCTTAAAAAGGCACTCTTGCTCAAACAAAAACTGGATGATCGTCGGGGAGAAGCAGCGGCATTCTTTCAATTGGGTCGCCTTGCCAAGGAGAAAGACAAGGTGGAAGAGGCGATGCGCTTAATTGGCATTAGCTACCACATTGATGTGGAGATTGGCAATCCCGATGCCCACCAAGAGCTTGAGGTCTTTAACTTTATCGCTCAGAGCATCGAGATGCCCGAATATGAGGCCGAAATGATCATGCAGGAGGCATGGGAGCTCTACAGCAAAGATCGAGGCCACAGCTTGATTGCAGAAATTTTCCCCGTACCCAAAACCATCCCCATTAAGATGATGTCCTAACAAAGCTTCACCCTCTTTGCCCAACCAACCCCGGCCACCCGTGCGCCGTTGGGATTGGTTGGGCGTGGTTAAGGCTTGTATGCCTGAGGCATTTCCTCGCTTGCGGCCCTTTTATTCAAGCGGAACCTTTTAAAAAGTTTGTTTCACGCGTTGAGTTTATTCAAACCAAGCGGTGGCATCTACGTTATGTCATAGAAGATTCTTCAACTCTTTACAGCACAAAGGGTGTTACCCATGCTCAGGGCGTTGTACTATGGGGGCAGTTTTGGCCCGCTGTCGCCGGTAAGTTTCCAGGTGGCCGATGCGGGCCACACATCAGCCCATTAGGAGATCTGCATGAAAAGCGGTAAAGTTCTCATCGCACAAGGTGGCGGTCCCACGGCGGTCATCAACCAGTCCCTGGTCGGGGCGGTGTTGGAGGCCCAACGCTATGCCCAGGTTGATCGCATCTATGGTGCGGTACACGGGGTACGGGGCATTGTTGACGAAAATTTTATGGATCTCTCCATGGAGACCGCCGGTAATTTGGAGCGGGTCGCGGCGATGCCCAGCTCTGCCCTAGGCTCCACCCGCGACAAGCCCGACCGCGCCTACTGCGCTGAGATGTTCAAAGTGCTCAAGGCCCATGACATCCGCAGCTTTTTTTATTGCGGCGGCAACGACTCTTCTGACACCGTGCGCATCGTTAAAGAGTTTGCCGATGAGGCCAACTATGAATTTACCGCCATGCACATCCCCAAAACCATTGATAATGACCTCATGGCCAATGACCACACACCGGGCTTTCCATCGGCGGCCAAATTTGTCGCCTGCGCCTTTGCCGGGGTCAACATGGATAACCGGGCCCTGCCCGGCGTCTATGTAGGGGTGGTTATGGGGCGCCATGCCGGTTTTTTAACCGGGGCTGCTGCCATGGCGCGGGTATTTGCCGATGATGGCCCTCACCTGATCTATGTCCCCGAACGCACCTTTGATATGAATACCTTCTTGGCCGACGTCAAAAGCACCTACGACAAATATGGGCGCTGTATCGTCGCGGTTTCTGAGGGTGTGCATGATGCCGAAGGCACCCCCATTGTGACCAAATTGCAAGAAAATGTGGAGCGGGATGCCCACGGCAACGTGCAGCTTTCGGGCACCGGTGCTTTGGCTGACCTGCTGTGTGACGAAATCAAGGCCAAATTGGGCATTAAGCGGGTACGCGGCGACACCTTTGGCTATCTACAGCGCAGCTTTCTGGGCATTGTTTCTGAGGTAGATGCCCGCGAAGCCCGCGAAGTGGGCCAAAAAGCGGTGCAAGAGGCTCTCCGCCACAACGCCAGCGGCACCATCACTATCAAACGGGTTGGCAACTATGCTTCGGCCTATGAGTTGGCCAATGTTAAAGAGGTCGCCGCACTCACCAAAGTGATGGCCGATAACTTTATCACCACCGCCAGCAATGACGTGACCGCCGACTTTATCCACTATCTGCGCCCGCTGCTGGGCAGCAACCCCCTGGAGCATGCCGCCCGCTTGATGGCACCCATGGTAGAAAAAATTCTGCATAAATAAACCCAGTTTATCCACAAGCGTCGAAACAACCTTTCCTCTATCTACTTGGGGAAAGGTTGTTTTGTTCTGGAGAGGCATCAAGGTTTGATCTTTTGGCCGGTCTGAGGTACAAAAAGGAACTTCATATCAATCTTGAAGCTCTCATCAGCGTTGATCTGTTTGTGCGTAGCCCCCGTGCTCTGTTTTCCGCCCGTACATCTTCCCTGGAACCAGACATAAATACACGCTACGCTAAGCCGATACCTTGAGATAGATTAAGCATTTGCGACACCATCGCTCGAAGATGGTTCTGGAGAATACCGCATGCGTCTGCGCGAGATCCCTTATAACTACACCTCTTACTCTGACCGGGAAATTGTTATTCGCCTGCTAGGTGAGTCCATGTGGGAGGCGCTTAACCGACTGCGCAAACAGCGCCGCACCGGTCGCAGTGCACGTATGTTATTTGAGATCTTGGGCGATATCTGGATGGTCACGCGCAACCCCCTGATTCAGGACGATCTGCTCGCCGATCCCACGCGCCAAGCCTCCATGACCCAAACCCTACGGGATCGCATCAAACAGATGCGCGAACGGGCCGGAAAATACGACCCCACCACCGAGGTGCACACCCTGATTGATAATACCGAGGAGGCGGTCTACCGGTTTGACCGCTGGCTGCGTGAGACAAGCAAACTGCGGGAGGATGCCCACCGGCGTTTTGCCCGGGATCTACCCAAGGATAATGTGGATTTTTCTGGTACCGCCCGAGTAGCCCACGTAACCGATGCCACGGACTGGCGGGTCGCTTATCCCTTTGTTGTGCTCACACCAGATACGGAAGCCGAAGTCGCTTTAGCGGTGCGGGCCTGCATTGATTTGGATCTTATTATCGTGCCCCGAGGGGGGGGTACAGGCTATACGGGCTCTGCAATCCCCCTGTATGAAAACACCGCTGTGATCAACATGGAAAAGTTGATTCAGATCGACCCGGTGACGCTCCGAGATGCCCCCGGTGTCGAGAACCAGGTTGCCACCCTATTTTGCGGGGCTGGTGCGGTGACGCAACATGTATCCAACGTGGCTGCTCAAAGCGGCTATGTGTTTGCAGTCGACCCCACCTCGCAAAGCTCGTGCACCATCGGCGGCAATATCGCCATGAACGCAGGGGGTAAAAAGGCGGTTTTGTGGGGCACAGCCCTGGATAATCTACTCTCCTGGCGTATGGTGGAACCCACTGGCAATTGGTTGGAGGTTACACGCCTTAACCACAATCTTGGCAAGATACACGATGTGCCCGAGGCTACCTTTCGCGTCTCCCGTTATGGGGCCGATGGTAGAACACCAACAGACGAGCCCTACTTGATCACCATTCCCGCCCATGAGATCCGTAAGCCGGGGCTGGGCAAAGATGTCACCAATAAAACCTTACGGGGCTTGCCGGGCATCCAAAAAGAGGGCTGCGATGGCATGATCACCAGCGCGGTGTTTGTGGTGCATAAAATGCCCGCCCACACCCGCACGGTGGCTTTGGAATTTTTTGGTTACGACCTCTCCGAGGCGGTTCCCGCTATTGTGGAAATTAAAGAGTATCTGGACGGCGGAGCCGGTGAAACCCGCTGTGCTGGTCTGGAACATCTGGATGATCGCTATATCAAAGCGGTGGGTTACAATACCAAATCCTCCCGCCAGCAGCAGCCCAAGATGGTGCTTATCTCTGACATTGTCGGCAATGATGAAGAGCAGGTACACGCGGCAGCTGAGCATGTGGTTAAGCTAACCCAGGCCCGCAATGGCGAGGGTTTTATCGCGATCACCCCCACCGCCCGTAAACGTTTTTGGGCCGACCGTAGCCGTACCGCCGCCATTGCCGCCCACACCAACGCCTTTAAGGTTAACGAAGATGTGGTGATCCCCCTGGATAAGCTGGCAGAGTACAGTGCGGGCATTGAGCGCATCAATATTGAGCACTCCATCCACAATAAATTGCGGGTCATCGCCACCATTCGCCACTATTTAAGTTCGGGGGCATTCGGCAAGCACCTGCCCAAGGGCTATCCCGCCAGTTCAGAGAGCAAAGGGATCATTCATACCAAGGTGGAGGCTGCCCTTCAAATTTTGGACCCTATTGCCCACCAATGGCAGCGTTTTTTGGGCAACCTGGATACCCCTTGTGGTGACATGCAAACCCTGCTTGCGCAACGCCCGGTGGAAGCCTATACCCCACAGGAGCCCTTGCTCAATCTATTACTGCGCCACGCTCTCCGCATCTCCTATCGCAGTGAGGTGGCAGGGCCGGTGAAAAACCTGCTCTCTGGTGAACTATGGGACGGGGTACGCAGTCACCTAGACCATCTCCATCAAGAGGTACGCTCCAGCCGTCTATTTGTGGCGCTGCATATGCACGCTGGCGATGGGAATATTCACACCAATATCCCGGTAAACTCCAACGATTACCAAATGCTGGCCTCCGCTGAAGAGGTGGTGGACCAGATTATGGCGTTGGCGACCGGGCTGGGTGGGGTGATCTCTGGGGAGCACGGCATTGGCATCACCAAAGCCCAATATATCAGTGAAGAGGCCCGCGAGGCTTTTCGCGAATACAAACGTCACATGGACCCGGCAGACCGCTTTAACCGGGGCAAATTGACCCAAAGCTTTGACCTCTCCGAGGCCTACACCCCCTCTCTGCGTCTGGTCCAGCAAGAGGCCCTGATTCTTCGTGAGAGCGCCCTGGGTGATCTTAATGATATGGTGCGCAACTGTCTGCGTTGCGGCAAGTGCAAACCCCACTGTTCGACCCACGTGCCCCAGGCGAATCTGCTCTATTCACCGCGCAATAAGATTTTGGCCGCAGGCTTGATGATCGAGGCTTTTCTTTATGAAGAGCAGACCCGGCGCGGCATCTCCGTACGCCATTTTGAGGAGATGAACGATCTGGCGGATCACTGCACCGTATGCCATAAATGTTTTAACCCCTGCCCGGTTAATATCGACTTTGGCAAAGTCACCATGGCCATGCGCGGGGTACTGAATAACCGCAAGCAGCGGGTTAGCAGTTTGGGCAGCAAGTTGGCCATGCAGTTCCTTAATACCAACGAGCCTAAAACCATCAAGTTTATGCGCAGCACCGTGATTGCCGGGGGTTTTAAAGCCCAACGTTTGGCCCATAATTTGGCGAAAAACAGTCTGCACGTTGGCACCGATAAAGAGCCCTTGCCCGGCAACAGCACTGGCCGCCCCCCTGTGCATACACAAGCCATGCACCTTATCAGGCGACCGCTGCCGGAACATCTGCCGCCCACCACCATGCGCAACGCTTTTAACCTGGAAGATGGCCGCTATGTGCCTCTACTAAGCGACCCCCACTCTCGCGATGAAGGCCGTGAAACCGTATTTTACTTCCCGGGTTGTGGCTGCGAGCGCCTATTTAGCGAGGTCTCCATGGCAGTACTGGCCATGCTCAACCATGTTAAGGTTAACACGGTATTACCCCCCACCTATGCCTGCTGTGGTTACCCACAAGCCTCGGCTGGGCAGGAGGAGTTGAGCCGCAAAATCACCACCGATAACCGCGTGCTGTTTCACCGCGTCGCCAACCAGCTAAACTATCTGGACATCAAAACCGTGCTGGTCTCCTGTGGGACCTGTTTGACCCAGCTTGAAAAGTATGAGTTCGAGGCCATCTTTCCTGGTTGCCGGTTGATGGATATTCACGAATTTTTGATGGAAAAGGGGATCACCCTGGGGGATAAAGGGACGGGGCGCAACTATCTGTTCCATGACCCCTGCCACACCCCCTCTAAAGTGTATGATGCCCATGAGGTGGTTAAGAACATCACCCAGGCCAATATTGCCCACACCGACCGCTGCTGTGGCGAGGCAGGCACCTTTGCGGTAAGCCGTCCCGATGTATCGACCCAGGTACGTTTTATTAAGGAAGCCTCCATCCGCAACAGCCGCCAAGCCCTGGCGTTGGAGAGCCAGCAACCGGTTACCCTGTTGACCACCTGCCCGGCCTGTGTGCAAGGTTTATCCCGCTACAGCGACACCACCCACACCAAAACCCGCTATGTGGTGCAGGAGCTGGCAGATCTGCTGTTGGGGGCCGATTGGCAACAGCAGCTTGAGCGTCAGGTGCAAAATGGTTGGATGGAGAAAATCCTGCTCTAGCCCGTTACTTCAGGCGGCTGCGCCCCCTGTTATTCCGGCCTGCGGGCCGAACATGATGAGATGCCTAACCCTTTTGGAGTAATTATGTCCCAACGCAAGGTGCACAATCTAAAAGCGTATCGCCCCCCCCATTTTTTAGTGGAACAGGTGACGTTAACCTTTGAGTTGGATCCCTCAGCAACCCGCGTGGAGGCGTTGACCCACTTTAAGCGCCATCCCGATGCCCCCACGGATGCCCCCTTGCAGCTGCATGGTGAAGAGCTGCAACCGGAGCTGTTGGAGATTGTCGGTCAGCAAGAGAGGCCCCACTATCATATTGAAAATGATCGCCTCACCCTTACTCCACCGGCTGAGTCTTTTACCCTGCGCTGTGTAACCCGTATTGCGCCAGATAAAAACAGTGCTTTAGATGGCCTATATATCTCTGGGGGCATGTTTTGCACCCAGTGCGAAGCCGAAGGGTTTCGTAAAATCACCTACTACCCTGACCGCCCCGATGTGATGGCCAAATTCCGTGTTACCTTGATCGCGGAGGCCCAACAATACCCCATTTTATTAAGCAATGGCGACAAAGTAGCCACCGCCGACTTGGGGGATGGCCGCCATAGCGCCACCTATGAGGACCCCTATCCCAAACCCAGCTATCTGTTTGCTTTGGTGGCGGGGGATCTGGCACTGTTGGAGGACCACTACACCACCGCCGAAGGGCGCAAGGTGACGCTACAGCTCTACTCGGAGCACCACAGCATTGACCAATGCGGGCACGCTATGCAGGCGCTGAAAAAGGCCATGCAGTGGGAGGAGTCCCGCTATGGCCTCAGCTATGATCTCAATACCTACATGATCGTTGCTGTGGGTAATTTTAATATGGGCGCCATGGAGAATAAGGGGCTCAACATTTTCAATACCAAATATGTGTTGGCTGCGCCCCATGTGGCGACCGATGCCGAATATGAAGCGGTTGAAGGGGTGATTGCCCACGAATATTTTCACAACTGGACCGGCAACCGCATCACCTGTCGTGACTGGTTCCAGTTAAGCCTGAAAGAGGGCTTAACCGTCTACCGGGATCAATCTTTCTCGGCAGATATCGTCTCTGGCTCGGTGCAACGTATTCAGGATGTACGCCTGCTACGCAACCATCAGTTTCCCGAAGATGCCGGTCCAACGGCCCATCCGGTCCAGCCAGAATCCTACATTGAGATCAACAACTTCTACACCAGCACCATTTACAACAAGGGTGCCGAAGTGATCCGTATGCTAGAGACCCTGCTCGGTTGGCCGATCTTTCGCCAAGGCATGGATCTGTATGTGGCCCGGCACGATGGTCAAGCGGCCACCGTTGAGCAGTTCATCTGCTGTATGGAAGATGCCTCTGGGCGTGATTTGGGCCAATTTCGGCTCTGGTATGTGCAGGCGGGCACCCCTGAACTGACCTTCAACTCCCTTTACTATCCCGAAAGCCAACGCTACGTGCTGAACGTCACGCAGGTCTGCCCCCCAACACCGGGGCAATTGAGCAAAGCCCCCATGCATATACCCATTCGCATGGCATTGCTGGATCCCGACGGCCAGCCTCAATCTCTTAAGCTGGTGGATGGGGAACAGGTGCTGGGGGCAGAGACCGTGCTGGAACTCACCACCGGTGAGGCTACCTACACCTTTGAAGGGGTTAGCAAGGCCCCTACCCCCTCCTTAATGCGGGGTTTTTCAGCCCCGGTTAAGTGGGATGCCGCATTGGATCGTGAAGCACTGGCGTTTTTATGGGCCAACGACAATGACCCCTTTAATCGGTGGGAGTCGGGCCAAATTTTAGCGGTCGAGACCATTTTAGACATGGTGGGGCTCACCCAACAGAATGGCGAACTGCCTGACCTTCCCGAAAGCTTTGCCCACGCCTTTGAGACCATCATCAAGGATGGCAAAAGCGAGCCTGCTCTGCTGGCTCTCTCGCTAAGCCTGCCGACCACCGGCTATATTATGGATCGCATGGATAAAGCCGATCCCCATCTTGTTTACCGGGTTAGACAGCATGTTCGACAAGCGGTAGCCAGTCGTTTTCGGCCCCTTTTTCTCAGCCTGTATGGCCGCCATTATAGCGATGAACCTTATCATTATAGCCCAGCTAACGCGGGGGCTCGTGCGCTTAAAAATCTGGCTTTGGATTATCTGTTGGAAAATCCCGAACCCACGGTGCTGGCACTGGCCCATAAGCAGTTTCACCAAGCGGACAATATCACCGACTGGCTGGGGGCCTATGGACCCTTACTACGGTGCGGCAGCCCCTCCTCCAGCGAGCTTACCCATATCCTTTATACGCGCTGTAAGGATTCGGCCAATGCCCTGGATAAGTGGTTCTCCACTCAGGTGACCATGGTCGCTGGGCCAGAGGCACTCTCTCTTGCCAAGGCCCTCACCCAACATCCCGATTTTTCTTGGAGCACCCCCAATAAGGTACGCGCTGTGGTGGGTAGTTTTAGTGGGGCCAACCCCACAGCCTTTCACGCCATAGATGGCTCCGGGTATGGCTTTTTGCAAGAGGTCATCGCCCAACTGGATGAGAAAAACCCCCAATTGGCTGCCCGTTTATGCACCTATTTTACCCGTTGGCGGCGCATGGTGCCGGAGCTCTCCCAACCGATGCAAAACGCCTTGCAACGGCTGTTGGATACCCCCAATCTCTCCAATGACACCTATGAGATTGTGAGCAAGAGTTTGGCTGAGGCGGGGATAAAAGGTTGACTTATGCCCCCACTCAGGAAAAATGGAGATGATAACCGTTTTTAACCCTTTTCCTCTGCTAAGAGGTTCGGTATGTCTGAAAATATAGAAAATCATGCAGGGGGGGCTGCGGATGTAGCCCGCCAAGAAGAACGCAAGCCGTTTGTCACCGAACTGATCTTCTACGCCTCCGATGGTACCGTCTATACGGGACATACCACCGATGTGAGTCTGAGCGGCGCTTTTCTACACACCCAACTGCCAGAGCATGCCAAACTGAGCAGTGGGGATGAAGGGGTGGTTGAATTGACCCTGGAAAAGGCGGGCAACCGCTATACCATGTCCTTTCCCTGCAAAGTCGCCCGCATCACCCCAGCCGGTATCGGTCTTTTTTTTGATGAGGTGGATGAAGAGGGCGATGCGCTGGATCATGGAGCCATCGAGCTTTAATGGCGCGCTTGGTTATACAATTGAGCGTGCTCCCATACGCAGCAAGCGCAGAGTGCCGTGAGTATACAGTCATGCGACAGCTGCTTGTGCGGAACCGCAAAACAGACCAGTCTCATCCCGCTTAGCGCGGGCTTGAAGATGATCGCGTGCTTGCTTGGTCGGACGAAACAGGCGCAAGGGCGATATATCCCCTCGAACTAAACGGATGAGCGTCTTGCAGGCTTGCACATGAGGCTTGGCTAAGAGGCGTTTGGACGCAAGACCAAACGGAAACCCAAGGTGCTACTTTTGGAGGTTGGGGAGACCCGGTTCCGATAGGCGACCCGGCAGGCTTTGACCGTGCTACGCCAGCTCCCCCCACGACAGATGCGAAATTCGCCAAACGGGGCACCTATGGGGTTGCGCACACCATGGGCACCCTTTTTATAAATATCATCCCCGTACCAATCCTCGACCCATTCCCATGTGTTACCCAACATATCATACAGACCCCAAGCATTGGCCTGTAACATACCTACCGGGTGGGGAACATCCCCAGAGTTTTGGTTATACCACGCATAGTTATGCAGCTCGGACATATCATCGCCAAAATGAAATTGGCTGTCACAACCGGCTCGCGCGGCATACTCCCACTGGGCTTCGGTGGGCAGACCCATATTCAAGCCACTGCCACTCATGCGGGTAAAATTACGCAGAAAACTCTGGGCATCCTCCCAGCCAATACCCGAGGCGGGCAAGCCATCGTCCATATTTTTACGCTGCTTGCCAACATCCGCATGGTGCACTTTATTCCACGCCGCCCAAGTTACCGCATGTTGTGCTATCCAAAAACCATCCAGCTCAACCGCATGCACCGGTGACTCGTCGGAGCGCCAGCCCAACACCCCTTTATTACTGCCCATCTGGAACAAACCAGAAGGAATCCACACAAAATTGAGTTCTGTAATCGGCTCCTGCCACACCGTGCCAGGTTGGGGGTGACTGGGCAGCGGCTCACGCGCTTGTGGGACGACAAAGGCAGCCGGTTTAGGCTCTGGTGTGGTCACAGCAGCCGCTTTTCCCTCCGCAGCGTGCGTAGGCGCAACCCCACTATTATTGGATAGTGTGCCAAATTCGTTGATAGAGGCCACAAAACTGCGCCAAGCATTTTTCTTTTTAGCCTTTTTAGGGGGCACCGCATCACTGCCCGAACCGGCATCTTGCGCCGCATCTTGAGCAGGTGGGATGGCCGCTTGGGCGGCTGGTGGAAGGCTCTCTTGGGGAGCGGCAAGCTCGACCTGGGGGGAATCTACCGCTGGCGGTGAGAGCGGTTGCCCAGCAGGGGCCACAACTCGGCTGGGCTCGATCTGTGCAGGGGGGGCTGACACTTTGGCTGTGGCCGTGGGTTGCGTTGCCGATGGCAGGGCCATCGCCGGGCTCTGTGTCTGTGGCTGAGCCTTCGCCGGTGATGACGCCGTTGCAGCCGTCCGAGGCGCCGGTGATGCAGGCAAGGTTTGCCCCTCAAACAGCTTCGCTTTCCATTCACTGACCGACTGGGGGCGATCGGTTTCTAACACTTGCAAAGCGAGATCAATGTTTTCCAGAAACGCAGGATTATAACGATCTTTGGCCACATCCACCGCGCGGATCATGGGGTCGGGCTGGTTGCGTAGCTTGGCATTGATGCGCAACGCGGCATCCATGGGTTTTTTGCCCGTTACAGCATGGTAAAGCACAGCCCCCATAGCATAGATATCGGTCCAAGGACCTTGCCGCGAACCGCTACTATCGTATTGTTCAAAAGGGGAGTAACCCAAGGTCAGCAGGCTGGTCATATGTTGATCGGTCTGCCCCAGCGCCTGCCGCGCCGAACCAAAATCCAGAATAACCGGTTTACCATCCCTGCGGATTAGAATGTTGGCAGGTTTGAGATCACGGTGGATAAAGCCGGTTTCATGCAGGGTTTCTAACGCGGACAACAGAGGTAACAAGAGCTGACGCAATTGATTTTCAGTAAGGGTTTTACGCTGTTTAAGGATGGCATCTAAGCCCTTGCCCTCGGCAAACTCCATGACCATATAGGCGGTGTTATTGTTTTCAAAAAAACTTAGCACCCGCACAATGTGGGGGTGTCGAAAGCGAGCCAAGGTGCGGGCTTCGCCCAAAAAACGATCCAGCCCCCAACGAAAGGTCTCCTCTGCTTCAGGCGAGTTGGGCTGAACAGATTCGCTCTGATCACGGCTGGCAAAGGCTGACGGAAGATATTCCTTAATCGCCACCAACTGATCTAAATTGGTGTCTTTGGCAAGATAAGTAATACCAAAGCCCCCTTTTCCCAGGACTTTGACAATCTCATACCAGAGGATCTGCGCACCATCTGGGAGCGAATCGTTAAACTTAGATGCCATTATGTAGCCGCTTTGAGACCTTTCCCCTCGAATAGCAACCCCTAGTAGGAGAACACGCTTTAAGCTGCTTCAAGCGTTTGCCACTCAGCAGGATTGACCCCTAACAGTCCAAGCTGCTTTAAGCTGGGCAGCTTGATCGGTCAACTCATCCTCAGAGAGATTGGACTCCTCCCACGCTTGAGCATCAACCTTAGCACGCGTCATCTGCTGCGGTGCAGACCACGCTTCGACCTCCAACAGAGGCAACAGCTGTTCACCGTCCCCTCCACACAGGGCCATCTCCTCCAATAAACCATCATCACCGTAACCACCTTGGTAGGATGAAACGGCTAAAAAAGCCTGCACCTTACTGGTGCAGCACCGTAATAAAAAGTAGAGGCCGCCGATGAACATCACCACCCCTTGAAGCAGCAGCAACATCCAGCAATCGTACTGCGACTGCTCAGCGCGGGTCGTCATGCTACATCGTCTAAGCTGTCTGGCTTCAGCATTTTCTAAACTACGCTTCATCTCGCGCTGCAAGCTGTCGCAATGCCGTTCAAAGCGTCTAAACTTACTGCCGTTGCGTGGGACGACATGCTGCCGACCCAGGGCGCTTTTACGCTCTAGGGTAGGTGCTAGCCGATTGCAACAGCCACGCAAATGGGCCCCACGCACCCCGGCGGGATGCTTGAAGTATGCATGATTCCTCGTCATGGTCTGCCACCCAATCCTTGGATCTATTTACTCTTGCTTAAAACTCAACCGAGGGATGAAACAAGTGGCTCCCCAGCGCACCTATCTACCCCATCAATTCCCTTATCTTAGCCGGATTTTGTTTTTTTATTATGGTCAGAATGGTTGTCTGAGAGGATTTATCACAAAGCCTCTCACCTTTACCAATCTGCCATCCGGTAAGCTCTTTTCAACACCCTATAGATCTACAACAAGCACCCTATGCGAGGCAAGGCGATATACGGTCATGCCCCTCTTTTTTTTGATTTAAACCACCCCAACACAATCTGACAGAGGGATCTTACACATAGATATCCACCCGAGGGGATTTATTGGCCCGACGTGCATCATTTTGGCGGGCGCTCTGCTCGGCTTTTTGCACACCATCGTGGGCCTGCGTCACGGCCTCGGTTTTACGCAGTGCAGAGCCGTTCGCCAGCGCTGATCCGCTATTGGAAGGCTGCATCGTTCGAGATGGATGCCGCACCCAAGCAATGCCCGAACCTACTGCATCCATCCTGCACCCCCTGCTGTTCGGCCAGCTCTGGCCTTGTGAAAGAGCATGCCCTAAGGGTACGGTGAAACCCCGCCAAGGTCCACCGCTTTATGGTAAAACAGCGTAGAATTGCTGTTCCATACGCGCCAACATATGGCTCAGCCCGAACTGCCGTTTGGCATCCTGCGCCGCCTGGGTGGCAAGCAGATCCCGCTGAACCGGATCCTCCGCCAAATTGAGCAGCACTTGCGCCAGCAGATCGCTGCGCTTGGGTGGCACCAACAGCCCATTGCGACCATGGTAGACGATTTCGCCCATGCTGCCTGCGGTGGTCGTGACGCAGGGCAAACCACAAGCCATGGCCTGCATCAACGCCTGGGGCACCCCTTCATTGGCATAGGAGGGCAGACAAAACAGATCCATCGCACGCAGCCAAGGCACCACATCCCGCTGCTGCCCGACCATCAAGACCTGCTCCTGTATGCCTAATTGATGCACATGTTTCCGATAATCCGGCCCTTCTGGCCCATCCCCCACCACCAACAGGCGCATGTTGGGGGTGGCCATTTTAGAAAAAGCATCAAAAAGATAGAGATGCCCCTTCCAACTGCGCAAGGTCGCGACAATGCCAATAATAAACAGATCCTCTGGCAAGCCCACAGCGGCCCGTGCCTGCCTTTGCTCGCCTGGTTGAAACTGTTCCAAGTCAATGCCTGTCGGTATGGCGGTCACATGCTCCCTGGGCAGCCCATTATACTCCACCAACATGTCACAGATGAGCTCGCCGGTGGTAATAACATGCTGGCTTAGGGTGCCATACAGCCACTTGGTGGGGAGATTTTTTGTCACTGGGGCCGAGATATGCCGCAACCGGATAACCGGAATGGGCCGCGACCGCAAACGCGCCGCCAAAGCCGTTAACCAACTATCCGTAGAGCTGTGGGTGACAATCACATCCGGCTCATGCTCACGCAACCAACGGGAAATGGCGCGAAGCCCCCGCCACCCCTTGCGCCCTATGGGTAGCGGTGTCACCACCACTCCATAATCTGCCGCCTGTTGCTGAAGCAAAGAACCCTCGGCACAGAGAACAGAAACCCGATGCCCACGCTCCATTAACCCCTTGGATTCCGTTAGGATGCGAATTTCCTGTCCTCCCCAACCCATGGAGGCTTCGGTATGGACAATATGCAGGGGTCGTGGTGCCGTCACCATAAACTGAACCCAAAAAAAAGAGGAATTTTTTTAACCTATTCACACTCAAACCAGCAAAGGAACAAACCAGGAGACCACCCATGCACCATGACGATCTGGATTTTCCCCGCCTTCAGCCAGAGCTGCACGATGCTTTTTTAAAACTGCGCCAAAAGAGCTGCGTACCCAGTTATTTATGGCAACATCTACGTCAAACCCCCAGCCATGCAGAAACGCAACCCCTGCTCATGCGCCGCACCACCCTGCAACGTATCGAACCCTACCTCGCCCTATTGCAGCAGCATGGTTTTATAAGCGGCGTGCGCACCACCCCTCATGGCCAGAAAAAAGGGCTCTCTTACACCATCGTCGAAGGGGTCTCGCCTGACTTTCAGCAGGTCGCCACGGCGCTGTTTCCCCATGCCATGCTATAACAAAGGTTCGGTAGGCGGTGCGCTGGGACGGCTCCAAACAAACACCATCGCCGCAAACATAAGTGCCAGCACCAACCCCTTTAACCAAACGGCCATACCCGGTAGCCAGAGCAAGAAACCCGCACTCACCAGCATCGTCCCAATGGCCGCCATTTTAGCCCGCGTGGGAATCACCCCCCAGCGCTGCCAACGCTGTAGCGGGGGGCCAAACCAAACGTGGTGATAAAGCCACCGGTAAAGCTTGCCATCCCCTTTGGCAAAGGCCCATAAGGCCAACACCATAAAAGGGGTGGTGGGCATAACAGGCAAAAAAACCCCCACTACCCCCAGCCCAAAAAACAGCCATCCCAACGCTACCATCAGGTGCCGTGACCAACCCCTGCGAACACGCATTTAAAGCGCTCCGAACCGTAAGCCAGTATGCGTATTAAAAGCCCTGTGTTACCAGACCATCCCGCAGTTTAGGCTCAAACCACGTGGACTTAGGGGGCATAACCTGACCATCATCGGCCACCGCCATGAGATCATCCATGGTGGTGGCACACATGGAAAAAGCCACCGCCATCTCACCGCTATCTACCCGCGCCATCAAACCCGCCATACCCCGGATACCCCCTACAAAATCAATACGGGCGTCCCGACGCAGATCCTCAATACCCAAAATGGGCGCTAACAGATGGTCGCTCAACAGACTAACATCCAACCGTTTGGTGGGATCCTCAGGATCGGCAATCTCGGCTTTTAAGACCAGTTTGTACCACACTCCCTCCAGATACATACCAAAGGTACGGCGCTGATTAGGGGTGCAAGGCACACGTTGGGGGGTTATCTCAAAAGCCTCTCCAAGCCGCTCTAAAAAGGCCGCACGACTAAGCCCGCCCAAATCTTTCACCACCCGGTTGTAGTCAAGGATACGCATCTGATTGTCGGGAAAAAGAACCGATAAAAAGCGGTTGTGCGGGGCCTCTTCATCATCCCGTCCAAGCCCCTCCTCCACAAATCGGCGGTGCACCCGCGAGGCTGCTGCACTGCGGTGGTGGCCATCGGCCACGTAGACATGTGCTAAAGCATCAAAAGCCTCGGTAATCTGCTGGTTATCCGCAGCATCGGCACTAACCCAGAGGGTATGCTGAATACCATCCGGCGCCGTAAAATCGTAGATCGGCTCGCCCGCACACACCTTATTGACCAAATTGTCTATACGGACATTATGGCGGTAGGTCAGAAACACAGGGCCAGAGTGTGCCTTGAGCTGCCAAGCAAATTCGGTCCGGTCATTTTCTTTGTCTGGGCGGGTAAATTCATGCTTTTTAATGCGGTCGCTGTCATAGGCCTGCACCGAAGCGGCGGCCACCACACCGGTCTGCGCACGGCCATCCATAATCAACCGATAGACATAATAACAGGGTTGCGGATCCTGCACCAAAATGCCCTGCTGTTTAAGTGCCGCAAAATTTTCAGCGGCCTTTTGGTAAACCGCTGCATCATAAGGTGAGGTACCCACCGGTAGATTAATCTCCGCTTTGGAGACCCTAAGAAACGAATAGGGATTATCCTCAGCCATTGCCCGAGCTTCATCGGAATTAAGAACATCATAAGGGGGGGCTGCAACGCGTGAAACATGCTCCCGCAGGGGTCGCCATCCTTGGAAGGGTTGCACCAGGGCCAGTTGCGACATGGGATTACTCCTTAAACGGCACACTCTTACACACAACTCGCGGATATACGCTCCGCACTGGTCGCCATTATGGACATCTTGGCCCGGCTTCTCAAGCGCTTATCCCCAATACGCCTACAGAACACGCAATTTACTTGCAGCTTGGACATAAGCCCATGCAAAATCTTACCCATGAAAAAGGCAAGCCACTAAGGGAGTCAACATGCACAGCACCAAGCGCTATAAGTGGATTGGTACCTTGACAGGCATTGCCGCGGCTTTGCTCATTGCTCTTAATATAAGCATCTCAAAATATGCTTTTTTCCTCTACCTCACCAGTGCCATAACCTGGGCCATAGCCGCCTACCGCATGCAAGACCGCCCCTTATACTATTTGCAAGTTACATTTGTTATGGTCAATATGGTAGCTATTTGGCGTTGGTTTTTTTGATGTCCCAATGGATGACTTGAGAGCCCTAAACGGTTGTATGCAAATCCTGCTACCCGACAGTCCTTCTTCTATGGCATACTTTAGGTATCGTTGGTAAACGATCTCTCTTTACCCCTCGCCGGCGACAAAGGGCTAACAGGTGTAACGATGCGACTCTTCCGTCATCCCCCATGGTTAATCCTGCTGGTGGTACTGCTGGCCTGTAACAGCACCCTCGTTTTGGCAGCGGAACCCCTGATCATGGGCGTTTTCCCGCGCCGCAACGCCACCACCACTTACCAGATGTTTACCCCACTGACAAACTATCTAGCGACCCACCTAGGTCGGCCTGTGCGCTTAATCACCTCTAAAGATTTCCCCAGTTTTTGGCAGCTGGTTGAGCGGGAAGAGCTTGATCTGGTGCACTTTAACCAGCTCCACTACCTGCGTGCGCACCATGCGCATGGCTACAACGCACTCGCCATGAATGAAGAGTTTGGCTCAAGCACCATTCGCGGTGCCTTGGTGGTGCGCCGTCAATCCGGAATCACCCATTTGTCTGATCTTCGTGGCAAAACCATTATTTTCGGCGGTGGTCGCTCAGCTATGATGAGCTACGTACTCCCCATGCATCTGCTCGCTAACGCAGGTCTTTATAAAAAAGATTTTACCACACGCTTTGCCGTCAATCCGCCCAATGCGGTATTGGCATTGGTGCATAAACAGGCCGAAGCAGCCGGTACCGGAGATGTCATTTTAAATTTGCCCACCGTAAGATCACGGGTCAACACGGACGATTTAACCATTTTAGCCCGCAGTGCGCCGGTGCCCCACTTACCCTGGGCAACCCGTGGTAGCATGGCCCCTGCTTTGCGTGACCAATTAAGAAATATTTTGACCACCATGAAACAGGATAAAAATGGTGGTAAAGTGTTGCAGCATGCTATGCTTACCAACTTTATAAGTGCTAATGATGCCAGCTTTGACCCCCACCGTGAAATCGTCAAACAGGTTTTGGGAGAAGATCTTTAACACGCTTTGCTTGAATTCACGTGACAAAAAGCTTGTGCGCATGCTTTATCAGCCCGCACATTTATCCACCCCTGAGCATCTCTAATCCGATGTCGCAGGATGAACAGTCTCGTTGCGTCCTTTGGCGTTGAGACAGCAAAAGGGGTTTTGACCCTATGCGTTTTGGACTTTCAACGCGCTTTATTTTCTTTATCAGCGTGCTGCTGACGGTTGCTTTTGTCGCCAGCGGGGTGTTGATTATGCAGTTGGAAAAGCGCTTCATGGCGAGTCAATTTTCCCAGCGTGCCGATGCCTTGGGCAACTTTGTCGCAAAAATCGCCCCTGAATCCATTCTCTCTTTCGATGTTGTGCAATTAGAGCATTTTGCCGAAATGCTCATGGGTCAACCCGATCTTATTTTAGCCGCCATCGTTGACCGCAGTGGCGCACCATTGGCTATTCACCTGAATGAAAGCCTCCCCCGTCCACTACACTTTAAATTTCGCGGTTCCTTATTTGAAAGCGCCACCTTTAAGAACCTCATTGCATTCTACAAAAACCACCCGCAAGCGATCTATTTTTCCTATCCTATCCGCCACCAATACAACCTGCTCGGTGAGGTGTTAATCATTTTGGATAGCTCCTCGCAAAGAGAGGTGCAGCACAAAATTTTTCTACAACGGATTATCGTCGCCATTGGTGTCATTTTATTGGTGGTTCTCTCCCTCTATCTAGGGTTTAAACGCTATATCTTAAGCCCCATTTTGGATCTGGTCGAAGGGGCCAATCGCATGGCCCATGGCAATTATAAAGAACCCATTCCCCGTACCACCAAAGCAGAGTTGGATACGCTCACCGTCGCTGTTAACCATATGATGCTCAGTATTCGCACCAACACCGAAGAGTATGCCAAAATTTTTCGTGCGGTCGAACAGAGCCCAGCCTCGGTGGTGATTACCGATGCTCAAGGCAATATCGAGTATGTTAACCCAAAATTTTGTCAGCTCACCGGCTACAGCGCCCAAGAAGTGTTGGGGAAAAATCCCCGCCTGTTAAAAAGTGGCGAGATGAGCCCTAATTTTTATCGGGATTTGTGGCATACCGTCACCACAGGTTTGGAGTGGCATGGTGAATTTTATAACCGCGCGCAAAATGGCTCGCTGTTCTGGGAGGCCGCCTCGATTTCTGCCATCCGTTCTGAGCAAGGCAAAATTACCCACTTCGTCGCGGTAAAAGATGATATCACCGCCCGTAAAAAACTGGAACGTGAGCTCCAACAAGCCCGGGATCGGGCAGAGAGCTCTAACCGCGCAAAAAGTGAATTCCTGGCACTCATGAGCCACGAAATTCGCACCCCCATGAATGCCATTTTGGGTATGTCAGAACTACTGGCCGAGAGCAATTTAAGTGGCGAACAGCGCGAGTTGTTAACCGTACAACGCCGTGCTGCATTGGCCTTGCTGGATCTAATCAACGACATTTTAGACCTTTCACGGGTAGAGTCAGGCCGTTTGGAGTTGGATCATGCCCCCATGCATTTACCTGATTTTTTTATTGAGATACAGGACCTGTTTCGCCAGCAGGCGATCAAAAAAAATCTGGCCTTCTCCATCACCCTAGAAGATGACTTACCTAAAACCTATTTTGCAGACCGAGCGCGTTTACGACAGGTCATGATCAATCTGGTTGGCAACGCCATTAAATTTACCCAACAAGGTGGTGTTTGGATAAGTGTTGAGCGACTGAGTCAACAGGGAGAGATGGTCAAGCTAAAATTTTCTGTGGTCGATAGTGGATGCGGCATCCCCAGCGAGGCCCAATCTCAAATTTTTGAGCCCTTTACCCAAGCCGATGCCTACGTTACCCGCCACCATGGGGGGACAGGTCTTGGGCTGACCATCAGTCAACGTTTAGTGCAGCTGTTTGGGGGCACCTTGCAGGTGGAGAGCACCCCAAACCAAGGCAGTCGTTTTTCCTTTATCCTTATATTGCAGGTGACCACCGAAGAGCGCTCAACACAACCCAATACACAGGCGCAAACCACCCCCGAGCCTAACACCGCACCATCCAGCGGAGCTCCGAATGCTCGTATCTTGCTGGCGGAGGATATGCCAGATAATGCACTATTAATTAAACGCTTTTTAAAAAATTACCCCTGTGAATTAACCCTTGTTACCGATGGCAGACAGGCGGTGGAGCAATTTTGCCGCACCACAGCCCATTTTGACTTGGTATTGATGGATATGCAGATGCCGGTCTTGGATGGTTATAGCGCGGTTAGGGAGATCCGCGAGTATGAAGCGATCCATGATCTAGCCCCCACCCCTATCTTGGCACTGACCGCCCACGCGCTTAAAAATGATGCCGAAAAGAGCCTCGCCGCTGGGTGTGATGAACACCTTACCAAACCCATTCGTAAAGAGGTACTCTTGGCCGCCATTAGCCGTCACCTCTCCTTAGCCAAACACGACAAGCCTCAACAGCATGTTATAAATGATATTTTACCAGCCCCCTCACGTATGCCGCAAGAGCCTGACCCCAGTGCTTTATAAAAAGGGATTTTCCATATCTTCATCCGCACTCTCCACCGGTGCGGTAAGCTGCCCACTGGCACGTGCTTGACGTTGGGCATAGCTGCTGCTCACATTAAAATCCATTAAGACCGCCTGCGCCATAGAGAGTCGCTTGGCCTTGACCATCTCACCGGTAAAACGGGAGTGTATGCCGCTACCATCATGCCCACCCGACACCCCATCATAACTTCCCCCCTCTTCACTAAGACGGTAGGATTCCACCATATTAATAATCTGTTGCAGTAGCTCGTCGAGGCTGGCAGGCCGGTTGGTGCGGATAAATTCTGCCAAAAAGCCCATTTTATCGTCACTAAAAGAGTGCTTTTCACCGCTTTGCTGCAAACATTGGCACAACAGCGACAAGGCTTCGGGCCGATCCCAAACCCGCTCCCTGGCCACTCTCCGCCCTTGTAACAAGGCCTTCCCCTGAGCCAACTCTACCAGCAGATCCTCTACCGCTGGGGGGATAGCCCGCCCCACCCCCAACAGGCTTACATAACGCTCAATAACAATCTCTGGCAGATCAATTGGCCCACTGCGCTCTTCAAAAGCCCCTACCCCTTGCACACCCTGAGCAACCAGTGTGGCCACCAGTTGACGCTCTTCCGTGGGGCTCAGACCTGCCACCGGCAAAAAGGGTTCGCAGGCCAGTTTATGGCTATCATCCGGTGTATATAGGGGAGAGAGCAGCAGCTCCTGTTCAAACTCCTCCATCTGCGCCAAAGTGGCGCGGTCCAGGGCATCCAGTGGGTTTTCTACATCAAACTGAGCAACCAATTGACCCGCCATCTTTACGCCTAACAGGCGCTGTTCTTGCAGTTGCAAGCCAATGGTGGCCGTAAGTTGTGGTAGGTCAGGGGCGGACATCGTTACTTCCCTTCGCTTAGCTGTGGCATCTATCGCCGCGCTGAGAAAATCGTATCGGGCTGGCGTTAATCTACCTGTTATGGACACGCCAAGCCAAGATGAGTTCACAAAAGCTTAACTTCAAGGTATAACCGTCTGACACAACTGGGAAGTGAGCCTTGAGAACATGACCGAATCCCCCGCCATTTCTGTTTTGATGAGTGCGTACAATAGCGAGGCCCATTTGGGCGCCGCTGTAGAGAGCATTCTTGCGCAGACGGAGCGCACCTTTGAGTTTTTGTTGCTGGATGATGGCTCCAGCGATGCTAGCTGGGCGCTCATTCAGCAGTTTGCGCGCCGCGATCCGCGCATTCAAGCCCTACGCAATCCCCACAACATGGGGCTGACCAAAACCCTTAATCGTGGTCTACGCCTTGCCAAAGGTACCTATATTGCTCGCCTAGATGCGGACGATATTGCCCTACCCCAACGTTTGCAACTGCAAAAGGCGTTTTTAGATCAGCACCCAGCCATTGATGTGGTGGGGGGGGCGATTCAATGCTTTATTGATGAGCAGGGCAACCCCTTACCCAAGCAGCCCCCCCCGTTGGTGGTAGAGCCTTGGGCCATTGCTTGGCAGACCCGGCTGCGGGCTATGTTGATCCATCCAGCGGTCATGTTTCGCCGTGAGGCGATTCTGGCCATTGGTGGCTATGATGAAAACTACCCCTACAGCCAGGATTTTGCCCTGTGGGGAGAAGCCGCCCTTCTGGGACGGTTGGCCAATCTCTCCACAGCGGTTATCCAAAGCCGACAAGCCCCCAGCCGCATCAGCTGCCGCCACCAGCAGCAGCAGCAAATATTGGCGCAGCGCATAGCCCAGCGTAACCTCACCCCCTACTGGCCCGAGCCCACCCCCCCCACCCTGGCTGATATTGAACGGCTGCGTTTTTTAATTCAATTTATTCCCCAACACGATGCCCAAGCCGATTTTTCCCGCGCGCTTAAACTGCTGCAAAGTTTTCAAAATTTTTGCCAACAACACCCTGGACCAGCCTCCGTTCAAGCCGCCCAGCGGGACCAATTGGCGGCCCATCTCTTGGCCATCATCCCCCTCCACAATCTAGCCCAAGCGTGGCAGAGCGGATTGTTGCCCGCCCTTCTCCGCATCGCCCCGCGCTGCTGTTTCAAACACCTTGGGCAGCGCCTCCAGCGGCGTCTGTTCCGCTAACCCATGTTTAACAGCCTATTGCATAAGATCTTAAAATACAGTTTGTTACGATGTATAATTTTCCGAGTGGCACGACAAACTCGGAAAATTCCTGTCCAAGATGTTGCCGCCGTTGCATAAGACGCATCTTGGCGGCCCCTGCCGTAGAGACTTGAATCGCTGCACCGAGCGCGGTAGATTGGCTATAAGCAAAAGGGAAGCTCCATAATTTAGGCACCGCATGCTGGAGAACAGGTATTTAGACAAACCATGTTTATGTTTGCCCAATCACTCTCAATCGAAGGGCGCCTAACCCGTAAACATTATGGGTTTTATTACCTTTCACCGATCCTACTGCTTAATGTGCTGTTGGTAATGATGCACCTTTCTACCAGCATATCCCCCACGCTCCACTATTTTTGGTTCTGTTTTTCCGGCCTATTTTTAATCATTGCCAGCATTAAACGCCTACATGATCGCAATAAAACCGGTTGGTGGTTGTTACCCATGTTGCTCATCCCTCTCGTGGGCTGGGTTTGGCTTATTGTCGAACTCGGTTTTATGCAGGGCTGTCGTGGTAGCAACAGCTATGGGCGCGATCAACGCACCTATGCAAAATCCACTGAAATCGCCTGACCTTACCCACGCTTAAACGTGGTTACGCAGTTTCAGCTCCGCCGGGTGCGGCTGCAAATACCACTGCTGAGCCAAATAGTCGATCTTAAATTTGCGCACATAGTGGTTAACCAAGGTGATGGGCACAATGAGCGGAATCAACTGCTGATGGTACTGCTCAAACAGATCGGTAAGCTCCTTTTTTTCATCCCCACTCAACTGCTTTTTAAAAAATCCCATTAAATGGTAGAGCACATCCACCTGCTTTTTTACGGTGGCCAATTTGCCCAAGGCCAACATTAACCCCTGCCCATAAGCTTGCAGTGGCACGGTATTACCGGCATCACTCACCAACTTGCCCAATTGGCGCATCTGCACCGGATCGTGGGCCATAATCAAAAACTTATGCTGTGCATGAAACGCCACCAAATCTTTGGCCGCCCCACCACGCGCCAACAAGGTTAACCAGCGGTCATAGACAAACACCCGCTCAATAAAATTCTCCCGCAAGGGGGCGTCATGCAAGCGCCCCTCCTCCTCCACCGGAACCAACGGATTTTGCGCTATAAAAGCTTGAGCAAACAGCCCAACCCCCTTGTGGCTGATCGTCACCCCATGCTCATTATAGAGTTTTACCCGCTGCATGCCGCAAGAGGGCGATTTGCTCTTAAAAATAAAGCCACATAACCGCTGCCCTGCCAGCGCTTGGGCTTGATGCTCACTCCACTGGCGCAATGGTTGGGTCAGATCCCGGCGGGTTCGCACAGAGACCAGCTTGGGCTGATCTTCGCCACCCTCCAGATGCATGGCCTCTCTTGGTATACCCAACCCCGCCTCGACTTCTGGACAGAGTGTGGTGATTTGAAAATAATCACGCAAGGTATGGGTGATATAGCGGTCCTGTTTGTGCCCACCATCGTAACGCACTTCATCCCCAAGTAAACACTGGCTTACCCCAATCATAATCATGTTATGGCTCTCCCTGCTTAGAGCGTAGATGGGCTGTTATCCCAAGCCCTCCGTGTGCATCCACATGCATTTGCCACTGACTCTGCTCCAAAGGCCCACAGAAAAAGTCGGGCCATTGCCAACGATCCTGTTCCAAGGCGATATACCGCACATGCTCCGCCGAACGATCCGCCAACAGCAGCCAATATTTGAACGCCCTGATTCCTACTGCTAACGGTTTTTGGTCCAACACGACCCCGGTATGCTGTTGCAGATAAGCCGCACTTTGGCGCAAACCCGACTTTTCGACACAAAGGTAATGCCATGGCATTTGAAAATGTTCGCGCATTGCCATACTCTTAAACACGCCCTTTTGCTCATCCATCGCGCTGGTTTCTAGCCTGGCCATCAAGGATGAAGGGGGGCGCTCAGCTGTAAATTGGACATAACAGCGCTGCATGTGTGGCCCTAAACTCAGCTGTACCGACAGCGTTACCAAGCCATAGAGCAGGATCACTGCATACAGCGGCCATCCCTCCATTTTATGGGTACGCCGATCCCACCACAAAAGCCACCCTATACTGACCATACCCACAAGGGTTAGGAACATGCTCCAATACATAAAATGGATGCACGGCGCCCCCAACAGTGCATAGAGTGCCAGCCCACCCAATACCATCAGTGTCACCAATACGGAACTGCCGCAGCTAAGCATCCCCCGCATCCGCCCTAAAGGTAACTTGCTGATAAGCAGCAACAGCCACAGCATGCCTTGGGTAATACCGATTATAAGCATGGTCGCCTGGGTAAAATCCCACGGCTGCATGGTCTCGGCCAGGGTCATGTTCGATCCCGTCTACATAGTAAAAAAAGAGCAGGCACAAAGCCTGCTCTTAGAATGACACATTTTTCTACAAGGGTCACTCCGCAACCCTTACTTCGGCTCATCACACCCCATTACTCAGCCAACCACGCTTTATAATGGTTGATTAAGCCATTGGTAGAGCCATCGTGGGAATGAACCTCACCTGGAGTGGTAAGTTCGGGGAGAATTTTTTTCGCCAACTGCTTGCCCAACTCGACCCCCCATTGATCGTAGGGATTAATCCCCCACACCATACCCTGCACATGGATGGTGTGTTCATACAGAGCGATCAACTGCCCCAAAGTGTATGGGGTAAACTGCCGCACCAAGATAGAGTTGGTGGGGCGATTGCCATCAAAGACCTTATGGGGCACAAGGGCCTCCAATGCTGCACCATGCAGACCGGCCGCCTCTAACTCTTGGCGCACCTGAGCGGCGGTTTTACCGGTCATCAGTGCCTCGGTCTGCGCAAAAAAGTTGGAGAGCAGCTTGGCATGATGATCCCCAACCGGATTATGCGTGTGCGCCGCCGCGATAAAATCCGCCGGCACCAAACGGGTGCTTTGGTGGATCAATTGGTAAAAGGAGTGCTGCCCATTGGTACCTGGCTCCCCAAACAAAACAGGACCCGTGGTGTAGTCAACCCGCGCACCATCGCGGGTAACATATTTACCATTAGATTCCATATCCGCCTGTTGAAGATAGGCCGCCAACCGGTGCAAATATTGATCATAGGGCAGCACGGCAAACGATTCTGCCCCCAGAAAATTATGGTTCCAAATCCCAATCAGCGCCTTAATCACCGGCATGTTGCTCGCCAGTGGGGCGGTGCGAAAGTGTTCATCCATGGCATAGGCGCCATCGTGCAGCGCCATAAAGCCCTCAAATCCCACCGCAATGGCAATGGGCAGCCCAATGGCTGACCACAAGCTATAGCGTCCCCCTACCCAGTTCCAAAAGGCAAACATGTTGTCGGTATCAATACCAAAGGCCGAGACCGCCTCGGCATTGGTTGAGAGGGCCACAAAATGTTTACGTACCGCCGCCTCACCCAATTGAGCCACCAGCCAATCCCGCGCCGTATGGGCATTGGTTAGGGTCTCTTGCGTGGTAAAGGTCTTGGAGGCCACAATAAACAGCGTGGTTTCAGCATTTAGCCCTTTTAGGGTCTCGGCCATATGGGTGCCGTCCACATTAGAGACAAAATGCACCGACAAACCCGGCTGATGATAAGGCTTGAGCGCCTCACACACCATCACCGGCCCTAAATCTGACCCGCCAATGCCAATATTGACCACATCGGTAATGGCTTGTCCGCTCTGGCCCTTCCATGCGCCACTGCGCACAGCCTCGCTAAACTGGCGCATCTGCTGCAAAACTTGGTTGATAGCAGGCATCACATCTTCGCCAGCCACCCGGATAGGACGCCCTGAGCGGTTGCGTAGGGCCACATGCAGCACCGCCCGCCCCTCGGTTTCATTAATGGCCTCACCGGCAAACATACGGTCGCGCCACCCCTCCACATCCTGTGCCCGGGCCAGATCCAGCAACCGTGCCATGGTCTCCGCAGTGATACGGTTTTTGGAGTAGTCAAACAGCAGCTCCCCCTGTTGCAGCGAAAAACGGCTAAAACGCTGTGAATCTTGATCAAACAGATCCCGCATCTGCACCGAACGGTTCTCTTCTAAGTGGGTTTGCAGGGCTTGCCATTGGGGCAGTTGGGTCAAGCTGGACATGAGACGTCTCCAAAAAAGCGGCTAATCCGACCTATCGGGGCATTGTAACCCTTTTCACAACAGCCTGCATGATCGCACTGTAACATTAGGCGACAAATTTGCAAAAAAAGGGGGGCACAAGCCCCCCTTTTTGTACGACAGGCCACAATCGCCCCCGTTAAGGGGATTCTTGCATAGCATAGAGCAGTGCAATCTCCTGCGCCCAGAGTGATTCATCAATGGTTTCCAAAATCAGGGGAATGCCATCCAGGCGGCCATCATTCATAATCAACCGAAAGGTCTCCAGCCCCAATTTACCCGCACCTAGGCTATGATGCCGATCCACTTTGGCCCCCAGATCGGGTTTTGAATCATTAAGATGCATGCCCCGCAAATAGCTAAAACCCACGACTTGCTCAAAGGTATCCATGGTTTTAGCGTAGGCTTCTGCCGTGCGTAGGTCATAGCCTGCAACAAAGGTGTGACAGGTATCCAAACAGACACCAATGCGGCTTTTATCCTCCACACCTGCAATAATATGCGCCAAATGCTCAAACCGATAACCCAAATTTGAGCCCTGCCCCGCCGTATTTTCAATCACCGCCACCACCCCGGAGGTACGCTCCAACGCTCGGTTTAAGCTATCCACAATCAGGTCTAGGCATTGATCCTCATCCACTTGGCGCAAATGGCTACCCGGATGAAAATTAAGCAACGGTAGACCCAATTGGGCGCAGCGCTGCATCTCATCCACAAAGGCGTCCAGCGACTGCTGCCGCTTGGCGGCATCGGGATTGCCCAAATTAATCAAATAGGAGTCGTGAGGTAAAGTCTGCTCTGGGACAAAGCCATATTCGTCCATGCGTCGTTTAAACAGCTCAATTTGCGCATCGGTTATGGGCTTGGCTGTCCATTGCCGCTGGTTTTTGGTAAACAGTGCAAACGCTTTGGCCCCTATTGCCTGCGCGTTTTGGGGGGCATTTTCCACCCCGCCAGAGATGCTAACATGCGCACCGACATATTTCATTTACTTCTCCTGCTTGGTTTTTCCTGGCTGGCCCGACCCACGCAACGAAGCCTCAAGAGCCTCCCAAGCCCCCATTTGGTCATCCCCCTGCAACCAAGTCAAATCCGCCTGCATGCCATCATTATCCTGTGCATAAGTGGCTGGATCAGGCAAACGATCGTGCCTGTTAACGGCTGGGGCTGCTGGCGCGTGCCGCGCTGCTGTGGAACCGTCGCCCGTAAGATGAGTGGAGTGACGTACCAATCCATCCAGGGCCGTGGCAAAGGCGCGCATGGCACCACTTAAACCACCTGAGCGATTGCGTGTGGGGTCCACCATCATGGCTCCTCTGTCTACCGATGGCTCGGAAAAAGGGTTGCCCAAACAAAAACGCCCAGCGTGGGCGTTTTTGTTTACCAGTGGTCGAGTATACGGGAAAGGCGGGGGTTACGAACGGATAAAAAGTGAAACAACAAATAACAGGGTAAAGATAACAATACTGATCACCAAACCAGAGTTGCTATCCTTCTTAACCGTATCCACCCGTTTTTCTATGTGAGACTGGGCTTTATGGTTGCGTGCCAAACCATCTTTTAGGTCTTTGACACTCTTCTGCACCTTAGCCCACTCTTCTGGGTTGGCTGCGCCTTCCCCAGAGATTAACTTGTCGACCTTGACACGCATCGCTTCGATATCTTCTTCCATGAGGGTAAAACGCTTATCAAATTCCACGACGAACTTGAGCAGCATTTCATTTTTTTCAGGAGTATTTTCCGACATGACTCAACCTCACCGCGCGCCAAAACCGATTCAAACCATTGCCATCGCTACCACAAATGGGGCCACTGCTGGCGTAATTGCTGCAAACGCTCAAATTTGAGCCTTTGGCCAAGCTCTGCTCCCTTATATCCATCGGCCATAATGGCCTGGGGCTTTACTGATTGCCAAATTTTCATTGCTTTTTTTATGCCAAGCAACCGATCAGCCCCATGAAAAAGCGTCTGTTCGATCTGACACAACTGCAAAAACTGTGCGGTGCGGGGCTGACGCAGCCCCCCGTGCAACCCCTCTAACAGCGCGTACAAACCCTCGACATCCGCCGTTACCGATGCCATACCAACCGACAAATGGCTGAGCAGCCAAGCGGCTTCCCTTTGCAACCCTTTGGGCAGCGCCAGCCGTTTCGCCAAGGCATGCAGCCAGACATCCCCTTGAGCTTCTTCCCCGGCCTGGGCCAAAAGATCCCATAACCATGCCACCAACCGCACCGTTACATCCCCCGGCTGCGCACAGGCCATGGAGAGTCTGCTAAACGCACACGCCGCCGGATGCAACCGTTGCGAGGGTATAAACTCAACCCCGATCTGCTGAACAAACTGGGCGAAGCGATCCCCACGGGGCTCCAACAAGCCTTTTTGACTCTCCCGCCACACCCGCTCTGGACAAACATGGCCCAACTCACCCTGAGCAACCAGTTGACGACAGAGCCGCTCCGTCGCCGGGTCTACCGCAAACCCCATGGGGGCCAAACGGGCCAACAAGCGCGCCACCCGCAAAACTCTTAGCGGATCTTCGGCAAACGCTGCGGTAACATGCCGAAGTGTACGGTTTTGCAGATCCTGCACGCCCCCATAAGGGTCAATAAGCTGCCCATCCAGGGTACGCGCCATGGCGTTGATCGTAAGATCCCGGCGGGCTAAATCCTGCTCCAGCGTCACCGTGGGGGGAGCCTCCACCGCAAAGCCAAGATAGCCACACCCCTGCTTACGCTCACGGCGGGCCAGAGCATACTCCTCTTGCGTGTAGGGGTGTAAAAAGACAGGAAAATCCGCCCCCACTTTTTTATAACCAAGCTGCTGCAATTGCTCAGGGCAGGCCCCAACCACGACCCAATCCTGATCCCTCGGTCGCTGCCCTAATAGACGATCCCGCACCGAACCACCCACCTCATAGAGCATGACCCCAGGTAACCGCTCCAAACCGAGATGGTCATACCGAGTTTGCGCCACTTGATCAAACCAGCGCCGCTTCGCGTATGGCCTGCAACCACACCAAGCCCTCAACTTCATCATGGACAGCTGGCATATAATCCTTGAGCACATATTCGGAGGCATAAACCTTTATGGTCAAGGGCGGCCAATGCTCCCCCTGCATGGGTACCCGTAACTGGACCACCGCAAAGCGAATGCCCTCCACCTCGACCCAATCCACCTCTTCGACCACACCACGCAGACCATAATCGTCCAAGCTCTCTTCAGCGCGAATGAGAAAATGGGACCCCTTGAGGGGGATTTTTAAGGTACGCGCAGCCTCCTCCATGCCCCCATCCTGCTCATCATGGGCTACCGCATTGAGGGTTTGCTCGTCAACCTCAATCACATGACGCTGCGCCGGACGTAGTGAGTAGGCCAGACCCGCCATGCTATAACCGTAATACTCCCCCGCCTCCAACTCCATTTCACGAAACGCATACAAGGGGTTAAAAGCGGTGATTGCACGCCCTTCGCCCACCTGTATACGCTCCCAAAATGCCCCGTCATCATCGGCTTCAACCGCCTCAAAAATTGCGGTATTTTGCCCGCCGCTGTAGAGAAAAGGGTAAATTGCCACCATTTGACGGCTCTCATCCTCATCCACCGCAATCAACATCAAAAAGCGCAAGGGCCCCTCGTCGGGATAGTATAAGCCCATCAAGGTTGCCTCATGCGAAGCACCATTCTCTCCATGCTTAAAGCGGGTGGCCATGGGCCAAGGCTCAGCCTCGGCCGTAAAGCGATGCACCAATCCCCGCAGCCATTGATCAAAATCAGGTAGAATGGCACCCCAATGATAGCCGTGTTCCATGATGAGCTACTCCCACTACAGACAATACGCGAGATCGCACAGATCACAATCTGCGGACAAACAAAAAAGGGCCGGACTTTTGACAAGCCCAACCCTTTTAAATTCTGCTTCATGGTGCCGGAGGCCGGAGTCGAACCGGCACGCAGTTGCCTGCGGCAGATTTTGAATCTGCTGCGTCTACCAATTTCGCCACTCCGGCACTGAAGGAGGCCGAATTTACCCTAACCTTTTTTCTCTGTCAACAGATTATTGGTCCATTTCAAAAAATCATAACAATGGGGCCACGGCTGCCTGCCCCACCACCCTACGATGAAGATAGGCAAGGGGAATAATAAACCGTTTCATTGAACCTGATCCGGTGTGGCATGTCTTAACGGCATGATGGATTTTTACTCAAAAACCCAAAAACCAGCCAGGAGCCGTTATGAAAATTGCTGTCACCAGCCAGAACAAACACAGCGTCACCGGCCATGCGGGTAAGTGCCGTAAATTTTGGATTTATGAGATTAAAGAAAATGCCATTGAGGGTCGCACACTGCTGGAACTGCCTATGGAGCAGGCTTTTCACAACAGCTCGCCCCACGAGCCTCACCCCTTAGATAACATACAGGTGTTCATCACGGGCGGAATGGGCGGTGGCGTGCGCCAACGTTTGACCAGCAAAGGCATTGATTGTGTCATCACCGAAGAGAGTGACCTAGAAACGGCGGTTAAGCACTATCTGGCCCACCTAGCCAAGGGGGAGCCTTTATCCGGCAAACAGATCCCTATCCACATCCGCGAAGCTTAAGCCCATACCACGCCGCTCAACAGACAAGGGGCTGCCAAGCTTTGCGACAAGCAGGCTCAACGCAACACCCGGCCCCTTGGCTGCTACGCCACACTCGGCAGAGCTTGCATCAGGTCATCAACAATATCCTGGGCATCTTCTAGGCCGATGGAAAAACGCACCAAGCCCTCCCCAATGCCAGCCTCAATGCGCTCTTTTTGTGGAACCCGCGCGTGGGTGGTGGAGGCGGGGTGGGTAACCAAGGTTTTACTGTCACCCAAATTGGCCGTAATGGTCGCCAGTTGCAGCCGATCCATAAAGGCGTAAGCGCGCGCCCGATCCTCCAAATCCAAACAGAGCACGCCGCCAAAACCGCGCATCTGCTGGCAGGCCAGCCCATGTTGAGGGTGGCTCTCTAACCCTGGATAGCGCACCTTATGGGTGGTATCCGCCCGTTCAAACAGCGCTTGGGCCACCTGCATCGCATTGGCACAGTGACGCTCGACCCGAAGCCCCAGGGTCTCTAATCCTTTGTACAGCACCCAAGCGTTAAAGGGCGAAAGTGCCGGGCCGGCATTGCGCATATAGGTACGCATGGGACCTTCAATCAGCTCCACATCGCCGACGATCCCCCCCCCGAGCACACGCCCCTGACCATCCAGATATTTGGTCGCGGAATGGACCACCAAATGGGCCCCCAAGTTTAAGGGGTTTTGCAAAATGGGCGTGCAAAAGACATTATCTACCACCATTTTAATGCCATGCTCCTTGGCCAACTGCCCGAGGGCGGCCAAATCTGCCATCTCTAAGGTGGGGTTGGCGGGGCTTTCCAGATAGAACATTTTGGTGTTTGGCCGGATGGCACGGCGCCACCCATCCATGTCGGCCAGCCCCACAAAATCTATCTGGATACCAAATTTGGTCAGATAGTTTTTGGCCACGTTGATGGTCGAGCCAAACACCGAACGGCTAAGGATAAGATGATCCCCCTGCTGCAAAAGCTGCATGAACACCCCAAAAATGGCCGCCATGCCCGAGGCGGTGGCAACACACGCTTCGCCCTCTTCCAACTCGGCTAGGCGCTGTTCAAAAGCCTCTACCGTGGGGTTGCTAAAACGGCTATAAATATTGCCCTCCTCTTCATCTCCAAACACAGCGGCGGCTTGACCGGCGCTATTGAAGAAAAAGCTGGAGGTCACATGCATGGCCAAACTGTTTTCCCGTGCGTCACTGGCGTGCAGGCCAGCGTGCAGGGCACGGGTATTTTTGCCATAACGCGTTTTACCATTTTCCATTTGTGCAATCCTCACGACAAAAACAGCGACCGAATGGGATTCTCATCTTAGGGGGTTTGTATGTTTTTGTCGAGTCAAACGCCATAAACTTCACTTTGCGACTTGACCTAGGGCAGCATGATATGGAGTATAGGGGGCACGCGAGCCCGCATGGTGAAATCGGTAGACACAAGAGACTTAAAATCTCTCGACCTTTTGGTCGTCCCAGTTCGACTCTGGGTGCGGGCACCACCTGAATATAAAGGATTTTTAGCCTAAAAGGCCCGGTCATTTAGACCGGGCCTTTGTTTTTTTGTAGGCCTATTAGCCGTGCTTTAACTTTTTTCTCGCTTGCCAGATCGTGCGCAACCCATCGTGGGGTTCGGTGGCGGTCTCTTCATAACTGGGCTGTGTGAGGATCGTGGGGGGGGAGCGGTTTTGACAAAAAAATAGCCACCCGTTAAGGTGGCTATTTTTTTAATATAAGTGGTGCCCAGGGTCGGAATCGAACCAACGACACGTGGATTTTCAGTCCACTGCTCTACCGACTGAGCTACCTGGGCGTATCACATTTTTTAACCTTTAGGCCGTGTCCCTTAAGGTGGATAAGGTTATAATGCGGCTCCCCGTTCAAGTCAATAAGGAAATTCACCATGTGGACACTTTCTTTTGAAATCCCCGCCACCGTTAGCGAACATATTTCCCAATGGCTCATGGATATAGGAAGTATGGGAGCCTCCATCGAAGATATCGGCCAAGCCCCTGTCTTCGACCAAGGCGGACACTTTGAACGCTGCCTTATCCACGGCTTTTTTGACGAAAAACCCCCTGCGACCCTACTAGAGATCCCCCTACAACTGCTGCTGCAATCCCTAGGCATTCAATCCATGCCCACCCTGCTGTGGCAAGAGCAACAGGAGCAAGATTGGCAAAATGCCTGGAAGGAGAATTTTCACCCCATCGAAGTAGGGCAACGGCTGCTTATCCTGCCCTCCTGGCTAGAAGAGCCTGCCCATAACCAGCGTATCGTGCTGCGTATCGACCCCCAGCAAGCCTTCGGTACCGGTGGCCACGAAACCACCTTCGGCTGCCTGGAACAGCTCGACAGGCTCTCTCTACAGCAGACCCCAGTAAGCATGCTAGATCTAGGCACCGGCTCGGGCATTCTTGCCATCGCCGCCCGCAAACTGGGCATCCCCCACGTTATCGCCACCGATAATGACCCCATCGCAGTGGCAACCGCCCAAGAAAATGGCCGGCTCAATGGCATCGTATCGGGTTTGGAGGTGCGCCTCTGCGATACCGTGCCCCAAGATGTCACCGCGCAACTGATCACCGCTAATATTCTTGCCCCGGTCATTCAAGCCATGCTCAAGCAGGGTTTGAAAGGGTGTTTGCAGCCAAAAGGCACTCTGCTGCTGTCAGGCATTCTTGCAGGCGAACAAGCCCAAACCATTCGCATGGCCTGCCAACAACACCAGCTCATGGTGCAGGAGCCGATCCATATTTACGGTGATTGGGTGGTCATGCGCGCCCAACACACCATGAATTGACCCAAAGCCATGTGCAGAGTACTTTGTGACCTCTGCTTGAGTGTCACATCCCCGCGCCTACCCGCTGGGAAACACGATAACCCCTTAACCACCACACCTGCCCGTTGGATCTTGAAGGAGCTTGACCATGAGTATCTTTGATGTCGCAGTTTGGGATGAAGCGGAGCATTGCGCGCGCATGCTTGACCAGCGCCGTCTGCCCAACGAAGTGGTCAACCTCTACTATCGCAGCGCCGCTGAAATGGCCGATGGTATTCGCGATATGGTGGTCCGTGGCGCCCCGGCCATCGGCTGTGCCTGCGCCTACGGTGTCGCGGTCGAGGCCAAAAGATTGGCCAAACAGGGCATCCCCAGCCATTGGCCCACGGCCATGGCCGAAGGTATGGCGACATTACGGCAAAGCCGCCCCACCGCCGTTAACCTAACCTGGGCACTGGAACGCATGGCCCCCTTACTGGAGACCACCCCCCCCCATGAGGTTCCCCAACGCCTGCTGCAAGAGGCCCACGCCATTCGGGAAGAGGATATTGCCTCCTGTCGGGCCATGGGTGCCCATGGTGCGGCCCTGCTGCCCACCAACAGCCAACGCCCAACCGTCATTATGACCCACTGCAATGCCGGTGCCTTGGCTACCGCAGGCTATGGCACTGCTCTGGGTGTTATACGTGCTGCGCATACCGCCCAACAGGGCAATCTACGTGTCATCGCCAACGAAACCCGCCCCTACTTGCAAGGCGCCCGTTTGACCGCATGGGAGCTGTTACAAGACCATATTGACACCACCCTGATTACCGATAATATGGCGGGCTGGTTGATGGCCAATGGCGAAGTGGACGCCGTTGTGGTGGGGTCGGACCGGGTAGCGGCCAATGGCGATGTGGCCAACAAAATCGGCACCTATACCCTGGCGGTACTGGCTAGGCGGCATGATATTCCCTTTTTTGTTGCAGCCCCCCTCTCTACGGTGGATCTACGCTGCCCAACCGGGCGGGAGATCCCCATTGAAGAGCGCAGCGCCAATGAAGTAACCCATTGCATGGGCATAAGAAGTGCGGCAGACGGCGTTAAGGTGCGTAACCCTGCTTTTGACGTGACCCCAGCCGAGTTGATCACCGCCTTTATCTGTGAAAAAGGGGTGGCAAAAGCGCCTGATCAAGAAAAAATTGCAAAGCTTTTCCAGATCTAACCGATCTTATAGGGAGGAAGCTCTGCGCAATCGTGGGTGCTGCTTGTGGCAGTGCGGTTAAGAGATCCTAAAATGTGCGCAAATGCCGCGATGCAAGAACAAGTTACTGCGGATACAACTTTTTCTTGAATTTTGGCACGCTATTCGCTTATTAATCGGCGCACAACCGTTTTTTGTCAACGTTCCGGCGCTCACACCGTCTGGAGGGTGAAAGGGATACCATTATGGATCTGGCAACAGTCATCGGCATTGTCATGGGGTTTGCCCTGATTCTCATGGCCATCATGCTCGGTGGTGACTTGGGGATGTTCATTAACGTACCGAGTCTTCTTATCGTGCTTGGCGGTACCGTCGCCGCCATGTTTATTAAGCATAAGATGAGCGACGTGTTTGGCTCGGTGGGCGTTGCCATGAAAGCCTTCCTGGTCAAACCTCAAAATCCTGAGCATACCATCGGCCAACTGATCGACATGGCCAACATTGCGCGTAAAGATGGCATCTTGGCCCTGGAAAAGGTCAAATCAGAAGATGCCTTCTTGCAAGGTGCGGTCAACCACTGCGTGGATGGTGCGGACCCCGAGTTTTTGGAGAGCGTGCTGCGCAAGGATCTGGAGTATCTCGCCAGTCGCCACGGCAAAGGTGTTGCGATCTGGGAAGGTATCGGTGAAACCGCACCTGCGTTCGGCATGATCGGGACCTTGATTGGTCTGGTGCAGATGCTCGCCACCATGGATGATCCTTCCTCCATTGGTCCGGCGATGGCGGTGGCCTTGTTGACCACCCTGTACGGATCGATCTTTGCCAACGTGATTGCCATTCCCTTGGCGGTTAAGCTGACCATGTACAGCCAAGAAGAGCAAGTGGTGCGGGAGATCATTATTGACGGCATGATCGGCATCCAAAAAGGGGTAAACCCCCGCATGTTGCAGGAAGCCCTTAAAGCCGCCCTGCCCCCCAGCCAACGTGATGCCGATTGATCCTTGTTAAGGCGATCTGGATAAGATTCAAGGTCAAGGAGGCCACAAGGGATGGGTAAGAAATGTCCACCATGTAAAAAGGGCGCACCAGGTTGGATGGTGACCTTCGGGGATCTCATGTCCCTGCTGCTGACCTTCTTCGTGCTATTGCTCTCGTTTGCGCAGCTGGACATCGTGAAGTTTGAGAAAGTCTCAGGCTCCATGAAGGATGCCTTTGGTGTGCAACGTATCGAACAGATCAATGCGATCCCCACGGGCAACACCATTATCGCGCCAGAGTTTGCCAGCGAAATGGTGCTAGTGCAGCTGCGTGAAAAGGTTGAAAATGTGTTGGGTCCCATGGTGGATAACGGCGAAGCAGAGATGTATACCGACCAAGATGGCTTTGTCATGCAGATTGATTCCGATACCACCTTTGTGCCCGGTACCCTGCAATTGTCAGATACGTTTCAGGCTAAATTGACGGAGATCTGCAACATTTTAACAACCCACCCTGACACCAAGAACAATAAAATTCGCATTATCGCCCACACCGACACAACCCCCCCGCCCGGCGGCATGCTCCCCACCAATTGGGCGCTGTCTGCTGCACAGGCCGCTGCGGTAGTGGGTTATATGAGCACTCAAGGAGGCGTGGACCCTGTGCGCTTAGAGGTGCGTGCTAAAGGTGAATTTGCGCCCAAAGAGTCCAATGACACCGCCGATGGGCGCTCTAAAAATCGCCGTATCGAGATTTTAATCTCGCGGGAGACCGTACCCAGTGTCATGGAAGAATATGTGGACGACAAAACCTTGCAAGGATCTGAAAAACCCGCCTCCCCCTGAAGGTTCGCAGACAAGCATAGAGAGAAAGGTCGCACATAAATTGGGTGCGACCTTTTTTTATGGCATGCCGCTCAAAGATAATAGCCATAGGATTGAACGCGATTGCTTGGCAGTGTGGCTTGGATAGGGTATTCTTTGCCTCCTAGATGAAGAAGTTTCGAGCAGCGGAGTTCCCGATTCCATGGCGGAAAAAATTTCACAATCACAACGCGAATTTGTGCGTATTGATGATCTACTCCCCCTTGCTTGGCAATCGGTGGAACCGGAAGCCTACGCAAAAATTGCCGAATATTATGAAAATCACCGCATCTTCCCCCCAACCCAGGGTGGCCTTAACCAAAGCCTTAAGTCTTTGGATATTCGGGATATGTTGCAAGATCTGCAACGTACTGATCCCAATTTATCCCATATTTTAGGGCGGCTAGACCAAAAACTTAATCTCCTGCTCAAACTGTTTCATCCCCAAGATAACGACCTACCCATGGCCCTTACCCCGGTTAACCTAAGCGGTGGAGGGCTGGCTTTTTGGGAGCAAGACCCGTCGTTGGAGAGCGGTACCATTATCCAAATGCGGCTGGCCCTCTCTGAAGATGCCCTGTTTGTGGTGGAGTGCTATGCCCGGGTTATTGTGGTTATACCCAATGATCGCGATGGTATGACCCGTGTGGCGGTTAAGTTTGACCCGGTGCTACCCCATGACCGGGAACAGATTATCCAACATATTTTCCGACGTCAAAACGAACTGTTACGCACCAAAAAAGGTAGACGTTCCTGATCGACCCCTTCGGTAATGCAGTAGAGACAAGCTATGTCTAATCGCGCACAACAACTGGATGCCGCCGCAGAACGGGTCAAGGGCCACCGTATTGCCTATGAGATCCCCATGGGCACTCCCTTTTGGTGGAAACGCCTAACCCGGCGCGAAATGGCCGCCCGTATGCGGGTTTTCCGGGACGATGGACGGCTGCGCTTTACCCGCTTTGGTGTCTCGCGGGATATCCGTAAACTGCTTGCTGAAGATGAGGTATCCCCCCTACCGACAGACGGTTCCCTACGCAACAACCTCTTTACCGCCCTGGACCACAAACTTAACCTACTGTTGCAGGGGGCCTCGCCGCCACCGCCACAAACGGTGGTCCACCGTTTGGCAGATAGTGCCTTTATCACCGGTGAAGGCATGATTTTTAAAGAAATCTCGCCGCGTATCGAGATTGGTGACTACATTGAGATCCAGTTTGCCATCTCCGTCACACCACCCTTTTCTTCGCGGGGCTATTTTGAGGTGGTGCAAATTACCCCCGATACGCAAGATGAAAAGCGCTACGAAATCGTCTGCTGCTATGCCACCAGCACCTTTCCTGAAAAAGATGCCCCGCTGCCCGAGCCCGAACAACAGCCCGAGCCTAGCCCCCAACCTGAACCCGCCCCCACCCCTGCACAGCTTGCCGAGCAGGAGCGGCAAAAACGGCAAGCCTATCGGGTTAATGATGATGTTCTGTTCCGCTGGCGCGTGATCCGGGAAGGGGAATTTAACCAGATCGAGCGCTACTATAAAGCCAATAACCGTAATTTCCCGCCTCTGCGCCACGATCAACGGTTTGATGGCTGTGTCAAACTGTGGGAAGAGGTGCACGTTCGCTTTCGCGCCTCCAACCCCAAAGCCCATAGTCCGTTAGCATGGCTTTTCCAGCAGATAAAACTTATTTATCTCAGGAGCAACCATCCTCAGGAGTTGGATTTTACCCTAGAAGTGCTCAAACAGGTGCTGGAGGTGGCTGAGTTGCATGCCACTACCTTTAATAGCAACCGGATTAATGAAATTCTTGGCCTGCTCAAGCGCAAGCTGGAATTTATGATCAAGCGGGATCAAGCGTTTATTGGTGGCGATGGCGATGGCCATAAAAAAATGCTGGATAACCTGCTGGAAGTGGAAAAAAGAATCGCCCAGGTGCGCGAGAAACTGGAGCTGAAAGAGAATAAAGTAGCGACCAGTGTTCACTATCTGTCAGAAAATATGAATCGCATTAATCTGAGCGATGCTGATTTTCCCGAAGGGGGCGAGGATCCCAATGCGGAGCGCTTGCTCTACCCGGTTAATATTAGTGCCACTGGCATCGCCTACCGCACCCACAAAAAAAACTTGGCCAAGGGCAGTTTTGCCGAGCTGCACATTGATCTTTCCGACGATGGCAAGCATATAAAAACCTGGCGGGCATTTGCCAAACTGGTCATGATCCAAGGGCCAGACCCATCCATGAACTACCGCGTGGCCTCCATGCTGCTGCTTCAACCTCCTGGAATGGAGGATGCCGTCATGGCCCATATTTTACGCAAACAACGGGAACTCATTGCCGCTGAAAAAGGACTTCTGTAAAAGTCCTGACCTACGCAATAATCTCTATTAAGAGACCGTTCAGATGAAGCCTCATGGTGTGCATAAACCCACGGCCCGTACGGCCTACTCATAGGAAAAAGCGTTTGTTCAGCCCAAACCGACAGAGGACCGCGCCGCGCGTGATCATTTATGCGCTTCAACCGCTCTCAACCGTTTTTTTGGTTTGTGTGCCCCCCCTCTAACACGACCCTGTTTTATGCCCATGTTGCCTAGGTGCGCACCGGTTCAGGTGCCGCCCACCCGACGATGCAGTTACCATACGGGGGGTGTTCCAGCTTTGGTGTTTGACAGAACACCACAAAAGCCTCGGGCTCCATCGGTCGAGCAATGCCAAACCCTTGGGCACGATGGCACCCCAGGTCTTGTAAAAAGCCCATCTGCCGCAGATCTTCCACCCCTTCGGCAATCACCTCAATGCCCATACCCCGAGCCATCTGTACCATGGCTGTTACCAAGATTCGGTTTTGGGGATCTTCTGGAATGCCCACCAAAAAACGGCGATCCAGTTTTAAGGCTTGAATTTGTAAGCGGCTTAGCCGCGCTAACGATGAGTAGCCAGTACCAAAATCGTCGAGCTCCACCTCCACCCCCAATTTGGCCAAACCGGCTAAAATCTCACCTGAACGCTCAGGGTTCGCCATTAAACCACTTTCAACGATCTCCACCGCCAAGCGAGAGGGTGAAATTTGATAAGCATCACATGTGGACATCAATATCGAAGTTAAACCACCACCATCCAGGTGAAACTGCTTGGGCGAGGCATTAATACTAATACGAGGCGGCTCAAAACCGGCATCTAACCACGCCCGGATCTGCTGCACCGCCAACGAAACCACCACTTCACCCACCTGTACAATCAGCCCGCTCTCTTCGGCCATGGGGATAAAACGGTCTGGCATCACCACTTCACCGGTGGGCAAACGCCAGCGCACCAGCGCTTCGGCCCCGGAGAGGCGACCGCTGCTAACCTCCACCTGCGGTTGGTAAACAAGAAACAGCTCACCCGCCCCTAAGCCGCGTCGCAGCCCCTTTTCTAGGGCGATACGCTCTAAAATCTGTTGATTTAGGGATTCGGTAAAAAACTGCACATTGTTACGACCATGATCTTTGGCTTGATAAAGGGCGGCATCGGCGGCACGCATCAATCCCTCATCATCTTGGCTATCGTCAGGATAGACCGCCACCCCAACACTGGTCGAGATGTTGGCCTCGCCCGCCTTCAGATAAAAGGGCTCCGTTAGGGTTTTTATAATCCCCTCGGCAATGCGCGAAAGATCCTGACCATTTTGAATGTTGGGTAGGATCACCGTAAACTCATCCCCCCCCAAACGGGCCACCGTATCGCTGCTACGCACAGCTGCATTAATCCGCTCGGCGCATTTTTGCAGCAGCTCATCCCCTGCTTGGTGGCCCATGGTGTCATTAATGGGCTTAAACCGGTCCAGATCCAAAAAAAACAGCGCGACCCGACCCGCAGAACGGTCCGCCTGGGCCAGTGCTTGATGCAAGCGATCTTGAAACAGCCGACGGTTGGGCAAGCTGGTAAGGGGATCAAAGTTGGCCTGCCGCCAAATCAGCTCCTCCTGGGCTTTTTGTTCGGTTAAATCGGTAAAAACCGCAATGGTGTTCTGAGTGCTACCATCGGGGCGCCGCACCAGTGACAGCGAAAGCCGCTCAGAGGCCAACGCCCCCTGCTTGCGCTGGCCCATGACCTCGCCACTCCAGTGACCGGTTAAGGCCAAAGCTTGGGCCATCTCATCAAACTGGCTCTTTTCATAGCGGGCGGAGAGAAGATGGCGTAACTCTAACCCCCGCACTTCGCGAGCGGTATAACCCGACAAGCGACAAAAGGCTTGATTGACCTGCTCTACCCGCCCCTCACCATTAAAAATCACCACCGACTCGTTGGTGCTTTCGTAAACCGTTGCCGCCAAACGCAACGCCTCCTCACTGCGGCGGCGTTGGGTGACATCCTCAACAATAACCACCACCATGGGCGTTAGGTTGCTCTCCAACACAATAGGGGAGATCACCATGCGGGTCCAAATGGTCAAATGGCGTGCCTCGCACAGGCAGCGCACTTCGCAATTTTCTTGCGGCGAGCGCCCCTCTATCACAGCGTCCAAGCGTGCCGCCACTTCTTGTTGATCCTGCGGATGGGCCAGTTGGGCTAAGGGTGGCAGGGCATCGCGATGGTGGGAGAGTTCCAACATTTGCATCAATGCGGGATTGGCATCCACCACCCGTTGTTTGGCATCAATTAAGGCCATACCCAGTGCCGCACTGGCAAACAGGGTGCGAAACCGCGCCTCACTGGCTTTAATGGCTAACTCGGCCTGTTTGCGTGCGCGAATATCACGGAAAGTGCCAATCAGCATCTCACCGTCCCCATGCGAAGCGCGGGTAATGGCGAGCTCCAGTGGAAAGGTGTGACCATCGGGCAGCCGCCCTTCCCCCTCCTCATGCAGGCCCAGCCAAAAACGCTGGGGCGTAACCCCAACCACTAAATCGCTTAGGGTAAGATGGGCAAAGGCCGCACTGCTACGCCCAAACACCGCTTCGGCCATTGGATTGTGCGCGGTAATTTGGCCACTGTGAGGGTCGATGATTAAAATGGCGTCTCCGGCGGTTTGAAAGACCGCACGTGTCTTAGCAACCGCCGCTTCCATGGCATCCATCACATGGTTATAACGGTCGGCAATCAAACCAACCTCGCTAAAGGGATCAACCTCAGCCCGCAGACTCAGATCCCCCCCCTCGGCTTGCGCCCGCAGTACCCCTAGAAAACTGGATAACTCCGTCTGCGTGCCGTGCTCTGAGATGTTGAGCCCCTGCCACTCTTGCTCCGGCGTTACCCGCATGGGAAAACGCCGATTAATCACGCGCAATACCAACCAAGGAATGACAAACGCCACCAGCGCCGCAGCCAAAACCCCTTGTAACTGCGCCCAAAGCTGCTCTAGGCGGCTTAGTCCGGTACCCAGCTTGTGCAAATCCCCCAACAGTGCCACCGCCAGGGTACCCCACACCCCCGCACCCAAATGTACCGGTACGGCCCCCACCGCATCATCAATGCCATGGCGGAGCATCCAATTTTCCATCAACAGCGCCACAGGAGCCGCCAACAGGCCCGCACCTAATGCAGCTAGAGGGCTCAAGGCATGGGCCCCAGCCGTTACCGCAACCAGCCCAGCGAGGGTGCCATTAATGGCAGAAAGCACACTGGGCCGTCCTTCACGCCACCAACTCCACAGCAGCGCTCCCATGCTGCCCCCAACCGCACCCAGGCAGGTCGCCAACACCACCGGCCCAATACGGGCATCCAAACTAAGGGTACTACCGCCATTAAAACCGATCCAACCAAACCATAAAATCAAGGCACCCAAGGTGGTCAATGGAAGATTTGATGCCGTAATGGGGTTGACCGAACCATCGGGATTAAACCGCCCGGTACGCGGCCCAATCACCAGCAACAGCGCCAACGAAAACCACCCCCCCACCGCATGCACCACCGTAGAACCCGCCCAATCTACAAACCCCGCCTGCCCCAACCAACCCAGGGAGAGACCACGATCTAGGCCATTCCAGGCCCAATGCCCAACGATAGGATAAATGAGCAACGCCATGCCTGCGGCTAAAAACAGGTAGGCACGAAACCCCAAGCGCTCCGCAACCGCCCCCGAGACAATCGTGACCGACGTTGAGCAAAACATCGCTTGAAAGAGGAAAAAGACCATCTGCAAAGGCTCTTCCGAACCAATGGAAAAGGGGGTACCCCAGCCTAGCCATCCTTCCATAGAAGTGCCAAACATTAAAGGGTAACCAAGGGCCAAAAAGGCCGTGACGGAGACCGAAAAATCCACCAGATTTTTCATCGCCACGTTGATGCTGTTTTTAGAGCGGGTTAGGCCACTTTCAAGACATAAAAAACCAGCCTGCATCAGCAACACCAAACCGATGCATAACGTAACCCACAGTAGATCTAATAATGATTTATCCAGCATGATCCCCACCATCGGGTGAAATGCCAAAAGAGCGCTTATCCCTAAGGGCAAGGCCGGGGCCAAGCCTAGCCCCGGCGCTATAGATTTCCTGAATCTAGCATATTAATTGGTTTTTCTGATGGTTAGAAAAAATAATCGGCGGGATAACGGCCCTGACTCAAGGGGGATAACGCGATACAGCGGAACGTCTGATTGCTCATATTTTAGGCATACAACCCTCTTATTAGGCAACCATGCTAAACATTCATCAAACCGGCCAACCAAACCAGACATTCAGCCTCTGTCATCACGCCTGTGCGGGTATCCACAATATGCCCGTTGCTAAACAGCATAAAGACCGGCACACCGCGTATTCCATAGCGGCGCGATGGTGTGGGGTTATGATCAATATCCAGCCGCACGCAGCGGAGCTTGCCTTGTAATTGTTGCGCAACCGCTGCATAAACCGGAATCATCTTGCGGCTATTGCCACACCACGGGGCCCAGAATTTCACCAGCACCATACCGGTTGCCATGATCACATCAGCCGCAAATTGCTCTTCTATAATATCGGCGACCAAACTTTCCATGGGCTGTTTAGGCCTCGCTATCGCGCTTAAGGCGGGCGCGGGGGCGGTGGCTGTAGGCACGATAGTTGGTTAATTCGGCAGCCCGATCCTGTAGCTGCTTGAGGGGTTGACGGGCTCGACTCTCTCCTGCGGCCAGGGCTTTTTCGTAATAACTTATGGCGGTGGCAAGATCTAACTCCACCCCATTGCCCCGCTCATAAAGCCGCGCTAGATGGAAACAGGCTGGGCCATCGCCAGCTTCAGCACCACGCTGATAGTAGCTCAGCGCCCGCGCCATATCCTTGCCATCCATGCTCAAACCCTGCTCATACAGCAGCCCTAACGGATCCCACGCGGCGGCAAACCCCAACTCAGCCCCGCGTAAAAACCACGCTTCTGCCATCATGCCATCGGAGTGCCCTTCTGGCCCCTCTTTATACAACAGTCCCAATTCATAGGCGGCTTCACCACTGCCCTGTTCCGCTTCTCTCTCCAACAAATCTATGGCCGCACGGATATTGCTCGCCACCCCTAAACCTTGGGCAAAAAAACGCCCCAACGCGACCTTAGCCAAAGAGACTTGCCCATCGGCTGCCTTTTGATAAAGGGTAAAGGCTCGATGTAGATCCTTTTTCACCCCTCGCCCTAGCTCGTAGAGTTGGGCCATTTGATAGTGGGCTTGCGGATGATTTTGGATCATCGCTAACTCAAACCAGGGCGCCGCTTTTTGCAAGGTCAGTTTTTTTGCCCGCCCTTCACGAACCATTAAACCCAGATGCAACTGAGCATCGGCATTGCCCTGGCCAGCCGCCAATTGAAAACAGTGCAGCGCCTTTTTATGATCCTGCTGGCCCCCATCGCCATACCGATAGATGCGCCCCAGCTGATACCAGGAGGGGGCATGATGGCGCTTAGCCGCTTGGTAGAACCACCGTTTCCCCTCCTCGCCTCCATCGCCTAGCTCTTGCGCTACCTGTAAAAAGAGCAGTCCCAACTGGTACATGGCCGCCACATCCCCTAACGTCGCGGCCCGCTGGTACCACACGGCAGCTGTGAGCGGGTCGGCCTGTTCCCCGCTTAGTTTCATCCAGCCCAAGGCTTTTAACGCAATGGCAGAACCATGACTGGCCGCTTCGCTATAGGCTCGCTGGGACTCTTCACTATCTCCATGTAGCCAAGCATGGTCGCCCCTGCGCAAAACCGTAAGCAGCGGGGTGTGGTGCGATTGCTGAAGATTGCGTTGTTTAAAGAGATGTTGAACCCCCTCCAACCAAGCCTGGATAGATTGGGGACGCGCCGCAGGCTCTAGAGTCAGCGCGGCGTCAATGGCCGCCAAGAAGGGCTCTGGATAGCTACCCGCGCCCACAATTTTTGCGGGGATGAGGGGATCATCCCAGCCAAATTCACGCTGATAGCGTTGGCGTACCCGAGCATCACAGGGTACAAAACCGGCCACCGATTCATACAGCATGGCCGCCAAGCTGTAAATATCGCTGCATGGTCCAATGTGTTGGGTGCGATTTAGGGCCACCTCTGGCGCACTATACCCCACGGCGGGGGTATTAAGCGTGCGGCTAGGCTCACCCACCTTGATCTTCTCCACACCGGTAAAGCCGATACAGACCGGAACGCCATCCTCAATATCCAACAAAATGTGGTCTGGTTGTAAATCTAAATGCACAACTCCCTGGGTATGCATTTTTCTTAAAGCAGAGCCCAAATCGCAGGTTAAGTTGAGCAGTTCACGGGGGGTTAGGCCTCGACGTTTAAAACGCTGTTGCAGGGACTCCCCCTCCACGTAAGGGAGCAGCATAAAAAGCCCCCCATCGACCATAAAGGTGCCCCTGGGGGTCGCCAAAGAGGGGTGCCGAATATTCTGTAAATAGTTATTTTGCGCCAAAAAAGCCTGCCGATAGCGCTCCAAAATGGTTTCACTGCCGAGAATGGGTTGCAGGTGCCCCTCCTCACCCCGGCGGGCATAGTGACGCGGCATGAACTCGCGCAATGCCACGCGGTCTCCATTGGCATGCTGGGCCAGGTAGGTCACCCCCAAACGACCACGCCCTAAGCAAGCTTGGATGGTATAGTCTGATACACGGGTATAGTTCGGTAAAACGTCGCTAATGGGCATCGTATCTCTAATCATTTAGACGCAGGAGTTTCTAAGCGATCTTGCCACAATATCCGCTTTTTTTGGGTGTCACATGCCGCTAGGGCAGCTTTCTTAAGAAGCCGTACAGCGCCCCTTCTGTACAGATTACTGTAATTACACCCTAAAAGTGCATAAAATCAATTTTGTGAAACAATTTTTTAGAAACCGGCCTCTAGCGCTTCAAGGTAGTGTGACCTATCGGCCCTGCATATTTCTATTAAAATCATATATCATAAACTTTTTATATGAAACGCGCTTTATCCAATCCACCTTGTGTGCTAGATTGGCCCATGTTACGCATCGCCTGCTCGATATTTATGTTATACATAAGGAACCATAAATATGTCTCACCCCACCCTCACAGCCCCCCTTGAGCACCCCACTTTAGATGGCGATCAGATCCTCCCCGAACCCCCATTTCATGCAACCGACCCTCTGCTACACAGCCATCCGGTGACCTTTCACGGCAAAGGCAGCGACTACTTTAAAATATGGTTTGTAAACTGGGCGCTCACCATCGTAACACTGGGGATCTACTCGGCCTGGGCCAAGGTGCGCCGTAACCGTTATTTCTATAACCATACTCTGCTGGATGGGCACAATTTTGATTATACCGCCGACCCCATGCGGATCCTAAAGGGGCGCCTAATCGCTGCTGCGATTGTCATTCCCATGTCTATTATGACCTCGTCTCAAATCACGCAGTGGATTGTGATCGGCAATATCATCTATTTTGGCCTTTCGCTCATGATCCCAGTCATCATCGTCATGGCCATGCGCTTTTCCCTGCGCAACTCGGAATATCGGGGCATCCATTTTAATTTTACCGGTAAAATTTCCCGCTCTTATGGCGTTTATATACTATGGAGCATTGCATCTGCTTTAAGCGCGAGTTTGCTGCTCCCTGTCATGCTCAAACAGCAACAGGAATTTTTGCTCTTGGGCAGCCGCTTTGGTCAAAGCAACTTTGACGCAAAACCACCCCTTGGCTCGCGTGCTTTTTACAACGCCCTTTTTTACAGTGCCATGATCGCATTCGCTTGGATATTAATGCTGTTTGTGGCGGTAACCATCTTTTTCTTAGTCGCTAACCACACTTATTTGCCGCAGTTTGAAGATTCTGTTATAAATGAAATCTATGGCATAATAGGCTTTGTTAGCCTGATCCCCCTTGTGCTTTTTACTGCCCAGATCATGAGAGCTGCCATGTTTGCCATCATCTGGAACCAAGCCCATCTTCATGGCATTTATTTTCGATGCAAAATCAACATTATAAAGGTTAGCTGGATCATTCTTAGCAACCTACTGATGCGTCTCTTCTCGTTAGGCTTACTCAGCCCATGGTGTACCATACGCATAAAAAAATATCTTTACGAGTCGGTTCGTGTAGAGATGAGCGCTGCCCAAAAACAGCATTTTCTCGCCGATCACCAAAACAATCAATCGGGCAGCCTCGCTGAGGGCGTCGATGATCTTGTAGGGTTTGATGTGGGTATTTAAAAAATGGGAAGGGCCTTGAGTAACAAGCCCCTTCGCCGTGCTCGCCCCTATCTACGGTTAACAGAGTCATGTAGGGTGGTTTGCACAGACCTCTGCTCAATCGCAAAAACGGATAACCGTTACGTGAAGGCCCTTTTATGACGACCCTACAAGGCCACTATTTTAATGGCCAAAACAGCCAAGCAGAGACCGCCACCCTAGAACTCTCGCCGCAAGGCTTGTTACGCTTGGTGCGCCAAGATGGCACGGTAAAGACTCTTTATCCCGGTGATCGTACCATCAGCCCCCCTATGGGGAATACCCCCATGCGTATACGTTTTGGCCAGGGGGAGCAGTTTGTCACCCAACAGAGCCCGGCCCTGCTCAACTACATGGCCGAGCACAAAGAAGGCCGTTTGGAAAGAGGGGTGCACCGCATGGAAAAGGGGTGGCACTGGGTCTTTGTGGCCATCCTTATTGTGGGGGGGTTTATTTGGGGTCTGTTTCAGTATGGAGTGCCCTTAGCGGCGCAAGCTCTTACCGCCATGTTGCCTGCTGAAGTTGATGCGCGTATCGGTAAACGCGCCTTAGAAACGCTGGATAATGGCCTGTTTAAAGTCCCACCCCTGATGCAACCCAGCCGCCTAAGTGACCGCCAACAAGCCCACTATCAACAGCTCTTTGCACAAACCATTAAGGCGCTACCCACCCGTGACGATCTACCCTATACGCTGCACTTTAGACAGAGCAAGCTGCTTGGAGCCAACGCCTTAGCTTTACCCTCGGGTGATATAATTGCGACCGATGCCTTTATCCAATTATTAAAACATGACACAGAATTTCAGGTCGTGATCGCCCATGAATTGGGCCACATCTTCGAGCGGCACAGTGTCAAACTGCTGGTACGTAGCACCCTTGTCTCCCTAACCACCAGCTTATTAATTGGCGATCCCAGCTCAAGTTTTGATGACCTTATCATTAGCATGCCGGTTTTACTGAACCAACTCTCGTATGGACGGGCCTTTGAAGAGCGGGCCGACCGTTTTGCCCTTCAATTCATGCGCGAACAACAGATCCCCGCAGAACGTTTTATTGGCATTCTGGAGCGCTTAGAAAAAAACGCCGCCGCGAGAAAACAGGCCAATCCTAAAACAGACCACACAAAGGCACAAAGACAGGGGAACTTGGCGGAGTATCTCTCCAGTCACCCCTTTACGGAGCGTCGGGCCACCTATATTCGTAGCGCACTCGGCGGCGAGTAGATCGCTTATGATTTTTCATCGACCAGCAACTCCGCATGGATCGGTGCCGTTGAAATCCCCCCATGCGGTACTGAGTCGGCGGTTAAGGGTAACGCCTTAACCTCGCTGGTTAAGCTCTGTTTAAGCTCTTCCGTCGATTTTTGGCGGCTGTTACCCTCGAACAAGCTGCCCCGCTCCAGCACCAGAATGTGGGAAGCAATCTCCCCGCTGGCATGACCGGTACCAAGGATTTCCACCTCGTCGCAATCCGCCTGCCCTTCAAAGGTGCCGGTAATCACCAAACGCCGGGCAAAAACCCGACCTTCGATGCGTCCCTGCGTGCCGATGGAGAGCTCCCCTTCGCAATGCACCTCGCCCACCAACAAACCATCCACATGCAGATCGCAGGAGCTTTGAATAAGCCCTTCTATTTTTGAGCCAGTTGCAATGATGGTTGTATGGGATCGCTCAAACGGCGGTTGAGCAGTTTTACCAAAGAGTGCCATCGCACCCGCCTCTCTTCAAAAATCGTATCGTAGGTGTCGGCACTCCAACGCACAAACCGCGCAGGGTCCAGTTTACGATGGACAAAACGCACCTCGTAATGCAGGTGCGGCCCGCTGCTCTTACCGCTATTACCCGACAGGGCAATAACATCCCCTTTACCCACAAAACTACCCGCTTTGACCAAGGTTTTGCTCAGGTGGGCATAGATGGTACGAAACCCAAAATCGTGACGCACCATGACCAGTTGACCATAACCACTGCGTTTATGATCACCGGCAAACTCCACCACCCCATCGGCGGTTGCGCGTACCTCGGTGCCAATCGCAGCCCGCATATCCAAGCCGCCATGGAACTCGCGCTCACCCGTTATGGGGTCCAGCCGCTCGCCATAGCTACTGGTAACTACCCGCGAATAGATAGGCCGCCCATTGGGCAAGCGACTTAACAGATAGCGTTTAACCCGCTCACTGTTGGTAGCGGCTAGGGTTAGAGCATCGGCCTTGGCACGGGCAGTTTGGTATTTTTGCTGTACCTCGCTAATGACCCCATCCTTCGTTAAGCTGATCTGTTGAAGCTCTAAATTGAGAGAGTGCAGCTCGGACAAATCCGAACGGGTTGCTTGTAAACTGCTTTGCAACTGCTCGGCATCTTTATAAAAATAGATGCCCAATCCTGCGGAGCCCAGCAAACTGGCGACCACCACTAGCCCAGAGATAACCACCGCCCGCAACCACGAAAAGGAGACTCGCAGATGCTTGGCCCCCTTATGGGTGGTGATGGTAATGGTAAAATGTTTGTGCATCGCCAAACCGTTTCAAAGGCTCGAATCGTTATAACAATCCGACGCAAAAAACTGAAGCTGCCGACGATAAGCCATGCAACCTAACTACCACGATCACACAGTCGTTAACCGAGGGAAAGTCTATTTTCGCCGCAGGCTGCAGAAATGTCCAGGGGGCGAAGCATGCAGAAGGGATTGCCCAAATTTTATCGTCTCGTTCTGCCATCATAGCGTATGCTGTCATCAATTTATGGCGCATTCTCCTCCGGTAAACCGACCTTCCTGTGGAATTAGCCGTTAGAATGAATGACTGCCCACAGCCCAGGCAGCATCACCGCTTGATTATTACTGAAACCTACCGGTACCCTTATAACGAACATGCCGCTCGCCACCGACACCCCTAAAAAGGAGAAACACGTTGAAAAGCTTTCGTAAAGAGCTTTGGTTTCAGGTACCAGGACGCCGTGGTTTTATCAACATTACGCACCAACTGCGGGAAGCCCTCAAAGAGAGCGGTATCCGTGAGGGGTTGTTGCTCTGTAATGCCATGCATATTACAGCGTCGGTCTTTATTAATGACGATGAACCGGGTCTACACCATGACTATGAGCGCTGGCTGGAAGCCTTAGCCCCCCATGCGCCCACGGATCACTATCACCATAACCGCATGGGTGAAGATAATGGCGATGCCCACCTAAAACGGCAAATCATGGGGCGGGAGGTGGTGGTGGCCATAACTCAAGGCAACCTCGACTTTGGCCCCTGGGAGCAAGTTTTTTATGGTGAGTTTGACGGTCAGCGCAAAAAACGGGTTCTGGTTAAAATTATTGGCGAATAAGGTTTGGCTTCCTGCAAAATAGCGCCTTGTGTCGGGCCAAAGCATGCCTAAACACCGTAGGGCTCACCTTCTTGAAATGCTCGTGGCATTACTCGGGCGCCGAAAAACCAAATCTGGCTTGTTGATGGGCAAAGACGATGTAACCGTTGGTGCCGTTCAGGAAAAAAGCGCTTCAATCAGCCATCACCGATCTATCTAAACCTTAACGCAGGCAGAATAACAACGGCTTTTACATGGTAGGGGGATGTGGTATATTTTTTGCGGATTGATGACACAAACGAAAGGTTCCGCATTGCATAGGACCGTTGAGACCGTTCACCATTCACGTCAGCAAAAAACGCCATTTCTGCTTCTTTTTTCTCGCCTAAAAGGGCCATATTCACAAAAGGTCTTGGGAAACGCGAGAGAGTAAAACAGAATAAGAGGAATTATTATTAACAGCAACGCAATCTTTATGGGTGCCAACCGGATAAAGCCTCGTTTGCTCTTATCGCTACCGATGTGTAAGGTCTAATAAAGTGAAGCTTATTGTACAAATACCTTGTTTTAATGAGGCTCGTACACTGGGACAAACCGTCGCGGATATTCCGCGAGAAATTCCTGGTATTAGCTCGGTTGAATTGCTGGTTATTGATGATGGAAGCAGTGATAACACCTCTGAGGTCGCCGCACAGTTAGGCGTAGAGCATATTGTCCGTTCGCGTCGTAATCGTGGATTGGCGGCAACCTTTCAATTGGGCTTAAATACAGCCTTGGAGAAGGGTGCAGATATTATCGTTAATAGCGATGGAGATAACCAATACTGCGGCGCAGACATCCCCAAGTTGATCGAACCAATCCTCAGTGGACGGGCTGATGTGGTGGTGGGTACGCGGGATGTTTCTAACATTGAACATTTTTCTCCCATTAAAAAAATGCTGTCCAAATTTGGTAGTCGCGTGGTTGGCCGCATTATAGGCCTGCCTATCACGGACGCTGTGAGTGGTTTTCGTGCCATGTCGCGTTCGGCGGCACAACGTCTTGAGATTCTCTCTACCTTTAGCTATACGCTCGAAATGCTCTTCCAAATCCAATGGAAGGGATTGGCGCTGGAAACCGTTGCAATCCGTACCAACGCGCCTTTGCGGCATTCACGCCTGTTTAAGAGCGTGGGTCAATTCATTGGCATGTCCGTCTCTATCTTGCTGCGTGTCCAAACACTCTTTCATCCCCTCCGGACCTTTATAGGGCTTGGGTTCATATTGCTGTTCATCGGTTCAGCCCCTGTCATACGCTTTTTATGGCTTTATTTACAGGACCCTAGCTCCGCCACCGGGCATGTACAGTCACTCATTATTGGGGGGGTTTTGATTAATCTAGCGATTATCAGTTGGTTACTGGGGGTTTTAGCCGATTTGATTGGCTTCAACCGTAAATTGCATGAAAGCGGTTTAGAGCGCCTGAAACAACTAGAAAGTCGATTGATCTCTTTGGAAAAAACACTGCAAGAAAAACAGCCATGATTGAGAATCGTTCACCCAAAACGGTCTTCATTTTAATCCATCTCTTGCCCCTCCTCATTTTTGGACTTTTTGCGCTGCTCTATCAACCCACCCTATTGGGGAGCGATGACGCAAGCTATGCCGATCTTGCTCGTCAATGGCTGGCAGGTAACTGGGCGTTTACCCCCCATCATTTCTCTCACCGTCTCACCATGTTTGCTCCAACCGCTTTCCTATTCACAGCGCTGGGTGAAGGGCGCTGGGTGCAAATTGGCTGGCCTTTGCTTTGTGGATTTCTTTTGATTTTCACGGTAACCCATTTGACTTGGCGTTTAGCGGGTGTATGGGCCGGGGCTCTCGCCGGGTTAATGCTCGCCTGCAATCCTCTTATCTTAGAAAACTCTATGGTTCTTGGGGTTGATTTACCGCTCACACTGCTGATGTTTTTAACCGCTTTATGGGGCTTTTTAGGAAGGGGCGGGTTGGGAAACAGACCCGCTGATGCAACGGACCATGCGGCCCTTTTTGGCCTATTATTTTCCTTAACTTTAATACTTTCTGCCATGGCAAAATTGACCACAATCTGGTTAATACCTTGGGCTTTTATTCTTTTGACTTTTGACATGGTGCAGAAGAAAAATTTTAAGTTTTGGCTCTGGGCCGCCCTCAGTGGTGTGGCTCTGCTTGTTCTGTATCTTGGCTATTATGCATGGCAAACAGGTGATCCACTGTACCGTATTCATTCGGTGGAAGTGGGGCATAATACCCATCCTAAAACCTATGCCAATAAATCATGGGACCAAATTTTAGATCGTTTGGGGCTGGAGACCCTGCTTTTCATTCTAACGAAACCAAGCTTGTTAATCGGTTTTCTCTTCCCTTGGTTAGTCGTGTGGATCGTGCGCGATGAAAAACGTGACCAGATCTTTTTTTGGTTGTCTGTTTCTGTGGCCCTTTTGGTTATGTTTTGGTTCGGCTCAACCTCCTTGCAGATTTATAATCCCATGCACCTAAAGGAGCGTTATCTGCTTCCCATCCTACCCGGCATGATCATGCTCTCTGCCGTGGTGTTGGCAAAAATAAGCTGTCATTCCAACACCCTGAAATATCGAAGCTTATGGCTTTCAGCGCTTGCCTCTGTTGCTTTTGCGCTGTTTGTTTTGTTGAAGCAAATGGTTGAAGTTAAAAGCCATATGTTGCTCCTCAGTGGGGCTTTGCTGGTCGTTTTGGCACTGCATCTATTGCGTCATCGCTTGCCCCAATGGATGATTCAACTGGCACCTTTACCCCTGATGGTTGCTTTGATTGTGCTTGGTTCCCTTCATGTGGTTCAGCACCGTCATGAGATCCCTTCTTTCAAACACTCTTTAGCTTTAAAACAGCAACTGCTTGCGCATATACCAAGAGGCCACTTAGAAGCGCCTGTAACCGTCTGGAGTGACGACCGCTCTGCACGGGCGTTGGCCAGTTTAGGTTCGGTCTATCAAGGCTTAAATATTGTTGAACTTAAACATTTTGAGCGCAAAATAAATAGCCTCCAGTGGGTTGTGGTAAACCGGGGGAATGCCCACGCTGAAGAGTTGAGCATAACACCCGAAGTCGCCAAGCAATTGCAACACTGGCCTGTAATTGAGCAGCGCGAAGGGGTTGTGCTTCTTAAAGCACCGTAAGCCATGTGTGTAGGCAAGATAAGGAGTTGATTGATGTTATCAAGCCACCCCAGTGATCCATCGGGTAACTATTACGACAAATATGGGACCCGCAATTTTATTGCACGTAGGCTGATGGCTGGTTTTACGCATACCCTTTTTGATCTTGTTCAGCAGACACGATGCACTGACATTCATGAGGTTGGGTGTGGTGAAGGGAAATTGGCTGCCCTACTCTCTGTGCAGGCTAACTATCAAATCCGTGCCAGTGATCGTTCAGCCGAGATGATTGCTCAAGCCAAAACGGAACATGCACATTGCCCTGTTTCCTTTTTTACCCATGATCTCTATACATTAACCCCCGACAAGCATGGTGCTGATCTCATTCTCTGTTGTGAGGTTATGGAGCACCTTGCTGACCCAGAAGCGGGTATGGCGATCATTCATAAGTTAGCCCGCAAGCACGTTATCTTTAGTGTGCCGAGGGAACCACTGTGGCGCGTGCTGAATATGGCCAGGGGGTCCTATCTTATGAATTTAGGCAATACCCCTGGACACATTCAACACTGGTCTACGTCTGCTTTTACCGATCTGGTTGAACAACGATTTAAAATTCTGTCGGTGCGAACCCCTATTCCCTGGACATTTATTGCATGCCAACCCCGCTAAAGTCAGGGGAACGTTGGATGAGTTGGTTTAGCCGAGGAATTGTTCTGGTCTGTCTATTGCTGTTGTCTTGGCAACTGTACCAGCATGGTGGATATTTTTTGCGTCACGAACGGTGGGGATGGTCCCTGTTTGGCATACTGTTTTTTGCCTCTTTGCTCTATGCCGTGATTTGCACCCTGTTGGGCATGGGTTGGATCGCTCTGCTGCGAGGGTTGGGTGATCGAACATTGGCTTCACAACTTTATGTAATTTATACAAAGTCACATATTGCCAAATTTCTTCCGGGTAACATCTTTCACTATGCAGGACGGTTTGCACTGGGCCGGTTGGCCGGGGTGGCCCATGCGCATACAACACTGGCCTCCATGGGGGAGTTAGCCTCATTAGGGTTGATGGCCATCCTGTTAATGCTCTTCACCCTCCCTCGCCCCCTGGTACTGCAACATGATGCTTTCACTTGGGCTGCCGGGCTCTTTCTGGGGTTACTGCTGCTTACTACGCTATTGATTTTAAGTTGGTGTCGCCAAGGTTGGGTTGTCAGGTTTTTTGAAAATCGTCTGGGCATGCAATTTACAGTACCCTGTGGCTACCCTATCCTTTTGGGAGGCCTTGGTGCTGCCATGGGGCATTTATTATTTTTTATCGCTGTGGGTGCACTTACTCTATGGTTGGCAAATCAACTGGGCGGAGCAGCTGAGCTATGGCCCCAGGTACTGGGAATTTATGCGTTATCATGGTTACTTGGTACCGCTACGCCGGGCAGCCCAGGTGGGGTTGGGGTTAGAGAGGTTGTCTTGGTTGCGGCGCTCAGTCAAATGATGGGCGAACCACAAGCTTTGATGTTGGCACTGATGCTACGGGTGGTTACGACGGTTGGGGACTTCGGGTTTTGGGCTGGTGGTTTGCTGGTTGAGCGCGTCAACACGGCAGTTCCCGTTAACACCATGCGTAGCCATCGAGATATGTGACAACTGTAAATGAGCACGCAACCATACCAAAATTAATTTAGGGGCACTTGAAGAAAAAGCCTAAGGGTAGTGTCTAAACGGTTATGATTAGATTGGCTGGGTTTGGCACTTTTTTTCCGACGCGTACACCTATCCGCATACCCTATGCAAGGGCGATTGGAAAAACAGGCGATCAACGGGGGCCGTCAGGGCAATCGCATTTGAAAATCACACACAGAAAGCGAGGCCTTTTTCGCCTCAATTTGTCCCTAGCGAGCAATCTCCATCCCTCAGAGGGCCATTTTTCTGACCAAAAAAGCGGTTGGACGGGGGTAAAAGGAGGCCAAAAGCCGCATGCGGGGTCGTCCAATTTCAAATGCGATTGCCCTGGGGGGCAGTTGCGTTTGCCTTGACATCGTTTGTGGTAGACGTACAATGTTGGGTTACGGGTTGGTCGTTCGTCCAGTCTGGTAGGATTCCCCTCCGTTTTTGTAAGGAGTCGTTATGGAGTGGTTTTTGATTGACGAGACGAGACCCTCTGAAGAGGGGTGGATAATATTGACCGATACCAACACCTTTTGGGCTGAAAATATCGCCAGTCCTGAGCATTTGGAAGCCATTCTTAAAACGCGCAAGCCTACCCATTGGGCCACTTTGCGTTTTCCTGATGAGCAGAGCAAAAGTAAAAGCATTTTTAGCCGGGTGAATAACGAGTTTCTTTTCAAATACCGATCCGGATGGTGACATCGGCAATGGGACAGCCCCCTCCTTCCTCAGATTTTTTTCATGTAGACGCTCATCTAAAAACATAATGTGAAAACTCTACTCCTGAAAACCCTCAATTTTCGGGGGGATTACCCCATCACAAATCCCATGCCATGGGCAAGCCGCTGGACGACCATTTTCGGCTTGGTGTTCTTAGGCTTGATCCGGGCCATTACCCTGGATCACTTTTGTTTATTAGGGGGGATGCGGGGGAAACCCCATGTCCCTACCCGACGAGATCCTTACCCCGCTGGGCAAGCGGACCGCCTACATCCTGGTGTTCATCCATCTCGGCAGCCGCCGTGTTGTCCACATCAGCGCCCCCACCTACCACCCGGAGACAGTGCCTGGGTCACCCAGCAGGCCCGGAACGCGGCCATGTGGTGCGACGACGAAGGCATCAAGCCCCGGTTTCTGGTCCGCGACGCCGACACCAAGTTCTCCGGCCCGCTCAATACGATCTGGAAAACCGAAGGGGCCCGGGTGATCCAGATTCCCCACCGCGCACCCCAAGCGAATTCTTACGCAGAGTCTTGGATTTCCTCAGCAAAGCGCGAGTGTCTCGACTTCTTTGTCTGTTTCAGTCTTGGCCAACTGGCTTACATCACCCCCACGTGAGTCCGACATTTCAACGAAGAAAGATCTCATCAGGGCCGGGACACCGGCAATAACGTCCTGGATGTCAATTTTAAACCAAAACGGGATGGCCCAATCCGAAGCAAGGAAGCCCTCGGCGGGATGATCAGATCGTACTATCGTGAGGCTGCCTGAGACTGCTTCCCACTGCCAGACAGATTGGGGACAATCTCTCTGAAAATCATGGTGAAGCGGCGTCTCTACATGATGGTACAGCCCAGGAGAAAGCGTTCGACTCCTTTTCACTTAACAAAATGATCCGAAAGAACATAATTTCTTATTCAAAAACATCGTGTAACGAGTGTGCATCGAAAATTTTGTCTACCCAGGACTCTATCTCTTCCACATCTGCGGTCATGACCTTATTCGAGATCTCGTCGGGCAATGGACCAAACCGGCGTGACAAAAGTCGGAGCAGCATGGATGCCCCCTCTTCCTTCCGCCCCTCTTGACGCCCTTTCTGAAGCCCTTTCTGAAGCCCTTTCTGAAGCCCTTTCTGTATACCCTGGGCTTCCCACTCTTTGGTCCACTCCAGCACGGTCTCGGCAAGCATGGCATCTACCTCCTGCAAATCGTTTAACTCCGGGATCACCTGACCTAACGCTTTCCTGGGCAACAACACCCTGCCCAGCATGACGGTGAAGGCTCGCCTCAAACTCAACTGACCGGGTGCTTTCAACCAATCGATCAGACTACTCAAAACAGCGCGGATATCCGTTGGTGACTGGCTCTTCTCCAATCGGAATAAGGCCGCCGCCAGATTCTGCATCTCCAACAGCTTCGCATCCTCATAGCGAACTTCATCTATCAGCAGATAACGCATATGCGGGCGAAAACGCTCAAGCCCTCCAGGAACCGGGCGAATAAGATCGGCCACATCTGTCGCCGCTGACCAGATTGGCTTCCCATTGTAAAGCACCATGGGCAGCACCGGGGGCAACATCTCGCCCTGCTTCACCTGTCCGGATTTTACCAGATCCTGATACAATAGCATCACGTAGGCGTTCATGCGGACCGCCATCATCCAGTCCACCGTCGATTGGAACTCAATCAGCACAAAAATATAGAGCCACGCTTCGCCCCAGCGCACCCGCCAGATGACATCATCCTCACGATCCCGCAGGTCATCGGTAATATAGCTGCCACTCACCTTCTCAAGGCTGGTAAAATCGAGATGCTCGACCCACGCCTCCTGGACAAACCCCAACAGCAGATCACGCACCATCTCTGCGTGGCTGAAGAGCTGCTTGTAGCTGCTATCGTGATCGCCCAACGGAATAATCCCTTACTCTTCACTAAGACAAGCAATGCTTCGCATCGTAGCCAATTTCATTCATCGCGTCACTGAATGGCTCACTTCCAGGATTACCCTGCAACAGGAGATGGAGATCACGGCGAAAACGTCCTGGTAGACCTAAGAGCCCTCGCAAACTCCGTGATCTGATCAAAAAATAAGCCAGGAGAAGCCTTTGTGGGGAACATGCATACCACGGCAAAATGCTCAAGTGGGCATGCTCATTCAGCCATTCCGTGTGGCCTACCCCTGGGATAGCACGCCACGCTCCCTGCTACACGATCAAGGCCCAACATGGAGAGAGGGGAACATCATCGCGTTTCCAGTGCTTAGAGGCGGTCTGCACCACCGGTACAAACGGATCGCAGCCTGCCCTCTATCCGTTGTCCCGTTCCTAGATTTCCAAAGATTACGCTTCGGCGCTGAACCAATGGCCTGTGCTCGAAGTCGGGGATTCTGCGCTTTAAGCATCAGCCGAAGTCACTACGCACCCCGATTCTCCCGGAATTCTGCCTGATCGTCCAGCGAAATCGGCCTCGCAGGGGTCGCAAACGAGGCCCATTGCGGCTGGATGAAATAAACGACAGGTACAGCTGGGACAACCCCCCAGCAGAAAGCTTTTACCATATCCTAAAGGTTGAACCCGTTTCATCCTGTGAGTTTGAAACGCGAGAAGAAGCTAAACAGGTAACCTTTCAATCTATAAAGATTTTTATAACGGTAATCGCAAATATACTTTAATCAGCTCTATGCGCCCTTCTCAGCATCTACTGGTGTGGCTCAAGTCCGCGTAAAAAACTGTCTGTTTTAGTATTGCCACATCAGTCAAGGACGAGTTCCCTTGAACGGTCATCTTAATCCACAATGTATAATGCTAATTATTTGTAAATATTATAGATTATCCACAAATTCTAGATAGACTTTTGACAATTGCCATACTGCCTTGCATAAATACCTTTCATATCATCCCGCAGCATGAGCACCAAAAGCCACCCTTTGCAAACGAGCTTTGTAACAAAATAATACAGACAAAGGCCTAAAACCCTTTGATAAAGAGGGCACGACTGGGTATGTTTGTAACCGTTCAGAGACCCCTCGTTCAGTGAGGATGTTCACCGTTTGAGAAGGAGTCAACTGCCGGGAATAGCGCCAATTTTGTTTGACCATGGCAAAGAATATCCTTGACACGATTTTCGTCGAAAATGTGAAATTTCAGAAGGAGAGTGCGATCCGATCTGTTTTTGCCTATCAAAGCCTTGAGGAGAGTTCTGGCGGGTTTTCAGCTGTGGCGCCCACCCCGGGTACGAGCGCATTTTTGCGCTGGATCCAATGGGGCGCAGAAGCGCAAAAATCTCTTCCTGGAAACCCGTGTTATCATGTGTGCGAGGATTCATTCACCGGCGATGATGTGGTGCGCGAACCATGAAGCTTTCAGATCACGACCTGCTCCAGATTGATGAGGAATATCTCTCCTCACTATCGTCTGCAGAGTTACTGGCCGTCAGCCGGAAAATGTTGGAGGATCTCAAGGAATCTCGTGAGCGTTTGAACCGAACACCCGACAACAGTTCCCAGCCGCCCAGCAGTCGTCCGGCGTACCTTGGGATTCCAGTTGAGCAAGACGAAACGCTTTCGGATGAGGATGAAGAGGACGTTTCGCCGGTGGAGAAGAAGGGAACCGATGATGCGGATGGAGATGATTCACCAGGGCCATCCGGCAGTTCTACTCCCTCTGCTCCAGGAAATGGTAAGTCGGATTCCTCAGGCAAGAAGCCGAAAGGCAGGGCTGGGAAGCCAGTTGGGGCCAAGGGATTCGGCAGAACGCAGATAATTCCGATTCGGAGTACCGTGGTTCATCGAGCGGAAACGTGTGCTGCCTGCGATGCTGCCCTTCCCTTGGATGCTCGATTTACAGCTCGAATCGGCTATGTGACCATCGATCTGATAAGGGGTGCCCCGGATCAGCCTGGATTGAGGCTAGAGGGGACCAAGCACCTTTTTGGGGAAGTTGCCTGTAGATGCGGCCATATTTCATGTACCGGTCCCGGCACAGGGGATAGACTTGAGATTGCAGGACGCAAAACCGCAACCAGTTTGAGTGAATGGCGTATTGTCGGCCCCATGTTGGCTGCTTTCATTGTTGCGCTCGCAAAACGGATGCGGTTGTCTCGCTCCAAGGTTCAGGAGTTTTTGATCGATTGGTTCGGCCTGGAGTTGAGTGTCGGGACCATCGACAATTGCATACGTGAGGTCGGACTGGCTGCCGCCCCTGTTCAGGATGAACTGATTGCCGAACTTCGTGCATCCGCTCTGGCTCATGTAGACGAAACGCCTTGGAAGCAAAAAGGTCAAGCTTTGTGGCTCTGGGTTTTCGCGACGGCAAATACGGTCTTGTTTTGCGTGGGACGCCGGACTCGACAAATGGTCCTTGATATCCTGACCGAGGAATATGCAGGCTGGCTAATGAGCGATGGACTCATGAACTACCGGATTTTCTCCAGGCGGCTGCGCTGCTGGGCGCACTTGATCCGAAAAGCCAAGGGGTTGTCGACAAGCCTGGATAAAGAGAGCAAACGATTCGGCTCCAGGGTATTGGAGGTCCTGGAATACATGGTCGAAGAGGTCAAAGATGGATCGGATCCGCCAGCTGCCGAGTCGATTTTGGAAGAATTCCAGGGATACTGCGAATTGTACAGAGATTATCCCCCGTCCGAGAAAGTTCGCAGCCTTGCCGTTGAGCTTCTCAATGACTGGGATGTTATCTGGCAACCTGTGAGAGTTCCAGGGCTGCCGCTGACCAACAACGATGCGGAGCGGGCTCTGCGCCACTGGGTCATTGCGCGTCTGATCAGCCACGGAACTCGTACGGCAGAAGGGAGTCGGGTATTGGGTGTGCTGGCTAGCGTCATCGAAACTTGCCGATTGCGGAACGTGTCTCCCTGGGACTATCTTGCTGAGGTGATTGCTGAACGGAGAAAGGGAAACCTCGTACCGCCGTTACCGGCTCCAGTAGCCGCTTGATATCGGGGTCTCTGAACGGTTACCCCTAAACGGCTTTCAAGTTCCTCAATAAAAGAATCTCTTCCCATTGGCCTTCCTGTGCGCTCATGCAGCCTTATTCGTTCTTGTTCTTTCGAGCCTATACCTTGTTTTAGAAAACGGCTCCATTCCGGCACCAACTCCAATAATAGTGACACCTTTACTAGACTGTCGTCTTTCCCTTCCATATGAGCTTTGGCGCTACTCCAGCGATAATGCTCTGCTCCCTCAACCATACCGGCACAGACAGGATTCAACTCTACATACCGCACCGCCATCAACATATGCGGCTCATCCATGGGTGTTGAGGCATAGCGCCCCTGCCATAAGTGGCCCGTCCAACCTTTGCTAAAATTGATGCGCCTTGCATAGCGCAAATGCGTTTCACGCATTACTTCTTGAAGACCATGCTCCGTCGATGGAACCGCTACCAAATGGATATGCTTCGTCATCAGACAATAAGCTAATACCTCCACACCGTATTTTTGGCTCCAATAGCTTACTGTTTCTAAATAAAACAAATAATCTGCTTCCTCAAAAAATACATCCTGACGACGATTTCCACGCTGTGTTACATGAGGTGCCACTCACGCCACCACCACCCTCGCCATCCGCGCCATAACCCTTTACCCCTCAATTAGGTAACTGTCCCCGGAACTCTCAGGAACTCTCAGATCCTTTACCCCTCAATTAGGTAACTGTCCCCGGAACTCTCACAATTAGGTAACTGTCCCCGGAACTCTCAAGGTAACTGTCCCCGGAACTCTCAGATCCCAAGCTAAACCATGAGCTTCAGCCATAACAGCTCCTGTGTCCACATTTCTCAAGACCCAAAAGCTGTGTCCACCTACTCCACCGATAAGCTTGTAAGTATGAGACTCAATTTGATACTTATATGATGAATTGAGCAATACCTCATGCTGTAAAGTTATTTCACTCATCATTGACCCCCTCCAACCTAAAGTCTTCTTTGTTTGCAACATTAAATCTTAGAACATAGACCTTAACATCAAGCTTATCAGACTTGTCGATCATTATCCTTATTAGCTGCATATCATGCCACACCACCCCTCCAAAATATCTAAAATCTATTTCACCACTCACCGCAACAGTACATACAATTTTATTATTTTCGCTATAATAGTATGACATTGTGCATGCACCAGAAGGTATTGCTCTTATTTTTTTTATGAAACCCTCCAAGTTATTGGATTCATCATACATTTTTGAAAATCTATCAGTATAGGTTTCTTTTAATTTTTTTACAGATTTTGCGTCTAATCCCATGTGTCCTATTTCAATAATACTTGAATTTTGGAACTCATCATAGTTTGAAACTGAACTTTCCATATGATGAGGTTTTTTCAATGCGCTAGAGGTTTCTCTATCCCCTATCAACACATCAAAAAAGATCAATCCAAATAGCGCAGCTATTATGATGTTTTTTTGAATTAATTCTTTCACGATCACCGCTCCCGCAACCCCTCTTGCATAGACTTCTGAATGGGGCTGAGGAAAAACTCAATGATCCTACGCTTGCCGGTTTTTATCTCCGCCGTCACTGACATGCCAGGGGTGATGTTAACCAGCCGCTCCCCCACCTGCATGGTGTTTTTCATCATGCTTATGCGGGCCGCATAGACCAGACCCATTTCCTCGTGCTCCACCGCATCGGCAGAGAGCTTTTTCACAATGCCGTTGATCAGCCCATACCTGGTAAAAGGAAAGGTCTCCAGCTTGATCTCCACCGCCTGCCCCTCCTCCACAAAGCCGATATCCTTATTGGCCAAGTAGGCCTCCACCTCAATCCCGCCGGATGTAGGCACAATACGCATCAGCTCCTGAGCGGGCTGCACCACGCCACCGACGGTGTGAATCACCAGATTCTGCACCACCCCATCAATGGGTGAACGCAGTACCTGCAACTGGTTGCGCCGGGCCGCCTTGGTCAGCTCCTGCTCAATATCAATAACCCGCTGCTCAGATTCGACATACTTCTCCATCACCTCTTTGCGAAAGCGTGCCTCGGTCTCAGCAAAGCGTTTACGGGTCACATCCAACCCCGCCAACAGCTCCGCCAGACGGCTCTTCTGAATGGCCAGATCCCGTTGCAGCTCCACCCGCTCCTGCTCCAACTCCAACCAGTGGGATTGCGCCGCCAGCTTCTTCTCCATCAGAGTCTTCTGAGCATTGGCCCGCTTGGCAATCAACGGCAGCAGCTGCTGATACTTACGTACCGCCTCCTTGGCTGAGGCCAGCTCCGCCATCTGCTTCTTCAGCTCATGGCCAATGCCCTGCAACGAAGCACGGTGGGCCAGCAAGGTATCCTTGAGCAACCAACGCTGCTTCTGCACCCGCCCTTCAGGGGCACCATCAGGGGAACGGTAGAGAATCTGCGGCTGCTCACCCTGATCCCACTCCGCTAGCGCCTGCCAACGGGCCATATCCAATTGTGCAGAGAGTAGATTCTCCTCAAAACGCACCAGATCCGCCTCGGTGGAGGTTGGATCCAGAATCACCAACACCTCCCCCTCGGCGACCTGCTCCCCTTCGCGCACGGGAATCTCCCGCACCACACCGATCTCCAGGGGCTGAATCACCTTCACATGACCATTGGGTAGAATCTTACCCTGGGCCACCGCCACCACATCAATCTGCCCCCAGATACTCCAACCCACAGCCAGGGCACAGAAGAGCATAATGGTCCAGGTAATCAACCGCCCAAAGGGGGATGGAGGGCGCTCTAGAACCTCCAAAACCGCCGGTTTAAAGGCGTTCTCATGATCCAGCTCCAACCCCTTAACCGGGGCCTGACGATCCTGCCGCCACGCCTGCCACGCCACACTCATATGTCGTACAAGGCCGCTAAACATGATCAGGCCTCCTTCTTGCCGGTGTTGATGGCTTGCGCCACCGCACCCATGCCCGACTGATGGTAGTGCATACGTGCAAACCACCCTTTTTTCTGTAGCAGCTCTGCATAACCGCCCTCTTCCATGATGACCCCTTTATCCATCACCATGATGCGGTTACAACCCCGCACCGCACTCAGACGGTGGGCAATGATAATCACGGTACGCCCCTGACAGATGGAGCGCATGTTCTCCTGAATGATCTTCTCCGACTCGTAATCCAGGGCGCTGGTGGCCTCATCAAAGATCAAAATGCGTGGATCACTGACCAACGCCCGTGCGATGGCGATGCGCTGCCGCTGACCACCGGAGAGGTTGCCACCATGTTCATCCAGTTCCGTCTCATAGCCCTGCTTAAGCTCGGAGATAAACTCCTCCGCCCCGGCCAGCTTGGCCGCCGCAATAACCCGCTCCATGGGAATACCGGGATCGCCAATGGCGATGTTCTCCCGCACCGAGCGCTTAAACAGAAAGTTCTCCTGCAGCACAACCCCCACCTGACGACGCAGCCAAGCGGGATCCACCTGCCCTAAATCCACCCCATCTACCAAAACCCGGCCCCGCTCTGGGGTGTAGAGGCGCTGTACCAGCTTGGTCACCGTGCTTTTACCGGAACCCGACGGCCCAACGATGCCGATCACCTCCCCGGGGCGGATATCCAAGGAGAGTTCCCGAATCACTTCGGGGGACTCTGGGTCATAGCGGAAGTTGATGCGCTCCAGGGTCACCCGCCCTTTTAGATTGGGCAGTGCCGCACGGCTGGGGTCGGAGGTTGCTTCGGAGGGGGTGTTGAGGATATCCCCCAGCCGGCGAATGGAGACCCCGGCCTGTTGATAGTCCTGCCACAGCTGCACCAGCCGCAGGATCGGCCCACTGACCCGGCCGGAGAGCATGTTGATGGCTACCAGCTGACCCACGGTCAACGAGCCGTCAATAACCAGATGTGCCCCAAACCAGAGAATCAACAGGGTGGTGATTTTATTAATCAACCCTGCAATCTGACTGGCCCAGTTGCCCAGATTGGTGACACGGAAGGAGGTGTGAACATAGGCCGCCAGCTGTTCATCCCAGCGGCGCCCCATCTGCGGCTCAAGTGCGGAAGCTTTAACCGTCTGTACGCCGGTGACCGACTCCACCAAAAAGGATTGGTTTTCAGCACCACGGGCGAATTTTTCCTCCACCCGTTTCCTAAGGATGGGGGAGACAAAGACCGACAGCAAAATATAGAAAGGGATCGCCCCCACCACCACGTAGGTCAGGGTGGGGCTATACCAAAACATGACCGCCACAAAGACAAAGGTGAAGGGAATATCGATGGCCACCGTCATAGCTGAGCCGGTGATAAAATTACGAATGTTCTCCAGCTCTCGCACCCGCGCCACCGAGTCCCCCACCCGTCTGGAGCCAAAGAAGGACATGGGCAGATTCATCAGGTGGCGATAGAGCTTAGCCCCCAACTCCACATCGATACGATTGGTGGTGTGACTGAGTAGGTAGGTACGCAGGCCCCCCAGAAACATCTCAAACAGCGCCACCACCAGCATGCCTAGAGCCAGCACATCCAGGGTGGTGAGGCCGCGGTGCACCAACACTTTGTCGATGATGACCTGGAAGAAGAGCGGCGAGATCAGGGCGAAAACTTGCAGAAAAAAGGAGGCGTAGAGCACCTCGGAGAAGAGCTTACGGTAGCGGATAACGGCGGGAATAAACCAGGTGATATCAAACTTACCACCGGTGGGATCTTTACCCCGTGTGGCGGCTAGAATGACCGAGCCATCCCACTGTTCCAAAAACACTTCTGTATCCATCACCTCCGGCTTGGCCTCGGTGGGATCGTGCAGCAGAACCTTGCCCCCTTCGGCCTTAGCCAGAATTTGAAAGCCCCCCTCCTTAGCGGAAGGAATGATGGCGGGCAGCGGTAGTTTATTTAGACGCTTCTTGGCGCTTTTTACCGCCTTGGCCTTCAGCCCCAACGCCTTGAGCGCCTTGAGTACCTCCAAATGTCCAAAGCTCTCCCCTGGCTGACCATGTTCATGGCGCAGCCCATCCCGTGAGCTGGGAATCTGGTGAAAACGCGCAAGCAGCATCACACAGAGCAGCCCGGAATCGGGCTTCTGAGATAAAATATCCAGCACAGCGTTGTCAGCAGATGCAGTCACAATAAATTTCCCAATGAACCAACTCAAAAATTCAAACTTCAGCGCATGCTAATACAAATTAACATCTCTATAAAAGTTGTTTTTTTTGCGATTCCTTACAAATATTGACTTTTATCTCTTAAACTTTTGCGATAAATGTTAATAGAGTGAATTGGTCCCCTATTCCTTAAACACTGCCATCCATCTAAAAATTTAGCTGGAATCTCTCATTTACAATTCATTAATATTTCCAACAGCCATTCATTTCACATTTACATTTTGTTAACAAAGTTTTTGCTTTGAATGTCATATCTGGCCAAAATAGTCGATATGCGACTATCCAATTTTTGATTTAGCGCCCTGATCACCCAATATTTGATCGATAAAAAACCTGATCACACAAACACGCTGCTATTCTCTCACCTTCCGTTCCCAATCATTGGAATAACCCGTTCTTTAAAAATCGAGAAATTACCACTGGGCACAGAGTTCCCCTACAGGTACGAGCCGTGCCCTGGTAGCTGGTTAAACATGTTGTTAAACGGCATCCAATAATGACCCCTTTGAGGGGAAAAACGGCGTGCAAAAATGACCCCTCTGTATGATGACCTCATGGCTGTTTTAGACATGAGGAAAACAGAGGATGCTGACATTGGAGACGAGAGCAAAAATCAGACGGGATCGAGAGGTCCTGAAGAAGTCGATCAAGCAAATCAGCAGAGATCGACATGTTTCGCGCAATACGGTGCGTAAGATATTGGAGGAAGAGCCAGGTCAGGAGATCGGCTACCAACGTTCGATTCAACCTCGGCCTCAACTTGGGCCGTATGTCGAAAGGTTGGAAAAGATTCTGGAAGCGGATTGGCCTCAGCCCCGCAAACAGCGTCTGCAAGCAAAGCAGATTTTTGAAACGTTGGCTTATGAGGGCTATCAGGGCGCATATGACAGCGTTCGCCGCTATGTAAAAGCATGGCGAACTGAAAAGGGAAGAAACCCAGGCACAGTATTTATCCCTCTCTACTTTGAGCCTGGATCAGCCTATCAGTTTGATTGGAGCTATGAGAGCGCCGTTCTGGGTGGAGTCCATCAAAGCATCAAGGTGGCCCATTTTCGCTTGGCTCACAGCCGCATGATCTTTGTGGTCGCCTTCCTGCGGGAATCCCTGGAGATGCTTCTGGATGCGCATAACCGGGCTTTTAAGTTTTTTGGAGGTTGCCCCCACCAGGGTATTTACGACAACCTCTCGACAGCGGTGGATAAGATTCTCAAGGGCAAGGAGCGCACATTTAATAGCCGCTTTGAGGCGATGTGCGATCACTTTTTGGTAGAGCCCGTAGCCTGTACGCCAGCAGCGGGTTGGGAGAAGGGCCAGGTAGAGAAACAAGTCCGGGATGTTCGCAACTGGTTTTTCAAACCCATTCCCCAGTTTGCTGATCTGGAAGAGTTGAATCACTGGCTTGCGGACCGCTGTTGGGGATGGGCGTCCACGCATCCTCACCCAGAACAGAAACAGCGCACAGTAGCCGCCGTGTTTCAACAAGAGCGGGAGCATCTGATCCGTTTCAGCCGCCCATTTGACGCTTATAAAGAGCGTGAGTGTCGCGTCTCATCGACCAGTCTGATTCAATATGACGGCAATCAATACAGCGTGGAGGCGATAGCCGCGCGCAAGGCCGTTACCATACGGGCCTATGCAGAACGAATCATGGTGATTCACAAAGGAAAAGTGGTTGCAGATCATCTGCGCAATCTGAGCAAGGGGTGATGTGGCAACACTAAAACGGACAGTGTTTTACGCGGACTTGAACCACTCTATTTCGTACTGAGAAGGACTCATATAGCCGATGGATGAGTGCTTGCGCTTTCGGTTATAAAAGACCTCTATATATTCAAAGATGATCTGTTTAGCCTCATCGCGTGTCTTAAAGTCACAGGATGAAACCAGTTCAACTTTGAGAGTGTGGAAAAAGCTTTCTGCTGGTGGTCGAGTAGACCGAGGGAATTTCACCCTCAGCCTCTCACAGAACCGTACGTGAACCTCTCAGCTCATACGGCTCTTGTCATCCAGCCCTGATATTTCCAATGCGCAAACAAAGATGGCTCTCTCTGGGCAACCCCTTTGAGCCACTTGTGCGCTCGGGTCTTGTGCCCACGGAGTTTCTTGAACTTACGCATTGCCCAGAAGGCAAGAGCGGTGTTTATCCGTAAGCGCCCATTTATCCCCAGGGTTCAGTTTGATCTGAAGGTATGTCACGCTTTCTGAAATTCAAAATTTTAGGAGGCGAACATGGAAGACAAATCAATTGAGGCGTCTGTGCTGAGTGAGAAGCAGCGGTACTGGCTGGATCATTTACGCAGTTGTCGTTCTGAGGTCGGCACCATTAAGGAGTACGCTGAAGTCCATAAGCTGAGCCTTCCATCGTTGTATTTTTGGAAGCGCAAGCTGACGCAAATGGGTTTTCTGGAAGAGTCAGGATCAGGCAAGCGACGTTTTCAGCGATTGGAATTGAGTTCAAAGTCTTCAGCAGGGGTCTGCCGGATTCAGTTCCCAAATGGTATGACGGTGGAGTGGTCAGGGAATGGTGGCGAGAGCTTGCTCTCTGTCCTGCGATCTGTGGCAGCCTTGTGATGATGCGCCCATCGCCGGATATTTCTGTCGTCCATCTTTGTTTGGAGCCGGTGGATTTCAGGAAGGGGATCAACGGACTGGCTGCATTGGTGGAGGCAGAACTGGAGTTGAATCCCTTTGATGAGGCTCTGTTCGTGTTTCGCAATCGATCATTGGACAAGGTGAAAATCCTTTACTGGGAACGTAATGGCTTCTGCCTGTGGCAAAAGCGGCTGGAAAAGGACCGATTTCACTGGTTGCGCCAGGGAGGTGCCGCAGAAATCCAAATCACGGGGCGGCAGCTGAATTGGCTACTTGATGGCTACAACCTGGCGGCAATGAAGGGTCACAATAAACTGCATTTTTCTTCGATTGTATAGAGTGTTAAGGCGGTTTTTTTGGTATAATTTCGGCTATGAAAACGCTACCAAAGACACTCCCTGATGACCCTGCCGCTTTGCGGGAAATAATACTTTCCTTGCAGGCTGAAAATGTCCTTTTACAGGACAAAAGCAAGCGTATGGAGCATGAAGCCCAGCTTCTGAGGGAGAAGCTGAATATTCTCATTGCCAAGCGGTTTGGGCGTTCCAGTGAGAAGAGCGATCCCCGTCAGTTGGGTCTGTTCGATGAGGCAGAAGTGACGGCTGCCGAGGAACCTGAAGAGGATGCCGAAGAGATCCAGGTTCCTGCCCATAGCCGCAAAGTGAAGTCCAAAGGGCGCAAGCCATTGCCAGAGTGGCTACCCCGGGTGGATATCATTCATGAGTTGCCTGAGTCGGCATTGGTTTGTGGCCTGGATGGTCACCATTTGGTCGAGATTGGCCGTGAGACCAGCGAGCAACTGGATATTATTCCGGCCAAGGTGCAGGTATTGCGGCACATCCAGATCAAATATGGCTGTCCTCATTGCAAACAGGGCGTGAAGACGGCCCCTACACCCAAACGTCCCATTCCCAAGGCGTTGGCTACAGCTGCTCTATTGGCCCATGTGGCGGTATCCAAGTATGCCGATGGGTTACCGCTCTATCGACAGGGCGCCATTCTGACCCGTGCAGGGATTGATGTCTGTCGAACCACGCTGGCCAATTGGATGATCCAGTGCGGCCAACTGGTGCAGCCGTTGATCAATCTGATGCGGGACAAGATGCTGGATTACGATATCCTGCAGATGGATGAAACTACGATTCAAGTGCTTAAGGAAAAAGATAAAGTTGCAGCCAGCAACTCCTATATGTGGGTACAGCGAGGTGGTCCCCCGGGTAGTCCGGTGATTTTGTTTGATTACGATCCCACACGCGGTGCCGAGGTTCCGAAACGGCTGTTGGCGGGCTATAAAGGCTGGTTGCAAACGGATGGGTATGCAGGTTATCTGGGTGTGGGTGCGCAGGAAGATGTGATCCTGATGGGGTGTTTTGCGCATGCCCGTCGTCAATTCGACGAGGCGATCAAAGCGTTGGGAAAATCCAAAAAAGGCAAGATAGGCAAGGCTGGGCAGGCACTGTCGCTGATCCGGAAACTGTACGCTGTGGAAAAGGATCTGCGTGAGGAAGAGGCTACTCCAGAGCGACGTTACAAGGTGCGCCAGGAGCGTTCCCGCCCCATTATCGATGAGTTGAAAACCTGGCTGGAAGATAATCGAGCAGGGGTGTTACCGAAAAGCAAACTCGGCGAAGCGATGGGATATCTGACCAATCAGTGGTCCTCTCTGATTCGATATCTTGATGATGGACGCCTGGAAATTGACAACAACAGAGCCGAGAACGCCATTCGCCCCTTTGTGATTGGCAGGAAAAATTGGCTCTTCAGCAACTCTGTTCGAGGTGCAAAGGCCTCGGCAAACCTCTACAGTTTGATTGAAACGGCCAAAGCCAATGGTTGGGAGCCCTTCGTCTATCTCACAAAGGTCTTTGAGGGCCTCGCCACAGCGCAAACCGTGGATGAGTTCGACTTGTTGCTCCCGTGGAATTTGAAATCTGCTGCTGAACCGGCAGGGTAGTTGATGGGGATAAATGGGCGCTTACGTTTATCCGGTCCAATACAGAGTGCATCTCCGATCGACAGAATCGGCCATAATAGTTTATCCAACCTGTGATCACTGGATTTAAACGTCTTGCCAGTTCCTCAATAGAGTGCTGGCTCCTCGCTTGGAGCTTCCACTCCCGCCGAATGGTCTGCCGTAGAGATTTCGAAGCTTTCCGACTGATTGCCGGACTAAAGCTTACAAAAAGCTCTCCACGGTGGTTGCGTGATGACCTTGGACGAAAGGTATAGCCCAGAAAATCAAAGCTCTGACACGTCCACTCCCCTGACCTACGAGAATCTTTACAATAGACAACTCGCGTCTTTTTGTCGTTGAGAGACAATTTGCAGAGCTTCAAGCGCTGTTCAATCCTCTTCTTGATCCACTGCAACTGCTTCAAGGAACGGCAATGCACGACAATATCATCGGCATAACGTGATGTGGCAACACTAAAACGGACAGTGTTTTACGCGGACTTGAACCACTCTATTTCGTACTGAGAAGGACTCATATAGCCGATGGATGAGTGCTTGCGCTTTCGGTTATAAAAGACCTCTATATATTCAAAGATGATCTGTTTAGCCTCATCGCGTGTCTTAAAGTCACAGGATGAAACCAGTTCAACTTTGAGAGTGTGGAAAAAGCTTTCTGCTGGTGGTCGAGTAGACCGAGGGAATTTCACCCTCAGCCTCTCACAGAACCGTACGTGAACCTCTCAGCTCATACGGCTCTTGTCATCCAGCCCTGATATTTCCAATGCGCAAACAAAGATGGCTCTCTCTGGGCAACCCCTTTGAGCCACTTGTGCGCTCGGGTCTTGTGCCCACGGAGTTTCTTGAACTTACGCATTGCCCAGAAGGCAAGAGCGGTGTTTATCCGGTCCAATACAGAGTGCATCTCCGATCGACAGAATCGGCCATAATAGTTTATCCAACCTGTGATCACTGGATTTAAACGTCTTGCCAGTTCCTCAATAGAGTGCTGGCTCCTCGCTTGGAGCTTCCACTCCCGCCGAATGGTCTGCCGTAGAGATTTCGAAGCTTTCCGACTGATTGCCGGACTAAAGCTTACAAAAAGCTCTCCACGGTGGTTGCGTGATGACCTTGGACGAAAGGTATAGCCCAGAAAATCAAAGCTCTGACACGTCCACTCCCCTGACCTACGAGAATCTTTACAATAGACAACTCGCGTCTTTTTGTCGTTGAGAGACAATTTGCAGAGCTTCAAGCGCTGTTCAATCCTCTTCTTGATCCACTGCAACTGCTTCAAGGAACGGCAATGCACGACAATATCATCGGCATAACGCTCAAAATGAATGTGAGGATAATTCTCCTTCATCCACTGATCGAAACCAAGATGCAGAAAAATGTTTGCAAGCAGAGGGCTGATTACACCGCCCTGGGGGGTTCCCATCTCCCGATGAAGGATGGTCTCATCCTGTAGTTGAACATCTGCTTTTAACCACCTCTCGATGTAGAGCAGAACCCACTTACAATCTGTAAACCGCTTCACCGCACGCATTACCAATGCATGATCCAGTTTATCGAAAAACTTGCTGATATCCAGATCAAGCACCCAGTCATCCCGCCAACAGCGCTGGCGGGCCTGTCTAACGGCATCCAAAGCTGAGCGATTGGGACGATATCCATAGGAGTCTTCATGGAATTTTGGCTCCACCAATGGCTCCAGATATCGTTTCACAACCGCTTGCGCGATACGATCACCAATCGTCGGAATACCCAGCCCTCGCACACCACCATCTGATTTGGGGATTTCTACCCGCATGACAGGTGGTGGAAAGTAGCTGCCCGACGACATTCGGTTCCATAACCTATACAGCTGATTCTTCAAATCTTCTTCAAATGCCTCCATCGTTAGACCATCAAGGCCAGGCCCTCCTGAACTTCGTTTCACATCCAGATAGGCCTGCCACACTAACTCTTTCGGTATATCAAAAGCCTTTGTCGCATTCATAAGCTCCTCCCCTTTTGGGTTGGCTTATGCCTTTGACTGAATGACGCAGCCCCTTTGCTCCATGACCTTTCGGCCACTTCAACACTACTACGGGCTGCTCCGTCCCTGTGCTCCGCATCGGTACTCTTCTCCGCCAGGGGGCTGCCCTCTTGGATTTCTCCCTTATCATCGGAACGACAGGTTCCCACGTTCCTCATAAAAGCCTGTAATGAGCTCACGCCGTCTCCACACCGGATACCATTCAGCCCGTAAACAGGTGCCGTCTGAACTTGTCCTGGATCAACAACGCTATCCAGTTTTGATATCAGTTGAATTGCTTTTCGATGCGTCATCAACGGTTCACTTGCGTTCGTCTTCTCATTTCTCACATGACGTTTTCCACAACGCCTTTTCGCCGACGCTCACTACCAAGGCTCTTTACCTAAGCAGCTCGACGCTGTTTGAAACCCGGTCCTGCAACCCGATTCCGAGAGGCCACACTCTCATCTTTTATGAAGCACCTCCTATAAGGAGTTCGTGGCACACCGTTGTCCCAACAGTTACCACGGCGACTCATACTCTGTGTATAGCCTCTTTCATCCAGATATTTTCTCAAGAGTTCAGATGCATATTGGCTACCACGATCACTATGAACAATCAGCCCGGCCTCTGGGCGGCGCTTGAAAAAGGCCATGCGTAAAGCGTCTGTTACCAGTTCTGCTTTCATATGGTCTGCCATAGACCAACCGACAACAGCTCTGGAATAAAGGTCAATCCAAACAGCCAGATAAAGCCAACCTTCCTTGGTCGGAATATATGTGATGTCACCAACATAGGCGTTATCAGGGCGTTCCGTATCGAATTGACGATCAAGAAGGTTAGGCGCTATAGGCAGTGCGTGATTTGAATCTGTCGTTACAACCTTATAACGCTTCTGAGCTTTACAAACCAAGCCAAGCTTCCTCTTGATTCTGGAGACGCGTCGGCGACTCACTCGTACACCATGCTCATTTAACGCTTTGCGTATACGCCGTGTTCCATAGGTTGATCGACTCACCTTGAAAATCTCTGCTATCCACTCTTCAAGCAGTTGATTCTCTTCAGCCTTACTCGTACTGGTTCGATTAAGCCAGCCATAAAATCCACTACGAGAAACATCCAGAACACGGCATAAAGACTCGACAGAGTAGCTTTTGCTATGAGCTTGAATAAAGGCGTACCTCACGGAAGGGATCTCGCGAAGTACGCACACGCCTTTTTTAATATCGCCTGCTCCTCCTCAAGCTGAGCTAGCTTCTTTTTAAGGCGCTTATTTTCTTCTTTCACTTCTAATATTTCATCTTTATCTCTGGATGTTAGCTTCTCATGAGATCGCTTTCTCCAGTTGTAGATATTCTTAGCCCATGTTTAACAGGCTATTGTAGAAGATCTTAAAATACAGAATCTTACGATGTGTATTTTTTTCGAGTGGCACTACAAACTGTGCATTCTTTGGAAAATGTGCTCAGACGACCATCTTTTTCACCCCGCCTGGGTTTGCATGGATTCCAAGCGCCTGGAAGATTTTCTGTTGTTCAGGCTCAGGTCTGGTGGCTTTGCGCACCTGCAAGGAATGTCCATCGGGTCGTCGAAATGAAGCGGTAATCCGGCACTGGCTGGAGAGGATGTCTCGCAGCGTGCTCCAGCGACCGTGGATACCTTTTTCCGCCAATTGTTGACGTATTATCTGTACGATCTGGTAGGTCAGCACGGTGATAAACAGATGACCATCGCTGCGTTCCTCTTTCCGATGGAAGAGTGGACGCAAGCCCAATTCCGATTTGAGAGAGCGAAACACCGATTCCAGATCCGTGAGGGTGATGTAGGTGCGCCATAAGCGCTCCTCATCCCAGCCGGTCTCGTTGCTACGCAGGCAGTAGACCCCAGGGTGGGTCAGCGAGGTGCCATCGAGCGGTTTTTGTTTCCAATGGATGGCTTGGGCCTGCAAACCACTGTCGTCCGGGATGATTTCGATGTGGTAGTGCTGGCCTATACCACGATTTTTTTCTTTCAGCCGTCCAATGCGCTCCCAAAGTTTATCGATATTCTTTGTGGTGCGGGGCTTGGAAAGCCCCTCGGAGAGCTTAGTCAGACCGGCTTCAAAGCGCTCGGCAAAACGCCGGGAGATCCCCTTTTCCTTTTCCGCACGGCGTTGGGAATGACAGTAAAGCCTCACCTCCTGGCCATCGTCGCTGAGAACTTTTTGGATGTGGATCTGTTCCTTTGCGGCCGTTTCGATACATGCAGCACCGTTGAAATCGAATTGCCGCTCGCGTTCTCGGCTGACCACCAGATAACGATAGCCTTTGTCGCGTAACCAGACAAGATTGGCCTCAGTGGCTACCCCCCGATCCATAACCACCAAGGCACCATTGGGAGCATTCAAGCCTTTGAGCATCCCTTCCAGGGTGCTCCCTTCGGAGACATTGCCGGGGAAAATCTGCGAACGGCGCACAAACCCGCTACCGTCGAGTACCAGACCCAAGGTCAACAGGGGAGAGTCGCAACGCTTCTCCTTTGAGCGCCCCCGCTGAGCTTTGCTGTTTCCTTCTGCCTCTCCCTCAAAATAGGTATTGGTCAAATCGTATAAGGTGACGGTGCCCGGCAGGTTGAATAGATCGTTAATCTTGGAAAACAATCTGTTTTCGATAGCCTCGCGGTTTCTGATCAATAGGTCTGAAACTCGGTAAAATTGCATCAGGCTCATGGTCTCGAAGTCCACATCAAGCAACTCCCCTAGGCCGCTTTGGGCGCTGAGCCATCTATGCAGCGCCCGTTCGGAACCAGGTGCGGCCATGCGTCCAATAATGGCGCCGATGGCTGCGGCTCGCTGAGGGCCGGTTAGTCCGACATCGGCCAACAGTTCTGTAAACCCTGCCTTACCCATGGCCCATAGTCCCACCTGCTCCACCCCCACACTCCGGGGGCGGCTCATTTCAAGAGAGTCCACCAATACTGTTTGCACATCCTCTGGGGAAAGGCCGGTTTCCGTCTCCTTGGCAGACGGGATTGCTTCCGGCTGACGGGTCAACAATTGCGCGACAATACGCTGGGCCTCCCGCTCCACTTGCGAAGGACAATCAAGAGAAATCAGTGTCTTCTGAGGGCTTAGCAGTTGATCGATACGTGAACACAAGGTGGGCCAGTGATTCTGGCCTATGGCGAAATGACGGCCAAGATTCAAGAGTGTCACCTGCCTGACCTTCGTGCCGACACGAAGGGATTGAACCAGGCGATGCGTGTAGTAAGATTCGCCTGTGGCTGTATTGCGGGTTTGTGTGCGTCGTATATACATACTCGGAATGATACCAAAAGCACCATGGTGGCGCAAGACATAATAATTTATTATGGCACTACAAAACATGTTTGAATTTGTGAGTACATATAAATCAATATGTTAAAATATATCAATAGGCCAAACATGCCTAAATTCGGTAGAGAAATGTTAAACATGGGTTAGCTGATATGCCAAACTCCTCAGCAATCACTGGTATGGGCTTGTCAGAGCTCTCTACCATTTTGAGCACCTGCTCTTTGAACTCTGGGGCAAAATTTTTAGGACTTCTTCTGCTCATTGGACACCTTTCTGAATGAGGTCTCATTTTCCCTCATTTTTTGTGTCCGTTAAAGTGTAGCCCCATCAACGCTCAAAATGAATGTGAGGATAATTCTCCTTCATCCACTGATCGAAACCAAGATGCGGGACAAGATGCTGGATTACGATATCCTGCAGATGGATGAAACTACGATTCAAGTGCTTAAGGAAAAAGATAAAGTTGCAGCCAGCAACTCCTATATGTGGGTACAGCGAGGTGGTCCCCCGGGTAGTCCGGTGATTTTGTTTGATTACGATCCCACACGCGGTGCCGAGGTTCCGAAACGGCTGTTGGCGGGCTATAAAGGCTGGTTGCAAACGGATGGGTATGCAGGTTATCTGGGTGTGGGTGCGCAGGAAGATGTGATCCTGATGGGGTGTTTTGCGCATGCCCGTCGTCAATTCGACGAGGCGATCAAAGCGTTGGGAAAATCCAAAAAAGGCAAGATAGGCAAGGCTGGGCAGGCACTGTCGCTGATCCGGAAACTGTACGCTGTGGAAAAGGATCTGCGTGAGGAAGAGGCTACTCCAGAGCGACGTTACAAGGTGCGCCAGGAGCGTTCCCGCCCCATTATCGATGAGTTGAAAACCTGGCTGGAAGATAATCGAGCAGGGGTGTTACCGAAAAGCAAACTCGGCGAAGCGATGGGATATCTGACCAATCAGTGGTCCTCTCTGATTCGATATCTTGATGATGGACGCCTGGAAATTGACAACAACAGAGCCGAGAACGCCATTCGCCCCTTTGTGATTGGCAGGAAAAATTGGCTCTTCAGCAACTCTGTTCGAGGTGCAAAGGCCTCGGCAAACCTCTACAGTTTGATTGAAACGGCCAAAGCCAATGGTTGGGAGCCCTTCGTCTATCTCACAAAGGTCTTTGAGGGCCTCGCCACAGCGCAAACCGTGGATGAGTTCGACTTGTTGCTCCCGTGGAATTTGAAATCTGCTGCTGAACCGGCAGGGTAGTTGATGGGGATAAATGGGCGCTTACTGTCTAACGGCATCCAAAGCTGAGCGATTGGGACGATATCCATAGGAGTCTTCATGGAATTTTTGGCTCCACCAATGGCTCCAGATATCGTTTCACAACCGCTTGCGCGATACGATCACCAATCGTCGGAATACCCAGCCCTCGCACACCACCATCTGATTTGGGGATTTCTACCCGCATGACAGGTGGTGGAAAGTAGCTGCCCGACGACATTCGGTTCCATAACCTATACAGCTGATTCTTCAAATCTTCTTCAAATGCCTCCATCGTTAGACCATCAAGGCCAGGCCCTCCTGAACTTCGTTTCACATCCAGATAGGCCTGCCACACTAACTCTTTCGGTATATCAAAAGCCTTTGTCGCATTCATAAGCTCCTCCCCTTTTGGGTTGGCTTATGCCTTTGACTGAATGACGCAGCCCCTTTGCTCCATGACCTTTCGGCCACTTCAACACTACTACGGGCTGCTCCGTCCCTGTGCTCCGCATCGGTACTCTGTAAGCGCCCATTTATCCCCATCAACTACCCTGCCGGTTCAGCAGCAGATTTCAAATTCCACGGGAGCAACAAGTCGAACTCATCCACGGTTTGCGCTGTGGCGAGGCCCTCAAAGACCTTTGTGAGATAGACGAAGGGCTCCCAACCATTGGCTTTGGCCGTTTCAATCAAACTGTAGAGGTTTGCCGAGGCCTTTGCACCTCGAACAGAGTTGCTGAAGAGCCAATTTTTCCTGCCAATCACAAAGGGGCGAATGGCGTTCTCGGCTCTGTTGTTGTCAATTTCCAGGCGTCCATCATCAAGATATCGAATCAGAGAGGACCACTGATTGGTCAGATATCCCATCGCTTCGCCGAGTTTGCTTTTCGGTAACACCCCTGCTCGATTATCTTCCAGCCAGGTTTTCAACTCATCGATAATGGGGCGGGAACGCTCCTGGCGCACCTTGTAACGTCGCTCTGGAGTAGCCTCTTCCTCACGCAGATCCTTTTCCACAGCGTACAGTTTCCGGATCAGCGACAGTGCCTGCCCAGCCTTGCCTATCTTGCCTTTTTTGGATTTTCCCAACGCTTTGATCGCCTCGTCGAATTGACGACGGGCATGCGCAAAACACCCCATCAGGATCACATCTTCCTGCGCACCCACACCCAGATAACCTGCATACCCATCCGTTTGCAACCAGCCTTTATAGCCCGCCAACAGCCGTTTCGGAACCTCGGCACCGCGTGTGGGATCGTAATCAAACAAAATCACCGGACTACCCGGGGGACCACCTCGCTGTACCCACATATAGGAGTTGCTGGATGCAACTTTATCTTTTTCCTTAAGCACTTGAATCGTAGTTTCATCCATCTGCAGGATATCGTAATCCAGCATCTTGTCCCGCATCAGATTGATCAACGGCTGCACCAGTTGGCCGCACTGGATCATCCAATTGGCCAGCGTGGTTCGACAGACATCAATCCCTGCACGGGTCAGAATGGCGCCCTGTCGATAGAGCGGTAACCCATCGGCATACTTGGATACCGCCACATGGGCCAATAGAGCAGCTGTAGCCAACGCCTTGGGAATGGGACGTTTGGGTGTAGGGGCCGTCTTCACGCCCTGTTTGCAATGAGGACAGCCATATTTGATCTGGATGTGCCGCAATACCTGCACCTTGGCCGGAATAATATCCAGTTGCTCGCTGGTCTCACGGCCAATCTCGACCAAATGGTGACCATCCAGGCCACAAACCAATGCCGACTCAGGCAACTCATGAATGATATCCACCCGGGGTAGCCACTCTGGCAATGGCTTGCGCCCTTTGGACTTCACTTTGCGGCTATGGGCAGGAACCTGGATCTCTTCGGCATCCTCTTCAGGTTCCTCGGCAGCCGTCACTTCTGCCTCATCGAACAGACCCAACTGACGGGGATCGCTCTTCTCACTGGAACGCCCAAACCGCTTGGCAATGAGAATATTCAGCTTCTCCCTCAGAAGCTGGGCTTCATGCTCCATACGCTTGCTTTTGTCCTGTAAAAGGACATTTTCAGCCTGCAAGGAAAGTATTATTTCCCGCAAAGCGGCAGGGTCATCAGGGAGTGTCTTTGGTAGCGTTTTCATAGCCGAAATTATACCAAAAAAACCGCCTTAACACTCTATACAATCGAAGAAAAATGCAGTTTATTGTGACCCTTCATTGCCGCCAGGTTGTAGCCATCAAGTAGCCAATTCAGCTGCCGCCCCGTGATTTGGATTTCTGCGGCACCTCCCTGGCGCAACCAGTGAAATCGGTCCTTTTCCAGCCGCTGTAGGGTCGGGAACTGGCGCGCCAACTGTAGGGGACGGTAGCATGAATCCATATAGCTTTCGCCATGGGCATAAGTCCGCCTCCCGTGATCACGTTTCCAACTCCCGCCACATCGAACGCAGCATGCGGTTTTCCCGCACTACGCTCTCCTATTGCCTTCATCGCAAAATTTATGAGATCTATCTGCTGGTCGTGCTTTTAGGTTGGTAATAAACCACTCTATAATCGCCGAATAGGCCCAGTGATTTATACAGCCAATCCCTACTCCACCGGTTCCAGCCGAAACCTCGGCGTACTCTGGCTCTCATCAAATGGCGACGCATCTTCCGTTCAACCCAGTTTCGAACAAAATTGAATGATCGGCTGGAATTTCCAATCCGAAAGTAGCTCACCCAACCCCGAAGTATTGGGTTGATAGTGTTAACTACCCATTCTGTCGGCTGGGAACGTAGGTGCTTGAACACCTCCTTGAGCCTTCCCAGCAGACTTGTTCTCGCCTTCATGCGAGGGATGCATAAAACCCCTTGCTTGCCCTGGAGAGTCATCCGCTGCCGAATATTGAAACCAAGGAAAGTGAAGTCTTCTCCTCGGGTCAAATCCACCACACGGGTTTTCTCAAGGTTTAGTTGAACTTTCAATTTAGCTAATTCCTCACCAAGACGTTGGTATACCTTTCGTGCCAAGCCGTTCCACCGATGGTGGCCATCCACAAGAATTACCAGATCATCCGCAAAACGGGCATACTCTATGTGCGTGTATTTCCCTTTCCGGGTAACTTCCTTAGCCCTTTCCAGCATCTTGTCTACCTCATTGAGATAGAGATTACTGATCAAAGGTGAAATCACACCGCCTTGGGGAACACCCCGTTTTCCACTGGTCTTGAAAATGAGCTTGAGAAGATGCATAACCTGATCATCATCAACTCGTTCCGACACTTTCCGAAGAGCCAGATCATGTTGAACCGTATCGAAATATGATTTCAAATCAGCATCAATAACCTGCGTCTTCCCTTGGGCTATGGCTATAGCGACACGATTTACCGCTTGATGAGCCATCCGTTTCGGACGGTATCCATAGGATCCAGATTGAAAATCAGCTTCAAAGATGGGTTCCAGGATTAACTTTAGCGCCCCTTGGACTACTCGATCACGGATCGACGGAATCCCAAGAACACGCTCTTTGCCATCACCTTTCGGAATCGCTTTTCTGCGATTCTTTAAAGGACGATAGCTACCTGAAACCAATTCTTTCCTCACCTCACCAAGAAATTGTTCAACACCACTTTCTTCGATAGCCTCAAACGTAACCCCATCAATTCCTGGAGCTCCTTTGTTCTTCCTTGCCATCTCATAGGCTGTGTTGAGTGTTTCTGGCTTGCAAACATGATGATACAATCCCCAAAATCGCCAAGATTTATCAATCTTCGCTTTGCGGTATATCTTCCTTCTCAGATCCTGCAGCCTAATAGACGTTTTTATCATTCCGTCTCTGCCTCTCGTTTTGTTAGAAGAATACCAATAGTAGGGCCCCTTCGCTCGACAGGAGTTACCCTGCGTCATAACTACTACGAACCCATCCGCCATCCTCTCATCTTCGGCGAATTTCCCAGGATCACTGGTTATTCCGCCTACCTTGCTCCGACAATTTCTCATCGGGACGAGTAGGACTTCTCCAGTTGCTTTGTATGTCCTTGTTATCATGCCATCGCTCACACCCCGCCGAAGTGAATAATCGTTTCAACCAATTTTCGATCATCCATGCTGCCTTCGTCCTGGCAAAGAGGACTCGGCCTTCAGGGCTTTGTCTTTTCGAGGCCACCAATGCGTTCACTGTTGTTACGGCCTGATAACTCGCTGCCACCTAAAGCGGCATTTGTCGATGGACTCCGAGGCTTTGGTCTCCCGCCACCCCGCCATCCAAGCTAAAGGGATTTGGTTATTACCCTTGCAGGACTGACTCCCGCCGAACATACCAGCCTTCGCTGGACATACTTTGCCACAGGCAGAAGCCATTACGTTCCCAGTAAAGGATTTTCACCTTGTCCAATGATCGATTGCGAAACACGAACAGAGCCTCATCAAAGGGATTCAACTCCAGTTCTGCCTCCACCAATGCAGCCAGTCCGTTGATCCCCTTCCTGAAATCCACCGGCTCCAAACAAAGATGGACGACAGAAATATCCGGCGATGGGCGCATCATCACAAGGCTGCCACAGATCGCAGGACAGAGAGCAAGCTCTCGCCACCATTCCCTGACCACTCCACCGTCATACCATTTGGGAACTGAATCCGGCAGACCCCTGCTGATGGGGCTACACTTTAACGGACACAAAAAATGAGGGAAAATGAGACCTCATTCAGAAAGGTGTCCAATGAGCAGAAGAAGTCCTAAAAATTTTGCCCCAGAGTTCAAAGAGCAGGTGCTCAAAATGGTAGAGAGCTCTGACAAGCCCATACCAGTGATTGCTGAGGAGTTTGGCATATCAGCTAAGAATATCTACAACTGGAGAAAGCGATCTCATGAGAAGCTAACATCCAGAGATAAAGATGAAATATTAGAAGTGAAAGAAGAAAATAAGCGCCTTAAAAAGAAGCTGGCTCAGCTTGAGGAGGAGCAGGCGATATTAAAAAAGGCGTGTGCGTACTTCGCGAGATCCCTTCCGTGAGGTACGCCTTTATTCAAGCTCATAGCAAAAGCTACTCTGTCGAGTCTTTATGCCGTGTTCTGGATGTTTCTCGTAGTGGATTTTATGGCTGGCTTAATCGAACCAGTACGAGTAAGGCTGAAGAGAATCAACTGCTTGAAGAGTGGATAGCAGAGATTTTCAAGGTGAGTCGATCAACCTATGGAACACGGCGTATACGCAAAGCGTTAAATGAGCATGGTGTACGAGTGAGTCGCCGACGCGTCTCCAGAATCAAGAGGAAGCTTGGCTTGGTTTGTAAAGCTCAGAAGCGTTATAAGGTTGTAACGACAGATTCAAATCACGCACTGCCTATAGCGCCTAACCTTCTTGATCGTCAATTCGATACGGAACGCCCTGATAACGCCTATGTTGGTGACATCACATATATTCCGACCAAGGAAGGTTGGCTTTATCTGGCTGTTTGGATTGACCTTTATTCCAGAGCTGTTGTCGGTTGGTCTATGGCAGACCATATGAAAGCAGAACTGGTAACAGACGCTTTACGCATGGCCTTTTTCAAGCGCCGCCCAGAGGCCGGGCTGATTGTTCATAGTGATCGTGGTAGCCAATATGCATCTGAACTCTTGAGAAAATATCTGGATGAAAGAGGCTATACACAGAGTATGAGTCGCCGTGGTAACTGTTGGGACAACGCACCAGCAGAAAGCTTTTTCCACACTCTCAAAGTTGAACTGGTTTCATCCTGTGACTTTAAGACACGCGATGAGGCTAAACAGATCATCTTTGAATATATAGAGGTCTTTTATAACCGAAAGCGCAAGCACTCATCCATCGGCTATATGAGTCCTTCTCAGTACGAAATAGAGTGGTTCAAGTCCGCGTAAAACACTGTCCGTTTTAGTGTTGCCACATCATGCTGAAGACTTTGAACTCAATTCCAATCGCTGAAAACGTCGCTTGCCTGATCCTGACTCTTCCAGAAAACCCATTTGCGTCAGCTTGCGCTTCCAAAAATACAACGATGGAAGGCTCAGCTTATGGACTTCAGCGTACTCCTTAATGGTGCCGACCTCAGAACGACAACTGCGTAAATGATCCAGCCAGTACCGCTGCTTCTCACTCAGCACAGACGCCTCAATTGATTTGTCTTCCATGTTCGCCTCCTAAAATTTTGAATTTCAGAAAGCGTGACATACCTTCAGATCAAACTGAACCCTGGGGATAAATGGGCGCTTACGGTACTCTTCTCCGCCAGGGGGCTGCCCTCTTGGATTTCTCCCTTATCATCGGAACGACAGGTTCCCACGTTCCTCATAAAAGCCTGTAATGAGCTCACGCCGTCTCCACACCGGATACCATTCAGCCCGTAAACAGGTGCCGTCTGAACTTGTCCTGGATCAACAACGCTATCCAGTTTTGATATCAGTTGAATTGCTTTTCGATGCGTCATCAACGGTTCACTTGCGTTCGTCTTCTCATTTCTCACATGACGTTTTCCACAACGCCTTTTCGCCGACGCTCACTACCAAGGCTCTTTACCTAAGCAGCTCGACGCTGTTTGAAACCCGGTCCTGCAACCCGATTCCGAGAGGCCACACTCTCATCTTTTATGAAGCACCTCCTATAAGGAGTTCGTGGCACACCGTTGTCCCAACAGTTACCACGGCGACTCATACTCTGTGTATAGCCTCTTTCATCCAGATATTTTCTCAAGAGTTCAGATGCATATTGGCTACCACGATCACTATGAACAATCAGCCCGGCCTCTGGGCGGCGCTTGAAAAAGGCCATGCGTAAAGCGTCTGTTACCAGTTCTGCTTTCATAGGGTCTGCCATAGACCAACCGACAACAGCTCTGGAATAAAGGTCAATCCAAACAGCCAGATAAAGCCAACCTTCCTTGGTCGGAATATATGTGATGTCACCAACATAGGCGTTATCAGGGCGTTCCGTATCGAATTGACGATCAAGAAGGTTAGGCGCTATAGGCAGTGCGTGATTTGAATCTGTCGTTACAACCTTATAACGCTTCTGAGCTTTACAAACCAAGCCAAGCTTCCTCTTGATTCTGGAGACGCGTCGGCGACTCACTCGTACACCATGCTCATTTAACGCTTTGCGTATACGCCGTGTTCCATAGGTTGATCGACTCACCTTGAAAATCTCTGCTATCCACTCTTCAAGCAGTTGATTCTCTTCAGCCTTACTCGTACTGGTTCGATTAAGCCAGCCATAAAATCCACTACGAGAAACATCCAGAACACGGCATAAAGACTCGACAGAGTAGCTTTTGCTATGAGCTTGAATAAAGGCGTACCTCACGGAAGGGATCTCGCGAAGTACGCACACGCCTTTTTTAATATCGCCTGCTCCTCCTCAAGCTGAGCCAGCTTCTTTTTAAGGCGCTTATTTTCTTCTTTCACTTCTAATATTTCATCTTTATCTCTGGATGTTAGCTTCTCATGAGATCGCTTTCTCCAGTTGTAGATATTCTTAGCTGATATGCCAAACTCCTCAGCAATCACTGGTATGGGCTTGTCAGAGCTCTCTACCATTTTGAGCACCTGCTCTTTGAACTCTGGGGCAAAATTTTTAGGACTTCTTCTGCTCATTGGACACCTTTCTGAATGAGGTCTCATTTTCCCTCATTTTTTGTGTCCGTTAAAGTGTAGCCCCATCACTTTGCGTGTGGTGCTCAAGGGTGGACGCATGATGCCGATGACCTCAGCCCTGACCATTGAGGCCAGTCTGCCTCATGGCCATGTCGCTGCTGTCGTCGGAGTGATAAAATCCCTGGGCCTTAAAAGTTTGCTGGGAACAAAACAAACGCGCTACCGCAATTTAATCCTGGCGCTGATTGCCCAGAGAGTGCTTCAACCTGCATCAAAACTGGCCTCGCACCGGCTGTTCAACACGACCACCTTGGGGCAGGAGTTCGGCGTGGCTGACGCCAACAAGGAAGAACTTTACAAAGCCCTCGATTGGCTCGGAGCGCAACAGGAACGCATGGAGAATCGCTTGGTGAAACAGCACCTTAAGGATGGCTCCATGGTACTGTTTGATCTCACTTCCACCTATCTGGAAGGAAGACAGTGTGAACTGGCTGAGTACGGCTACAGCCGCGACCACCGCCCAGACAAACTCCAGATTGAGATTGGCCTGCTGTGCGACAAGGAGGGTCGCCCTCTGGCCGTGGAGGTGTTTCCCGGCAATACAGGCGATCCCACTACGCTGACCGCCCAAGTGAACAAGCTCAAGGCGCGCTTTGGCCTCAAACAGGTCATAGTTGTTGGTGATCGGGGTATGATCACCCAGGCCCGGATTGACGAAGATCTCCAACCTGCTGGTTTTTCATGGATTACCGCCTTGCGCCACAGCACCATCCGATCACTGGCCAAAGCAGACAACTGGCCTTCTTTATTCGATGCGCGCAACTTTGCCGAGATCACCTCCCCAGATTTCCCAGGTGAGCGACTGATGGTCTGCCGCAATCCCTTCCTGGCCGAGGATCAGGGGCGATCACGACGGGAACTGTTGACCATCGCAGAACAGGGGTTGGAGACGATCCTGCAAGCCGTGCAAGAGGGCTCTTTGCGTGATTGTGGTCAAATTGGCAAAAGGGCCGACCGGGTTCTGCGCAAGCTCAAAATCGCCCGTTATTTCAACTTGGAGATTGCTCCAGGGCGGTTCGCTTGGTCCCGTAAGCAGGCTGTTATCGATCAGGAAACAGCCCTGGACGGAATCTATGTGGTCCGCACCAACCTTCCCGAAAAGGAGATCTCCAGTGCCGACACGATCCGCCAATACAAATCATTGGCCCAGGTAGAGAGCGCCTTCAGACATCTGAAGAGCAGTCTGGATATCCGACCGATCTTTCATTTCCGTGCCGATCGCATCAAAGCCCACGTCTTCCTGTGCATGTTGGCCTACATGGTAGAACGGAAAATGCGGATCAAGTTAAAAACGCTACTGTTCACCGATGAAGCGCCATTGCTCCCCGACGATCCTGTCATGCCCAGAGAGTCATCGCCAAACGCCAAAGAGAAAACCGGCACAAGACGCTCTCCGGTAGGCCATGCCTTGCAGAGTTTCAGCACCCTGCTGGAGCAATTGGCCACCTTGACCCGTAATACTGTTCGTGCCCAATGGGAGCCCGCGACTGGTAAACCGTTTGAGATGCTTGCTAACATCACCCCCCTACAGCAGGAGGCCTTCCGGCTACTCAGCACCTCGCCTTAATGTGTCCAGTGACGCGCACCGTGTTCAAGTCAATTACAGCTTAATATCAATGCTTTACACGATTTTTAAACAGAAAGTCCGGTTCCAACCACGGCAGGAAACCGCCCCGTGGGAGGCACTTCCCGTAACCATTGGATTCATTGGGGTTTTTGATACCAAAAAGGCCGCTCTTGCGAGCGGCCTTTGAAGGGAGAAATCCCTTTGAAATCAAATTGGTGGACCGAAAGCAACCCGAATCAGAAATTCTGAGAATTATTTGTAACAGAAATCGAGAAAGTTCGACATTTCCCTTTGGTTGATCAAAAGAAAGGTGAAATTAAATTTCTATTTAAAAACAGACTCTAACGATTCTGCATCGAAAATTCTATCACTCCACATTTCTATTTCTGTAACAGCCGAAGTAGTAACTCTGCTTTGGATTTCTTCCGGCAATGGGCCAAAACGACGCGATAAAAGTCGGAGTAGCATGGACGCAGCTTCCTCTTGACGCCCTTTCTCAAGCCCTTTCTGTATACCCTGGGCTTCCCACTCTTTGGTCCACTCCAGCACGGTCTCGGCAAGCATGGCATCTACCTCCTGCAAATCGTTTAACTCCGGGATCACCTGACCTAGCGCTTTCCTGGGCAACAACACCCTACCCAGCATGACGGTGAAGGCTCGCCTCAAACTCAACTGACCAGGTGCTTTCAACCAATCGATCAGACTACTCAAAACAGCGCGGATATCCGTTGGTGACTGGCTCTTCTCCAATCGGAATAAGGCCGCCGCCAGATTTTTCATCTCAGCCAGAGAGGCATCCTCATACCTCACTTCATCAATGAGCAAGTACCGCATATGCGGGCGAAAACACTCAAGCCCTCCAGGAACCGGGCGAATAAGATCGGCCACATCCATCGCCGCTGACCAGATTGGCTTCCCATTGTAAAGCACCATGGGCAGCACCGGGGGCAACATCTCGCCCTGCTTCACCTGTCCAGATTTCACCAGATCCTGATACAATAGCATCACGTAGACGTTCATGCGGACCGCCATCATCCAGTCCACCGTCGATTGGAACTCAATCAGCACAAAAATGTAGAGCCACGCTTCGCCCCAGCGGACCCGCCAGATCACATCATCCTCACGATCCCGCAAGTCATCGGTAATATAACTGCCGCTCACCTTTTCCAGAGTGGCAAAATCGAGATGCTCGACCCACGCCTCCTGGACAAACCCCAACAGCAGATCACGCACCATCTCTGCGTGGCTGAAGAGCTGCTTGTAGCTACTGTCATGATCCCCCACGGATATCCCCTTCAAGCTCTGAGACCTGAAATGCCCCTAACTTATCCGATCTTCTCAGATTTTTCCTAGGATTATTCAAGTTCATAGCTGCCAAACCGTTGGAAATCGGGGTCGAGGCTTCTTGCCCAGTCAGCATACATTCAAGGAGATGCGAATTGAGACCGTCACAACGGCCCTCGGCTCACCTTGGCAGAATGCTTATTGCGAAAGGGTAATCGGCAGCCTCCGCAGAGCGTACTTCGATCACGTTAGCATGCTGAATCAGCCCAGAGGAGCTGGCAACATGCTCGCCCTGCCCGTGCTTGCTGGCCTGCACCACCAGTATCTATCATGCAGCATGACCAGGTCAGAAGAGTGCTTCCTGAGTTCTCAAAGCGCACGCTGTCAGCGATGGCCAAACCCCCATATCAAAATCAGGAATTCTACGCTTTAGGCACCGACCAACCGTCACTCCACGCTCTGATTCTCACGGAATTCATCCTGACCGTCCAGCAAATTCGACCGCTCAGAGACCAAAAACGAGGCTGATCTAAAGCTTGGTGAGATTTACTGGAGGCACGAGTGTATCGGATGCCGGTTCGGCTCTCGAAAAAACCCTGCCATCGCCGCCCCTGATCCCTCGTCGTGATCGCTGAAGACCATTCTACCAAATCTCAAGCCGTCACGCCCCATTCTGCGGCAGGCTCTTCGGTATATGATAATTTTCTGAGAAGACTCTACCCACAAATTTTTCATAAGCCATGAACATTTCTTGCGCTGCAATTTCTGGCTGAACAAGGCCAACACCGGTTCCTAAACCAGGTACATACAGATGCGTGATCTCCTTTTGTTTTTTCATCGCCATATTCAAAATAGCAGACATCGCATAAAACACATTACTCGGCGGAACGCCACCTGGCTGCATCATGGTTGGAGCAACAATCATATTGGGAATCAATGCATTCCCAGTTTTCACAAACATAGCGGCTCCAACAGGCAAAAAACCTTCTTCTCGTCTACTTATTCCTTCCTGAACCTTGGTCTGCAACCCCTGACCAAAAAAATTCACATACTCTGCATCAATACCGCCATCCATATACCCATAACTATTCGCTGGAGAAACTACCGTATTACTTGCAACTGAAAGCAGATCACCACTAAAAAAAGAAATTCCAGACCAGCCTCCAAAAACATGCCAAAGAGATCTGATAACATCATCATTTTGGTCAACAAATATTATTTCAAAAGGTAGTTTTTGCATTTTTCTTACTCTAGGGGGACACTGCTAAGTTGGCGAAGTCCCCATCGCGTGGTCGACTTCGGCCATGAAAACAACACCCGCACTCTATCACGACAACCGCTTTCCAGACGAGATCATCAGTCATACGGTTTGGCTCTATCACCGCTTCGCCCCAAGTTTCAGGGATATTGAGGACGTAGCATGCCGTCACCGGAATTGCGCTCGGAGCGTAAACCGGAGTGCGTCCGCAAGGGACGAAGGGTATATTTTGGCTGCACGATCGACGACTTGATAACGCCACATTTTGGCACCGCTCAGCATCGGCTAAAAGATCGAAAACACCACCCTCGCATCATACCTCCACCACCAGGTCTGCCCGAAAACCCGGCACATCCTCCCCTGAATACCCACGCGGATTGCAAAGCACACGGGTATCACCAAGCCGATAGTCCATACTCGCATGAACATGCCCATGCACCCAGAGTGCGGCCTCTCCCATGAACGGTGCCATGTCAGAGATAAAAGCCGCAGAAACAGGATCATGCCGAAAGTGAGAGGGACAAGAGCGACCATGCGGCGCATGATGGGTGATGATGACCGTTTTCAACCCACACCCATTGGCCAGACTTTGCCTAAGCCATTCGCGACTGCGCAGGTGACGCTCCCTCAAGACGGCAGGGGTCAATGGTGAGCTTCCATCGGTGATGCAGCGGTAATCGTTGATGCCCTTTTTCGCGGCCATCATGACAAGATCTCGCAACCCCTCTCCAAAAAAGTCAAAATCCGTCCACAGGGTGCTCCCCAAAAAACGCACCCCACCGATGATGACCTCGTCGTCATCCAGGACATGGACATCGGAACCCAGGGCCTCACACTTCATCTGCTCAATGACGCCCTGGATGCCGATTCCTTCGGTTTGATGGTAAAAATCATGATTACCAGGCACGAAGAGTACAGGTTTGCCCTGGCGTTGGCAGGCCTGGACCGCCCCTGCCACTCCTTTGCGTCCATACCCAATGTCCCCTGCCAGAACCACAACGTCAGCGTTGGTTTCCGGCAGCCCAAACGGTGCCATCTCTGTATGCAGATCACTCAAAATGTGCAGTTTCATCGTGGCCTTCTCTGGAAGCGTTCAGATTTACCCATGTCCCAAACAAACCGGACCCGGTTTTTTAAAAATAAAAGCCATTTTTCCACTCCGGTCGGCGAAGTGACTCCTTCAGGAGATACATATCATTAACCGGGTTTTCATGCCCCCTTACAACAATCCTGAATCCAGTCTGTCTCGATCTGTATTCAGGAAAACGGACCGTATAATGCCAATTTCCCACCCGCATATCTTTTCCGATTGGCCCACCTTTTAAAACGTTTCCACGCCCAGAAAAATCACAACGAGGATTAAGAACGTACGCACTATTGAACCCTAAATAAGTGTACCAATCTATTTCATCCCCTGGTCGGCTATCTTCCTGCCACTCAAAAATATTCCCCATCATGTCATATATGCCAAAGGCATTGGCTTCTGTGGCCTTAACCGGCAATCGACCTTCAACCCATGGCTGTTCCAAAATGGGCACACTCACTGACTTAATCCCCTCATACCCAAAACATGGGCCTAATGTATCCTTGGCCCGACAGGTATATTCCCACTCAGCTTCACGAGGGAGTGCAACTGGGATATTGGTTATACAACGGTATCTCTCACAAAATGCCATAGCGTCATGCCATGATATTCCGCATACGGGCACATCTGCGTCGCCGCCCTCATTAAGCGCCTGAATGACAACGCCATCTGCTAAACCCCACTCACTATTTTGCCTCCCCATGACATCACACCACAACGCCCACGTCACAGGTATTTGACTCATCCAAAACCCACTCACACCCACCACGTGGGGGTGTGTCATGCCTTCAGACCGCCCAATGGCAAGGTGGCCGCCACGTATGAATGCGCCACTTGGAACCCATATAAATCTTATTCCAAAAATCGTATCATACCCTTCCTCACCCGCAGCAAAACGCGACCCAGCCTTTTTTTCAGTCGCCTCTTGATCAAGTTCGACAAGCCGCTCTTTTGCCAAAGCTTCCGCAGCCCGTGTTCCTGTATCATACAGATACCATTTCAGGCGTTTGGCAGATTCCATCCCCGGCAGGGCCTCACCCAAGCTAAGGTCTCCCTTATCGCTTCCACACAACGGACATAGACTTTTTTGTGAGGAATCATAGGTTGTATCAGGCAGACTAACCGACCAATGGGCATCGCTATAATCTAGCGCAAGCCATGATGATGGAAAACCACACGCCTTACACTTGTACCAAAGCTCTCTTGTATCCATAACATTGACCCCTATTACTCTGGTTTCACATCAAACGCTGCCAATCGTTGCCGAATGCTCTCTAGGCTATAAGCCCCAACAGGTGATTCTTTAGATTCAGAACAGGCACCCTCTACACTGTCCCTCTGGATCGGGGCAGATTCAGCCTCCGCATTACCCTCGCCATCTACTGGTTGACTGGTAGAGACTTCGATCTCAAACCAGCCAGACTGCCCAGGCACATCGACGGATCTAACTTTTTGAACCACACAATCTTTACCTAATCTATCCTTAACCGCAGCAAGAACTTTGCGCATATTTCGACCTCTGAAGATAGGTGTCGCCATCACGTTTCCTTTCATGGTTTGAGTTGTCTCGCCGCCATGGCATGCCGTGGCTTGGCCATTGACGACAGCTACCCATTAACCAAATTATTATTTTCATAGCGCTCTTTAGACACACGCATTGCCCGCAAAACCATCCAATCCAGACGCGATCAATTTCTCAACAACTTCCAGATCCTCGCTCGCCCATGCCAGATCTATTGGTGTCATACCCTGCCGGTTTGATCGTCGGGAAGCCGATTGTTTGATCCTTTCAAAGCGCCCCTGCCCATTCTCACATATGTCATATGCCCGAGCGTCAAATAACGCCATTCCCTCTACTGGGCCTTCGATCTGTGCATAAAGATGAAAGAGGGTGTTACCACAAACATCTGCAATAGATGGGTCTGCACCCTGCATGAGTAAATCCCTAGTAACCGTTTCGCTAGAGTGGTCCCAAAGCGCAAAATGAAGCGGCGTCTCCCCTGAAAAGGTAACCGCATTGGGATCTGCTCCTGCTTTAAGCAGCACGCTTGCAACCCACGAATTCCCATTTCCGGCGGCCCAGTGCAGGGGGGTTTCACCAAACTTATTTTGGCTGTTAACACACCCCTTTAGCAGCAGCATGCCACTTGCGAGCAATGCGCGATCCATGCTGTACGCCATAAAATGACACGGCGTGTTCCCCCATTGATCCACTCTGTGGATCTCCACACCAGCCTGCACCAGATCAAAGAAGACCTGACGGCTGACATCGATGTCAAATGCCTTAAACAGAATATGCAGCGCTGTTTCTCCAGCTTTGTTTTGCGCATTAGGGTCACCGCCCGCTTTGAGATAGGCCCGTATTTCATCCAACGCCCCACCTAACCCAGTAGCATGCTGCTCTAACCAATTTTCTGTAACCCTATTGTTAGGGGCACAGAAAGTGGTTGAGTGGCCGCCAACCGCGCTAATATGGGCAGATTTGGCAGGCACGAAGGTTCGTTTATGCAAAAAATCGCGGATCGCCCGATCCATAAAAAATTCATCTTGATGTGATGGGCATTCTCCTTGATCATTCAAAATATTAGGATTTGCCCCTTGTTCAAGCAAACACTTTACAACGGCCAGGCTCGATTTTTGAGCAGCGATATGCAAAGGTGTATTACCCTCATTATCTTGATGGTTGATCCTGTTAGGTGTCACCAGCAACAGCTGTTTCAACAAATCTTCGTTTTCGTGTGTACAGGCCAAATGAAGCAGGGAAGATCCTTCGGGCGTTATCTCCTGAGGGTCGGCTCCCGCGTCTAACAAAACCTCAACCACCGCAGAATCTCCCATAGCGACGGCAAACAGCAACGCAGAGGCCCCCGCCCCAACCCGCCCATTAACCTTTGCGCCAAAGCTCAGCAGGCTCTGTACACAGGCCACATTGCCCTGGGCAATGGCATAGAAGAGCGGGGAATGGGCCTTTGCCGTGCTTACATTGGCATCGGCTCCCTTGCTGCAAAGCAACGTTACGGTGCTGACGTTGTTTCGGTAGGTCGCCCAATGCAACGCTGTAAAACCTCCATCATCCCTTTGATAAAGCGCCTGCTCATGCTCTGCAAGCAGCCGCTCAACGGCTGTCGTATCGCCCTCGAACGCTGCACGATGAAGAGCCGTAAATCCATGGTTTTTTCTCATTTCTCATGCTACCTCAATATGATACGCATTTTATCGTCCACCAAAAAGCACAACCAACGCCCTCACCTGTTGCCAGCAAACCCATGCTCACAGCGCTAAAACCTGTCGATAATTTTCCCGTGTTACCCCTGTCATCCAAGCTTCTTTTACCATCTTAAATTCATGTTCATTTGGCCCTCGCCAGGTAAGGATGCCCATACAACCCTTTCTCAACTCCCCTGATTTTTGGTAAAAATTCACCTCATTGAGATGGATCGTTTTGGTTTGCCCGCTTGCACCAAAAATTTGTCCAGACTTATGATAGTGGCCAAAAAAATGGTAGGCCGGGGCATAATGATTCACCAACCTTTCCACTGCGGGGGAGCCAGCGTTTTCATAGTAAACGCCTGGTGATGAATCATGGGTAAGCAGGATCTCCACAGGCTGCTCATGTTTTAACAGCAACTGGGTTTCGTTCTCTGTATACCACTTTGTACATGGGTTTTGATTGGTAGTGGCAGGCGCTATGCCACCCAGCGCCGCCATTGAGATCATGCTCCCCAACTTTGTTTTCAGCGCATATAGCCCTGCGGGTAAATAGTTAAAGAGCCCATTTTCCCCTAAAGGGCGCGGCTTACCTGCGTCACCGTTCAGTCCGTGCAGGTATTGAAAGTCTTCATGATTTCCCTTAATAAACCACCAAGGGGCATCAAGCGCATAACGTCTCCCTTTGCATGATGTTATATAGGGCATAAAGGAGCCATTGCCCCCATCCATAAACGCCGCAAATCCCAGCTCATCAGGGTCGGTTTGAGCACAGCTTAGCGTCTCTTCATCCGCGCGTGATGGATCAGGAAACGCCCCAAAGTCACCGACTTGCAGGACATGGTCGATCTTTTTATTCTCCACCTGCCAGCGCCGGAGAAGATGATAAGCCAGATCGATATGGCCGTGCAGATCACCCAGCACCGCAATGGTGACGGTGTGGTCGGCATCAAACGCAGCAGCTGTTGCGGGATCTTCGTCTAACCCGGCAAAATCTCCTTCCGCAATGCGCTGTTGGTATTTTTCTTCGAGACTTTGTTCCCCAAAGGCAGGTGTACCTGTGCGCATCTCTGCAACCCTCTTTAGCGTTGACATTGTTTTTCTTCCATTCTTCTAAATCGCCCATCACGTTATAACCAGTTGTCCATCGCCACCCCTTAGAAAATAGGGTCTGGTTGATTATGGACAGCCTACGCACTCTTACCCAGGGTGCGTACCCCATTTGCTCCAGGGGTAGCCACCGGCACCCTTTATTATAGAGACGACCACCCCGTTGTTATGCCACCAAGCTTGTTTTACCCCTCGCCTTAATGACCCACTAAATTCTGCCTTTAAACTGGGAAAGAACCGTGATCATATAATGCATCTGCACCAATGAAGTACCCTGTTGATTTACTTTCATCGTGTACGGGGTTAGCGTCTCCTTAGCGGGCATGGTGTTACACCCCAAAGGCCCTGTTATTGGCGATGGATCTGCGGCTGCCCCCACGAGGAACATCTCTGGATTTTTGCTAACCGGGCCAGTCCCACCCTGCGGTGTTGCCAGCAGTCCAACCCCACTGCCACTAAGCCCAAGAGAGATTAAAACCACTACGGCCTTACTGTTGATCATAGCCCCCCCTTTGCATGGTTGATTTCTCCATTTTTGCGGGGATCAACACAGCATGGACAGATCCCCGCGCTTCGAAACCCCAAAGGGCTAAGGTCTCTACAGTCAAGCTGCGATCAACCTCTGTCCCTATTGGTTTGGTTCCTTAAAGGGGATAATGGAGAAGTTAGAGCGTTTTTTTACTTTCCCGAAAAAAAAGAAAAAAAGAGCCCACGTCTCTCCATTTACCATCCTAGAGGCCATACAGCTATTTTTAAAAAAGGAGAGACACAATGTGGAAGTTTATTCTTGGGCTTAAGCTAGGTGCCCTGCTGATGCTGCTGTTGCTTAACGGTGGGGGGGCAAGCGATACCCTAAATATCTTGTTGAATGAAGCAGCACCTACCCTGAGTCGGCTGCAAGAATCCTTGCCGATGACGTCGGCAGTGTGGGAACCCATCGAATCGGACGCCTTAATGGCGACTTCAACAGATCAAAGTTGGAACACCTTTAGCGGAGAATAAACAAGAGGAACATAAAAACATGATAGGTTGTCGCTTCTAACCTCTGATTCCACCCCCCGCGTTGGAGGGGGCCCCGCCCCCGCCAAACTTGCCCCAGTTCGGCCCCTCTATCGGCACCACCTACGGCAGCTAAAACGCGCTGCTCACGCAAATTAAAAGGCAAGAATGCCACAAGCTCATGTCTACGGCACCCTGGCGAGGCGCAACCCGACGAAGCGGTTTCTGTAGTCCGTGACGTTGGTTAAGGACCTATAAGCGCAATGCAGGAGCGAGGCGTCGTAGGCGGAACCACCGCGAAATTGACGGATGGAGTCACTCCGCTCATAGGGATCCTGCACCCACTCCCATACATTCCCGCTCATGTCATACAAACCCAACCTATTGGCCAACCTGCTCCCCGCACGATGAAAACTCAAACAGGCTGCTCCACATAAGATCTTTAAATTCTTGGGCGTAGACTGTAGGGGGTTTTTCTGCTCATGGGACACTTTTCTATATAAGGTCTCATTTTCCCTCATTTTCGTGTCCAACAACGTTAAAGCGTAGCCGCTTCAGCCTGGTACTTGCTTCCGTTAAGCCCTGTTCAGCCGCTTTCCGATACCACTTCACCGCCTCTTTGGCGTCTTTCGTGACGCCCTCTCCTTTGTCATACTTATCTCCAAGATTGAATTGAGCTCGAGCATCTCCCTGTTCAGCAGCTTTCCGATACCACTTCACCGCCTCTTTGGCGTCTTTCGTGACGCCCTGTCCTTTGTCATACATAACGCCAAGATTGTTTTGAGCTTCAGCTTGCCCCTGTTCAGCAGATTTCCTATACCACTTCACCGCCTCTTTGGCGTCTTTCGTGACTCCATATCCTACATCATAGCTTTGTCCAAGAAAGGCTTGAGCGTTAGCGTGCCCCTGTTCAGCCGCTTTCCTAAGCCACTTCACCGCCTCTTTGGCGTCTTTCGTGACGCCCTCTCCATTGTCATACATAAAGCCAAGATTGTTTTGAGCTTCAGCTTCCCCCTGTTCAGCAGATTTCCTAAACCACTTCACCGCCTCTTTGGCGTCTTTCGTGACGCCCTCTCCATTGTTATACATAACGCCAAGATTGTGTTGAGCTTTAGCTTCCCCCTGTTCAGCAGATTTCCTAAACCACTTCACCGCCTCTTTGGCGTCTTTCGTGACGCCCTCTCCATTGTTATACATAACGCCAAGATTGTGTTGAGCTTTAGCTTGCCCCTGTTCAGCCGCTTTCCGATACCACTTCACCGCCTCTTTGGCGTCTTTCGTGACGCCCTCTCCTTTGTCATACATAAAGCCAAGATTGTGTTGAGCTTCAGCTTGCCCCTGTTCAGCCGCTTTCCGATACCACTTCACCGCCTCTTTGGCGTCTTTCGTGACGCCCTCTCCATTGTTATACATAACGCCAAGATTGTTTTGAGCTCGGGCATGCCCCTGTTCAGCCGCTTTCCGATACCACTTCACCGCCTCTTTGGCGTCTTTCGTGACGCCCTCTCCTTTGTCATACATAACGCCAAGATCGTTTTGAGCTTCAGCTTGCCCCTGTTCAGCCGCTTTCCGATACCACTTCACCGCCTCTTTGGCGTCTTTCGTGACGCCCTCTCCATTGTTATACATAACGCCAAGATTGTTTTGAGCTCGGGCATGCCCCTGTTCAGCCGCTTTCCGATACCACTTCACCGCCTCTTTGGCGTCTTTCGTGACGCCCTCTCCATTGTTATACATAACGCCAAGATTGTGTTGAGCTTGGGCATGCCCCTGTTCAGCAGATTTCCTAAACCACTTCACCGCCTCTTTGGCGTCTTTCGTGACGCCCTGTCCTTTGTCATACATAACGCCAAGATTGTGTTGAGCTTGGGCATGCCCCTGTTCAGCAGATTTCCTAAACCACTTCACCGCCTCTTTGGCGTCTTTCGTGACGCCCTCTCCTTTGTCATACATAACGCCAAGATTGTGTTGAGCTTGGGCATACCCCTGTTCAGCAGATTTCCTAAACCACTTCACCGCCTCTTTGGCGTCTTTCGTGACGCCCTGTCCTTTGTCATACATAACGCCAAGATTGAATTGAACAGAGGGATTGGCCAGCTTGGCGGCATCCCCCAGGGCTATCTTAGCGGCATCCTTCGCATGTTCACGCGCCTGCTCGGCACGCTGCTCGGCCTCTTGCGCTTTGACCCGAATACGGATTAGGCGCTCTTCCTCCTCTTTAACTCTGGCCTGCTCGGCGGCACGCTGCTCGGCCTCTTGCGCTTTGACCCGTATACGGGCTAGGCGCTCCTCCTCCTCTTTAACTCTGGCCTGCTCGGCACGCTGCTCGGCCTCTTGCGCTTTGACCCGTATACGGGTTAGGCGCTCTTCCTCCTCTTTAACTCTGGCCTGCTCGGCGGCACGCTGCTCGGCCTCTTGCGCTTTGACCCGTATACGGGTTAGGCGCTCCTCCTCCTCTTTAACTCTGGCCTGCTCGGCGGCACGCTGCTCGGCTTCGGCTGCATCTCCCAGGGCTATCTCAACGGTTGCCACAATATCTCCATGGGCCGTTGTGACCAATTTTAAAAAAAGCTTCTGCTCCACACATTGTCCAAGCAAAAGCGCTTGTACATGCTCTATTTTTATTAGGGTATGCGCCGACTTTTCGGATGTTACTTCATGATTAAACAGACGGCGAATCATGGCTTCATCCGCAAAAAGGGCCTGCAAATCCCCGCCCCGCTCGCGAAGCGAGAGTTTAGGACCAGCCATCGGCACCAATGCCGTCTTATAATGGTGTTCGTCCACCGTCTCACAACCCGTAAATTTTGGCTGCAATCCGATGGTCCGTACGTGATCCCACCTCGGTTCACGGTAAATCGGCGCAAAAATCTCAGCCACAGCTCGTTGGGCAGCTGTTTTGGCCCTTGGTGGATGGGATAAGAAAAAATTCCACGCAAATAGCCCACCCGCCAACACAAGCAATATGCCAAAACCCAACCCTTTTGCCCAATGGATTTTCATAACCCAACAGTCCTTGCCTATTGGAGCGTCCTAATCACCCAGTACGCCATACCCTTTAGAGAAAAGCGCACCACGATTTCGCCATACGCTCGTTTTCTACCCGCACCAATGTAGCAACACACAGGTATACACCATAGGCAAAGATCCGTCACACACAGCCCATGACGCCACCATCACTCTAGCACTTCCAACTGTTTCAACATAAGCGGCAAGGCCTGCCCCGCTGCTAAGTTCGCCGCTAAAATCCAGCGACTCTTGGCCTCATCAACCTTACCCATTTTTTGCCACATCTTCTCAGGGCCGGCAACCGTCTGTCTATGAGTCAAAGCCTCTAACCGTATTTTTGCGCGATAACCTTGGTAGCTTTCTGGTGGCAGTGGTTCTGCGCTGTGTTGACTAAGCGCCAGATAGACTCTTATAACAACATCAGCCTGTTCTTGGCTTTGGGCCAACAAACCAACATCTTGAATATAGGCTTTTAGATGACCCAACAGGCTATTTTGTATATCGTCAGCGATCTGCGCGCCCTCCTGACGCAACTCAAAAAAATATTTTTTAGGTGCCTTTACCGAACCAAAAAGAAAACCGCGTGGCTGACGATCCGCTGAGGTTGGCCCCAAATCATCATAAGGAAGGCGTACCATATGCCACCCTTCACGGTCAATTTGCGCTTCAAGATAGATCTGTTGACCCGGTTCAACCCTGCTGATGATATCCGCTGTTACATCTGGGGCGCTTCGTATAACCAGGGGACGTTCAACCGCGACCTGCTTTTCCAGCGGGGTCGCATGAAACAGGCACAATTGGGCTGTTTCGGGTAGCCTATCCTTTGAAATGGCCTGGGTAACCTCTATTAATTGCCGGGCAGGTTGATCGCGCTGATCCCACAACCGCCAACTGACACGCAGTGTCCCATGCGGACCTTCCATCCACTCCCCAACCAGTTTATAGGGGGAGGGATCTGTAACCCCCTCTTGTACCATACTAAATTCATGGTCCTGTGCGGTAGATGAGAGAGCTTGGCGAAATAGACTCGATAAATAGCCAGAGAGCGGCCCACATTGCCAAACCACCCCCCCTAAAGTTAAACCAGGGGGCACCACCGTCATGGGCCCACGGATCGCACGCTCCATTAATAGATGATGAATCTCACCAGCTTGACTATTAAGCTGGTGTGCCAGCTCCTCTGTCTCTTGCGCGGGCGTGTCACACCCATTACAGGACAGAACGTTTGCCCCTAAAAACCGTGATGATACGATAATAATCATAGAAACCACAACACAGGCCGCGACGATCCCTCTCTTCCAGCGGAACCCTGCGGGTTTTGACCTAACCTGGATGGCTTCTGAGGCAGGAAGTCCGTAGGAGATGGGCGTTTCTTCATCTGACATGCCAGCCGCAGGTGTTTCTTCGCGATGCTCAGAGCCGGAGCCTGCGCACTTTGGCCCAACCTGGATGGCTTCTGGGTTAGGGATTTCGCAGCAGTCACGCAACGCTGACAACGTGTTAATGCCCTTGATTTTCAACCCATATTTGGATTTCAGCTCGTCCAGATAATCTTTATCAAGCGTGTCCAGATTGTCATTGGGCATGACTACCAGAACTTTTCGTTGCTGGTTTTTCATCGCCTCAAACAGTCCAATAGATTGCTCAAGCTTTTCCTGAATCTGTGTTATTGAACCCAACGCCTTGTGGGGGGCCAACAACACCTTGCCCGTAATCCAGATTACGGAAGCCTTCTCTTCACTATCTGCATCTTCTGCCAGCATATCTGCATCTTCTGCCAGCATACCTGCCTCTTTCAATGCAAGAGAGAGATAGACACCGGCTTGCCAACTCACGCATTCCGCATCATGAATATCAGCATCAAGATTAATGATATACGCATGGTTAGCTTGAATAAACAGTTCTGTTTTCAAAAAACTTACATACCCACTATTAATGGCGGCATTTGATGAATAGTTGTAGCGTATAACTGGTTGAATACCCGATGTTTTCTCTACGACAACAGACGTCACCCTACGCGGCCCTGCTGTTGTTGCGATATAAACCGCATTTTTATTAGAGGAAATAGACATCGCGCGGACCTTCTTCACTCAAAATCCTTATCAAAGCTGACTGTTGAGGCTCTATCCATTGGATAACGCCATCCACAGCATCCGGTAAGGATTGTTTAACCATGCCATTTTTTCGCCCAAGCACCACCATAGTGTGGGGCTGTTCTTTTACCATAGGTTGTGGCCAAAAGATCTGGACAAACAGAAATCCCGGCATAGCCGTTGATGGCACAACACGAATGCGGTATCCATGCCGCTGATAGTCCATGGCATTCCCGTCAGATGCAGCGGCGGCCAGATTTTGCATGGTGTATCGGGCCGTCTGATCCAAAATCCAATGCAGCTGTTTTTGTAAGAGAGGATCATCCTGTGTGGCTCGCTGCATCTCTACTGACAAGCTGGCATCCTCCGAAACAACCCACTGGACCAATTGGTTAAATGTTGGCTTTTCAGACTCTTGCGTATGGGTTTGAGAGGTGTTCATCATGTCACTCATGGTCATTAAGTGACCATGGATTCGAATGGCAACTTCCTGTTGTTTGGGGCTGAACGCCTTCCAATTTTTCATGATTGACCTCCATACAGCTTACGAAACTGGGATTGAAAACGGGAGAGATCCTCTGCATACCGATTTTTCCATGAATCGGCAGCCTCATGGCTTGGGGTATTGCCAACGGGAGCACCTACGGCTGAAACATCCGTGCCACCCTTGTGTGGGTCATAATCGGCGGTTGGCGTGTTTGTAACCCCATGTCCCTCGATACAGGCGGAACCGTAGGCCAAGTCACACGCCCCCGGCTGCTTTTTATTAAGGTAGATGGCGCGATCAGCCTTTGCTTCCAATGCATGGATCCAACGTTCGATCTCCCGCTCTATGCGACCAAGGGCGGCTGCCGCCGCCCCATGACCGTCAATAATCTCTTCTTTTGCAAGATCTTCAGGACGAAATCCCTGACGATTGACTTTTCCAAAAGCCCTCTTGGCTTCACCAAAAAAAGCTGACAGTTCATCCCCCATAATGGCTGGGTCTGCGGCCTGAGCCATAAGATGCTCTAGCGCTGCTGAGCTGTTCAAACCGATAACACCCTGTTGGTTGAACAACGTTGGTAACAACCGCTTTAAAGGAGTAGGATCAAGCTCTGGCCTTAAATCAAGCAACACCGTTATTAACTCTGAACGTTGGTGTTGACACAAAATATGGGCCGTCGCCATATGCGCCAAACGCAAACTCTGCAAGGCTGCTCTGAGTTCGGCCATACATGCCACATAATCAAACCCATTCGGCTGGTTAAGCAGCGACTCAAGAGGCCTTTTTTTACGCATGGCTTCGCTAATACACCCTTGGTGGAATCCAAAAACATGGTTGCGTAGCAGCGATACGGGAAGCTGGCAGGCCTCCACTCCTGAATTAAAAATAAGCGCGTTAAGCATCATGCGTTCGGTTTTTCCAAGAAACTTAATTTGGTCTGCACCTTCTCCATACAATACCGCCATTGTAGAGCTCCACGCCTTTGGCATCATTGCCGCCGTTAGGGCCGACTCCATGTAGGTACTGGGACTATACTGTTCCTCCAGGTCCACGCCATCTAGCCAGGCTGCCGCGCGGTTTTCTGCACTGGGCACATAGTAACCATGCTGTTGATAACCAGAATTTTCCTCAAACAGATCTAACCCACCAAGGTCTAGCTCACCCTGTTCCACATCACTGCCCAGCACCTGAGCGGCTTCCATCTCGGTCATAGATTCTGCCACCCGCAAGGCTTGTAACAGACCCACAAATTTAGAAACCACCGTTCCAAAGGTTTTATAATCCCCCTTGGTAGGCGTGTTTGCTTCACCACAACCAAGCCAAAAATCCAGCAAATGTCGATCTTCTATATCTGCTGGGTGAAAATCGTGCGCTACAGGCGAGTCTTTATCACGCGCTAATGCCTCACGCTCGGTCATGTCATCTTCAAACCCTGGGTGGTTCATAAGAAAATGGACCAGCTCCATGGAAATAGCCTGCTGATCTTTGTCGGGCAGTTTACCTTTCAACAGCTGTCTCAACGCGCTGGTTAAACGGTTTGCATGGCCAGCGGCTGTGGCGAAGGTCCACGGCCCTGTTGTCCATGCTTCGACCCATTGGGTCAGCCTATCGGGACCTGCCAAATGTAAAATTAGCTGCATCAACGCCACCAACAGTGGCATATGGGCATAGTTAACCGTTACCGGCTTATCTGGGTAGGGTATGCTCACGGAGTTATCATCCATGCCAATGGCTATCCCCGCATAGTGGATGTTACCGGGGTTTTGCCGGAGAGCATAAGCATATTGACGCGCTCTGGCAGGGCGGATAAGCCAACAGAAATTAAACCATCCACCCTCTCGCCCCGTACGCCGAGAGGCAACCCGCGTCACATGTACCAGATTAAGCATATGTTTACCATAGCTATGCAGGATCAGCGTTTTTGTGAGCTTTCTAACAAGGCTAGGTTCAAAAACCGACAGGCTCTCCCCACCGGGCAGGTGGACCCACTCATCACCCAACATCTGCAAAAAATTGACAAGTTCTGGATCCACCGCGCCTTTAGAAATGTGTTGATATGAAGCATTATTCATAGTGCCTTGCACTCCTCTTCAATCTACATATCAGAATACCCCTGCCAGCGACGGTCATGGTTATTAAGATAGTGGCGAAATTTCTGGCGTAACGTGTTCATTTTGCCACGAAAACGTGCGGATGGCGAGAGGTATCCCTTGTGATTAAAAGCCTCTTCCGTACCAGCGTAGTGCCCCTCTAAGCGACGCGTGAACCCTGTTTGATCTGGATTATCGCCCCACAACTCTTGGGCCAGCTCACGCGTCTGCTGCAACGATGCTTGAGCACTCGGTTCCGGCCCAGTTTCGGGTTTAATCGATTCTGGAAAGCGTTGGGTACCAATGACCGAAATAGCTGGCCGCTCCTCAGCTGTGGGCGCATGGTTCGCAGCTAAAAGGCTCTCCTCTTGGCCACGGAAGTGCTTTTCCCAGGTCAACACTTTATCGACATAGTCGCGCGTAGAAGGGATCACCCGTGCATTGGGCATTTTGCCCACCCGCGAACCGCCATTGTAGTGGGAGAGCGCCAAATCAAAACGACCCTCATAACGTTCCAGCAGACGATCCAAAAAATCTAGGCCCAACTGAATATTGGTGCGAGGATTATCCAGGCTATCGGCACGGACCCCCCAAAGGTTCATAGCCGTTTTTGGCAGAATTTGCATCACACCACGTTCACCGGCTTTACCCTGCAAATCGTCCTGAAAATCCGACTCCACTTTGGCCACCGCCAGCGCCAATGAAGGGGGTACGCGGGTATGTTTGGCCAACACCACCACCATATTTTGCACCTCTGCACGGCTGGCGGCGGCCGCCTGGTTGATAACAGATAAACTAAGGGCGGCCAAAACGGCCAAGGGCACGAGCATCTTGCGGGTCATTTTTCCCTCCTATAGGTTTATAAAAAGCAGAGGGAAAGCGATCTTTTCCCTCTAGCCGCGTAGATGGAGGGATTGGGGGGATTTTTGGATTCTGTGTTAAAAAAAAGGGAACATCCGATACAGATTAAACCCTTCAGCAATAAATCTTAAGACTATGAAAAGCAATATAACAACGGCTGCCAACAGGGCTGAAAAAAAGCCTAATACAGGATTATCTAAGCAAACTTTTAAAACATCAGGAAAAAAAAACAGAAAGGGAATGCAAAAAATCATTGCGCCACCAACAGCAGGCACAAATATTTTATCTCCATGAACATTGAAAAATATGCCGCAAGAAATGAAATAATATATATTTATGATAAACACAATACCGATCAGAATGTTAACTGGCATATAATATCTTGAATGATCCGTAATACCATACCTATCCGTAATACCATACCTAAAGTTTAATGCCTGAGCCACGCTTAGCAGGAGTGTTATAGAAAGATATAAAGCCAGCGCAACATCATATCGAGGATTATCCTTCTCTTGTGAAACCATAAAAATCCTCTCCCGCGCCCCGGCCATCACACTAAAACTTTGCAGTTCTACCACCCTCACCAACGCCTGCCCCGTTGTTTTGTCCACGGTTCCCATAACCACCAAATCAGCACTAAGCGCCTTACCCACCTGTTTGGCTTTTTCCTGATCCACCCAAAAAGAGGATTGAAACTTAAACTCTTTGAGTACCTGTTCAAGCATGCTGCGTTCAAGTAGAGAGCTGCGCAAACGACCAAGATGAGGGATCAGCCCATTACGCAGGTTCTCAGATAAAGCGGTCGTATAGACAGAGGTCTGGTTAGAGTGGCGCTCCAAAAGATCCGCTACCACCACTCGTTTGCCGTTAAACACCGCCCCCTGCTCCACCAACTGCTGCACCAAAGATTCAGCCCCTTCCTCGATACTCTTGCCGCCACAGCCACTCAACAACAGCAGAAACATGATCCCAACCCATAAACGCATGACTATTCTCCAAAAAAAATCCGTTGGAGGGGGCGTCGCCCCATCCAAGTTTTGCCCACACCACTAGAATTAGCCTGAATCGGTGGCTTTTTTTTTGGGGCGTGCTGACCGAACGCTTTTCCCAACACATCAACCCCCTGTTTTTGCCCTTAGAATGTGGTCCAGACCACTGCTTTCCGGCAATCTATGGCCAGGCGATGCCTCAGTTTGCCTCGAACCCCCCATTTTTTCAACATCAAGGCGCAAGTACCCAGATTAGCATGCATTCATGCCGCCATTCCTATGCTCTGTGATCATCCAACCAACGGCTATCCAGGAGCAAATCGCTTATACACCTGTTCGAATGCGTCGAATGCAGGGCAAATGGAGTTTTTAGAATTTTTTTTACCGGCTCTTCAAAAAAAATCCCAAATCACACCATTTACCTCAACAGAGGGATCGGCCAACCACCGCCCCAGCACAACACACCGTTCTAACCCATAGTAGGAGAAGTCAGATGGCAAATTGGCATTTTAATCGTTTCTTACAGCCGCGCCCCTTGTTAAACCGTATGGCCATGGGCAGCCTTGCCTTGAGCATGCTCATGGCCACGACAAACCTGGCCACTGCCGCCACAACGGGTTCAGGCATGCGTATTTTGGTGGTAGGTGAGGATAGCGACAGCAGCACCGTAAGCCGGCAAAGTGATGTTTTTAAGCGGGTGACGTCGGAACTCCAGCGGGTCATGGCAGACCACGGGCACCGCATGGTGGATGAAGAGATGGTCGCCGTAAATTGCGGGTGGAAGATCAAAACCCGCCGCCCAAAAACAGAGCTGTTTGAAGCCGCCAAGTTAGCAAACAGCTGCGATAAACCCAATACCCATAGCCGTTTTATGGCTATGTTTCGCATGTTTGCCGACAAAAAATCCGCAGGCTACGCCACCATGCTGCGCCTGCGTCTGGTGGGCGAAGTGTATGACCTAACCACCAATGAGTTGGTTACCAGTATCACCTATCCCCGCGACCGTGCGGCCCTAGAGTTCAGCGCACCCGCCGATTGTGACAAAAATTGTGTCACCAACCACATTGGCCTGCACTCGGCAGATATGGCCACATCGGTTGGGGAAACCCTGGGCCGCATCCTAGATGGCCGCTTGGTTGGTGCCAGCTATACCGAAGCCGATAATGAACACTCAGCAAACCAACAGGCACAAACAAAAGATAACTGCTGCCCCGACTGCTGCGATACAGCCACCACCTATCAGGTCACCTTACGCAGCTTTTCCACCGTCCGTGCCATGGCCTTAATTGGGATGATGAGTGAGGAGTTCCCCGGTTATATCTCACACGAAATCATTAGCAAGCAGCCCGGCATCTGGAAAATGGAATATGTTACCCAAGCCCGGGTTGCCAAGTTGGATGAGTGGCTTAATACCATGTTGATGGATATGGAGCTAGACCCAGACCGTGACGTGATCATTTCTATCCTTGACGGCAGTTTAGTGCTCGAAAAGCTCTCGCGTGATGGGCAACCTTTGCCCCGTCGTGTTGGCCCAAGTTTTCGCTAACACAACCTGCGCCAAAGCCCCAGGATGGGACGATCCTGGGGTGACTGGCGCTCAAACAGCGGGCTTGGGTCAACACACGCGTCAAAAAGGGAATAAATCCCTTCTGGCTGTGCTGTTTTCCCTCACGAAACGCCATCCCAACGCACCAGCCCTTTTCCCCGAAACAGGCCCCAATGGGCGCGAATCCATCATGCCCCTTGTAGGTACGGGAAACTCCCGCTTTCTTCGTGCCAGCGCCACATGTCCGGTCACCAAGCACGTCACGGGAACTTCGGCATTGACCAAAAAATCAACTGTGCAGCGCTCTATTACAGGCAACCACGACTCAGCCCCTTCATCCAGCCGCTGGCGCATTCTCGCAATGGATGGCACATGGGCTATGTCAAGCGCCTCCATGAACAATCGATCTTCTCTGAACTGCGCAATCGCTTCAAAGTCGCTCTTGCCCTGTAACAGCAAACCCAAGTAGCTGCGAGCAATGTCAGCATGACTGATGCCGTGTCGCAACGACTGCGCTTTCTTCAGTTCCTTGTCCAAATTCACATAGCGATCTAGACAAGCGCCTGCCAGTGCCAGACCCCTGGTCCCCGTGTAGATCTCCTGTTCTGATTGCTCCAACTTGAACCGCTTCATCTCACCCCCTGGGTGAATCATAAAACAGCTCATATTTTAACAAATTTATCCGCTTTGATATATGGTTACAGGCTTCACCACCCAAACAGACTCACGGATCCAGGAAATATCTATAGACAATTTCTTCAATCTTGCGGCACAAGCTTCCAAGGTTTGGTGCAGAATGGATTTTCGTATAAACATCCTCAAAATTCATAGATTCAAAATCCAACCGCGCCTCTGACAACAATCCGCTCAGACCCAGAATATCCACAAAGTTATCCATTAATGGTAGCTTTACACCATTGCGATCTCCCTCTTTGAGTGCTGCCAAACTAGCTCCAGCACCAAGTATGAATACATGGGGAGCTGTTACTTCGATCTGAGAAACCTCTTCATCTATTGACACTTCATACGGACTGCTCATTCATATTTCCCCGTATCTAAAGAAAATGCATCACCACTTCTTCCGGTCCAGCAGCGCCATGAGGTTGCGCTTGCGCCGGTGCTCGTTGCGCACATCGGCCACGATGGCCGGAAACTCCTCTGCCTTGCCTATGGCCCCGAGGAGCTTCTTGATCTTGGCAAGGTACTCCACCGCCCCCTCATAGTAGCGCTTGTCGGCGTGTTTCAGGAGGATCCGGATGTGCTCTCGGTAGATCTGCACCGAGTTGTAAGGGTCCGTCTTCTCTCGCAGGCCGGCCAGTTCCAGCCAAAGCGGCCCCGAGCATCCGCCCTCCCGGGCCTCATTCCAGGCGGCGTCCATCTCCTTCTCCCACAGGAACACCTGCACCAGGATGGAGTGGTCGTTCAGGGAGTCGTAGTCCCACCGCCGCCGACCGGTCTGCTGCTGTTTTGATGCGGCGATCTGCTCCCGGATATGAGCCAGCGCCTTCTCCCGCCATTCCGGCCACGCCTTGGCCAGTTTGGCGTGCTCAGCCAGAGTCTTGACCATATCAAAGGATGTGCGCTCGGTGAAAGCGGTCCAGGTCATGGCCATGGCATCGTCATGCCGGTCGCGCCGATGGTAGGCGTGGGCGATGAACTCCCGAAGCCTGGCATCACCACCTTTTTCCGGAAAGGCCTTCCAGCCCCGTTCGGCCCACTCCAGGGCGGTGTCGTCCTGGCCATCCTTCTGGTAGATCTCGGCAATCTCCAAAAAGTGAAACTGGCGGGACAGGTTCTTCGACTTGATGGCCACCAGCTCTTCCAGGTTGCCGGATGCCTTGGCCAGGGACTCCATCATGGAGGTGATGCGGTACCGTTTGCTGTCGTAGCGTCTGGCATCCTGCTCCCTAGATTCCAACGCCTTCACCTTGGCCCAGGCCTCTTCGGTCAACTTTCGATACCGGGTCAGGCCGGCATCCCCCAGCACGTCGGCGTAGGTTTCGACGGCATGGGAAAAGGTGCCCCAGTCGTTGCCCAACTCCCAGGCAAACAGCCGCTCCGCCAACGAGGCGGGTTCAGGTTTGGCCTTGCGGCAAGCTTTGAGGTGGAGATCCTGCAACTGCTTCATGAGCATGCCCATGTCGCCGCCGGAGTCATCCACCTGTTCCACGGCGCGCTCCATGACGCTGAGGCCGTGTTCCGTGATTTCGATCACCGCCTCGGCATGGCCTTCGTGGAGCAGCTCCTCGATGGATTCGACCACCTCGCCGATGCCGCTGGAGTAGTCGGGCATGTGCCGCCAGTCGACGAAATCATCCGACCATGCCGCCTCTTCGATGGCGTCCTTCCAGACCGAGAGGTCCAACTTGTCCCGGCTGGTCTTGGCGGTCATGGCCAACAGGCGGCGGTTGAGCCGGTCGTCCTCCTCGCACTGCTCCAAGAGCATCTCCACCAGGGCCTCTTTGCTCTTGCCCATGAGGAAATCCCGGACGTCCTTCTCGCCGATGCTGTCGCTGGCCTTTTTGCCGGCCTCCGCCAATGGGGCCTTCTGATCCCTCGCCAGCCAAGCAAGTCCGACGGCTACGCAGTGTTTGCAGAACTCGCAATCCTCCCCCAAGGGGCAGGAGCAGTTGTGTTCAAGCTCGTCTTCCTCAACCCAGAGCTGGACCTTGTAGGCCCGCGTGCCCTGCACCTTGCCGGTGATGATCCCGTCGCTCTCTTTCAGACTGGTGACGGCCCCGTCCTGGAAGTATTCATTCCCACGCCAGTAGTAGCGGTTGCCTGCCAGCTCCATTATGGTGGCGGTGGTCAGGGCCTTTTCCAGTGCATCGGGGTTGCTCTTTTTCCGTGCCATCAGAGTCTTCCAGGGAAAGATTGAGGTTGAAAACGCATCCATGCTATCAGGAAATCAAATTGACGCGCTATAGACAATCTGCATATGATGCTGGGTAACGGTGGGGACTCATGCGAAAACAAGCGGGTGGAACCATGGCGGGATCCAAGCTCGACGGCCTCTCCCAGATCCAGCGGGAGCGGCTGTTTTATCTGGAGTTCCGGGCCTTTTTCCTGGGCGCGGTCAACCGGTATGACATTGTCAACCGGTTTGGCGTGAAGGATGCCGCCGGCACCCGGGACATCCGGCTCTATCGGGATCTGGCTCCGGGCAATATTGAGTATGAGTACCGGATCCGCAGCTACCTGCCTACGGACCAGTTCAGACCGCTGTTTACTTTCGATGTGCCTCAGGCAATGGTAGCCATTGCCCATGGGCTGGGGGATGATTTCGTGGGCACCGGCAAACCGCTCATTACCTGCGAGATGCCCACCCATTTGAACACGCCGGATATCGACGTATTGGCCGCCATGACCCGGGCCATCCATTTGCGGCGGGCGGTTAAGCTTACCTACCGCTCATTGAGCAGTGGGGCCACCCGCAAGGAGATCGTGCCCTACGCCCTGGTGGACAACGGTTTGCGCTGGCATGTGAGGGCCTACGACCGCAAACGGCAACGCTTCTCGGATTTCGTCATCAACCGCATGAGCGGTCCGAGGCTGTTGGATGGGGAGGAATTCCCTGAGCACGAGACCCGGGAGGCGGACATCCAGTGGAACCGCATCGTGACCATGGAGATGGTCCCCCACCCGAGGTTGAAGCACCCGGAGACCATCGCCCATGAGTATGCCATGAAGGATGGTGTGCTGACGGTCAACGTCCGGGCCGCCGTGGCGGGATATGTGCTCCGGCGTTGGAACGTGGACTGCTCCGAGGATCATCATCTGGAGGGGGCCGAGGTCCATTTATGGCTCCGCAACCGACCCACGCTCTATGGGGTGGAAGGGCTGGTCATTGCGCCGGGGTATTCTGGTGAAAGTTTCTCAACGCCCCCAGCGGAATAGGCTTGCTATGAAACAAATTTTCAAATCTGAATTGTCAACACTGGCTGCCACAAAAGGACCAGTCCGAGGAAAGCTTCCCAATGGACGTTTTTGAGTTCCGCAAACGGCTCGTTTCTGAATACGAGCAGTTCTCCCGCAGCTTCAGCAAGATCAAAGCTGAAGACATGCGAGACCACGTGGATGCCGAATACAGGAATGGCCGTTTTTGGCCTGCTCCCCTCGTTCAACTGAACCCGAGTTTTGTTTCAGGAGGCTGGATCGACGGATTGGTTTCAGAAGGCCTGCTCCATTCAGAGTGCAGAAGCATCTTCCGCGTCCAAAAAGGTTCTGGGGAGATGGGCTTCCCCATGAAGGTGCATAAACATCAAGAAGAAGCCATCCGGATTGCGCAGCGTGGCGAGAGCTATGTCCTGACCACCGGAACAGGATCGGGCAAATCCCTTTCATACTTCATTCCTATCGTGGATCACGTCCTTCGCCACAAAGAGGGCAAAGGGAAACCCGGCATTTCAGCCATCGTGGTCTACCCGATGAACGCGCTGTGCAACAGCCAGATGGAGGAACTGGATAAATTCCTTCGAGCTGGTTACGGCAAGGATCAGGAGCCTGTCACATTCGCGCGCTATACCGGCCAGGAATCCAAAGAGGAGCGGCAAAGGATCGCTGAATCCCCACCGGACATCCTGCTGACCAACTATGTCATGCTCGAATTGATCATGACGCGCCATGATCCTGCCGACCAGGCGGTAATCAAGCACGCTGCTGGACTGCGATTCCTGGTTCTGGATGAGTTGCACACCTATCGGGGCCGGCAAGGCGCTGATGTAGCCATGCTCGTCAGAAGGGTCCGGGAACGGCTGAACGCCGACCTGCTCTGCGTAGGGACTTCCGCCACCATGGCCAGTGAAGGTACTGCGGCAGATCGGAATCGAGTCGTTTCCGATGTCGCCAGCCGTTTGTTCGGCTCTCAGGTCAAGCCTGAAAATATCGTCACCGAGACCCTGGAGAGGGCTACGACTTCGGACTTCACGACGGGCGAACTCGCGAACGCAGTGCAAAATGGCGTCCCTGCTACCACAACCTTCGAGGACCTCCAGAAGCACCCGGTAGCCGTCTGGGTTGAACTCAATCTCGGGTTGGAGCATGAGGACGGGAAACCCGATGGAAAACTGGTTCGGTTCTCTCGCCCACGAACCCTCCGTCAAGCTGCCGAAGCATTGGCAGGTGAAACCGGCCTCCCCGCGGACCAGTGTGAAACCTATCTCGCCCGCTTCCTACTGTTGGCATTTCATACCAAGGACGACAACGGGAAGCCCCTGTTAGCATTTCGGTTGCACCAGTTCATTGCTGGTGCCGGGAATCTATTCGCCACCCTGGAGCCTGTGAACCGCCGGTACATCACGGTCAACGGTCAGCAATTCCAGCCTGGTGAGCGGGACAAGCTCCTTTTCAACACCGTCTTTTGCCGTGAATGCGGACAGGAATATTTTCCCATTTGGGCCACCATTGAGAACAAGCATCCCGTCTCCATCTCACCCCGGGAGCTGTCTGAGCGCGCCAATGAAGATGATGACGTTCAGTTCGGTTTCTACATGCCGGACCCGGATGGTTTGTTCGACCCATCCGGGGTGGAAGACCACTTCCCCGAAGAGTGGCTGGATTTCGAACGGGGGGATGCACGCCTGAAACCCTACTATCGGCGCTACAAACCCGTTTCCCTCAAGGTCAACACCAAGGGGGAATCTGGCGCTGAAGGTATGCCCGGCTGGTACATCCCGGGTTCATTCCGCTTCTGCCTTCATCCAGAATGCGGCGTTAGCTACGACGGAAGCGTCCGCAGTGATCTGACCAAACTGTCATCCTTGAGCAGCGAAGGGCGCAGCTCCGCCACGACCATGCTCACGTTGTCCTCCCTGCGCTACCTTCTCGGCGAAGCAGAAGGCCTGGGGGCGGAAGCCAGAAAGCTGCTCGGATTCAGTGACAATCGCCAGGACGCCTCTCTCCAGGCAGGCCATTTCAACGATTTCATCCAGATTCTCCTGCTACGTGGCGCTTTGCTCGCGGCGATCCAAAACGAGCCTGATGGCGTTTTGCGGGATGACGCCCTGACCCAACGGGTTGTCGAACACCTGCGATTGGAAGCCGGCGACTTTTCATCAAACCCCGATGCCAAAGGAGCCAAAGCGCTCAATACCGAGAAAACGCTCCGCGATGTGATTGGGTATCGCTTGTACCACGATCTGCGCCGTGGATGGAGAATCACCAATCCCAACCTGGAGCAGCTACGTCTGCTCAAGATTCACTACCAATCCCTTCAGGAGTGCGCTCAGGACCAGGATGAATGGTCCCAGTGCCACCCTTTGCTGGCCAATGCCACCCCGGAACTGCGTGAGTCACTGGCTCAGGAGTTGCTCGACACCATGCGACGGGGGTTGGCCATCAAGACCATCTACCTGGATCCGAACTATCTCGAACAAGTCAGGAACCGGAGCTTTTCTGACCTGAAGGAGCCTTGGGGCCTTTCCGAGGATGAACGCCCCGTCACAGCTTCCGTCATGCTTCCTCGCCCGAAGAAGCAGGCAAACAGGTATGATTTCCCGACCGTTCATATCTCTTATCGGTCACGGTTCGGGTCTCATTTGAAGAGCCAGGCCACATGGGGGCCTGGCAATCCCGCATTCCCGAAAAAGTTTAATGAAGAGATCTACAATGAGTTGATCGATGGCATGCTCAGGGTGCTGGAGATCTACGGCCTTGTTGAGCCTGTTGAATTAAGCAAGGACGACCGTGGATACCGTGTGGGAGCTAGTGTTCTCGAGTGGTCCATAAACCAATCCCCGGAAGATGCTCCAGCCGCCAAGGGGTTCAAGGAGACCGACAACGCATTCTTCCGCACGCTCTATTTGAACGTTGCGGGCCAGTTGCAGGAGAAAGACCGTTTCCTCCACCAGCTTGAGGCGCGTGAGCATACCGCTCAGGTGGACAGCAGCACCCGTGAAGAGCGTGAAAACGCCTTCCGTTCGGCCAAACTGCCTGTGCTGTTCTGTTCCCCCACCATGGAACTCGGGGTGGATATCTCCTCCCTGAACACCGTCTTCATGCGCAATGCCCCTCCGACACCCGCAAACTACGCTCAACGTAGCGGACGGGCCGGGCGCAGTGGGCAACCCGCATTGGTCATTACCTACTGTGCGGCCCGTTCCCCCCATGACCAGTATTTCTTCACCGACCCTACCCGCATGGTTGCTGGCAGCGTCAACCCGCCAATGATCGATCTGGCCAACGAGGAGTTGATCAAGAGCCACCTGCATTCGGTTTGGTTGGCGGAAACAGGACAGAAACTGGGAACGTCGGTCAAGGACGTGCTCAACCTGGAGATGCCGGATTCATTGCCGGTACGGGATGACTTGGCCACTTTCATGGATACTCCGGCCGTGCGTGAACGTGCCGCCAAGCGCGCAATTTCCATTCTGGCGATGGTTGAGAATGAACTGACGGAAGAAGTCGCTCCATGGTATGGCTCTGAATGGCAGAACAACGCCATCCATGCCTCCTTCCAGCAATTCAACCAAGCGTTTGAGCGTTGGCGCTCCCTCTACCGGGCCACCACCAAGCAGATGGAAAAAAGCCACGCCGTTCAGATGAATGCAGCAGCCACGGAAAAAGACCGAAAGGAAGCCAAACAGCGTTATGACGAGGCTCGGGTGCAACAGGAACTGCTGCTTGATACCCGAACCACCATGAATTCGGATTTCTACACCTACCGTTTCCTGGCCAGCCAAGGATTCCTGCCCGGGTACAACTTCCCCCGGCTCCCTTTGATGGCCTTCATCCCCGGTCGCCGGGAAAAGGTTGGCAGGGATACATTCCTCAGCCGGCCCCGCTTCCTGGGGCTGTCCGAGTTCGGCCCCCAGTCCATTATTTACCACGAAGGAAGCACCTATCGGGTTCGCAAGGCCATTCTCGGCATCAAGGATGAGGACAGCGTTTCCACTTCCGCTTCACTGCCCGTTCAGATCGCCCGGCTTTGCCCCGCCTGCGGCTATGGGCACTTTGGCGACCAGAAGGAGTTTGAGCTGTGCGTCAATTGCGCTGAGCCTTTGGAGGGCGGCCGCAACTTGGTCAGCCTCTATCGCATTGAGCAAGTTAGCACCCGGCGCGCCACCCGAATCACTTCCGACGAAGAAGAGCGTCAACGCCAGGGGTATGAGACCATCACCACGCTGCGTTATGCGGAGGAAAATGGTCTGCCACGCTTCACTCCCCTCAAAGTCTCAGAAGGAAGTGACGACCTCCTGGAAATCCGCTACGGCCCCTCATCCACGCTGTGGCGCATCAACCTGGGGTGGCGGCGCCGTAAGGAGAAGTCCATCTACGGCTTTAACATCGATGTCACAAGCGGCATCTGGTCCAAGGACGAACAAGCCCCGGAGGATGTGGATGACAGCGTCGAACAGGGCAAGACGGTTCAGCGCATTACGCCCTATGCCGAGGACCGGCGAAACATCCTGATCCTGCAACCCAAGGAAATGTTGGACGAGGCCTCCATGGCCACGCTCCAGTATGCTTTCAAACGCGGTATTGAGGCTGCCTTCCAGCTTGAAGAGAGCGAACTGGCCGCCGAGCCACTTCCCGAGCGCGGCCGCCGCAATGCCATCCTGTTTTTTGAGTCTGCCGAGGGAGGCGCTGGCGTTCTGACCCGTCTGGTTTCCGATCCCAAAGCCATCGGCAAGGTGGCGCGTCAAGCGCTGGAAATCCTCCATTTCGACTCCAAGTCTGGCGAGTGGATAGACCACACGGACCTGCAAGATCAGGACTCCGACTGCGAAGCGGGGTGTTATCGCTGCTTGCTCAGCTATTTCAATCAGCCGGAACACATCCTGATCGACCGTCGCAACCCCCTGGTGCTGGATCTCCTGTGCCGGTTGATCCGCAGCCAGGCTGAAAAGGGGCAATCCGGCCAGTCCGCCGATGACCTGCTCCAGTCGCTGCTCAATTCTTCCGTATCCTCTCTGGAGAGGGCTTGGGTGCTCTATCTGCGTGATCATGGTTACAACCTGCCGGACAGGGCCCAACCGTTGCTCTCCGACTTCCATACCCAGGCGGATTTCGGCTACTCGGGAAAACAGGTCCTCATCTACATCGATGGTCCCCACCATGAAAGGGACTCTCAGCGCAAGATTGATGAACAGATCACCCAGAACCTGCAGGATGCCGGCTTGACCGTTGTGCGCTTCCCCAAGGAGCAATCCACTTGGCCTGAAATCATCCAGGCGCACGGCTTCATTTTTGGACAAGGGAAAAATTCATGAATTCTCAAGCGCCGGATGGCTGGCAATGAGTACCGCCCAGGAAGTGTTTCAACCAGGCAGCCTTGTCCGGGCCCGAGGTCGGGAGTGGGTCGTCCTGCCGGAGAACCGGGAACAGGTCCTCCGTTTACGACCGCTGGGAGGCAGTGAAGAGGATGCCACCACCATTTTTCTACCTTTGGAGCCAACTCCCCCAGTGCCAGCCACCTTTCAACTGCCTGATGCCACCAAGGCGGGCTCGCAAACGGCGGCTCTGCTGCTGCGGGACTCTCTCCGCCTCAAGCTGCGCGCCGGTGCGGGACCATTTCGGAGTTTTGGCAATATCGGCGTCGAACCTCGCGCCTATCAGTTGGTGCCGCTGCTCATGGCGCTACGCCTGGAGACGGTGCGGCTGCTCATCGCCGACGATGTGGGGGTTGGCAAAACCATTGAGGCTGGCCTGATCGTCCGGGAGCTGTTGGATCGTGGCGAGGTGGAGAGGATGACGGTCATCTGCCCCCCGCACCTGTGCGAACAGTGGCAAGAGGAGTTGGCAGCCAAATTCAACATCCAGGCCGAGGTAGTGCGAACTGGGACAGCGGGACGCCTGGAGCGTGGCCTGATGGCCGGCCAGTCCATCTTCGAGGAGTACCCTTTCACCATCGTTTCCCTGGACTACATCAAAGCCGACCGTCGCCGGGACGAATTCCTTCGAGCCTGCCCGGAGCTGGTCATCGTCGAAGAGGCCCACAGCTCTGTCCGTAGTGGTGGCAATACCCGGCACCAGCGCTACCAGCTTCTCAAAGGTCTGGCCGACGATCCCAACCGGCACATGCTGTTTCTCACCGCCACGCCCCACAGCGGCGATGAGGAAGCTTTTTACAATCTGCTCGGCCTGCTACGCCCCGATTTCAAGCAGCTCCAGGGCGTCAACCCTGCCGACCGAAAGGAATTGCGGGAGGATCTGGCCCGCTATTTCGTGCAACGGCGACGTCCGGATATCCGGGAGTGGCAAGACTCCACGGTGTTCCCGGATAGGGAATCGGCAGAGACCACCTATGCCCTGACCGGTGACTGGAAGCAACTGTTCGATGATGTCCTCCACTATGCCCGGGAGATGGTGAAACAAACCGAAGGCTTGAGCCTCCTGAAACAGCGTATGAGCTGGTGGGCGGCGCTGGCGCTGCTTCGCTGTATCAGCAGTAGTCCGGCAGCGGCCGCCATGGCGCTTCGTACTCGCTTGGAATCCACCGAGGAGGAGTCGGAGGAGAGTCAGATCGCACTGTTGGAGAAGCAGGCGTCCGAAACGGTTCTGGATGGCGACTCCGAAGAGACCCTCAATCAGGACGAAAGCGTTCCTGCCGGCACGGTGGAAGATACCGCCGCGCTCAAGAACCTGATCAAGCGGGTGGACAAGCTCAAAGGTCCCAAAAACGATCCCAAGCTGGAAGAGTTGATTTCCCAGTTGAAGGATCTCGTGTCCAACGGGTTTCAACCTGTCGTCTTCTGCCGCTACATCGCCACCGCCCATTATGTGGCGGAGCATCTGCAGAGTGCGCTCAAACGCGCCGGGGTGGAGGTCATGGCCGTCACGGGGGAACTGACCCCGGAAGAGCGCGAGGAGAAGGTCCATGGCCTCTCCGAGTTTGCCAAGCGCCTGCTGGTGGCCACCGACTGCCTCAGTGAAGGCATCAACCTGCAAAACCTCTTCAACGCCGTGGTCCATTACGACCTGACCTGGAATCCCACCCGCCACGAACAGCGGGAAGGCCGGGTGGATCGTTTCGGGCAGCCTTCTCCCAAAGTCCGCGTGCTCATGTACTACGGTGAGAACAACCCGGTGGACGGGGCGGTGTTGCAGGTGATCCTGCGCAAGGCGGAACGCATTCGCAAAGAGCTGGGCGTCACCGTTCCCATGCCGTCGGACAGTAACAAGGTGATGGACGCCATTATGCAGACGGTGCTGCTCAAGGAAGGCAGCCTGGTCCATGGCCAGCGCCAGTTCTCCCTGGTCTTCGATGATCTGGACAACGAAGTGGACATGGCCTGGGAGAGCGCCAAGGAGAAGGCCAAACAGAGCCAGACCATCTTTGCCCAGCGCCGTCTGAAGCCGGAGGATGTCCTGCCGGAGTGGGAGAAGGCCATTCAGGTGCTGGGTGGGGAATCGGACGTTGAGCGCTTTGTAACCCGCACGGCGGAACGTCTCCGTGCCCCATTGGAGCCGACGAAAAACCATTTTCGGTTCCCGTTGCAGCACATGGCCCCGCAACTTCGGGAACGTCTGGCCGGCGTGGGTCTGGAGGGCGCCATTCGCATCACCTTCACCCATCCCGCCCCTTCGGGGGTGGAATATGTCCACCGCGCCCACCCCCTGGTGGCCACCCTGGCGGAGCATGTGGCGGAACGGGCGTTGGAGGAGGAAGAACCGGAACTGGCCGCCCGCTGTGGGGCCATCTTCACCAGGGAGGTCAAAACCCGCACCACGGTCTTCCTGCTGCGCCTGCGTAGCCAGTTGATGATCGAGCGGCGCGAGGGCAATCGCTTCGTCCCCCACCGGACGCTGCTTTCCGAGGAGTGCCTGGGCGTGGCGGTGGAGGGTTCCAGCGAACCTCGGGTGTTGCCGGAAAAGGATGCCCTGGCGTGGAAGAAGCTGGAGTCGGCCCGCAACATGGAACCAGCGCAGAAAGCACAGATGATCGAGGCTGCCAAGGCCACTGTGGAAAAACTGCAACTGCCCTTCAGCCAGATCGCCCGCAAACGGGCCGATCAGCTATTGGCGGACCATCGCCGGGTCCGCGAGGCCAGCGACGCCAAGGGGGTTCGCTATGACGTCAAAGCATGTCTTCCTGTTGATGTCATTGGCATCTACGTACTGGCGCCAGCTGTGACGTTTTAAGGGGAGGAGCCGACATGAGAAAACAAAAGGATCACGGCTTCACCGCCCTGCGCATCGAAGGAAACATCCTGCCCCCCGAGTTTCTGCAGAAGGTAACGAAGCTCTCTGCTCCAGGTCAGAGCAATGCCGATTACGGCATCTCCAAATCATTCAACGTCAAAGACATGATCGGCCATTACTGGCGTATAAGTGTGGACCTATGGAGTGACTATGTCGCCCGGCGCGATCGTCAGGACCTGGGGGCCTCCAAGGTGGGCGTTGCCGAATGGCTGCTCCCATTCCTGCGGGATGTCCTGGGCTATCGGGATATCGACAAGGCCGCGCCGGTCACCATGCGAGACCGCGAGTTCCGGCTCTCCCACCGGGCCAGTGAAGGGGCCGTCCCATTCCTGTTGGCGACCCGGGAGTTCGACCTGGACAAGGCGGATGGACGGTTCGGGGATGAAGGGCGTAAACGACCGCCCCATGGAATGATCCAGGAGTTCCTCAACGCCGAGGACGACTGCCTGTGGGGCATGGTGGCCAACGGGGAGAAACTGCGCCTGCTGCGGGACAACCCCAGCCTCACCCGCCCGGCCTATGTGGAGGCGGATCTGGAGCGCATGTTCGCCGAGCAGCTCTTTGCCGACTTTGCCGCCTTCTGGCTGCTGTTTCATGAGAGCCGCACCCGCCCCAGGGAGGGCAAGGTCACCGCCTGCCTGCTGGAGTCGTGGCACAACCTGGCCGCTGAGGAAGGCTCCCGGGCTCTGGGAGAACTGCGCCAGGGGGTGACCACCGCACTCCGGCAATTGGGTAATGGATTTCTGCAAAAACGTGATAATCAGTCTCTGAGGGACAAAATAGCCAGCGGATCACTTGATAGAAAAGAGTATTTTCAAGAACTCTTGCGGCTGGTCTACCGGCTGTTGTTCCTGTTCAAGGCCGAGGAACGCGGACTGCTCCATGCCCCGGACGCCGATGAAGCGGCCACCCGCATCTATCAGGAGGGGTATGCCCTGGCCCGGTTGCGGGACAAAGCCCGCAGGAAGCGCCACTACGACGGCCACACCGATCTCTGGCAGGGGCTCCGGATCACCTTCACGGGGCTGGCGGAAGGGGCTGCACCCCTGGCCCTGCCAGCACTAGGCGGCCTGTTCGATGCCGACCAGTGCCCCCACCTGGACGCTGCCGAAATCGACAACGCCCACCTGCTGGAGGCCATCCGCGCCATCTCCTTCCACGCCAAGGGCAAGGCGCTGGAGCGCATCAACTACCGGGATATGGGCACCGAGGAGCTGGGCTCGGTCTACGAGAGCCTGCTGGAGCTGCACCCCCGCATCGACGTGGAGACCGCCCCCTGGCAGTTCGGCTTCGTGGGGGATGATGAAGATGAGAAGTCCGGGAAAGGCTCGGACCGCAAGCTCACCGGCAGTTACTACACCCCGCCCAGTCTGGTGAACGAACTGATCAAGTCGGCCCTGGAGCCGGTGCTGGAGCGCACCATCCGGGACAATCCCACCGACCCGGTGGGGGCGTTGCTCAAGCTCAAGGTGTGCGACCCCGCCTGCGGCAGCGGGCATTTTCTCCTGGCCGCCGCCCGGCACATGGGGGCGGAGATCGCTCGACTGACGGCCGATTCCGACACCCCCGGCGAGCAGCAGCGCCAGCACGCCCTGCGGGAGGTGGTGCGCCACTGCATCTACGGGGTGGACAAGAACCCCCTCTCCGTGGAGCTGTGCAAGACCGCCCTATGGATCGAAACCCTGGAGCCGGGCCGGCCGCTCACCTTCCTGGACCACCGCATCAAGTGCGGCGACTCCCTGGTGGGGGCGACGCCCGCGGCCATCGAAGCGGGCATCCCCGATGACGCCTTCAAGCCGGTGACTGGGGACGACAAGAAGGTCTGCACCGCGCTCAAGAAACGCAACAAGGAGCAGCGCGAGAGCAAAATGGGCTCCCTGTTCCGGGATGACGAGATCCATCCCTGGGAGCGGTTGGGCGATCTGGCCGCCGCCATGCAGAATCTGGATGCCAGTCCGGCGGACAGCATCGAGGACATCGCCCGACAGAAAAAACGTTACGCCGAGCATGTCCGCTCTGGCGGCTATCTCTCCGGGCAGTTCCTGGCCGATGCCTGGTGCGCCGCCTTCATGAACAAGAAGGATGATCCCTTCGGAGCGGCCATCACCGAAGAGCCGTTCCGCCGCATTCAGAAGAATCCCCACGACGTGCCCCATGCCCTGAAGGAGAAGATCCGGTCCCTGGCCGGCCAATACGGCTTCTTCCACTGGCATCTAGAGTTTCCCGAGGTGTTTCGCCCACCAGCCAAGGGGGAAGCGGTGGAGAATGAGACCATGGGCTGGCGGGGTGGTTTCGACGTGCTGCTGGGCAACCCGCCGTGGGAGCGCATCAAGCTCCAGGAGCAGGAGTTCTTCGCCGCCCGTCACCCCGATATCGCCAAGGCCAAGAACGCCTCCGAGCGCCAGCAACGCATCCGCTGGCTGGCCGATGGGATGCTCTGCAAACACCTCTTCCCGGAGCTCGACCACTCCCAGGAAAAGTGCCTGGGTGAACAGCGCCTGCACGCCGAGTTCAACGAGGCCAAACGCATGGCCGAAGCGGTCAGCGTCTTCGTTCACTTGAACGGCAAGGAGGGCGGTCGCTTTCCCCTGACCGGTGTGGGGGATGTCAACACCTACGCCCTGTTTGCGGAGTTGTTTCTCAATCTGCAATCCACCACCGGTCGGGCCGGGGTCATCGTCCCCACCGGCATCGCCACCGACAACTCCACCAAGGCCTATTTCGAGGCAGTGGCGTTGGGTGGGCGGCTGGCCAGTCTGATTGACTTTGAGAACAGCGCACCAATCTTCCAGGGGGTGCACAGGAGCTTCAAGTTCGCCCTGCTCACCCTGGGCAATGACATTCTGGAGACCCGCTTCACCTTCTTCGCCACCCGGGCGGAGCACCTGCTGGAGAAGGAGCGGCAGTTCACCCTGACGCCGGAAGAGATCGCCCTCATCAACCCCAACACCAAGACCTGCCCGGTCTTCCGCAGCCGCCAGGATGCGGAGCTGACCAAGAAGATCTACCGCAACGTGCCGGTGCTGATCAAAGAGTCCCCCAACCGCAAGGCTGATGAAAACCCGTGGGGCATTCGGTTTATGCGTATGTTGGACATGTCCAACGACAGCGGCCTGTTCCGCACCGCCGAGCAGTTGACCCAGATGGGCGCTGAGCGGGAGGGGGTGAAGTGGCTGGATGGGGATGGGACGGTGTGGGTGCCGCTGTATGAACCAAAAATGTTCAGTTTCTATGATCATCGTGCTTCTTCCTACGCATCAAGGGGTGATGAAAGAGGCTACAGAGTTCTCCCTGACACGTCAGATGAAGACCATTTAGACCCTAACTTTAGCGTTCAACCCTTCTATTGGGTCAATCTAAGCGAAGTTGACAATCGAATTCCTGATGCTTGGCAGCGTGAATGGCTGCTTGGATTTAAAGATATCACATCTCCAACGAATGAACGGACCGTGATTCCCACAGTGATTCCGAAAGGAGCTGTCGGAAACAAAATGCCTTTGTTGATTTCAGAAAATGAGGATATTCCTCCAAAAGTTTACTCTGGCTTAATCGCGAACATTTCTTCAATACCATTTGACTTTATCGCCAGACAGAAGGTTGGAGGAGTCACGCTGAATTACTTTTATGTAAAGCAATTTCCAGTACTTCCGCCAAGTATCTACAATCAAATGGATATTGAATTCATCGTCCCCCGCGTCCTGGAACTGACCTACACCGCCCACGACCTGAAACCCTTCGCCGAAGACCTGGGCTACGACGGCCCGCCCTTCCGCTGGGACCCCGATCGCCGCGCCATCCTCCGCGCCGAGTTGGATGCCTACTACGCCCGGCTCTATGGTCTGACCCGCGACGAACTGCGTTACATCCTCGACCCGGCGAACGTGATGGGCGCAGACTACCCCTCTGAAACCTTCCGCGTCCTCAAGAACAAGGAGATGCGCGAATTCGGCGAATACCGCACCGCCCGCCTGGTCCTGGACGCCTGGGATCGGCTGGAGCGGGGGGAACTGGAGGGATAGAGTGAACCAGCAATCAAATCCGATAAACGGTAGTGAAATCAAATTTGGTTTTTGGCCTCAAGGCTCTTGGCCTGGTGAGTATAAAACGCTTCAAACTAACACCTTTACCATTGATGCATTGCCAGATATTGCAAACACAGTTGAGGATGTCCTGAAACACGAGCAATCCAATGACAATTGGCTCTATCCCCCTATCGTGAATACACAGGAAAAAAGGTCAAAGGATGGTCACTGTCCAAAAGTTGCTGCATCGGCTTTTGCACTCCCGCAAACACATGTTTTAAAATGCAATCAGGGCGCTATTGATCCACAATTAGCTCATTTTATTATCGCTGTGTTGGGGCTATTGGTTGGTTTGCGCCTTATTCCAAAAGGCTGGAACCACTTTTACCGAGCTGCTATTAGAGTGGGAACGCTATCAGATTTGGTATGTTCTAACTCAGGAATCGAGGCAGTTCTTAATCAGGCGGAGCATTTTTGGCTCACCAACCCCTCTCCTGAAGTACAAAAGAACATCTTTGGTGCCATCCACTGGCAGCTCTTTTCTCACTCCTACCAGCATGAATTTGAGGAGTTTAGCGCCCTATACACGGTGCTTGACACCTGTTGGAAACTGCATTGTGATATTTCCGGGCAAGGACGCGTCAATCACAGTAAAAGAGCTCAGGAGCTTGCCTGTCACTATGGTATCCCAGTCCCATCGTGGGCTTCTACCAGGCAAGAGAATGGTAGAGAAGAGTGCGATATTTCCACTCTCCGAAACGAATTTGTCCATGAAGGGAGATACGCTGGAGAACCTATAGGTTTTGCCTACCCCAATACATACACTCCAGACCTCCCAGTACAAATGAAGGCCTTTAATTGCAGGCTTATTCTCAGCCTCTTAGGCATTAGGTGCGAATATAATGGTACTGAGGTAAATACCCGCTCTTCACATGCACTGGGTCTGCACTCAATAAATCCAGAATCGGAGGCCGGTTAAAATGGAGTTTGATGTCTATTGTGATGAAAGCCGCCCAGATCTGTTAACATCTCAACACCCAAAAGGAACGTATGTCGCTATTGGCAGCCTCTGGATTGAGACCCTTCAGAGAAAAACTTGCAAGGACGCCATTCACTCGTTGCGAGACACCTATCGGGTAGGTGGTGAATTCAAATGGCAAAAAGTTTCTCCGTCACGCGTGGAGTTCTACAAAGCACTTATTGACTGGTTTATGGGGCAAGGCGCATCTGTGCGATTTCGATGCATTCTGATCCGCCATGATCAGATTAACTGGCAACTCCATTCAGATGACAGAGAGCTTGGATTTTACAAGTTCTATTATCAGTTACTCCATCATTGGGTTCTTGACTTTAATAGATATTCGGTATTTTGCGACTACAAAAGCAACAGGCTCATGGACCGCCCTGAAACGCTTAGAAGGTGCTTATCATCAGCCAATCTATCATCTGACATCCTGCGCGTTCAGCCAGTACGTTCTGAAGAATCAGTCTTGATCCAAGCAGCAGATGTTTTGACCGGAGCAGTCAGCGCAAAATTCAATAAAGGTTTGGCTGAAAATGGTGCAAAGTCACAGCTTATCGAACATCTGGAGAACCGGTTGGGCCACCCATTGACCCCCACCGTTCGCGGCGAGAAAAAGTTCAATATATTTGCAATCGACCTTGGCGGGGGTTGGTAAATTGGCCTATCCAGCATTGTTGCAACTGAACGATTTGGATGCATATCGCCAGCACTTTGAAGCTACGTACTGCCAGGGGCCTATTGCTACCTTTGATGGCATTGCCGTGCGTTTCAGGAAATCAGATTTTGACCATTGCTGTTTCGAGTCCAGTCGGCGGAACAAGATTAAAGATTCGTTTTCACCAAAACGAGCAGAACGGTTGGACTGGATCAAAACAGCCCTTCAAGATCCAGACAGTGACAGATTTATCGGCTGGGACGGAAAAAGAAAACGTTACGATAACAACAGGCGGGTGACGCTTGTGGTGAGTAACTACGTCGTGGTAATTGCACTAACAAGCAGAAAAACAGCAAGATTTATCACTGCTTATGTGGCTGACACGCCAAGGAGCCTCGAAAAAATCAAGGCCAGCCCTAAATGGACATAAAAAAACCGCTGATTCGCCAGGCTGGCTCAGCGGAGGCCTTTGTAGGTTCAACTGCCACTGGCAGAGAACAATCTCAGTATCGGAAGCTTGCGGTGAGGTGTCAACAAATTTTTTAATTTTACCCACGGACGTTGGGGTCTCACATAGAACTGCGGATGCTGTTCGCCCTGCACGGCATTGGAGTGATTCAGCTGGAGCCGGAGGAGCTGTCGGAGAGCCAGATCATCATCCCGGCCCGGGAGCGGCCGGAGATCGACTGGAACACCTGTAATCGGCTGGCGACCGAGAACAAGGATTTCATGGAGTTCATTCGCCGGGTGCGGCAGTTTTACCAAACCGGGGATCTGCGGGAGGCGGACTGGAAGTAGAGCTGGCGTTCAAACGTAATGTAGCGAGGTATCGGAAGCGCCCTGCATCTTGACCGCCACACCATCCCGTACCACGACCCGTTCCCCCACCGCCAACCCACTTCCGGACACCTCCATCACCCCCTGCTCTGTTGCCACGCGAACTATGCCGCCGGTGACGGCCACAACCCGCCCAGAGTTGGTTCCCTGGCTGGCGATGTGGCGATGCAGGTCATGTAAGGGCTGGGACACGGGCCAGGTTTTGACGAGGCACAGGCTTCCTTTAATAAGGATTATGGGATAATCCCCCATGGGCGCCCTGCACTTTTTTTGTTGTGTGGGTGTTCACAACCGTTGGTTTGAGCTGCTCCACCAACCCGGTCAACTCCGGCATGGAGCGAGCATGGGCAGGCATCACCATTGAAAGCACACAACCAATAACAATCGTCATCCAGAACAGATCTTTCACCAGTCCAGATCTCATTAGTCCATACTTCTAGGAAAGAGCAACCGTTTCAGATTTCATGGCGCTTCCTCCTATTGACTCGATTTTTGTTGAACACGACACTGGTAACCACTTTCGTCACCGTAATTTTCAAAACTGTCGTAGCGGGAATGGGGCGACTTTGGTCTCTTCCCATGCTTGATCGGGCACCACCTCTCCTCGGTTCGGCTTGCGATCTCCCGCACATAGGCCAAGACGCCATTTCCATAGCCACAATAGAGGCAGTTTAATTTTTCAAGGGGGCTCAGATAGCTCAGCTTATGGCGATCCATCACCACATAATCGGATCGATACACCAAACCGATCCCATAGACGGGAAAACAGATCCGCTGATAGAGCGTTGCCATCATATCCAATAGTGCAATAGGAATGACGACGGACCAGATTACCGGTGCAGTCAAAACCAACAGAAGAAAAGACCAGAACTTCTGGATCTCATCCCTCCATGAACGGTTCCCAAGTTGCCACTCCACGGTGGGCGTAAATGAAAAACGCTCAACCGGGATGGAAATGGCCATTGGGGTCTTAAGCCATGGAAGTAACGGTTTAACCTGCTTTGATCTGGAGCCAGTGGAATTTATATTGTCCATGGTCCTATCCTCCAAAGGATCATGTTATTCGAAAAAAAATGAGGGTCGGCTCTTGGCTCCCAATGAGCCGACCCTTTAACCAGGTTGAAGACAAACCCATAACCGGGGGAAATCCATGGGGCTTGGTCACGAGTTTAGTTGAGAACTTCAACCTGAATGCTACGAGGCTTGGCCTCATCCAACTTAGGTAGCGTCACCTCCAACACACCATTTTGATACTTTGCCGCGATGTTCCCTGTATCGGTGGTATTGGGCAGTTGAAAAGAGCGACTGAAGCGGCCATAGGCCCGTTCAATCCGGTGATAGCCATCACGATTTTGTTCATCGTCAAACTTGCGCTCACCGGAGATAGTCAGGGTGCCGTTGTCCACATCGACGCTGATGTCTTGTTGCGTCATACCGGGCAGATCGGCTTTGATCATGATCTGGTTTTCATCCTCACGGATGTCCACCCGCATGGGCCACTTGGCCATCTGTCCATTTGGCTCTTCCCAGTTGTGGTCAAACAGCCGGTTGATTTCGTTTTGCAATGTACGAACATTGCGGAAAGGATCGTATTCCATCAGAGCAGCCATTGGGGGCCTTCTTTACATGCTATTAGCGTTAACCGTAAAAGCTTGGCACCGACTTCGGTTGCCGTCTTGCTCAAGGAGATAGGATCAATGAAATGGGGTTACAAGGAGGGCGACGATATTTTTTTTCTCTTATCCCCTTGTAAACAGAGACGTGCGTACCTAAATCCAGAAGGAAAGGAGAAAAGCCATGCGCTACTTCACGCCCTCTTTAGACAAAGCAAAAATACAGGAACACAGAAGGAACAACCTTCTGCAGACGCTTCTACTGATCACCTCTATGACAGGGCTGCTTGCTCTACTCGGCTGGATACTGGCTGGAGAGGAAGGGGTTTGGTGGAGCTTGGCACTGGCTATCGCGCTCAATCTGTTGGTTCCACAGGTTCCGCCAACATTCACGCTGAAGATGATGGGCGCACGACCGATCTCCCATTATGCGCGTCCTGATCTCTACCAAATGGTTCAACAGTTGGGGAACAGAGCCGGTTTGCCGACGACGCCCACCCTCTATGCCATCCCCAGTAGCGTACCCAACGCCATGGCTGTTGGGCCTGGTGAGCAGAGCGCTATTGCGCTTTCTGATGGTTTGCTGCGTCTGCTTAACCAAAGAGAACTCCTTGGCGTGATGGCCCATGAGGTCAGTCACATCATGAATGGTGATACTCGGGTATTGGCGTTGACCGACGCCTTTCGACTATTGACCACCACGTTATCCTCCATAGGACAGATCATCATCTTGTTTGCCATTCCCTTATGGATACTGGGTATTGTACAGATCTCCTGGCTGGCCCTTCTGATTCTGCTGGCGGCCCCATTTGTGGGGATCGCGCTTCAACTGGCTCTCTCTCGCACACGTGAATTTGAAGCGGATCGAAGCGCTGTCGACTTGACCAATGACCCTCATGGGCTGGCCTCAGCACTCAAGCGCATTGAGATGCCCAGGTGGAACTGGATGTCACGTTTTCTCCGCCCCATTCAGCACCAGCGGGAGTACCACTGGTTAAAAACGCACCCGGACATCCAGGCCCGTATCGATAAATTACTCTCCATGTCAGGAGCAGATCAGGTCATCCATTCACATCCTGTGCAAGTACTCTCTCGCCCAAGACAAGCGTATGTACAACCGCGATCTCGAGTGATTCGCCCGGTGATTTATCGGCCAGCGATCCGATGGGAGTGGAGGTAGAAAAATTCTGGGCCGAAATACGGATTCAAATGGAAGTTCTCCGCATCTGGCCACCGCTGTCCCTCCCAACAACCTCATCCTCTTTGAAATAACAGCTATTTTCCAATCAGCGTGATATGCTGGCTCACGTCATAATCAGCTCTTTAAAAATCGAGATATCCACTCCCGGATACAGAGCTCCCCAACAGGTACGAGCTGGCTCCGGCATGTGGTTAAACCTTGTGGGTGACCTGTTGTGTTGATTGGGAAATTGGACGCGTAGTGCCATTTTCCACCACAACACGGTCACCCACAGCAAGGCTATTTCCCATCGCTTGAACGATCCCCTGCCCTGTTGCCACGCGAACTATGCCGCCGGTGACGGCCATTACCCGCCCGGTAACTGACTTTTGGCTTACTACAAGTCGCTGCAAATCATGAACTGGGTTCGACACGAACCACCTCCAGAGATGTAGTGATGCGGGGACCAACGGCCTCATGGGCCACGGCTGTCACCTTGCCCCGCCAGGAACGACCCATAAGGGCATCATGAACCTCAATAATTTGCCCTGGCATAACACCGGGCCTATGAACACAGGTGAGAGACACCTCTTGCAGATCTTCCCCGGCATCAATCTCAGCTCGGCCACGGGATAGTTTGACTTCGGTAGTGGCCAGAAGCGGATCGGAGATATCTTCACCAGGGTGTGCACCATCGCCGCGCTGGCAGACGATCTCGCCATCGCCCACCAGATCACCAGACTGGCCGGTGATTCGTACCTGTACCGGGAATGAATCCAGCCCCGCTACCCGGCTGGGGACGGAAAGTCGCCAGGACCGGGTCAGCACGGTGAAGGTGACCCGGGCGATGGCGATACCGGAGCGACTGGCCAGAAGCGTCATGCCGTCCGGGGCCAGGGAGAGCGAACCCAGATCATTGCCCAGCCAAATTACCGACTGGATGGATTGAGCGGGTTGGGAAAGCGTGGCGGTGTTTGTTCCGTCGAAAACGACATCTTCGGTGACGGTGAAGGACTGGTCGGCGTTGGACAGAAGCGCGCCGGCGGAGGCGGAGATACCCTGGATGGCGGTCTCAGGCCCCTGGCTCACCAGCAGATGCGCGGTCCCGCCGGAATGAAAGCTGGTACGGCCCCGGTTGAGGCCGTCCTCCCGCCGGTCCACTTCCGCCGACAGGTGGCCGCCGCTGGGCAGCCAGCCCCGCACCGTCACCCGGTTCACCCGATAACGGGCGCGGTGGGACTCCCGGCAGGAGAGGTTGTCAGTGGCGTCGGTGAGGATGTGATCTGGTGTGGTGCTGAACCATTGGGGCACAGAAACGGGAAAACGGTGCCGCACACGCAGTTCGCCACCGGGTGTAGTCTCCACCACACCACCGGCCGCTTCTGCAATGGTACGCACCACATCAAGAGGCGCAGCATCATAAACCGCCAGCCGCCCGCCGGGAATGGTCCAGTCCACCAGATCCCATAGAATGGATTCTCCTACAGCCTCCTCGGCGGCCGCACGCGCGGAAACAGGGCTATTCCACATTCGCTCCATAGATGTGGCCCGGGGCGCAGCAAAACGAGCTGTGGGGCTGATCAGCGACACCACCAGTCTGGGCCTGCTTACCCCATCTCGGGAGAGGGTCTTGTTATCCACCATCATCTGGAAGGTTTCCCCACCCAACTCCAAGGTCACGGGATCGTCGATACGGATGCGCTGGAACGAGGCAGGGTCCGCCAGCTCCATGGTGCCGGTCCAGGCGTAGTCTCCCTCGGCCATGGCCAGAGATGCAGAGATCACGCTCATAGCGGCAACCCAAAGTGAATGGCACGAACGCCAGAAGAAGCCTGCACAGGGGGGTGATCCGCCAGTAGATCCCACCATGCAGTCACAGCCCTATGAGCAGAGTCCCGCGCTTGAAGTTGATAGCCCGTTGTGAGAGATGCATGAACCGGCTGGGTGGTTGACCATTGGCAAGCCAAACTTTGCTGCACCGGTCCCATGAGCGCATAGCCCGCTTGTAAGGTCTTGAGCAGAGCATCCTGATAGGGGGCAGAAAGCGCGCGGTCGACAGGGGCACCGTAACGGGCCTCCACTCCTCGCCCAACCTGAATCTTCCACGAAGCAGTAAGAGAGTGCGGCCAAACAAATTCACCCAGCGCCCAGGGGGTGCGACATGAGCCCGTAACCTGAATGCCCCACGAAGCTTCCAGGGGTTGTTCGATGAACGCTCCACACCGATACCCTGCGGCCAAAGGGCGCGTAACGGGAAAGCGTATGGCATAGGGAGTGGTCACCTGCCTGGATCTGGGGGCAAAGGAGATATACCCCTGCAACTGGATGGGTAGTGTCGGTGTTGCTTGAAGGATGCCACTGTCAGCGGTAAGGAGAATGGCGGGGGATTGAATGGTGATGACGCCAGAGGCCCGGACTGTATGTCGCGCTGTCGTGATGGTGCCGCTGAGAGATAGGGGTATCTCTCCCATGACAACCATGTCCCGGCTACCGTGTTCAGCACAAGAAGCGAGGGAAAACCCCAACGCCGCCGAACAGCGCATGCCATAGGCATCCGCCTGAAGGCGTGTGGTGCTCTCAATGGGCAACACAAAGCTGGCCCGGGCATCCTGCACCCTGGCACTGAAGCGGCTGCTCAAGGCGAGCGGAAGCTCATGCTCAAGCGTAAAACGCCTGGCCCGGTTTAGATCGGCTGTCAGAACAATGGGCAGTTGGGTGTTGAGCGCAAACGATGGGGGTAGATACTCGAAGGTGGCTTCAAGCTGCCGGGATAGCAGTATTGGCGCCCATCCTCCCACACCGCAAGAAACCTGGATGGACCAGGAGGTTGAAAGGGTTTGGTCCAAGGTCAAGCTGTAGGGCGCACCAAGTACGCTTTCTTGAAGGATGGACCACGGACATTGAAGCGCAGCAGAGAGGGACATGGATCAGGCTGGGTTGGGAATGGCAAAGTCCATCTGCTTGAGGGTTACCATCTCCCCAGCGGTCAGGCTCACATTATCCAGGATGGCATCCCCACCCCCCTCTTCGGTGGATACATCCCCATCTATTTTATAGTTGCCATCCTCCAACCGAAACCAGGTAGCGGTGCCCGTCGCTTCCACCTCACTGGCTACCGGAGAGTTACTCAGAGTGATCGCGCCGTTGGCGGCGCTGTTATACTGCAGCGTAAAACGCACCAGGGGTAGCTCTGATGTGGGAAAGTCAGGATTGGGCGGGCGGGTTCCCGGATAAACAAAGCAGATCCCATCGATGTAGCTTCTCAGATTGTTCATCAGGGAGTTGCGCAGGGTATCGTTAAAACGCAGGGCCATGAGATTCTCCTTTATGCGGTCAAGACTGACATATCTTCGATGAGCTGGAGCAACCACCGCTCACCACGGTATTCACGGGTAATCACCGTCACCCCCCTGTTTTCCAGCTGGGCAATCCAAGCCGACAGGCCATCCCGGATCCGGACATCGCCAAATCCATTGGTGGAACCTGAGGCATCACAGGAGATCACCACCCGCTTAGGCGTGGGTGTCATGCTCTGTAGCAACGCCTCCCAATCCTCCAGCGTTGGCCTTTCGCGGATCAGCCGATGCACCTCGGGGGGAAATTCGGCCCCAACAGGGATCAATAGGGATGAGGGCATGAACTTTAACTCCATACACCCCACCTGGGCGTTGGAGGTTGATAGCGCATGTCTCAACAGGACCAGATCTTCGTTGAATGTTTGAGTCTGCATTCTTGCATAGAGGGAGGATTCATCAATGATGGTGATGCAGATATTGGCGCTGACCCATCGGAAGGCCGACAGCTCATCCAGAAAGCCCAGATCAAGGGGAATTGGTTGAAGAGGCATGATTGAGAAACCTGATTTTAAGCGCCTTGCCGGTAACCGTATCCCGCGCTTCCAGATAGAGGGTCTTTTTCACCTCAATAAACTGCTCGGGATCATCCGGGTGATAGATCTTCTCCAGCACCGTCTGACGGGTCCCTGGAACCTCCTGATAGAACCCCTCGCTGGTGGGCTCCTCTTCCTCTGCGGGGGCGTCCTCATCGCTACTACCTGAGGGGGAAGCTTGGCGCAGGCTGACGCTGGGGGCTCCCGAGGGCCAAAACTTGCGCGGGAAGGAGGCTTGGGTGGCATGCCAGTCGGACAGGGCTATGATGCGTACAGGGGGGACCTCTGCTGATTCCACGTTGCCGGATTGCCAGGCATTCTGCATCTCCACGAACTGAGCGGCTGAAACGCTCTCCTCTCCATTGCCATAGGTGATTTCGTAGAGGGAGAAGCCTACGGTGTAGCGCACCACCAGGGCCCCGATCACCTCTTGGGAGGCATGGAACTCCCCTCTTTGACGGTCATAACGGGGTGGTGTGACCAGATCCCCCTGCTTGTTGCGAAAGAAGGTCTGCTCGATGATCTCCAACACCGGGTGGTCATAGAGCCAGCGCAGCTGCTTGGTATGCTCTTTGGACCAGGTGATGGTTTCCACCACCGTTTCAGAACGACGTCCGATCAGGCGCGCCTCACCCCCGCTGATGATGAGCCGGGCGGATGCCGCCACGCGCTTGGAGCAGTAGAGCTTTACGCGCTTTTTGCCGGGCTCTATCACCTCAAGGGGCGTGATCTGACTCATGCTATAGCAGATGCGCCCCCAGCCACAGACGCCTGAGGTTAGGCGGCTGAAAGCCACCTGCACCGGCGCAGAGCCCCCTTGGTCATCATCGTTGACCACCAGTTCAAAGGGCTCATCCAGTTCAGGCGCTGAAAAGTGGATGGTCAGGCTGGTTGAAATCTCGCTCATCAAGCACTCTCACCTGTAATGGCGACGACGACCTTGTCCGCTGAGAGACTATTGGCCCCAGCGGGAACAATACGTTTCCACCAGATGGGCACGGCTGCGGGATGGGTTTTGAAGGTGATGGTTTCCCCACTGGACCAAGCCCCGCCCCATCCCGCCACAGGCAGGGTGAAATAGGGACGGCTGAAATCAGGGTTATTGGGGGCAAAATCACCCCCAGAGAGGGAGCCGCTGCCCACACTACCCAGCATATCCCCCACGCAGCTAAAGCTGTTGGCATCGCTGAAGGTCAGGGTCCAGGTCTGTTCAATGCTGCCGATTGAATCGAGAATCGGTATAATATTGGTGGGCGCTATCGTTGGACCGGATCCGTCGTATGTACCCGCAACGGTGGATCCGGTCCAGCTACCCCAGGTTGCCTCGATATCCTCGGGCTCAATGACTGAAGCAACGCGGGTATTGCTGGAGGCATAGGCGCTCTGCAAGCTCTGTCCGGCCTCAAAGGTCAGCGTGGCTTTATCCCCATTCCAGGTCACCCCACCACTGCTGGCCAGACGGATAAACTCGACGTTACCGGAGGCATCATCCACATGGTCCTGATCGGAGATGCGGATCAGGTCCCCGTTCTGGAAGATGGCATCGGTGGCCGACTCGGTGTTGACATCGATGCTGGTGGCTCCGATGGAGGCGTTGGCATCCAGCGTTCCTGCCCCATAGAGCCGCTCTGATCCGGTGAGCATCCCCTGGGTATCGGTTTGGGTACCAGGAAAGATCAGAATGCGGTCATCCCCTGGGGTTGCGGTCTCCACATAGATGCGCGGGTCAATCAGTTTGATATCGGCATCATTGGCGACTTTGAAGAACACCTTGCGGTATTTGGTGGATCCGGCCAGTCGTTCTCCTTGAGGCACGTCGGGCCAGACGTTGTTCTTTACCCCATCGGCGATCTCATTGGCGGAGATGCGGCCCCCATTGCTGGTGGTATCGCTGACGGTGGTGGATTTGTAAAAACGTAGTTCTGAAGTTTGTATGGGCATTGTGTTTACACCTCAAAGAGTTTGATGGAACCGGTGTAGAGATCGTGGTGGGGCCAGATGGGTTGAAACTGGATGGCCGGAGGTTCGTGATGGCGGAACATTACCTGATAGCTCTCTGCCCCCCAGATAAGCGGGAAAACCACTCCGGATTGGGCAGCCATGGCCTCAATGGCCATCACGGTGGATTGATCCAGCCAGGTCACCCCATCTGCGGCCTCCAGGGTGATGGGCCTGCCCTTGATCAGGGGTTGAGACCAGAACACAGGGGTACCACCCAGGGTGCGGGCTGTCTCCATAGAGACAGGAGACCATGCCCGACGGTCGATCCACTGGAGCGACTCAGGTAGTGTTAAATCACCAAGTTGTTTCATCGGGATATCAGAAGGTACCGCGCTGTAGTTCCTTGAGGGCATCTACCAGTTGCCGCACCTGTTGCCGGGGACTGGTGATGGAAGCGGCCGGTCTGCTGTTCATGGTGAGATCAAGCTGAACGATCCCCTCTACTGGGGGCTGTCCAGAACCACCGGCCCCTGCAAAGGAGAGCTGAGGAAGCGCGGGGATCTCCGGCAACCCCACCATCCCCCCGGTTTGAAACCTGGGCAGGTTGGGCAGGATACGCTTCACGGTCTCCATGGGAGCGGAGTTGATGGTCAGCAGCAAATCCTTGAAGATCCTGGAGCGCTCTTTGCGGATCACGATCTCACCGGCTTCAAGCAAGGCATGAATGCGATCGCCACCCCCATAGCCAGGAAGACGGCCACCCCGTTGTAGGCCGATCATGCCGCCTGACTGCTTGGCCTCTATCGTTTTCACCGTGACGGTGACGGTTTTATCCTTCAGTGCCGCCATCTGCTTTTCGATGGCTGAGAGTGCAGATTGGGCTTGCTCAACCTGGGCCTGGAGTTCTACCGATTTGGTCACCCGGTCTGGCAGCGACTCCATCGCCTCTTTGAGCTGAGCAACACGCCCACGGGCAACTTCCAACTGCTCGGTGAGGGATGTGGTCTGATCTTTCTGCTTGGACAGAGCCTTTCGCGCACTCTCCTCCTGGCGTTGATAAAGTTGATCCAGTACATCCCCGGCGTCCTGTACGCCCCGAATAGCGGTGGAGGTATCATTCAAACTGGAAAAAGCATCCTGGGCCCCACGGGCCAAAGATTCGGCCCATTTGATATCCCGCTCCGAAAGCGTGGTCTGAGAGAGGAGGCGTTGGGCTTCTGCCAGCTTTTGAGAGGCTGCCGCTGCACGGGAGGTCTCTTTCTCCCGATCAGACATGTTGCGTTCAAGGAGCGACCGCACCTTATCCTCGGTGGAGATACGGGCGTTACGCTTTTTCTCTTCGATCCCCTGGATCTGGCTGGCCAAACGTTTCTCGGCTTCTAAGCTCTGTTGCAAGGCGCGTTCGGTGGCCTGGACCGACTGTTCAGCGGTGCGGATCTTCTCGGTGAGAACCTCACGGGCTTGTCGCTTCTGCTCTTCGGCCAGTTGTCGTTCAAGATCCGCCAGTTTACGCTGGGCAGATGTCCGCTGACGGGTAAGATTTGAAAGCTGGTTGGCGGCTTCTTGGGCCGCGCGCCTCTGGGTTTGAATGGCATCGGAAGCGGCCTTTGCGGCCAGTCGCCAACCCCCGGTGCTTTTGTCGGCAATGATGGTGCCTTCCCGTTGCAAACGGTTGAAGGTCTCAATGTCGGGAATGTTGATCCCCAGTTGCTGCCCGATCTGCTTCAAACGGGCAGCCAACTGCTGCTGAGTTTCAACGGCTGCCTGACCCGAAGCCGCTGCTTCATCCTGGGCATCTTTGGTTTTCAACCAGGAGTAAGCCATGTAGCCTAGTGCGCCCACAGCCGCCGTCGCCCCAGCTATAAGCCCAACAGGGCCTGTGAGCACGGCGAGCAGGCTTCCAACAGCGGCGGCACCCCGGATAAAGAACCCGGCCAGATTGATTGAGATAAGAGAGAGCAGACGGGTGCGGGCCAGCGCCAGTGCGCCAACCAGTCCCTGAGCGCCTACCACGGCTACCAAGCCAGACGCGGCACGGGTGGTAGTTAGAAACCACTGAGCGGTCTGTAGTGCTGTGAGTGCTGCCATGGCCACACGCAGTGTTTTGATGGCCAGATACGCCCCACCCAGCACACCAATGACCTCTTTCCACTCCAGGATGAACTCGCCAACCATCAGGGCCACACGCCCCAGCATGACGGCCAGATCCACTCCGGCCAGGGCCAGTTCGACGATGGCATCCTTGTTTTCATTGATAGCGGAGGTGAGCTCTTGAAAATTGAGGCTGCTGTGCTTGTCGATGGCCTCACCAACGGCAATCTTCACCCCCTCCCAGGCAGACTCCAGGGAACGGATCGAGCCGCCCATGCCCGCTTCCATCTCGGTGGCCACCCGGGCAGCCACACCACCGACCTCGCTGAACTTGGCGACCAGCTCCACGAACGCCTGGGAAGACATACCCACCGCAGCAGTAAGCGCAGGAGCCGCTTCCACCCCAAAGATCTGGATCATGTCAGCCGCATCGGCACCACTTGCACGGAGGTTACGCAGTACCTGGGTCATGGGTAGAAGCAGACCAGTGGCATCACGGGTCTGCAAGCCCAAACGGTTGATCGCCTCTTGGGCTTTATCCACAGGGGCCAATAGACGGGCATAAGCGGCTCGCAACGCGGTCCCTGCTTTTTCCCCAGAGAAGCCGTTCTTGGCCAGCAGGGCCAGCACGGTGGCGGTCTCTTCAAAGCTGTTTCCAGCCGCACGGGCCACGGGACCGGCGTATTGCAGGGCCAGCCCCAGATCCTGAATATCGGTTGCCGAGTTGGTAAAGGCGGTGACCAAGATGTCGTTTACATTGCCCAGATCACGGGCCTGTAGCCCAAACTGAGCCATGGAGGCGGTGGCGATCCCCGCTACGGTTTCCAGATCCACCGAACCGGCTGCCGCCAGCTCCAAAACTTTTGGTAGGGCTTGCAGTTGCTGAGATGCCGTCAAACCAGCCAGAGACATGGCCTTGAGACCACCGGCCGCTTGACTGGCAGAAAAGCGAGTGGAAGATCCCATATCCTTGGCCAGTTCGGTCAGTTGGGCGAGCTCTCCTGCCGTTGCGCCCGACGTCGCCGCCACCTGCCTCATGGTGTCATCAAAGGCGGCATAGGTAAGGATGGAGTCTTTGATAAAGCTGGAGGCCGCACGAATGGATTCAAACCCGGCATACGCTGCTGCCAGATTGCGCACAGTACCCGCCATTCCGGTCATGGCACCATTCAACCCCTGCATTTCACCACGCAGGGTACGCACCCGGCTCTGCATCTGCTGATGAGCTCGATTCAGATCTGCCGCAGATACACGCCCAGATCGGGCCAGTTCCCGATAGGCATTCTCTAGCCTCTGGACTTCGTCCTCTACCTCCCGCATGGATCGGACGCCGATGGTGGCAAACGCGCGATTGACTCGGCTTTGGGCTTGTACTTCACGGGTGGAGGCATTCAGATCCCGTTGAAGTCGTTCCTGGCTTTCACTAAGACGGACGGTATCCACCCCAGCCTGACGCAGATCACCCCGCAGACCATGCAGGGACTCCCGCTGGGCATCTACTTGATCCTTGAGGCTCTTGGCATTGCGTTTGGCCTGCTCAAAGGCGCGCGTCATGGCGCGGGTGGGTGTTTCGGTCTCCCGCATCTGCACCGCAAGACGGGCTACCTCACGGGTGGCCGCCTGCCATTGATCTTCACTCTCCCTGATTTGTCGCTTTAGATTGCGGAAAGCATAGATGTCCGATAGTGCCCCATTGATACGCTGCGCCTGAGTCTGAGCATCGGAGGCCATGGATTGCACGCCCTGACGAAAGTCGCTCTGCATACGGGTGACAGCAGAACGCAGTTCATCATCATTGGCACGGATGACGAACTCCAAAGCAGCTTGGGTACGGGCCACGGGAACTCCATTCATGCAATTGTTGCATTACTAAATTGAAAAAGAGCACTGATTACGCTAAAATGCAGATAGATATAGGGAGCACATATGAGCACACTCAAAGTGATCCGAGGGATCAAGATTAAGATGTATGCGGGGGATCATCCTCCCCCACATGTGCATATTCGTGCTCCTGGTTTTGACTGTGTGGTAAATCTCCAAACCCTCAAGGTGAAGGTTCGGGGAAACAAGACCTGTGATGCACAGGCTGCTATCGACTGGATAACAGATAATCAGGAGCTACTGCTCACAGAATGGGAGCGACTCAATGGCTGAACACAATGAAGTATTTGAGCTTCACCATATTCGCCTGACCGAGGTTAAACCGTTCAGCGCCACTGCAATTGATGCTGAGTGGGAAGATGGCTATTCAGCCGTGGTCGACCTCACGTCGCTCATGGAAAATCCCCATTTTGCTGGACTCCAGGACCCTGAAGTGATGGCTCAGGCCTCCATTGAGGACTGGGGCAGCACCATTACATGGCCCGGCGATATGGAATGGGGAGCAGATAACTTGCGCTATCTGGCCCACACACAGACCTTTTTCACATGGATGAAGCGACACAAACTTACCAATAAATCCGCTGCTGAGGCGTTGGGGGTAAGCACCCGTGCTGTGGCCTATTACAAGAGCGGAGAGCGCCCCATTCCCAAACATATCCGTCTGGCCTGCCGAGCCATTGATATGGGGTTAGTTGCTTGAGCTTTGATGGCTGATTTCAAAGTCCAGCGCATCCAGGAACATCTCCCAGGTGTAATCCATCACACCGGGGTGTCCGAGCTTGATAAGGGTGAAGATGGCCCTTTTGAATTGACCGACTCTTCGCTGGGAGCCGTCAGCACCTGATTCAGCCGCTTCCCGGCCTCCTCCAGACGCTGGCAGGCGGCGAAAAAATGGGGGTTCTCCTCCTTGATCGCCGTGATGATGGTCTCCAACACCTCCGGTTCCATGGCATGGGTCTGCTCTGTGGTCAGATCGGTAAAGGTGAGGATATCTTGGATGGTGACCTCTTCAAAAAGCACGTTCCCCACCCAGTCTGGTTCCGCAGACTGCCCATCCACCGCTTTGCTGAAGAACTCGTAGATCTCACCCACGGTAAACTTGCGTACATGGTAGTTGACTTCACCTGCCGTTTTGGCAATCAGACGTCCCATGCTCCTCACCCCTCAATCTGCATCAGTTTGAAGAACTTGGACACACCAGCCCCGGTCTTTGAGTCGTCCTTGAGCACATCCATGGAAAACTCAATGTTCCCAAAATCATCCGTGACCAATCCCAGCGAGGATGGGGTGTTTTTCACTCGATAGACATCCAGCACCACCGGCTTACCATCAAAAGCCTGGTTAAAGCCATCAAAGGAGAGCCGATATTCTTTCCCTGCATTGAGGATTGCCTCAACCGTGGCCGAGGATGCATGGGTGTAGGTCATGAGCACCGTATCCCCATCCACCACATTTTCAGCGGCCTCTAGAATCCGAACCCCACCCCCTTTGACCTCATAGTCAGTACCCTCCACCAGGGGTGTACCGCTATTGGTGAGGGAGACGGCAGAGAGATCCACCCCCTCTTTGGCCCGGAGATACCCACCCCGATAGGCTACATGGGATTCATCGGTGACGGTGCCTCCCGCAATGGATCCCGACTCACCAAAGGTAGCCATGGCCAGGGATTCCGTATCAAAGCCGTGGGCGGTGATCACCAACTGCACATCGGTGATGAGGGAGACGGTGTCGGCGGTGCCCCCACCTGGGGTGGAGTAGTTTTTCAGGGTTTTTTTCTCCTCCGAAAAAGACAGCTCGACTTTGGAAGCCTCGCCCAGAAAGCGCATGCCAGCGCCGCCACCAAAGGGGCCGATGAAGCATTCCCCACCGCCGATAAGGGTATGTGTTTTTTTGCCCACAGTCTTTACTCCGTTGTTTTGAATAGAAACGATGTCTCAAACGCCAATGGGAAGTAGAAGATCCCATTGGGTGAGTAGTCCGGTGAATAAGCGGATGGCGTCCGTTGAAACGGTTTGAAGAGGGTTCTATCTGGAGTCCAGCCCACCACTGTGTTGATCACCCGGCTGATCAATGCGCCCGCATCGGTTTCTGCATCCCGCACCACCACCAGACAGAGCCAAGTCTGTTCAACCTTCTGCTGATTACCCTGAATGGGTCCTGGTTTGTCCTCTTCAAGAAAGATGATCACCGTAGGCGGTATCTCTGCCTCTTCATGAATCACCGGCATGCCCCAGGATGAGAGCACGCGGATCTCCTCAAGCTGATCCTTCAACCGCTGAACGATCAGCCCTTCAACCTGCAAATAATTTTGCACCTCAGATCCTTATCAACGGCGGTAACACAGAGATCAGCGGGCACCCCCCTACGCTGGAAGAGGTCCCACCGCCTGAACAGTCGTTGGGGCCAAACCGATGGGGAAAGGCAGGGGTGATCTGGGTCAACATCTGACAATGACTGGCCGGTGGAATAGGTACGTTAAGCAGACTGATCAGGGGGATACCTGACGGATAGGCGATACTTGAGGTTGCCCTTGGCTCCAGATAACCTCCCATATAGGAGATGGCCTGGTCCAGAAGCGTTGCATGGCTGCCGTATCGCTCCAGAACACCACCCACAGATGGGAGAGGCCAACAGGCACCCTCCAGGGCAAAACCGGGATCATTCAGATCAGCCATGATCAGCCCTTACGAATGATCATGGATTCGGTGGGTCCGTTGGTCTGCACCACCGAGTACTGCTTGCCATCCATGGAGAGCACATCGTGGGTTGCCGCCATATTGTCGGGGATCACCCAGATATCGCACAGCGAGGAGATCTCACCGTACATCAGGGGCATATGGTTAACGTTGTGGCCCATCAAAGGCCAGGCTGGGATGGTGGAACCACCGGCACCATCCGGTACCTTCTGGTCACTGCCCGAAGGCATGGCCAATGTTGAGAAACAGACCGTTCCAGCGGTTAGTGACGCTGATGTGCCTGTGACAGGGGTCTCGTCTTTCTGCATGTGTCGGGGTGAATAACCCAAAGTGCCATACATGGCATATCCGAGGTTGCACCACAGAAACGGTGGCCACCCAGCGGCCGGGGTATCCCAGGGCAAGTATCGGGTTCGTTCCACAATACCGGATGGACCAGGTTTGATGGTACTGGCCCACCCTGCTGCCGTCTGGCTGGCAAACATGACAAACCGTGCTGAGGCCCAGATATAAAGCGACCCCCCATTGCTCGTATCGATGCGTTGGTTGTAGCTGGTGCTGTCACTGGTGCTCGCCATATTGGTCCCAGCGTGACCCGTTGCATCCCATACTTCATACACCTTGGGAAACAGATAGCCGGTGGTGTTCAGATCCACACACAGATATTTGAAGGCGCTGGCATCATCCGCCAGCGGGGCCTTCAGACACTGCATGTTGGTTCCGGCATTGGCATCATGCAGGGTCCATCCCGCCGCTACTTGAAAGATAATCTGGGTAGAGGCCTGATTGCAGGATGCCGACAACGTCGCCTTATCGGTGGTGCCGGTCAGCAGCGAGACAATATCCGACAGCATGTTGCTGATGCTGGCTCCAGCGTTGTAATCATAACGTGCGTACACGACGGTTGCTCCTATCGATAGTCATAGGATCCACGCAGATCCCAGCGCTTGTTAAACTTGGTGGAGCCTTCGGCAAACAGGATGGCGACCGGATTGCCCCCCTCATAGGCGATGCGCCGGACAAACCATGCGTCATCAGCATCCAGGGCCCCTGGATTGGCTTGCCCGATGTATTCAGGGTTGCCATCCAGGTCATAGGCGATACGGCGGATGAGCAGGCTCTCCGCCTCATGCACCAATTCGGGAAACACCTTCTTAAACAGAGACACCATTACCTCCGAAGAATCAGCGCCAACCAACCATCCCCACGGGGTTGCACATCCATGACGCGGTAGTTGATCCCACCGACAGCTACCCCATCACCCACCGCAGGACGAGAAAGGAAGTCGGCCTCTCGCCCCTCAATGACCGGTCGATAGCTCTGCACCGGCACCCCAACGGCATCGATGGTGGTGATCTCACGGCTGGAATCAAAAATGGCGGAGAGCTCAGATGGCTCCCCGCCAACGGGGGTGTGGGTGATGGCTTGGCCAAAGACCTCGATACAGGCTGCATTGAGACCAATCAGCCCGTCATCCCAGGCAGCCATGATCAGCTGGCGGTCAGTTTGACCAGCACGCCAGGGCGGTGGCACATGGGCAGCGGGTTGGACTGGGTATGCAGATCAGTGCCCCGCTCAAACTTGCGGGGTTCCTGCTTGGCGTAGAGGGGCTGTCCCATCGTGTTAACCGACTCATTGAAGTCAGCCGGGGCAAAATAGGTACAGAATGTCTGGCTGGTCCCTGTAGGAAACGCATGCCCTTCACTCTCAGCGATAAAGCGCCGCACAGTCCCACCGGGATCGGTAGCTTGGCCCCGATACTCTTCGAATACAACGCCTCCAAACTCAAACCCATGACGCATGTCACTACGCAACATCAGACCTTGCTGCCAAAGCTGATAGGCGCTTTCGACGCGGGCATGCCCGGTCAGGGCATCCATAAACTCTGGAGAGACCAGTACATGGATCCCGGTCATAAACTCACCCCGGAGGTTATCCTCCAGATAGCGTTTCAGCTCCAGGCACTTGGCCTTCACATCGGTGGTGGCGTCATCCAACTCAAAGTTGATGGTCTTGGGGCTGATCTGGAACTCATCAAATAGGTTGTAGATTACCGAGCCATCGGCATCGAGTATCTCTCCCTTCAAAGCCCCCATACGCAGGTGCTCAAGAGTGATGGCATGTTTATCCCGCATGGATTGCAGATGCATGGCCAGCACATCGGAAACCGCCTCAAGCTCCCCTTCACTGCCGAAGGCACGGACCCCGGCAATCTCTTCAGGGAGCACTACATCATCATGGGGGATATGGGGAATAACAAAGGAGCGGATACGCCGTTTTCCGCGCTTACCGGTACTTCCAGGAGATCCTACCGCTGCGGTAGGCAGCAGGGAGAGCACTCCATTGCGCTCTTCAATGGCAATCTGACGCTGGCGCACAGGACGGGCGGGCATGATGCCCATGCCATCCAGTTTTCCATAGCGATTGGGTAGGATGTTGATGGCTGCCGTCAGGGCGACGGTACCGAACGCATCATTATTGAATGGATTTGCGGCAAGAGCCATGATCATACTCCCTGACGGATAAGGATGCCCCGGGCCTCAAGGGCCGCCGTGGCTTCCAGTTTCTGTGTTTCATTGATGGATTCAGGCCAGACCACAGCATGGTCAGCCAGGATGGCGTGACGAAGGATCGCCACCTCTGGGGTATCCTGGCCCACTGGGGCCACAACCCTCTGGGCGATGATGCCGATGGGATCAGCAGAGCCATCCACCGCTGTGGGGTCCATGGCCACTACGTTGCCATCCCCGGTGGTCAGCACGGTGAAGTGATCTCCCAACACAAAGTCAGTGGCTCCATCGTCGATGGTGAATTTTAGGTGGTAGGTATCGTAGGCCACCCCCACCGTGACATCGGGCAGGCGGTGACCATTGGGATCCACTACCTGGAAGGTACCGCTGTCAGCGCTGGCGATGATGCAGGTGAGGCTGTAGACACCGGGCACGGCCCGGGATCCCAGGGTAACGGTCCCGATGGTGCCATCCCCGGAGTTACTCGCATCGGCCGCAGCGGCTACCTCGGATTTGGTACGGCGACCAATCAGGGTGCCCACAGGCAGCACCCGTTCCGTACCCACCCCACCCAGCACGGTGACGGTCTCACGGGAATAAAGGTTGGGGGCTTCAAACTTGAGCACATCCCCAAGATTGTTGGCTTGTTGAATCGCAGGCATGGTTGATTACCTCCTTATTAACCGGCGAGTTTGCGGCAGGAGGCCACCACCGGGTTGGTTTCAAGACTCTGTCTGGGCTGCATACGGGTGCCATCTCCAGGCATCACCTCGGAGTGGATCTCCTCAGCATCGGCCCGCTTGGCCAATAGCTCTTTGCGTACCGCCTCAGCAGCAGTACCTTCGGCGATATAGCCGCCTGCCAAGTGAGGCATGCCCGCCAGGGCACAGAGATCAACAATAGCCTGAGCCTCATTGCGCATCTGTTGGCCATGCTCGGCACGGACCTTGTCTAGGTCCACAACGTTGGATACCGCAGATTGGTCAGTCAAATCCGACATTATGTCGGATTTGGCGTGAAGGTCAGGTTGGGATTGTCGTGACGTGACAACAGATGTTTCAGCCGCCGGATTTTCTTCCATGGGCATGGTTTCCTCCATATACACAGGTTCCCGCGGCAGTGCCGCTCGGTGAGAATGGGTCTTTTTGGACGCATCAATAGTTATTGACAGGCCAGCCAGGGCATCCCGGATGGTGCCAACCTGGTCAGCCAGACCAACCCGGATTGCCTTGTCGCCAAAGAACAGGCCTGCCTCGGTGGCACGCACCGCCGATTCATGCATCTTGCGACCTGCTGCCACGGCGGCGACGAACATACCGTAGAGCCGATCTACCTCCAGTTGCAGGTTAGTCCGGGCCTCTAGAGAGAGAGGGGCGTGGGTGGAAAAGTCATTTTTCCGGGCTCCGGCAAACACCGTGGTGTAGCTACGCCCCTCTTTGGCATCCTTCTCCGACTCATCCACATGAGCAGCTATGACGCCGATGGAGCCCACCCCCGCAGTTTGGGGCACAATAATGCGATGAGCCTGGGAGGCGATGAGATAGGCAGCGGAAAAGGCATCATCGGCTAGGGCCCAGATGGGCTTGCCCTGCCCCGCCTCATGGATCATGGCAGCCAGATCAAACACCCCGCCCACCTCACCACCAGGGGAGTCGATATCCATTAGGATTGCTCGCACGGCTGGGTCGGTGGCGGCATCCAGCAGTTTTTCTTCAATGGATGCGTAGGACATGAGCCCCGAAGCAGCCTCGACGGCCCCCACCCGTTTCACCAGGGTGCCGTGGATGGGCACGATGGCGATTCCATTAGGCGTGACCATCAAATCAGAGCTATGGTCTTTGGGCTCAAAGCCGCTGGGCATGGCCGTTGGCTCCAAGCCGACGCGGGGACCAATGACCGAGAGAATAGTCTCCAAGCGGGCGCGATCGACCATAAGCGGCGTCCCGAGGATTCGGGATGCCATATGGGATAGATTGGTCATGATAACCTCTACAAACAGAAAACCCCGCCAGAGCGGGGTTAAGGATTGAACATTTGTGTTGCAAACCTGCTTTCAAATACTTTACGTTCTACTGATAAGGCATATAGAAAATCAGCTATTTAAGGATTCGATCATGGAAAAAAACATTCTTCTCATTGAGGATGACCTCATCACCCAAACGCTCCTCAAAGACATGCTTGAAGATTATGGTTTCTTCGTTTTCACCGCCTCCGATGGAAATGAAGGCACGAAAATGATGGAGCACAATCATTTTGATCTTGTACTTACAGACATCATCATGCCTGAAAAGGAAGGTCTTCAACTCATTCGAGAGACCAAGTGGCGATGGCCTCACCTTAAGGTCATTGCCATGTCAACAGGAGGCTCATTTTCAGGTGGTCCCGACTATCTGCAAACAGCCAAGGATTTTGGTGCTGTAGCTTCTATTGTAAAGCCTATTGATTCGGACAACTTGCTCAAAACCATACGATCCGTCTTAGACTCTGAAATTCAACAGGAAGCCTACTGAGCTAATACTGGGCGATGATCGTTTGTGGGGCCTGGGGGCACCGCCAGCCACTTTTATTGACAGAGCTTATTCGGTAAGATCTACCAACTCCTTATCACTCTGCTTGCTGTCCCGTGATACTCCCGACCGGGAAGTACGCCGTGAGTCAGAGTCAAACACCAGCCCCAGTTCATCGGCACGCTTGTTATCGGCTACGATCTCCCGGTCGATCTCTTCGATGTCATAACCGTAGGTAGAGACTGCTTCAGCCCGACTGAGCAGACCAGCCCGGATCGCCCAGATGATGGAGTTCATCTCTTTTTGTGGATCCACCCAGGTCCACCCTTGAGGTATCCACTTCACCGCCAGATATTCACGGCGGCGTTTGCTGTACTCGGGAAGTTGCAAAGCACCCGATAAAACAGCCTGATCCATCCACCGTTCCCATACAGGGCGGCAAAGCTGATGGATCAAGACCATGCGCTGGATCTGTTCCATACGACGGCGAAACTCCACCATGCCAGCACGGATGGAGGAGTAGTTCACCCCAGTGAGGTCGCCGGTGAGTTGTTCATAGGTCAATCCCAAGCCCACCGCCACAGCGCGGAGTTGGGTGCGCATGAACTCCCCGTATTGACCGCCCACGTCGGCAGGGTCTGAGAACTTTACATCCTCACCGGGTAGCAGGACCTGCATGGTGCCTGGGGCCCAGGTGACCGGGACAGATCCGTTCTCATCAGGATCCTGACCGTCCTCACCGCCGACGCCCAACTCGGGGTCAGGTTTGGTGATGAAGCCGGCGATGAGCGCGGCGGTCTTTTTGCGTACCAACTCCGCATCATCGTACTGGTCCAACTCATGGAGCCGAACCAGTGCCTGCGCCATCCAGGGCTCACCCCGGAGTTGGCCAGGGCGTAGGGGTTTAAAGATGTGACACACCTCTGAGCCTGGCACCCGGACCATATCCCCCGCTTTGAACAGCATGGGCTGTTCACCGGGGTGTTCCCGAAACAGATGGTAGGCGACCCGGCGACCGATCTTGTCAAACTCAATCCCAGCCCTTACCCGATGCCCGTTGGGTAGATCCCGGCTGTCACTGGCTGGAAGATGCTCTGGTTCCAAAAGTTGCAACTGTAGTGGTACAATGAGGCCATCGCGGGCATCCCGATTGCGCAGCCGTACCAGCACCTCGCCCCCCTCGATCATAGCGCGGGCAATCAAAGCCTGAAGGCCATAGAAGCCCAGCATGCCGTGGGCATCGGCCTCTTTTGTCCAGGCCAGCCATAAAGACTGAATCTGGGCTTTGATCTGGGGGTCTTTTACCGTGGATTGGGGCTTGATACCGGTACCCACAAGGTTCCCAACCAGAGAGTCTACAGCGTTGGATGCCCAGGCATTACGGCGCACCAAGTCTCGTGAGCGTGCACGCATGAGGGTGGCATCGCGAAACAGCAGGGCATTGATCCCGGCCTCTTCGGGCTGCCAATTACCCAGACGCCGACCGGATGCCGCTCCTTCATATCCTGCCCGGCGTTTGGGAGGACTACCAAACAGGCGCTTAAACAGCTTCATTAGAGATCCTTGGTGCTGCGCACCCGCAGATGGCGGGCGATACGACGACCACTGCTGCGATTGATTTCCCGATCCAGAAGATCCAACGCCTCACGGGCCTGGGTCAGATCATATTGAACCGTCTTATCCCCATGACTGACGCGGGTTTGAAGGGACTCCAACCGCTCCAAGAGCCTGTCCCGGCGGATCTGTAGTTCATCTACGTCAGCCATATTTATTAGCCTTCCACAATTCTATGAACAGATTTCTTTGAAAACGCTTTTAGCTGCCGATAAGTATGAAAAACAGACTACGAGGAACACCACCATGACAAAGTCAGCCAAATCCAATCTAACTACACTGCTTAGTCAACTCCGCAAGCAGAGCGGCATTCAGCCTATTCCTCTGAACCAGCAAGAGGCCAAGTTACCTTTAGCCGCTCTGGGCGCAGCCTTTTCCAAGCCAACGACAAAACCTCCGACGGAAGAGAAAGAAAAGTCAACCACATCACCCGGACCTCTTGAGCGTGCTCTTTCGGCCTACCGGAAACATTGATTAGACCCAACTGGATTGAATAACCCGGCGTTTAGGTTTGATCTTCTTTTGCTGCACTTTGCCGGGCTCAGGCATCGCATCTTTAAGAGGGTGTTCAGCGATCTTCTCAACCGCCATGTTGAGCCGAAACCCCATGGCAATCAGCCCCTGTAGTGCCGCCATGGCATAGACACGGCAATCCAGGGCCTCGTTGCGATCGGAATCCCGCTTATTCCACTCCCGAATGGGGCGGCCCTTGTGATAACGGGTCACCACCGATTCAGCGGTGAGCTGTTTGAAGTAGTCCCCATCCCGTTGCATGGGAAAGTGCAGAAAGCCCGGTCCTGGCTCTTCAATGCGTAGACGGGAGAGGATCGCCTCTTTACAGGCATCCACACCCAAAATGAAAAGCGGCACCTTCCCCTTGTTTTTAGTGGAGGGCTTACGGGGCCAGATGGGCACTCCCTGACCACCACGCCCCTTGATGGCCCAGATCCTTCGGCCCTGCCTGGATCGGCAGAAGGCATAGGACTTCAGGGTATGGTGACCACCGGTATCGATAGCGGCGGCCCGGATGGTCATATCTGGCAACTGCCGACTGTGACCAAGGGGGTGACGGAGCAGGTTGTCCAGATCTTCCCATACAGCTGGGGATGAGGGATCACCCCACAATACCCGATAGTCAATGGACCAGGACTCTTCATCCCGGCCCCAGCCTACGATTTCAACTTCAAGACGATCATCCTGAACATCAACGCCAGCTGTGAGTACAGCCACATCAGCAGGGAGCAGTTCGCCCCAGACCTCTCGGCGCTCCATGAGCCCTTCGCCATCGATACGGTCACCTTGCTCCTCCCAACACTGCCCCATTTTAGTGTTGACCCAGGTCTTTAATCGAGATGGATCCTTGTGCACCAGACCATGCTCCACCGCAATGTCCCCCCATGAGGTCCAGCCATGGGGGCTATAGAGGGAGGAGAGGTGAAAGCCTGCGGTTTTCCCATCCCCAGCAGCCGCCGCTCGCCAGACGCCGTTTTCCAGCATCCAGCCCTTTTGATGGTCAGCCAGCTGTGATTCACAGTGTGGACAGAGGTAATACGCCGCTTTTCGCTCACCATGAGGCCATTTCACCTGGGCCCATGTCAGCACCTGGAATTCACCACACTCTGGGCAGGGTACCCAGAACTGACGCTGGTCGCTTTCTGCATAAGCTGCTTCGATGCGACTGAAGCCCTTGATTGTCGGTGTGCTAGTAAGCAGCACCTTGCGATTGGAGAAGTTCGCCGTGCGCTGAATCGCCAGCGCCACCGGATCCCCTTCGCCATCAGCGTCACCTGGAAAACGGTCCACCTCATCCATGAAGAGATAGCGGATCGGCGCGGAGGAGAGCCCCACCGCGCTGTTGGCTCCGGTCATCAAAAGGATGCCGCCAGGGAACTCCTTGGAAAGCACCGTGTTGCCACTGTCCCGAGATCGAGCCGGTTTTACCCGCTCCCGGATCTCAGAACTTGATTCAATGAGCGGTCCCACCCGCTGTTTGGAGTAGCGCTTAGCCATCTCCACCGTGGGCTGAACCATCAGCATGGGACCCGGTGCATGGTGGATCACATACCCCACCCAGTTCAGGCCACACTCGGTTTTGCCCAGCTGACTACCAAACATCGCCACCACCCGCTCAATGGGGGAACTGGGTGAAAGAGAGTCCATCACCTCCTGCAAATAGGGGGTGCGATCGGTGCGCCAAGGGCCGGGTTCCCCCGAGGCCACCGAAGAGAGCATGCGGTGTTCATCAGCCCATTCAGAGACCGTCAGACGCGGATCGGGCATCAGCCCCTGAAGGAATGCATCTTCGTAAATCTGCGCTGCGGACAAGGCCATCTTATTTGTTGAAATTACATCACTTTTACCTGGATAGAGACGTCGATGGTATGGCTATATGGATCCAACGAAGCAAACGTCCAGGAGCTTGAAAATGAACGAGAAACTGAATCATGAGCAACGCCTTGAAGCCTTCGCCAAAGAGCTGGCAGAACTCACCCGCAAACACGGAGTCGCCCTCAGCGTCACCGGCGGAGTGATCATCGACCAGCCAGAGGCTTTTGAGGAAATCGAATACTTTACAGGCAACGACGGGGACCTGCTGCCCCACATTGGCGACAACTGGCTTTGAGACCAATCTCACAACGGAGAACGAACATGACCATCCAACTGAGCCCGACCCAACGGACCATCCTTAAGACCGCTGCCAACCGGGACAATCTCCAGATCATGCCTCTACCTACCAACAATCCAAGTTGGGGATTCTGGGGGACATCCAGACATAACGGCTATGACCAAGAGATGACTTGGCTGGCCGCCAGCCACTTCTTTGCAAACAGCTACAATCTCGACGCACAGGATACCAGAGACCTTCTGGACAGCGTTTTCGGACGCCACCTTGCCGATGACCTAAGCTTCATTGAGGGCGGGCCAACTACCCCTGAAGCCATTACCGACCATCTGGCCAAGAGAATGGCAAACAGAAGCTATAAAAGCTGGATTGACGACGCCGTGCATGCGATCCAGCACCCCACTCGATGAAGAGAAGTGGTCTTCAGCGACAAACCAGGCTAAAACAAACAGGAGAAGAGAGATGATTAACCTCACTCATACTCAACAGACCATTCTTAAAGCCGCTGCCCAGCGCCCAGACGGGTCGATCAATCCTTTACCAGAACGGATCAAAGGGGGCGCATCGGTAAAGGTGATCAACGCCTTGGAAGCCAAAGGCTTGATCGAGAACGTAAGCATCAACCCACCCTACCCCAACTGGGTCCTTACCAGCGCTGCATACCAGGCTATTGGCCAGGAGCCTCCTGCCCTACCTCCCGTCGAGAACCAGATCATCGACACCATGACTGAGGAAACAGATACCCCGGAAGATCTCAAGCCTGGAATCTTCAGCAGGATTGCCCTGGATTACCTTTTCATCGACACGCTGGAAACCCGCAAATCCGACAGCCTCGACTTCCACAACGTCAGCGTCTGGGGCGTCCAGAGCGCTTTGGAAGCCGCCTTCCAGGCTGGGGTTGAAGCAGCACAACGCAAAACGTCCCAATCCAGAGGGACCAGGGCGAACTCGAAACAGGCCAGAATAATTGAGATGATGCAGCGGCCTGGCGGAGCCACATTGGAGCAAATCGCCGCCGAGACGGGATGGAATAAAAGTACGATCAGGGGCGCGATCTCCGGCACCCTGAAGAAGAAGTTGGGCCTTGATGTCAGCCGCGACAAGGTCGATGGGGGGACCACCTACCATATTGGCTGAACTCCAACCGAATACCACCAGAACCCACCCGGCATCGACCGGGCGGTTCTGCTACTACGCCGGTCAGCCGTTTACGGCATCTTTGAGCACCTTGCCGGCTTTGAACTTCACATTCTTCGAGGCCGCGATCTTAATCTCTTGCCCGGTTTTAGGGTTCCGACCTGTGCGAGCAGCCCGCTCATCGATTTGGAACGCGCCAAAGCCGGAAATGCTCACACCATCACCGCCCTTCAGTGCATCGGTCATAGCGGCAAAGGTGGCTTTGATCGCCTTGTCGGCATTGGCCTGGCTCAGGCCGGAGGATTCAGCAACAGCCTTCTTCAGTTCAGTCAGATTCATGGGGCTCTCCCTGGGGGAAAGAGTGGTTCGGATGGATAAACTCAATCGATCCACTTTACGTTTTCCATCATTATCTGAAAAGAGCTGTTGAATCAGGGGTCCAGATCGATACCGCGCTGGGCGGCGATCTCATCAAAACTTTTCCCGCCTGAACCATCCAGGTAGACGATCTTCCCGGTGGCCTGGATGAACCGCTTTACCGCCACATCCACATAGACCGGTGAGATCTCCATGGCATGCACCCGCCGCCCTGTCATCTCTCCAGCCATGATCTGAGAGCCGGAGCCGCTGAAGGGCTCATAGCAGAGGCCACCTCGTTCCACATGCTGACGCATGGGAATGGCGAAACAGTCCAGTGGTTTGGGCGTGGGATGGTCAGGTCGCTCCTCACCGGAGAGCCCACGAATGTCCCAGACGGTGGAAAGGAACTCGGCGCCGTTGATCTTGGGCGGCATGTTGCCCTTGATCCAGCCCATCAAGCAGGGCTCGTGCTTCCACAGGTACTTGGAGCGGGTGAGGACACCTTTCTCCTTGTTCCAGATGATCTGCTGGTGCTGAAAGGCCCCCATCTTTTCCCATACCGCTTCCAGCATTGCCTGCCGTTTAGATGCATGCCAGCAGTACCAAGCCGCGTTGGGCTCAATGGCGTGGTCGATGGCAGCGCGGATGAATCCCTCATAGAGCTCAGGCCCTTGGGAGGAGTCATCCCAAGTCACGCCGTAGCTATCCGACCAGTCCTTATTGAGGGATTCCCGCTTACGGCTCTCTTTGGAACCGGGATGATTGGTACCATCGTAATCCACCAGATAGGGAGGATCCGTGGCGAAGAGGATGGCCCGCTCACCGTTCATCAACCGAATCACATCATCGGGATTGAGGCTGCTACCGCATAGGAGGCGATGCTCCCCAAGGATCCACAGATCCCCGGTTTTGGAAACCGGGTTGGCTGGAGGCTCAGGAACTGCCTCATCGGCCCCCGCAGCAGTCCCACTGCCATCACCATCCATATCATCTGCAAAGCCGTCCAGCAGGTCCCGCATCTCTTCATCGGTGAATCCCACCAGGGAGAGATTGAATTCATCCTCCTGAAGCCGAGCAAGCTCTGCCGCTAGGATCGACTCATCCCAACCACCATCCAGCGCCAGCCTATTGTCCGCCAGGATATAGGCACGGCGCTGAGCATCGGAGAGATGGTCCAGCACCACCACTGGCACCTGTGCCAGGCCAATGCGCTGGGCGGCAGAGAGACGGCAGTGACCGGCAATGATGCCATCCTTACCGTCTACCAAAATGGGGTTGGTAAAGCCGAACTCCACCATGCTGGCCGCCACTTTGGCGACCTGCTCATCACTGTGGGTACGGGCGTTGCCCGCATAGGGCATCAACCGGTCCGTTGGCCACAGTTCAATCCGCTCGGCCATGGCAGGGATCTCATTCATGCTTCAATTCCTCAAGGGCTTTTCTCAGTTCCTGATCCAGCCTCTCCTCAATCACCCCGGCATCATTTTCGGATGCCAGCACGGAGGAGAGCCGGTGGGGGATGGTGAAAAGCCGATCCCGAACCCGGCGGGCCAGATTGAATGCGGATACCTTCACCTCGTCACTGCTGACCAGCTGTTCCGAGCGCTCCTCAAAATCCAGTTTGACCAAGCGAGCGCTGTACGCCTCCCGAATGGCCCGGCTGGTCTGGTAGTCCGGAGCCCCCTGTTTCAGGGGTGGTGACGGTGGTGTTTGGGATGCGAACCTCTGGGGTTGGTTCGCAGGGGGTGCGTACCCAGGGTTCGCAGCCTGGTTTGCACTGGGGTTCGCACCCCCATTTGCAGAAATTTCGCGCTGCTGAGCGGGATTGGTATTTCGTTCCCAGGCCGCGTCTGCTTTGGCCGGATCTACCGTTCCATCCGGCTCCTTGCTAATGCGCCCGGCCTTGATCGCCTTACGTACAGCGGCATCAGAGACGCCGCGCAGCTTGGCATACTGCCGAATGGAAACGCCCATTGCGCTCTCATCTATTCCTCTGTGTTATAGGATTTGGGTGCAGGGTGCGAACCTGCGAACCAGGTGCGAACCCGTTTTTATCGCTGTCGCTAGGCAACTCTTGCGCTCCAACGGAACCCATTGATTTTACATCGTTCCAGGTCCCGTGCGATTTTTCCAGGGGCCAACAATTGCTTCTGCCAATAGGTCATCAAGGCATTATCTCGATAGGGTTGTGAAAGCGTCTCGACCCAATCCATAAAGGGTGTGGATCCTTTTGATCTATTGCACTGGTCACATGCCACAACCAAGTTACTCACACCATGGATACCACCACTTGCAATGGGATCCATATGGTCAAGCGTGCTATTTGAAGCTATTAAATCCTCACCGCAGTATGGACACTCATCAAACTCTTTCAGCAATGCCATGGCAGACCCTTTCTCCATGGTACCGTCATGTTGATCCATCACACGGCTTTGACCACCGCTCCACTGCGATACTCTCTCTGGGTTGTCATGCTTGTAAGCCTGACTACGTACACGTTCATTGGTTTTGAACTCAGGATCTCTTTGATAGCGAATCCGATATCGATCTGCGACAGATAAACGATGATCCGACCAGGGAGTACCTTTCGACGCATAGAAGGCGTTCAACCACCAATCTGGAGCTGTCTGATATACCCAGCGGTTCCAAGCTTCAGTTGCATCCCGTTTGGCATGTCTGGCTTCTTGCCGCTCTAATGCTTCTGCCTGGACCTCGTCAATAGTACGATATTGTCGGCCTTTGTTCTCATTGATCCGGCGCCGTTCTGCCTGCCGTTGCACCTTTGTGCGCTTTCTACTCTTAAGCCTGCACCTTTCGAGTTCACACTCAGCACAATGCCCACTGATATAAAGGTTCTGCTTGTCTTTGTAGAAACGCGACGGGAAGTCAGCAATGGGCTTATCTTTGCCACACTTTTTACAGACCTTGCGTGCTGGTTTCTCTTCGTTCATGAGCTTCCCCCAATACAAAAATGCCCCGTAAATTTCTCTACGAGGCCTGGATCAGGTTGAACTTGAATGAATCTGGATATTGGAGACTGTTTCTTGTACCCTAGTGTCAAACTTTGACATAGGAGGTATTCATGGCCACCAACGTTAGTTTGACCCCCGAACTGGAATCCTTCGCCCGCTCTTGTGTCGAGAGCGGGCGTTTCAATAGCGTCAGCGAGGTAGTACGCCAAGCCCTACGTCGCCTTAAAGAGGATGAGGAACGCCGCACCAAGTTTGATGCCATGCTTGATGCCGTTAAAGAAGAGGCCCAACGTGAAGGGACCTATACGGCAGATCAGGTTCTGGAAGAAATGGATGAAATTATTGATCGTGTTTCAAAATGAAGCCTGCCGTTTTTACTCCTCAAGGACGGCGAGATCTTCAAGGGGCCGCCAAAGATCTTGGAAATGAAAACCCCATGGCTGCCCGAGCGCTACGAGAGGCTATTAAAAAGGCAACCCGGCTACTTGGTGAATATCCATTCGCGGGTCAAGAGCGTACCGATATCACTTCCCGCGATGTGAGGTTTTTAGTCGTCCATGGGTTTGAATATGTGATTGTTTATGACCCCTACCCTTCACCAGCAGAAATTCAACGTGTGCTGCATACCAAACGGGATCTGAATGCCATTTTGGATGAGGATCACTAAGTTAATGGGCTGAAGCCATGGCCTCGGTGATGGCTTCGTTGAAGTTCTTTTGAAAACGCGACTCAACCACGCTCTTCACCGTATCCATGAATCCAAAGCGGGGCTTGATCTCGACTCGATTCACAAAGCGGTACATCATCTTCAACTTACGTCCCTTACGACCACCCCGACGCCACACTGCGTGGGTGGAGGGATCGTCATGCAGAGGCGCGATGAAGTGATTGGGCTTCTTCAGCAGAGCACCAGGAAACTTCCCTGGCCGGGTCACGGACTTGGGATTGGGACGGGCACCATATGGGATGGCCAGCGAATCCCCAGATTGGGAGCGTTTGGCCCCACCGGTCTCCTGGAGTGCCATGAAAGGATCCAGCACCCGAACAGAGGCCTGCAGATCACTCTTCTTGGCCGGTTTGATCCGGATGCCTTTGGCCACCCATCCAGTACGGATGGTGAAGCGTTCCGGCAAACGGCGGCGTACCTCTGCTTGAGCATCCTGAGCCGTGCGGGTCAGGGCCACGGCGGTGGCGTAGCGAACCTGCTTGGCAAGGTTGTCTGCGGCTTGCGCAACACGCCTTGTGTCGGCCTCGACACGGATCATTTGTGGCAGACCTCTTCCACCAGATCCACCCGCCCCTCCAGCGCCTTGATGGCTTGGTCACGCAGGGCAAAGTCGCGGTGAGCATCAGTGGCCCGATAGCGTTCATAGGACGCCTCGTCCACCCGAGCAGCCAGGGCATCCACCCGACCACTGAGGATGGCGAGTTCAACACGCATCTGCTCTATGGTCGTGAGTTGCCACGCCATCAACGCTGCGACCCCCATGGTCAACACAGTCTGGACATGCCGTTCCAGGCCACGACGGCGTTCAACCGTCACTTCTTGTGGGCTCACGAACGATCCCCTTTTTCCGCGATGAATACTGAAGCCAGAGCCGCCCCAGCCGCCAGTAACTCGGTAATGGCTCCCGTTTGCTCATGGCTTAGTCCAAACATGGCCAGAAGAACGGCCACGCCGCTCCAGGACGAAGGCTCTTTCACCCGACCAAGAACGGTTTTTACCAGCAGGGAAATGGGCATCTCTTCTACCTCCAAGACAGAATCTATTGCAAACCGGCAGATGCTTCGATATACATCTGAAGGCACTGTATTCGTTAATCAATCCAACAAACTGGATCAATCATGACTAAATCTGAACTCATTTTGGCAGTAGCTGAGCAAAACACTTTGCACAAGCAATCCGCAGTTATGGTCGTCGACATGGTTTTCAATGAACTTGGTAAGGCATTAGCCAAAGGGGAAAGAGTTGAGCTTCGAGGCTTTGGCGTATTTGAGCCGAGAGCCAGGAAGCCCCGCACTGCTAGAAACCCAAAGACAGGTAAAAAAGTGAATGTAGAGTCCAAAACGGCCGTGCACTTCAAGCCTGGGCTGGATATGCGCAGGCGCGTTGACTACTGAGGTCAGTACGACCAAATCGTTGGCCGAGGCTGACCAGGTGCTACATCCAGGGTGTCCAGGTGGATGAAACGGGACTTGTGCTGGCCTCGCTGGCTAACCCCGATGCCGGTGAACCCATGGTGCATGGCCAACGCCATCAGGGTATGGGCATCTTCACCGGAGACCTGTACGTCTACAGCCCTGCCGGTGGTGTGAGGTCCATTGGATCCGGTTGTGGAAACGGATGCGTTGTGGTTGGGGCAGCGGTATGCGCTGTTGACGATAATGGGTTTGCCATAGGCCATGCGGAGTTCTTCAAGACGCTCCATAAACTGCGGATCCATCTTTTGTGAGCCACAGCCACAGTGACACTCAAGCTCTGCGTGGCTGAAATGGGGCCAACTTTGTTCAGACATGATCATCTACTCCGCCAACCAGCATGCGTAACATCACCCCGAGGATAGCCACAGCAATCAATCCAAAGATCAATGATGCGATCAGTGACCCAACCATCAACAGTGATGTACCCATTCAGATTCTCCCAACAAAAAGCCCGCCTCGAGTTTCCCCGGGCGGGCTAATGTGCTGTGTGCTCTTGCTGACTACTGGATAAAGGGATTTGCGTTACCCTGCATCCGTTCTATTCTACGATTCCGTTCACGTTCCCAGTCATCGACTGGATCTTCCCTGTTCCAAACTTCAAAGAGCCGCCTCTGCTTTTTGCTGATTGGCAAACCGTATGTGGCATTCATGTAGAAATAGGTCCGAGCAATATCACCACGCACTTCAGGGCGGGGCTCAACACGGTCGGTGTCCCAGTCGATCTCAAAATCACAGGCTCCATAAGCTCTGGGCTCACCTGAAACCATAGAAAATGACAGGTTGCTGCGATCGCCGTTAAGTTCACCTACTGCAGGGACCAAGTTGTGGAGATCAGACTCCATCGCTTCAAAGACGGGATCAACCTTCGCACAGCATCTGCGGCCTTTGTAAGCTTTGCCTTTTTGGGTTGTACAGATTGGCTCTTGCCAGCACTGACGGGTATGGCCAAAGGCGTGAGCAGGAACAACGTGTTCCCATTCAATGCGACTACCCCGCTTAGGATTTTTTCGGGGCTGATAGCCGCATGCTCCCGACCGAACTTCCTTATGCTTGGTATAGCTACAGCCGCAGTAAAATGTAGTGCGGTGGCCTTCAAAGACTTTGGGGAGAAGCTTTTTAGCTTCGCTGAACGAAGCAATGCGATGGGGGATTTGAGGATCAGCAGCTTGGGCGATGGCCGAGATGGTCATCAGCAGTGAGAGTGTCAAAACTATAAATCCAGGTTTTCCCATGCGATAAAACCGACTCTTCAGCTCGGGCCCTTATTCACACGATCCAACAGGATCTGGCTGGCCTTGAAAGTTACAACGCGGCGCGCTGATATCTCTACATCTTCCCCTGTTTTTGGGTTGCGACCCTGGCGGGGTTTTTTATCCAGCATACTGAAGCCACCAAAGCCGTAGATCTTAACAGGCTCACCACTTTCCAGTTGGCTGCGGATAATCTCAAAAACCGACTCCACGACGTCAGCAGACTCTTTCTTGGACAGACCAAGCCGATGGTAAACAGTCTGAACGATATCCGCTTTGGTCATGGTCACGGCTAATTCTCCCGCGTTTTCTTCGTAGAGGTGAAATCTCAAAAAAATATCGGAGGGTAGCGTTCCCGCATACGCCCCCGATTATGATTTGCACTATAGCAAATATTGCCAAAGTGGCCTACCCACTAAAATGCCTAGGCATTTTTTTGTTGATTGAGTTTGGCTGAAAGAGTGGCCATAGCGATCAGGTAGCGCTGGCGGGCAGTCTCCCTGCAGACACCGAGTTGGGCCATGATGAACTTCCACGGCACCTTTTCAGCACGAAGCCACACCAACTTTGCCTGATCTGGCTCCAGAGTGTGCAACCACGACAAAGCTTCATCCATGCGGTCAATGGCATCCGGGGTGGGCGGCCCCAGGCGCACCCGGACGTTCTGCATGCCATAGCTTTCCCAATACTCCCGCAAGAAGGGGGGCCAAGAGGAGCTATGCCCACGGGGGCGCACTCCATCCTCTGGCAACCGCTTCATGGTGCTGGCAGCCTCTTCTAGCCGTTTTGCTACAGCTGGAGCATCCCATTTCTGCTCACGCATGACACACCCCCTTGCGACGATTTTGGCCATAAAGCCGATCCCCCAGTTGCTTGACCAACTCCCGCTCTGGCCAGCTGAGGCGATTGTCGTCATGCGACACCACCAGGATGCCATGGCGATTCCAACCATTTCGCTTCTGCTCATCCACATCAACTTGGCTGCCCTGAAACCGGGCCAAGGGGCTGCGGGGCATATTGGGACCTCCAATCATTCCACACCTCCCTGGTCGATCTGCCAATGCAGCAGGGCCAAAGCGTCGGCCTCGTTGTCATCCTCCGGGGTGTATCCCAGGCGCTTCATGGCGTGAATCACCTGCTCCTTGCTGGCGTTGCCTTTGCCCGTAGCTGATTTTTTGATGCTGCCCACGGGCACCCCCATGTAGGGCACCTCATGGTGCTCTGCCCATGCGGTGAGATGGGCCAGGAATCCCCCATAGACATGTGAAGCCCCAACACCACTGTGTCTGCGCACCTCCTCGAACAGGATCTGACCTACATCGCTGGTGAAGTGCATCTCAGCCAGCCAGGCTTTGAACCTGACCCACTGCATACCGCCCCCTTCAAACCGGCCCAGCTTGAACGACACCGTGCCGCTGGTGATGGTCCCATCGGGGTGGTACAGCGCCCATCCCATCTGGGTACCAAGGTCCAGGGCAAGTACGGCCCTGTTTTCATTTTCGCCCACTTGGGGCACACTCTGCTTAGCCATGTCATTTCCTCTCTAGGCTTGATGTGGTCAGGGTGGCGGTGCCTGACCCGCCAAGATCGTCACCGCCACCCGTCCGCTTTCCAGATTTTGCTGATTCCTCCATCGGCCTCTCGCCCAACAACTCAGCCAATGGGACCTGCTTACCCCAGAGGATGTGTGCCTTGACCTTACGTCCCTTGGCAGCGTGTTGTGAGCAACGCCGGGTGATATACCTCGGCACCTTTTCCAGAGTCGTCACCTCGAACAGCACCCCGCAATCGGCGCAGTGGGTCTGCCATACGCTCATCTCAGCTAGTGTCCCATCCCTGGCCTTATGAAATCGGCTTTCAACCCGGGCATAAAGTTGTCCGCCAAAATTCCAAATCTCGTGCTGCATGTTCACCTCCCTTGGCAGGTAAAAAATGATTCGTTTGATGTATGGAGGTGCGGAATTTTAACCGCCCTCCATATATACCGTTAGGTATAGGGGTGACCGGGAACCGGGAACGCATCAAAATACGACTTAAAAACAAAGCCATAAGCGTTCCCGGCACTTTTCCGGGAACGGCCGGGAACGGGAACGCAGTCTGCTTTAATATCATGCCCTTAGCATTCCCGATTTTTGCGTTCCCGGCCGGGAACGCCGGGAACGGGAACTCATTCACGCTGTGAATGGCACACATATCAGGCCTCCTCAGATGATCCAGAGCCGAGTTGAAATTGACCAACTCCGAGAGCAAATTCACCCCCAGGGATATCTAACCATTTCTTGATGTGGCTACTTGGCCCCATACACTGGACTACCTTCCCGGAGTCGAGCAGGGCATCAATGGCTTCGGCCATTTTGTGTTTCGAGAATTGCTTCAATTCACCAGGGAGTTCCGCGCGGCGATCGTACAGCCCACTACCGCCACTTTTGGTAAACGGCTGACCATTGGAGGCTGCGAAAGCTATAGCTGTCGCCAGTTGTTTAAGGTGATCATCATCCGTATTTTTTTGAAGCATATTGAGATCGAATGAACGATCGACTAAAAGCCCGGTTGAAGGCTCACGAACATAGATCCGGACCGCTTTATCGGTTGGCCAGTTGCTCTTGACGACTGCCCCCTTAAACACACAGTCCCGTTCATAGCGTCGATTGAGTTTTTTGCAGATTTTTTTGGACTCCTCAGCATCCACCTCCCAAAAGGCGTAGGACCAGCGCCCGCCATCAACAAGGGCGGTGGTGCCACGGATCGCTTCCCTGGCCTCACTGGCGCTGTGGATGGGTCTGTTGCCCACTTTCTTGAAATGATGGGCTACCAATGTGGTTGCACCCGTCTCGGCAGCAATACGACCCAACCCAGCAAAGAACATGGCCCCCGCTGCGGGGTCACTGTTGACATCACCACCGGCAAAACTCTGGAGAGGGTCGATAACGACCAGACGCAAATCTGGTATTGCCAACAATTCCTGCCGTATCTCCTCATAGGCTTCAGTAAGCACTGGACCTTCACGCCCCATGGCAACGAGAGGCATAGCCCCCCCGGCATTAGGCAGGGGAAGAACGATCAATCGGTCAGGATCAGGTAGGTCGGCCACCAAGTGGTTAAGTCGACGGTGAATCTCATCTTGATCATCCTCTGCGGTGAGCATCACAGCGGTGCCAGCGACAGGGATAAGAGGACCACCCAAAGCATCTGTGGGGATAGGCGTCCCCGTTTGGATCTGGGCCACTTTGATGCAGAGATCCAGCAGCAGCATGCTTTTACCTGCCCCACCAATAGCAGCCACCATCCCTGGTACCTTCATTGGTAAAACCCCGTCTATGAGCCACTGGCGTTCCGGAGCAGGCCCTTGAAAACGGGCAAAGGTCCAATCCTTTAGCCGAAGACGGCGTTGCTTGACTTGGGGTGCTTGCTGGGCTGCATTTTGGAGAAACGCACGCACATCCATCCCTTCGGCCACGGCATCAGCAGCATCCCATTTTTCAGGTTTTCCCTCTGGCGGTGTGAGAATGGACACTTCATGGGCTCCAGCACCCTTAACGGCTTGTGATGCCAACTGGGCGTACTCCCATCCTGCCTTATCCCGGTCGGGCCAGATGATTACCCGTTTACCCTGGAGAATGCTCCAATCAGCGCGGTTGATCTGCCCTTTGGAGCCTAGAGATGTGGTCGCCGGGATTCCCGCATCGATGAGCGCCTGGGCGCTCTTTTCCCCTTCGACCAGCACCACCTCAGCGGCTTGCATGATTCCAGGTAGGTTGTAGAGGGGCGTCACCGCTGGCGACTGCCACTTGCCGGTGCGCACATCCAGGGGCCGAAACTCCTTTCGGCGGCCCGGAGGATCGTAACGGTAGACACAGACCAGTAGTTGGCCATTGGTATCGAAATAGTCCCACTTACCGGTATGGGGCCCCAACTCATCCATGGGGGGTTCACGCCGTGGGGTGGACTGCATCGGTGCAGGTGGCAATCTCACGGACTCTCCCAGCCAGTCGCGCACATCATCCATGACGTCACGGAACTGGGTGCGGGTGTCCATGCCTCGTGACCGGGCCCACAGGTCCAGGATGTCGCCACCCGAACCCGCAGCATGGTCATACCAGACCCCGGCCTTTTCTCCCGTCAGCTCAACCTTCATGCTCTCACCGGGGTTGCCCTCCACATCTCCGATGAAGAACTGCCCATGACGAACCTTCCCGGCAGGCAAAAGGTGATACAGCACCGACTCAATCTGGCTCTGCAAACGTGCTTTGATCTCCTCCTTTTCATGATGCTGTTCTGCAACAGAAGAAAACTCCTGCTGTCCACCCGCATCATTGAAATCGAGATATGGAGCCCCATTATTCATGCTGATAGACTCCAGCAGCGATCTGCCCAGCTACACATACGGCACTGGAAGTGTGTCGATTCCCGGCTGATCCGGGGTAGTAGCTCATGGGCCTCTGTGGCTTTGATGATCCGCACCGCCCGGTCGGACATCCTTTGGGCCAGTGGGGCATCAAAAGGCACCAGTTCGTGATGGATTTCAGACGTATCCTTGTTGATGGCGGTGAACAGCGCCGGGTTGGCCGAGATGCCCCCTACCTGGGGCTCCATATATGCCTGATAGATGGCGACCTGGGCTGCGTATACCGGCTTGGAGAGGGCCACCCCGCGCTTTACGGTGTCATTCCAGGATTTATTGTTGAGGGACTTGCACTCCCATAGACAGGGGTAACCCATGGTGATGCTGTTTGGGCCAGATACGATGATCCCATCTACATGGCCCTGAATCCGACCGCCAGCGGCTTCGAAGCCGAACTGCTCGCCATTAGGGCGATTACCCTTGGTGGTGAAAAGCTCAAACCCAGCCATGCGCATCCAGCGGATCGCCATATCCTCAAACAGGTGTCCAGCGGCGAAAATGCGCAGGAGCTGTCCATCGAAATCCTTCCCCATATCCTTGGGGGCACGGGCGTACTCAAACTGCAGCGCCCGTTCACAAGCCACTCCTAAACGGGATGCGCCCAGGTAGGTGCGAGGTGTCTGTTGGTGGTTTTCCTCTTCCAGAGCGACATCGATCAGGTGATTGATGGCAGAGGCGAACTCTCCTCCATTGTGGTTAAAATCCAACATGGTCATGCCCCTTTCATACCCTGGTGGCATTCACGGAGGATCTCTATGGGATAACTATTGACCGACCCCCAGCGCTCATCGGGGACCTGTCCCATACGAATGGCGAGGTTTCGACACATCTCAGATGCCTTTATGCCCAGTTGCTTGGCATAAGCGAGAGGTGCAGGGATACTCTCTTTGCGGCAATAGGCCAATGCGGTCATATACCCGGTATCGCCGTCCATGTCTGATTGGCGTTGGGCAATGGCATCCAACTGCTGTTGTTGGTTGTGCTGAAACTGGGCTAGTTGGTTTACCCTCTGTTCCTGTTCCCAGTTGGCCTTGGCCATCAGATAAAGCTGATGGGCCGTGGAGGTGGGTGCCGCCTGAAAGTAGCGATTTACCAGTTCTCGCTGGACCTGCCATGCCAAGTCGTCCGTGAAGGATTTTACCAGCATGAGGTAGCCTGTCTGGGTCAGGAGAATTCCAGAAGATGCAAACTTACTGAATCCAAAGGATTCCCATAGGTCGGTACGAAATTCGTCCTTCGATATTTTGGCAAAATCAACGTTCTCTTCAAATCGAGGACGGTTGTCGTGAAAGTTGCGTTTGGCCGTCCCTTCTGGCCGCTGATGAACCTGATCCACCATGGCAAAGGTGACAACACGGCTGCCTTTATATTCGATAACCGATAGAGCTGTTTCACCGACGGTTACCATCTGCATTTCGTTTTGAATCGTCATCATCGGGTCTCCTTCGGTTAAAACGGAATCTCATCCGGCTTGGCGCTGGCCATGTAATCTTGGTAGGCAGTGATAACCACCTCTACCAGAGTCAGCACCTCTTCCTTTTTGTAATCTGCCAGGGGGCGTTGCATGCCGATGCTGGCCACATACTCCCCAAGAGAGGGGAGTGCGGCGGCCATGGCTGCTTTTTCCAACTCAGTGGCATCCACCATGTTGTGAACCTCCAAAATCAGATCCTCCGGCACAGCTCTAACCTTGCGTAACAGCCAGATCAGAACGTGTGAGGAGTGACGTTTTAAATGACGCTGAAAGAGTGACCGCTCCTTACGGTTCAAGGCTGCCAGCCCTACCCGGCGGGTGCGCAAACCAGGCGGCAACTTGATCCATCCCCAATCCGGGTCGTGCCAGGTGCTCTTTCGGCGTGTCCATGCCATGGCCATCACGCCACCTCCGCCAGCGCCTGTCGGTCCGCTTCAAATATCAAACTGCGAATGGCAGCTTTATTGAAACGGAAGGTCAGCAGCGCTGATGCGTGGTAACGGGTCAGCCCCATATCCATGCGCATGGCTGGTGGCAGATATTGAAGCTGCTTATCCGTTGGGGGTTGGTTGAGCCAGGATTTGGTTTTATGTGCCGACTCATCGGTTTCGCTCTCATTGAGCCAGTCATCGGCGGCAGCAAGACAGATGGTACGTTCACCGATAGAGAGCAACTTGGTCGGCTGGCCCTTGGCTCCACCCACAGCGTGCCAGTTGCCATTGAGGAAGAAGATCCCTCCCCAGGCGTGGAAGCCGTTGGCCACCATGGCGGCGTCATCTCCGAACAGGTCAACCCAGCGGAAACTGGAGCGTTTGAGCAGGTCCACCTCGGACATGATGAAGTCGGTGATGGATTCCGGCCCTTCTCCAGTAACTTCCGATTCCCACACATACCCACAAAGGGAGCACTCCCTGACTGCCAAGGGTACGATTGCCTGGCACTCGGGACACTCCTTGGTGGGCGCTGCTCCCAGGATCTCCTTTCCATCCAGGTTAACGTCCTGCTCCAGGGAGCCGTGGAGGATGGATGAAGTGCCGAAATCCAGGACAATACAGTCGGTCTTGACCAGTCCTGGGAACAGGGCGGGATCCACGGTGCGTAGCCCGCGCCCCACCATCTGGATCATGGTGGATTTGTACGAACTTGGCCGAAGCAGAACTACGCAGGATGTGGGTGGATGATCGTATCCTTCTGTGAGAACCGCCACGTTCACAACCACCATGGCCGAGCCCTTTTCAAACCGAGCCAAGGCAGCTTTGCGCTCTCCTGTGGAGAGTTCTCCATGGACCATCACCGCTTCCACATCCGCATTGTTGAAAGCATCTGTGACGTTCTGGGCATGATCCACGGTGGAGCAGAATACGATGGTCTTTCGGGTGCCGGCTTTTTCCTTCCAATGCTTGATAACGGCCTCGGTAACCGGGGCCTTGTTCATGATCTGGGACACCTCGGACATATCAAAGTCGTCTGCTGTCTTCCGTACGCTTTTCAACGCATCCTGAGTGCCTACATCAACAACGAATGTACGGGGTTTAACCAGATGGCCAGACTGGATCAATTCGCCAAGCCGCACTTGGTCAGCAACATTAGAAAAGATCGGTCTGAGAGCCTTTTTATCACCACGACCACTGGTGGCAGTCAGACCATAAATCATGCAGTTTGGGTTTATTCCTCTAGCCGAATCAATAATGCGGGTGTAACTGTTGGCCACCGCATGGTGGGCCTCATCAATTACCAGCAAATCCAGATCTGGCATGGCATCCAGATTTTTCTGCCGCGCAAGAGTGGGCACCATGGCAAAGGTGGCGCGCCCGCGCCACGATTTGCCACGGGCATCCACTACAGAGGTGGAAAGCCCTGGATTAACCTTAGTGAATTTCATCACATTCTGCTGGGTAAGTTCGTCCCGATGAGCCAAGACACAGGCTTTCCCACCACTTTTGGAAATCACACGACCAACAACAGCTGAAAGGCATATGCTCTTGCCCATGCCGGTAGGACCAACAGCCAATGTGTCACCATGTTCGTAAAGGGCATCGACCGATCTGCTAACAAAGATCTCCTGACGTGGACGGAGGATCATTGTTTGGCCCTCCTAAATGGTTGTGTGAACATGCGATGGAGATCCCAACCACGGCCAACACGGTGTTGTAATGCTTGGGGTCGAACCCCAAGCTCCCGCGCCCAGTCAGAAACAGTCTGACTTTTGCCATTCCACTCCAAAAACCGATTTCTGGACGTATTGCTGGTTTGCCTTTCGATTGGTATGAAACGGCAATTTTCAGGGGTGTAATTACCATCCACATCGATACGGTCGATGGAGAGTCCCTGCTCCCAGCCTTGTTCTATTGCCCACGCATAGAAAGCTCTACGGTTTGTACGCCACTCGTCGCACATCTTGATGCCACGCCATCCATATCGTTCATACCGATTGGTTTCTGGCCTATAGCACCTCTTCTGCATATTGTCGTACATATCTTTGAGTTGGCGTGGTAGTGGACCCCCACGATCCTTAACTTTCTGCATATATTCTGCGTGCGCTTTGGCAATAGAAGCCTCACGCGCGCATTTGCAGCCGATATTCTTTCCTTTCTTGACTGCTTCATTCAGCTTCGAGGTGCTCTGGATGGATTCAAATCCACACTCGCAACGGCATTCCCAATGCCTTCCTGGTTTGGATGTGCTGAAAGGTGAATGGACGATAAGACGCCCGATCACTTTTCCCACCATATTTAGCTTAGCCATCTTTCACCCCCTTACTGCGCCCAACTGGGCGTTTGGGTAGGGGGTGTGGAAGTAGCCTGCTGCTGTGGCTGTTGAGGTGCTTGTTGTTGTTGAGCAGGTTGTTGCCACCCCTGGTTAGCTGGGGGTGCTGCTGGTGCTGGAGTACCACCACCACTGTAGCCCTGATACTCCTTTTGGTCCGGGGTGATGGCAAACTTTATGGTATTCTTATCCGAATTGTCCCTCTGATCCTTTTCCACGTCGATTTTGGCCAAGAACTCAATCCCATCTAAATCTGCCAGTCCATTGATACGCCGAGCCTGTTGGGCTTGAGGGGTGTTGTCCTTATCCTTGAGGCCACGGGAAGAGTTGAGGATCCCGCGAATAAAAGAGCGCCCCATATTGCCCCATTCCGGACCCTTCTGACTGAATAAGCCGATGTTACTCCACACCTTCCGTTTGGCGTATTTGCCCTCGGTGATGACAAACTCACACTGAATGTACACAGCACCGGTGTCAGGATTGCGTTTGGCGTAGCCGCCGCTCCAACCCCGGTTGGGATCATCGTAGCCACCAGGCTTGATGGTCATGCGCACCGGCGCAATGGTCCCTTTGGGAATCAGGTCAAAACTTTGCTGACTCTCAGCGTTGTTGAAATCGTTCCAGTTGTTATCCATGATGGTCATGCTCCTGTGTTCATTGCCATGTCGACGGGGGCGCCGGTGGCGGGGGCGGCTTCGGTCACTTTCTCAGGGCGTTCGAAGCTAAGCCTTTCCGCTGCCGGTTTGCCGGGTTGATGTATTTTCTCCATGAGGCGGCCCAGATGGGGCTCCTCCACCATGGTGAGGCGACCACTTCTGTCTTTAGCCGGGTATCCCCATGGATTGAGTGTCTGGCAGATGAAGGCTCGATAAGACGGACCCTCCTCGGGTTTGACCTCCACCATGCTGATCACCTGATCTACAATACCGGGCAGTTCCAGACCGGTTTTTGATCCTTCAATCTGCGGGGTGTAGTAACGCCGATTGAAGTCGTCGGTCTTCTCATCAAGGATGCCGACAAACCAGACGTTCTTGCCCCGGGTATGCTGGAGGTGGGTAATCCAGGCGATCATCTCCTGGCCGTGCAGCCCGTAAGCGCCCCGCAAATCTGGTTTTCCGGTTTTCTCCGAGAACGCCTGGGGCTGTCCCTTGCACCATTGGAAGCAGAGCCGACCGGCCACGGTTATGCTGTCCACAAAGATGCTCTGGTACTTGGCCATGACCCCGGGGTCGCCATACTTCTGTAAAACAGCGTTGTAGTGAGCCTGACTGTAGTGCTGATCATCCCTCAGCGCAGGGTTGGGGCCGCCAATGAACACTGCAAAGTTGCGGCACTCGTCCCAGGTGCGTGGGCGGATGGTATCCCCGGGCCACCCCTCCACGGCCAGGTCGCCGGCCTCCAGGTCGAAGAACAGGGTGGAATTAGGGTCGACGGACCACAGCAGCGATGTCTTGCCGATGCCGCTGGGGCCCAGAATTACCCCCTTGATGCCCCGTTGCTCCGCCATGCGCTCTTCTGCAGTGATGATGGGAGGCCCGCTCATGCCCGAACCTCCCGAGGATGTTTCACTGCCAGTTTGAAGGTGGCTTTGCCGGGCTTGATGGTACGGGCTTCTACAAATGCCTGACGAATCTGACCAGGCCATGCATTAAACTTTCGCTCTGGCACATTGAAGCTGATATCCACATACTCATGGGGATCCTCACCACTGTTCTTGATGCGCTCCACCAGGGTAGCCAGCTTCTCCTGATCCCAATAAGCGCGTTTAGGCAGATCTGCGTTAATCTCCACATCCCCATCATCAAAACGGATGGTACCGAACTCTTTACCGGAGGCATCCCGCAGCTGGGCGACTTGATCGGCATATTTATGGTTCAGTGCTGTATCGATCAGCTCTTTGGTCAGCTTGGCCTGCTCCACCTGCTGTCCTGCTTTTTCCTGCAGAGCCGTCAGTTCTCGGGCGGAAAGCGCAGCAATATCGCCCACCGGCATGGAACGTAATTGATTGAGTGTGATGCTCATGTTGAACTCCTATCGTTTGTTTATGTGGGGTATCGTCGAATTAACCGACGGCATAGGCCTTGTGGATCAATCCCTGCTGTTTATTGCCAACAACACAGGCATTGACCCATATGGATCTGTTTTCCAAACGCCGGATATGACCACGGCGTAGATGAACGCGGGGGGATGCATGGCTTCCTCCCTGGTGATTGGAGGAGCTATGGTTTTGCTGGGAATCGATCTTCAGAATCTTGTATTCGTAGAGAGGCTTCTTGCCTTGCTGCGCCCGTTTGCGTTGAGCATAGGCGGTAGGGCCAACACGATCTGTCCCTACATTTGAGCAATTGAGGACTGCACAGAGATGGCGCACAGCGGTGATCTCATGGGTGACATCTTGCTCAAAGGCCAATTGGGGATCCAAGCCATACTGTTTTCTTGTATTCCAGTACAGAGTTCCTGCTTCTCCCAACGCCAGGGAGGTCGCTCTCGTCGTACCGCGTGTGGCTTGTAGTCCAAGAGGTTTTAAACGACGTGCATTTTCACGAATCTCAGACGGAGTGAATTCCTCAAACAAACCACGAACCACCAGTGCTCCGACCGGACTTGGGACAAAACGCCCGGAAGGAACCTCAAAGTCGATGGGCCAAACAATCACACCGCCAGGAGCATCATCCCGCTCATCGGTACTTTCAGCGTAGACCAATCTTTTAGGGACAGGGCGTGCATGGTAACCCGTGGTCGGTTCATTGGGATTAGGCTTGGCACGAAATTCTAAGACCAGATTTTCAAAAGGAAGCCTCAGCAGATCCATCTCTGCCTGCGTTGGTTCCGAACGATCAAACAGTTTGCCGCCTTCGGGCAGTATGAATTTCACTGCACTGAGGATCTTATCCGCCAGCTCTCTTGCTATAGCAGCGGCCTGGGGCATTTCTGCTTCCTGCTGCAGTGCCCACCATTTCAAATCCGCCACGGCTTGGCTTGAATAGTTCAGTGGAGTCATCGTCTTTTCTCCATTTTTCCGTTTCCATTGTTCTCTCCAAGGAGCGGTGCCGGGGTTGACGCCGCACATGGAGGAAAAGCGGTGATGGTATTTCCCGGATGGGTCTTCTATTCCCATCAGGCCCCGGCACCGTTGCGCGCTCCCATACTGGTTACTTACCGGGAACGTCTAAAAAACGTCGCACTTTCTTTTCAACTCAGAGCCTGGAAGCGGCTGGCAATCTGATCTCTTGCCTTGTACACCGTGGCTCTGGAGCTCTTTTGCCGATGTGCAATCTCGGAAACAGAGGAGTGGGAAAACTGAATGGCCATCTGTCGTAGGGAGGGGGGAAGGCGTTTGACCTGCCGTTCCAGATCGATTTGGAGTTCAACACGCTCATGCCAGGGCATGCTGTCGTTTGGCCAGAGGGTCTGGTCGGAAGAGAGGGTATCTCCCAGTTCAGTGGCGTGACCCTCACCGTCATATACTGGGGTGTGAATGGAGATCATCTGCATGGCATCGCCTCGTTTGGATGCCCGGGCGTGTTCCACCATGGTGGCAGCTCGTTTATCCACGATCTCGGCAATGAAGGTATTCAACCCGGCCCGATGTGGGTTATAGTGGTGGAGCTTTTTTTGAAAATTCAGCATCAACTCCTGCTCGTAATCTTCCCGATCTGCATGGGGGCAGAGCTGACTCTGTTCCAGTTTCATTGCGCGATAACGGATGCTTGAAACTGCGTAGGTGGGGATACCTTCATACCGATTGAGTGATTCCATGATGTCGCCTCGTCGTTTGGGTGAAGGGCGTCGTTCGCCCTGGCACCCGCTACTGGCGACATGTCACGGAAGCGTTGTGACATGAGATCAATGTCACAGCGTGAAACGGTAATTCCGCTTTTATTTCATACCCATGGCTCATTCAATAAAATCATTAAAAAGGCAAAAAAATGTAGGGCCACTCCGTGACATGTCACGGGACATCTCTGCTGTCACGGAGCGCAGGCATAAAAAAACCGGGCACATGGCCCGGTGAGGTCAAACAGAATTTTGGTTGGGTAAAAGATCAACCGACACCAAATTGGTGGATGGCACTACGCACCACCCCCCAGACGGTCATCTCCTGCTCTTCACTGATCTCCATCGGTTGAAAATCTTTGTTCTCCGGCATAAGCCAAACACGCCCGCCGTCCTTTTTGAGCCGTTTAACCGTCAGTTCGCCACTTACCACAGCGATCACGATGGATCCATTGATCGGCTCCAATGATCGATCCACCACCAGGATGTCACCGGAGTGAATCCCAGCTCCAATCATGGAGTCGCCAGTAACCCGTACAAAGAATGTGGCAGCAGGCCGCTTGATCAACAGTTCATTGAGATCCAAGTGGCCTTCAAGGTAGTCATCTGCCGGGGATGGAAAACCTGCCGGGACCAATGATGTGAAGAAGGGAATGGGGAGCGTCATGATCGATACTCAATCTGGAACCGGCACCGATAGGCGGCATCCTCTTTATCCCAATACACAGGATGCCCATCGAGGCCAAAATAGGCGCACAGCTTTTCATTCAGCCGCTGGACCCGCTTTCGGTTTTTAGGATCATCTTTTCTACTTCCCACTTCAATTCTTCCGTAACTTTCTGCAAAGTCAGATAGCAGTCTCCATTGGACATTGGGCTCTGTACTGGTTCGGTTAGCCATACCCATTTGGGTGAAGTTGATGGTGCGTTGCTCTTCTTTGGTGTGGGTTCGACACATAGCCGTGAGACGTGAACCATCCAGGAAATGGAGTTGGAAGCTTCCCCATTGAGCATCACTGGGAGTGGGGAATCGCTCAGGTCCAGAATCTTCATCATGCTCTGCTGGTGTAAACTGATCCACGAATGCAGACACACCAGGACCAATGGCCAGCTGCCCCTCTACGTTTTCAACCAGCAGATCCATCAGAGTGAGAGACGTTGCCTCCAACGCCTGAAGCATCCCGCCAACCGCTGTAGAGATAAAACGCCTGGTAGGGACCAACAGGATAAAAGGGGCTTTTTCAATCTGGCCAAGTCGAGTCACCATCTCCAGCCTTTTATGGGGGCGGTGATCCAGGATCAGGTAGATGGCATGTCGCTGCCAAGCCACAGGGGCTAACGTTCCTACATAGTAGGTTTCAAATAGACCCTCAATAGGTGAAAACCTGGGCTCTATACCAAGTGCGAGGGCTGAAAGTTGGACCAATTTTCTGCGATCTAATTCATGGATCACCAAATCCGATGTTTCCAGTGGGATGTCCTCACACTGGGAGCCCCCTTCATGGCGACACGCCGCTACGTAGTGACCATTGCTCAGCTCCACAACTTGGCGTGGGCATCCAGAATCCCCTGCGTAGGGGCATGGCCATGTTTCACTCAGTCGGTCGGTAGGGCGTAACATGGATTGGAGGTGGGGGAAATCATCCCCCAACCAACCTCTCCACTGCGTTTCTGTGCCCGACTTGGTAGGGCTGGTCTCAAGCAGGGACCAGAGCTTTCGCAAGCTGCGCATGATATCCCTCCTCCTCTGCTCTACGCATAAACCCTCGGCGATGCATCCACTCCTCGAGAATGGTGCTGTCACTATCCCGAGTAAAACTGGCTTTGTGCGTATTACTGATGGTCAATGCCCGAGGCTTCCTGCTGTTTTCAAACATCACCTCAAATTTGGCCGTCAGTAGATGCGAACCTTCCGGAAATTCATAGCCCTTACGGGCAAAGGATTCGAAAAGATCCTTACCTCTCTTTTCTTCAACATCTTCCATTTCACCAGGTTCCTGGAAGGTGACATGGCAAAGCTTCACCCAATCCAAGCCATCCATGTCACTACAGGTCAAAACAGATCGATCCCCTTCAAGCAGAGGGGTTAGCGAATATTTCTCACTGACGCAGAAATGGTCTGGGTTATCAAAAAGGTGTTGTCCTAACAGCTCCGCATATTTCGCCCGTTCCTGGGGCGTTTCAGCCCGAACACTCAACTCGTTATGGATTGGATCATAGACAAGCAGGTCGTGACATCCAGGACGGTAGAATACACTGGTGGATTCACCTCTTTTGACAGCACTGTCGCGCTTGTACACCTTCCCATGGCGCACCACAAAATCAACCCGGTTGCCACGATCAAACATCATGACACGACAACCCCGTCCACGCTTTTTCGTATCAAACCAGTCATCCAGATCCCTCTCTAAGGCACGAAGAACACCCTCTGAAGGGATGGCAAATGGCCCTTGCCACTTTTCAGAGCCGCAGTAGGCGTAGAATGAACGAGCACGGTTGACGAATCCTACAGCATGCTGCTCTTCAATCAGTTCTCGGTCTTCCAGAAACACCTGAACAGCCACATCCGCCGGAGTCGCCTTTGGTGAGATCTCAATGGGCAGCCTCTTCTTTTGGATGGCCAGAAGTAGACGATCCATATTGCTCGTTGTTGCCATCTCATCAATCAAATGGAGAGAATCCATCAACTCCATAGGAGCATCTTCTCCCAGACTCATCAGTGCACGCGCCAATGATTCATAGTCCAACGCACGGTCGCCACATCGGAGCATGCCAGCACCCAACCCATCCAGGAAATCCCGGTAGGGTGAGAGAAACTGACGTAACCTTCCAGGCTCGATGGCCCGGAGGATCTCCGGTTGTGCGAAGCGACGTGGGTTGAACGTAGCCATGGCATTCTCCTTCTTATTCATTATTGTTGGCGGCCCCGTGGCCGCGTACTGCCAGCACCTTGCCCAAAATTCGGATATCACCACCCGGGGGCACGACTATGGGCTGGTAGGACCGGTTCTCCGGTCGAAGCTCAATGGTCTCTTCTGATATGTACAAGCGTTTAACTGTGGCCTCTCCGTCCAGGATGGCCACCACAATATCTCCGTTCTCCGCAAGGGCCTGATGGCGCACTACCACATAATCCCCCTCGAAGATCTCGGCATCGATCATACTGTCCCCTTTAACCTTAAGAGCAAAGCAGGGCCCCCTGGCTGTACGGGAGTCCATCAGAAGCTCCCCAATATGGTTTTCCACTGCCAGAATGGGGATGCCTGCTGCCACCTCACCGATGATAGGTACCGGGACCAGCCTGGCCACATCCGGCTTTTTCTCAACAGGCTCTTCTTCAGGAGACTGTTCCACAATTTCAATGGAACGCGCCTTACGGGGTGTGCGCCGTATAAACCCCTTCTTTACCAGTTTCTGCACCTGTTCATGGGCACTGGGCGTTTTCATGCCCAACGCCTCGGCGATCTCTTTCACTGTCGGGGGTAACCCATCCCGATCAATGGCATTCCGGATCACCTGCATGATGCGCTCTTGAGACGGCGTCATCCCTTCTGTGGGTCTCCGTCCTGGTTTCATTTTGTGCTCTTTTCTGTCGGTCATATCGCTCTCCCTGTGCCTCTGGATTATGTTTCCAGATGACGCTCTCTTGTGACCTTATTTTAATAAGGTGTAAGTTCGGCGTCAATCACAATCTCCTTAATAAAAAAGTGCGACACTTCTCTCCCGTTCTCGGTAAGTAACCAATATGGATCTGAAAAACTGACGAGCCTTGAATGGAGGAATATATGAGCACTTCAGAGGATAGCAATGGCAACAGGAATGGCCTTCCACCTCGACCCGAGCAGTTGGATGGCACAACCTACAAGATCACTACGCCAATCTCAGAGCATGCCTTATACCTGACCATAAACAATATTGAATGCGATGGGCATATACGGCCTTATGAAATATTCATCAACTCCAAAAACATGAAGCACTTTGCCTGGGTGGTGGCACTGACCCGTGTTGTATCTGCGGTGCTACGCCGGGAGGAGGATCCCTCATTTCTCGTGGAGGAGTTACGGGCCATCTTTGATCCCCAGGGGGGATATTTCAAACCCGGCGGGAAACGTATGAACAGCGTGGTGGCTGAGATTGGTGACTGCCTTGAAGATCACATCTTACGTATCAACGGAGCGTGATCATGAACGGCGTCAACCCAAATCTAATGTCAGCGGATGAGCGCCTGTCAGAAATCGCAGAAATTTTGACAGCAGGCTTCATCCGCTATCACCAAAAGCGGGGCGAAAAATCTCTGCAAAGAGAGCGTAATAGCCTGGATAAGCAGGCCAAACAGAGCGTTCATGTGTCTGAGAAAGTTCTACAAAAAGGAGACGATACATGACCGAAAACGAGAGCGTCTTGAGACAGGTAACAACTCTGCCAGAGATGACCATGTCCGACCTCAAAGCGATGTGGAGAGATCTGTTTGATCAAGAGCCCCCACACCATGGCAAACATTACCTGGTGCGCAAGCTAGCCTACCGAATCCAGGAGTTGGCCTTTGGCGGCATTAACAAGGCCACGGAAAAGCGTCTGGATGCACTGGCGGGCGGGAAAAAGCCCCAAAACAAGGTGAGTCCCCAGCCCAAACGCCAGGGTAATGGCCTGAGCCCTGGCACCAAGTTGGTAAGGGAGTGGAAGGGCAATGAGTACGTTGTTACCGTCTTGGAGGATGGGTTTGAACTCCTCGGTCAGAAATATCGTAGCCTCTCCGGCGTGGCCAAGGGCATCACCGGAACCCACTGGTCGGGCAATGCCTTTTTTGGGCTCAAAAAAAGTGAGAAAAAGAAATGAGTACGACCCCAAAAATCAGATGCGCCATCTACACCAGGAAGTCCACTGATGAAGGGTTGGAACAGGATTTCAACAGCTTGGACGCGCAACGAGAATCCTGCGCTAATTTTATCGCTTCTCAGAAGCAGGAGGGGTGGGTGCTGGTCCCAGACCACTATGACGACCCCGCCTATTCGGGGGGAAATCTGGATCGGCCCGCGCTGCAGCGACTACTTCAGGATATCGAAGCGGGCAAGGTTGATAGCATCGTTTGCTACAAAATTGATCGGCTTTCACGCTCCTTAATGGATTTTGCCAAGCTGGTGGAGATTTTCGACCGTCACCAGGTCACCTTCACCAGTGTCACCCAATCCTTCAACACCGCCAACTCCATGGGACGACTGACCCTCAATATGCTGCTCTCCTTCGCTCAGTATGAGCGGGAGGTCACGGCAGAACGGATCCGGGATAAATACGCCGCCTCCCGCAAACGGGGCATCTGGATGGGTGGCCACCCACCGTTGGGTTATGACGTAGAGGACCGAAAGCTGGTCATCAATGCTGAAGAGGCCCAGCAGGTTCGCCAAATTTTTAAACGATTCATCCAGATGGGGTCCGCCACCCTGTTGATCAAAGAACTGGGAGAAAAAGGAATCACCTCAAAAATCCGCCAGCTTGCTGATGGCCGAACCAAAGGAGGGAAGTCCATTGATAAAGGCACCCTCTACAAAATCCTCAACAACCGGGTCTACCTGGGAGAGGTAGCTTTCCGGGGAGAGGTCTACCCCGGTGAGCATGCGCCCATCATTGCCCAGGATCAATGGGACAAGGTACAGAGCATTCTGAAGAAGAACAGACGCTCTCGCAGCAACAACACCCGCAACCAGAGCCCGGCACCGCTGAAAGGAATCATCCGCTGCGGCCACTGCAACCGTGCCATGCGGCCCACCCACACCCGCAAGAACGGCATCCAGTACCGTTACTACCTCTGCATGACCGCTTCCAAGAACAGCCATGCCGATTGCCCTTTGGCTTCTGTCTCAGCACCCCAAGTAGATGAGGCCGTATTCAAACGGGTACGCCAGATCATCACAACACCCGAGATGGTCTCCCATGTGTGGCGTCAGACATCAGAAGAGCTTCCGGAAGTGCGGCAACAAGAGATCAGCACAGCCCTTAAGAAGATCGATCCGATCTGGGATGAGCTCTTCCCCATTGAACAGAACCGTCTGCTCAACCTGCTGGTGGAAAACGTCATTCTTACCACCACCTCCATGGAGGTAAGGGTCCGCGTTGAAGGAATTACCAGCTTGGTGGCAGAACTCACCCCAACACCCCAAACAGAGGAGGCCATCCAATGAAGGGCAGACTGAGCCAGGATCGCAAAACCATCATATTCAAGGTGCCAATGCGCTTTCACCGTCAGGGAGGCAAACGTATGGTAATCCTGCCGGAGCATGAGCAGGCCCGCCAGGATATGGCCAATCCCTCTGATGATCCCATGGTCAACGCTCTGTCGAAAGCGCGCAAGTGGCAACAGATGCTGGACAAGAGCGAAACCATGACCATTGCCCAGCTTGCCGAACGGGAAGGCGTGGAACGCTCCATGATGGCACGGATCCTAAGGCTCACCATCCTTGCCCCAGACATCATTGAGGCGATCCTGGATGGGCGTGTGCCGGAAACGTTCAGCCTGGAGAGCCTGCGTGAGAGCATCCCTCTGCTTTGGTCAGAGCAGCGGCAGAAGTGGGGGTTTGAAATAAGACATTAATAAGGAAGCTCTTACGTAATCCCGTCAGAAGTGAATGACCTCTTCTTCCTCTCCAAAATTATCCAGCAAGTAGACCACTTTCCCTTTACTGTTGATCTCAAGGTAGCCGTCATCCTGAAGTCGCTTCAAAATGGTTTCAGGCGAAACCCCATCCTTTGGTGAGAACACTGCTTTGATGCTGTTGAGCAAAGTTGATCGCTTTGCTGGCCTTGGTTTGCCAGGGAGAAGACGCATCTCTACGTACTGTTTTACAGCTCCGCCCAACTCTACATCAGTGGAGTCTGAGCCGGTCCCTGCTTTCGTATAAGCTTTCTGTTTTCTCTGTTGACCATTCAGGCGCTTCGCGTGACGGCCCGAGCGAGTGAGCAGGTCCACGACATGGTCTAGATCCGTATCGTCAGAAAGGATGGTAAACGCCGTTTCCTCAGGCAACTCTGTGACCAACCGACCAGCCCAAAAAGCCAATCCAAAATCAGCAGCATTCTTTCCACCACGATCCATACCGATTAGTTCAAGCTTTCCATCGTGAATAGCTGTAGCTAAAGATGTCACCAGCCCCAGCGGAACTTTGGGCTCAATACCGCCATAGCAGACGATGATCCTGGTATAGTCATCAACTACCTGAGAAACCTTCCCCATTTCCTTTGGACAGTTGTCCAGGTCAATGAGGAGCACCATGGGACGCTTTGATGTCTGCTGATCCATGAAAAAAGTCCACACGCTTTTGAAAAAACAGGGGCGTGCTCTTTCCGATTCAGAGTATTCCGATCTTTCATCTAAAGCGGGAAAGCACGTTACAACTATCAGTCATTTCAAAGTTTTTTGCAATCCGAGTTTCGTGCCAAATTGTGGCTATATACATAGAGGGGGCGTCCACCATAGGGCAATAGCCACCATATGACACGACTTCGAAATAAAAAGTTATATTACCGTGATGATGTGAGGTCGGGCACTGACCCCGACCTCACAGCGCATTTTCTGAAAGCTTCAGAACTCTTTGTTTTGGGATGACTTTTCAGAGGTCGGCTTTTTTCTTGCCCATTCTTGGCTGTACGAAGGAAACCGCAAACCGCCAAAAATGGGCTTTTTTTGTAAGAGACTGTTTCAGATAGAGAAATTGAGAGAGGTCGGGGTGCGAGGTCGGGGTGGCCGCCGACCTCACGTTTTTGAGAGAAATGGCGTTTTGAGAGAGATTCGGCAGAAATTGAGAGGGGCCGACCTCGGGTCAGAGAGGGAGGCGCCCGGCGGGGTATATCCGTAACCCTTGGAATCATTGCCGAAATTCGCGCACAAAAAAACCGGCTTAAGAGCCGGTTTTTCGTCAGAGAATCTTCCCTGAAAGTATCTTGGTGGAGCCGATCGGGATCGAACCGACGACCTCGTCATTGCGAACGACGCGCTCTCCCAGTTGAGCTACGGCCCCCCACCTGTGGGCCCTATGTTACGTATCTGCCATACGTTTGCAATGGAAAAAAATCAACACCCCCAAAAAGGGCAAAAATCCTCGCCCATCTCCCCCCCCCTTAACCACGCCGCCGCCGCTTTATCCCGCTGGCCTCCCCCCCCACCCCTTTGCTAAAATAGGCTCATCTGTCCACATGGCGTAACCTGCCTTGCAGGCACGGTCACGCCCAAACAGGTTAACCGCGTCCATGCCAATAACGGCTCCCAGGGGCAACACCCCAACCGCCACTTGGCAACCATGTTCGACGCCAACTTGGCCAGCAAACCACCGCAACACCCGCAAAACCAAGCGGGTGAATGGCCAAACCATGCTCAACCCTTTTTGACACCCCCACATGGGAAACCACAACATGCCCTACCCCCTAAGCCAGATCCCGATCTTAACCCTTATCCTCTCGGCGCTGCTCTGGACAAACCCCAGCCTAGCCGATACCCCAGCCCCCAGCAACGCTCCCTTTTGCCAAGCCGACCCTTACCAATCAGATGCCCATGGCATTGTGGGACCCTCCTTCTCCGACCCCGATTTTCGGGTCGCAAAATCCCCAGAGTGGCAACAACAACCCATCCACTACGGCGAATGGGCCAAAGGGGCCGATCTGGCCATAACCCTCGATCAACACCTCTATGCCGCACTCACCCCCATGGTGGCCCAGTTCGCCAAACAACATGGCATCGAAATCGCTATGAAAGAGGGAACGTGCGGGGTATCCCAAGGATTACTCAACCGTAAACGGGTCGATATGGCCGGTTTTTGCTGCCCACCCGCCAATACGGATCGACTGCCCGGGCTTATCTTTCACACCCTCTCTATCTCAGCCTTGGCCGTGATCGTCTCCCCCTCCAACCCCCTCGCCAACCTCTCCCAACAACAGGTGCGTGATATTTTTCAAGGTCATTTATCCCACTGGGATCAGGTCGAAGGCTTCCAACCCGGAACCTTGCAAAACCTCGCCATCTGGCCCGTTGGACGCTTACACTGCACCATTCGCCCCGGCCATTGGCGCCGCATTCTTGCCCACGAAAACCTCTTCTCCCCCCGCTTGGACGAAGCCGGTACCATACCCGAGATGATTCGTAAAGTCGGTAGCTACCCCAACGCCATCGGCTACGAAGTGTTGTGGGATATTAAGCAGTTTAGTGGAACAAAATATCCTGTGAAAATCCTTAATATCGACACCCTGCAACCCGATGACGATCAGGCCTTGCTGGAGGGACGCTACCCCTTTTATCGCACCCATAGCATCGCCATCTGGCAAAAGCAGCCCAACCCCCACGCCGTGGCACTGCTGGAGTACCTGAAATCGCAACTCAACAAAATACCCAGCCTCTATCACCTTATCCCGGCGGCACGGCTGCGCCAATACGGCTGGCAATTTCGTGGTGATGAGCTCATCGGAGCCCCCCAATGAACCGCCCCAACGCTCTACAACTGCTGCGCTTTTGGCAACAACAGGTACCCCTATCGCTTAAAGTCTTGGTGCTATTGGGCATGGTCGGGGTTATCTCGTGGAATGTGCTGGATCATATGCAAAACCGCTGGGCCAACAAACTTTTTACCCAGCAGTTAGAAGATACCCTGGAGCGTCGCTTTAGCCGCAGCCTAACCCAATTAAAAAGCTATCTGCGGCAACAAAAAAAATCTACCCAACTGTTTGTGCAACACGCCCAGTTGGTCAACTATTTACGCATTCACCACGACTGGGGATGGGGCGATGGGGAGAGCCTGAAAATTCATCAAACCCTGCCCCCTTGGCTACCCTCCGCCCCCATGATTCGCGATTTCACCCGCAGTGCCAGCTTTTTATTGCTGGACGAAAATTACCATATGCAGGAGCTGTTTTTAAACGGTCGCACCGATCTTGCTAAACAGCATCTCTCCCCCGCCCTGCTGGATTATCTACGCGAGGGAGGCCCTTCAAGCATTACCCAATCCAACGGGGTCCCCCTATTTGTGGTGGCCGAACCCGTACAAGATGCCATCGGCGAAACCTTAGGTGTGCTGGCACTTATTTTACCCCTGGATGACCGTTTTCTCATCGACTTTACCCGTCAATTTGACCTGGAAGGCATTCAGGTTTTTGTGGATGAGCTTAACAAACAGGTGATCGCCAGCAGCGACCCCCACCATGTGCCAGCTGGATCGACCATGCAACAATTGGCCAAATCCTATCTGTTTGTTGGTCAAGATTTTTTTAATTATGCCTTCTCTTCAGAGATCACTTTTCACGTGGCAGCGTTAATCCCTCGTTCCGCAGTCGATAATCTACGCCAGCAAATTCTTAATACCGGTCGCACCGAAAAGGTTGTCTCGACCCTGGTGTTTATCGCTACCTTTTTATGGATCCTCTTCTGGTTATCTGGAAAATTAAAACGGCTCTCCCAGCAGATCAATCTCTTTTACGAACAAAATCTTGGGGTGCATCTGGAGGTCCCTCAGCGGGGCGACCAACTGTTTGCCCTGCACCATCTGCTCAGCCGTTTTTCCCAAGAAATCACCCGCTCGCGAGAGGGCTTGACCCAGGAACTCACCGAGCGCAAACGCACCGAAAAGCTGCTACGCGAGAGTGAATTTCGCTACCGTAACCTATTAGAAAATATCACCGATTGGGTGTGGGAGTTGGATGAATACGGCACCTTTAGCTACAGCAGCCCCCGCATTGCCTATCTGTTGGGCTATCAACCGGAAGAGATTATCGGTAAAACACCGCATCTGTTGGTTGACCCAACGGAGCGTCAACAGGTGGAGAGGCTGTTCCGTGAAATTGCGGCTCAGCAGAGCCCGCTGGAAATTTTTACCAGCACCATGCTCCACACCAAAACGGGGCGACAAGTGATTTTAGAGACCAACGGCGTGCCCTTTTACGATCATCAGGGGCGGTTTAAGGGGTACCAGGGCATCTCTCGGGATGTCACCTTACGGCATAACTATGAAGCCTCGTTAAAACAGTCTAACCAGCGTTTGCAAAGAGTTTTGGATGGCCTCGATGCCTTGGTCAGAGTAACCTCGCTGGATCAGCAGGAGAATTTTTTTATCAATGCCATGGCCCAACAGCACCTGCACATCCTACCCTGCACCCAGCAGACACTGCATATGGATGACACCCTGCGCCAGAGCCTCTGTGATGAAAACGCCTTGATCCATCCCGACGGAGAACCGACACGGCGCATCTCTGGAGAATATTTTCATCCCACCGAAAAGAGTTGGTATGCGGTGCGTGTGCTGGCCATTCGCTGGGTGGATCATCGCTTGGCCCGTTTGGAGATTATCACCGATATTACAGAAAAAAAGGCGTTGCAAGAGTCCCTGCGCCACCTAAAAAATAAACTTGAAATTGAAGAGCGTAAACGGCTGGGCAACCTGCTGCATGAGAGCATTTGCCAATCGTTACAAGCGATTAAGCTTGGCTTAGAGATGAAAAGTCTGGTGGCCGAGCAAGCCAGTATTTCCCTAAAAGATGAGGTCGGGGAGTTACAGGATTGCATTGGTCAACTGCGGGATATTACCACCGTGCTGCGCCCCTCCTTTTTAGAGCGTATGAACTTAGAGGAAGCAACCCGTTGGTGGTGTCACCGCCTAAGCCGTAACTGGGAGGGCACCCTAGATCTACACACATCCGGTAATTTTAATGAACTGGACGCAGAGATCACCTACAATCTATTCCGTATTCTCCAGGAAGGCTTAACCAACGCCCTCAAGCATGCTCAAGCCAAGGTTTTACAGATTGAGCTCAGTCATGTAGAAGGCGAAGGTTTTACCTTGGTGGTTGCCGATGATGGTGTGGGTATGGACCTAGCCCAAACCCGGCGCACAGCCAAGGGGTTGGGGCTCTCTATTATTTATGAACAGGCCGAGCGACTGGGTGGTACGGCTCATTTTACCACAGCCCCCCAGCAAGGGCTCATTATCGCAGTGAGGGTGCCAGAAGCATGATTCGCATTATTATGGCCGACGATCATACCATTTTTCGCCAAGGCTTGGCCCACCTACTTAGTGCCCATCAAGAATTAGAAATTGTGGGTGAGGCTGGTCGCGGTGATGACGCCTTACAGCTCATCCGTGATCTCAATCCCGATGTGGCTTTGTTAGATATCTCCATGCCCGGCTTAAATGGCCTGGATGTGGTCAAAAGGGTGGTGGAGGAAAAACGCCCTACCCGCCTCTTGCTGCTTACCATGCATGATGACCCTACCTTAGCAATTAAAGCAGAACAGGCTGGCGCATTGGGTTATGTGGTTAAGGATAATGCCTTCTCCGAACTGTTGGACGCCATTCTAGCGGTGGCAGCCGGTAAGCGGTTTGTCAGTGAAGTGGTCGCCGAAAAGGTCAACGAGCTCGAACGGCTGGATGACCTGCCCGTGCAACTCTCCCCCCGTGAAAAAGAGGTGGTCAGGCTTGTTGCCGATGGTCAAACCAATAAAGAGATCGCCCGTAGCCTGGGCATAAGCCCCAAAACCGTCGATACCCACCGCACCCGGTTGATGCGTAAACTCAACCTGCATACCACCGCCGATGTGGTGCGTTATGCCATGCGTATGGGTCTGGTTTAATCCACCCTACCCACAGCCGCGACACGCTGCCCGTGGCACCGCCATGCTGTGTGGGCATGCTAGGCTCTTGGTCATGCAGGGAGGTAAGATGAAGCGGGCCGTCATCACAACCCATGCGTCGAATGGGGAAAAGCCGCACTATTCTCTTGAAAGCCATTGTTAAGACATCTATCGTGTAATCTTGGATCGTTTTTTACCCATCCATTTTTTTTGCAACCATTTACTTCTACTTAATTGGGAATCATTTGCATGGAGATCCAGCAAAGCATAGATGCCGAACGGGTCGTACTGGTTCTGAGGGGGGATCTCAACCATTGCGCCCACCAAACCTTTATGAGGGTAATCCACAGCCTCAGCCCTGACACCCGCTGTACCATCCACTTAGATATGGTAGCGTCCATTGATAGCGCGGGTCTTGGTATGTTGCTGGTACTCTTTGAACAGTTGGGTAGCAAACCCAAAACGGTGCTCCTCTGCAACCCCTGCCGGCAGGTGGCGGGTGCCCTAAGAAACAGTAATTTCTATGCCCTGTTTGAGATCCGGGATGACTGCCCCATGCGTTAAAACAGCCTTACAGGTTTTTTTCCGTTACCATTCTAAGGTTATCCAATTTTAAGGCCGAAGCAACATGCTGTAGCGCTTTGTGGGCCGCCTGCGCTGCCATTGGCCCCAAATACAGACGCATCAGCTGTCCCTTGTAATAGTCCCGCTCGACAAAGTGGTCGGGGCTAATGGCCAGCAAATTACTCACCTGCAATTTCATGCTGGTCATGGCCTGCACGTCGCTAAAACTCCCCAAATAGATCAGTCGCATGGCTTGATCGCCCTGCACGCGTTGGGTACGAATAATGGTAATAGGCTGTAGCTTGAGCGTGCTCTTTTCAACCTTGGCAACGGCTGCCGTTGGCTGTGCGGTTAGGCTCTGGGAGGCCACACTAACAACCGGCTGAGCCGAGCCAAGCCACGCAGGCAAATAATAGGTCTGCATGGGAATCTGCTTAGCATCGCCTACCCTCTCTTCACGGCTATTGCTTGGCGCAGTAAGCGCCGCAACCTGCTTAGCATCGCCTACCCTCTCTTCACGGCTATTGCTTGGCGCGGTGGCTTGGTCAAGATCGTCGGTCTCGGCCTCTGTTGGCATGTGCCCTGGCTCTGCGTGCTGTGGGAGGGCGGGCATGGTTATACCCGTGGGAATGCTTGGTTGCTCCGGGGCCACCAGCGTAGGCTCTGTTGCGGCGTTGTCACGGACAAACAGCGCCATATCCATCTGGTTATGCTGCAACCATGCTTGGTTGGCATCCTTCTCCACGGGTACCGCCATATTGAGCGCGCCACAATAAATGGCAAAACGCTGCTTCATCTCCTGCATCTCTTGCTGGGCATTTTGGTAGGCTTGATGGGTGCTATTTAGATACTGCTCCGATAAAACACGGGCCTCTTCCAACACCTTAAAGAGCGCGGCAGACGGCACCCCTTGAAGCTGCAAGGCGTTAACTTGCCCGTCAATTCCCTTTAAATGTTGCTGAGCTTGTTGGCGTTGCTGTTGGAGTTCGGCGACACGTTTTTCATGATTCCCCAAAACTTGACGCCCCTCCTTACACTCCAACTGCTGCTGGATTTGAGCGGGGAAAAAGGAGGCTAAGGCTTGGTTCACGGGATTTTCAAGCGCACCCGCAGGGGCGCTCCAACCCACCAGCAGCGTCAAGAGAGCCCACCGTAGCCAGATCCAACTCTGCTGTTTATCCCTACCCCGTTCCATGGGGACCTCCCGCTTAACGACTCAATGTGTGTCCTACATGGCTGCCCGCAGGCTTGTTTAAAGCGCTTTTTGCCCTCAGCAGAGCCTTTCTTTATATTCTTGATTCTACGCAGCCTATATTTTTATGCACGCACTGCGCCAAAAGAATTTTTTACACATCATATCATTTAGTTATGATTTTTTAATACCGACTATCCAGCACCTAACCAAGGGTCGGGCAAGAGGGGCAATCATGCATCCATAAAGGCTAGCTGTGGAAAGGCCTGGCAGCGCATGACGGGGGAGGCTCTACCAAGTGAAACATTGGTAAACAGGGGGATTGAGCCTATGGAAGGGGCATGGAACTTGCTGCTCTAATCTCCAAGGCTAGCTGGCCTTACTTGTAACACGATGCGCACCCCTAAAGGAGAAGTGCCATGGCAGGCATAGAATCCATTACCCTGACCCAAGAAGAACTTTCGCTCCTGAACCAGGCCAAACATCATCTCAACCGGGTTCTCAACTTACTCAACACCATGGATGGTGCCGCTGTTTCGGCCCATACCGTCGGCGGTCTTGCTGTCCACATTCAAGAGACCGTTGCGCAAATGGACCGCGTGCTGGATCGACCCAGCCTTAGCGCATCCATGCCCCAATAGGCTACACCCCCACCCAGGCAGCGACTTCCCCCGCCTGGGTGGGGGATTGCAACCCTCAACCGTTTTGGTTACACCCACTCAGCCAACGCTTCTTGCACCGCAATCCTCTTGATAAAGCGACCCTTATTTTCTCCCCACCGAGGGGGCGCTCAGGCCATTCCATCCGCCGTTTCGCGGGTATAAAGGGCTAGCCCAGTGTGGCGAAAATCACCACACCCAAAACCACCCGGTAGACCACAAAGGGGGTCATGGTCTGGCGCTTTAACCACGCCAGCAAGCCGTGAATGACCATATAAGCCGAGAGGCCAGAAACACAAAATCCCACCCCTAAAAAATAGAGCTCGTCCCCCTGCATGGGGTGTGCGAAAAGATCTTTAAGATCCAGCAGGGCCGCCAAAATCCCCACGGGGATCGCCATTAAAAACGAAAACCGTGCCGCAGCCTCGCGGGTAAGCCCCAGCATCAGACCCGCCGTCATGGTTACACCAGAGCGTGAAGTACCTGGGATCAGAGCAAAAGCCTGGGCAATACCGATGATGCCAACCTGCCGCCAGCTTAAAGCACTGCCATCATTGTTGCATCGACCTTGACGATCGGCCCACCACAGCAGCAAGCCAAACAGGATGGAGGTGGTGGCAATAATCATGGGATCCCGCGCCACGGTGGCCACCCAATCCTTACAGGCCAACCCCACCAGCCCGACGGGTATGGTCGCCAGTGCCAATTGGAGCACCAAGTGGCTTTCTGCATTGGCTTGACGCCACGCCCTAGGCGCACATAGCAACCTCCAGCCCCCGCGCAACATCTGCCCCACCTCACGCCGAAAATAGAGCATGACGGCGGCCAATGAACCACTGTTGGCCGCAATATCAAAGACCAAACCCTGATCTTGCCAACCCAACAGATAGGGGGTCAAAATAAGATGGCCCGAAGAGCTGATGGGTAGGAATTCGGTTATTCCCTGAATCAGCGCCAAAATGGCCGCATTAAAAAGATCCATATTCCCTTCCTTATGCTAGAGCCTGTTGACCCCTGCCCATGGTGGGCTTAACATGGCAAATCGTTCAAAATATGCAAGGAGCTGAAACCATGGCACAATTAACACTAGCCGTCGCGGGCATGACCTGCCAACACTGTGTAAAAGCCGTCACCCAGGTCGCCATGGGGGTGGATGGTGTTGTTGACTGCGACATTGATCTACAAGCGGCCACCGTCACCCTGACCTTAGCCGCTGATGCGGACACCGCCAACGTGGGTGAACGCGCCGCCAGCGCCATCCGTGCCGAAGGTTACCCCGTCGAAGCGTAAGCTTGGTTTATCAGGCATGCACAAGGACCAGCAGCGGCGCACCAGCGGTTGCCTGCTGGCCCTTGTACATGCCACGTCCACCCACCACTTTGTAAAGTGGGCTAAATCTTAGGGGTTATGGGAGGGCACGGCTCACCTTGGTCGCCGGGGTAGCAGATATGGGTTAAATAGAGCCCCCATGCCGGCGCCGTAGGCCCCGCCTGTACCCGATCCCTAGCCGCCAACAGCTCTGCCACCCGTGCCACGGGCCAATCCCCTTTCCCCACCAATACCAAGGTCCCAACTAAATTACGCACCATGTGTTGCAAAAAGGCATTGGCACCAATGCTTACCTGCCACTCATCACCCCTCTGCTGCCACTGGATCAAGCGCATAAATTTGACCGGGCTTTTCGATTGGCAACCCGCCGCCCGAAAGCTGCTAAAATCGTGGGTGCCCAACAGCAGGGCACTGGCCTCTGCCAAACGCTCTGCATCCAACAAATAGGGATAGTGCCACACCCGACTGCGTTCCAAAGCTGGGGGAATTTTACGGGTGTTAATACGGTAAAGATATTGCCGATAATAGGCATCGTAGCGGGCATGAAAGCTCTCTGCCACCGGTTGGCAAGCCAATACCGCGATGCTGTGGGGGGTGCGCACATTGAGAATACGTAGATAGGTCGCTGCATCCCGATGGGCCGGGGCGTCAAAATGGGCCACCTGACCGGTGGCGTGCACCCCAGCGTCGGTACGCCCAGAGCCATGTACCCGAATGGGTTCGTTATGCAAAGGGGCCAGCGCCTGCTCTAGCGCCTGCTGGACCGAAGGCGCGTTTTGCTGCGATTGCCAACCGCTAAAGGCGCTGCCATCAAACTCCACCGTTATACGAAACCGCTGCAATCCCACTTGCTTCAACCGCTTCCCCCCACTCATCTATAAAAAACGGCCCTTCCAATCCGGAAGAGCCGTCTTATACGCTACCCCATAAGCCGGGTGATCATGCATGCTCAGCCTTGTTAGCCGCATCTTTGGCTTTTTTGGCCGCGGCGGCTTTGGCCTTGATGGCGGCAATTTTGGCGGCTTTATCGTCGGCTGAGGCTGCCTCCGGTTGAGCATCCTCGCCCTTGGCGGCTTTGGCCGCTGCGGCCTTGGCTTTAATGGCCGCTATCTTTGCCGCTTTATCTGCATCTCCTGCGGCAGCCTCGGCCCCTTGAGCAGGTTTTTCTGCCACGCTCTTGGCTGCGGGACGCTCTTTTTTCTTGGGCTTACCTTTGGCTGGCCGGTAGATCTCGACCCGATCACCCTCTTCTAATACTTGATCATTCTCCACCAACTTGGCGTAGATACCCAGCTTTTGCTCGGCCAGATTAATATCTGGAAACTTACTCAAAATACCCGAGCGCTCTACCGCCTGCTGAGCGGTGGTTCCCTCGGGAACCTCAAACTCTAGCAGCAATTGACGATTAGGTTGGGCATAGGTCACCGCAACACGCATGGTCGACTCCTCACAAATTGCATTACCATCATGCTGTCACACAACCCACATTAAGGTGTTATACTCATGTACCACCATGAAATGATGGTACTGTGCCAGCTATGGTATGCTGTTCGATGGGTGGGATCACCCTGCCAAACACCTACAACAAACCGGATGCATCATAACCACTCTGTCAGACCCTTTCAACGGTTCTCTCATTGACTGTGCGCAAAGAGATAGCGAAAATGGGTCTCTTACATGCCACGGGCACCTAGGAAGGTCGAAGATTAAAATGACAGTTTATGCGGTCTACAATATCAAAGGCGGTGTAGGAAAGACCACCAGCACGGTTAATCTTTCTTACCTCTCCGCGCGCCAAAATGATCCCACCCTCATTTGGGATCTCGACCCCCAGGCGGGCACCAGCTTTTATCTTGGCGTTAAGCCCAAGGTTAAAGGGGGTGGCCGTGGGTTGCTAGAGAACCGTCACGACCTGGATGTACTGCTGCGCATGACCGGTTATCCCAACCTTGACCTACTGCCTGCGGATCTTTCCTACCGCCATTTTGATACCCTACTGAGCGAACAGCGTAAGCCGCTAGAGGGGATCAAGCGTGTACTCAAGCCCCTGCGCAAAGAGTATGAAAATATTTTTTTAGACTGCCCGCCCGGCCTGACCTTGCTTTCTGAAAGCATCTTTGAGGTGGCCGATGTGCTACTGGTACCGCTCATTCCCACCACCCTATCCCTGCGAGCCTACAATCGGTTGGTGCGTTTTCTGAGCAAGCAAGAGCACAAAAAAATGTTGCTACTGCCCTTCTTTAACCTCGTCAACCTAAACAAGCCCATCCATAAGGTGGTTAGCCAGACTGTGCCCAGCAAACATGCCATCTTTTGCCGTCATTTTATTGAAGAGTCCAACTTGATCGAAGCCATGGGGGTTAAACGCGCCCCCGTCACCAGCTTTGCCAAGGGCACCCCCGACGCCACCCGCTATGAAGAGCTGTGGAACGAGGTGCAAAACCGTTATAAAAATCATACTAAGTGGCTTGGGAAAAACAGTTAGACTAACTTGACACACAGCGTTTGCAAGGTTTTTACAAACACATCACACAGACATAGTGACATTAGTTTTTAAACTTGCACCCTCTGAGCGCATTGACGCATTTCGCCTAGCTGCGTATACTGGAAAAAATGGCCGATAATTAACCATATCACCGCTGGAGCTGCCATGCCCTGTAATGGAGCGGGTACCTGTTGCATCGTGCAAAGTTTTCAGAGAATCATTAATCCCGAAGTTCTGAAGGGCAAGGCCCGTGCGCCCATTTTTATCGCCAAGGAGGGTTACACTCCCTGCCCCAACCTGGAGATCGAGGAGCACGATCACTATATCAGCCGGCGCTGTTTAGCGGAAAATCACCCAAATTTTCATGAGACAGACTGCTACCACCTCATGTCGGTACTGGCTACCACCCGGGAAGATGGTCGCTGCTCAATGTCCCTGCACAACCATTTTAGTGCCAAAAAAGAGGTGCTGCAAATGCTGGAGATGATGAATAACAAGCCAAACGCTCCGCTGATTATCATCAAATCGGTTCCATGAAAAGAGATTCACCCAGGGTCCAAGCCCGCTATCTTGTTTAACGGGCGGGCCATGCCCGCCCCCAACGACCCACGCCCCCCAGCCTAGCCCGGTTTACCCTCCCCATCATGGGGCAATAAAAAGTGGGAGAGCCTTCTCCTTTACCCATTTCAGAGAAACAGATCGGTCGAAAGGTAGCGATCCCCCCGATCTGGAATAATCACCACCACCGTGCCGGGCTGGCTTAACCCCTGGCAAACCTTGAGCGCCGCCGCCACCGCCCCACCCGCTGAGAGGCCGCAAAAAAGCCCTTCATCCCGCGCCAAACGGCGGGTCATCTCTCGCGCTTCGGCGGTGTTGACGTCCAAAATGGTATCCACCCGGGATGGCTCAAAGATTTTTGGCATATAGGCTTGTGGCCAGCGACGAATGCCCGCAATTTGCGACCCCTCATCTGGCTGCACACCGATAATCTGAATTTGCGGGTTACGCTCTTTTAAGGCCCGCGAAACCCCCATGATGGTCCCTGTGGTCCCCATGGCGCTCACAAAATGGGTAATCTGCCCCTGGGTATCGCGCCAGATTTCCGGACCCGTGGTGCGGTAGTGGGCACCCCAATTATCCGCATTGGAAAATTGGTCCAGCTTAATCCCCTCGCCATTGGCGACCTTGGCATTAACCAGATCAATGGCCCCCTCCATACCCTGCTCCGCCGTGACCAGCAGAAAATCCGCACCATAAGCCGCCATGGTGGCGCGGCGCTCCAGGGTCATCGTCTCGGGCATGACCAAGGTAAGCTGGTACCCGCGACGTGCCGCCATCATCGCCAAGGCGATGCCGGTATTGCCACTGGTGGCCTCAAAAATACGGGTCTCCCGGTTGAGCACACCCCGCTGCTCCGCCCCCATGAACATGCCATAGGCGGCACGATCCTTGACCGACCCCCCCGGATTATTACCCTCCACCTTAGCCAACAGCTTAACCCCCTCGACACACCCCTTGACCACACGATCAAGATCTACCAAAGGTGTGTTGCCGATCAATGATTCCAAGGTGGCCATGGTGTAAGCTCTCCAGGTTGGCGTGGTAAATGTCCGTATAGCCCTTATTGTACGACCCCTATTGTACAGCTAAGTACAGAGCAAAGAAAAGAGCCTTTTCAAATGAACCACACACAAACATTGGAGATAGATCCCCAAGCGGGACTCTCCCTGAGCGGCTTTATCCTGCCTGACGGGCACGCCTTGGCGCTGCGTCTTGCGCCGGGCACATGCTGTGCCATTATGGGTCCTTCGGGCAGTGGCAAATCCTTGTTGCTCCGCGCCATTTGTGATCTGGACCCTCACACGGCCCAGGTGCAGTGGCAAGGAGCATGGCAGCAGCAGACCCCTGCCCCCCAATGGCGTAGCCGCGTGGCCTACCTACCCGCTGAGAGCGCTTGGTGGCATGATCGCGTGGGTGAGCACTTTACCGATTCTGACGCAGCCATCCCCCTGCTTCAGGCGCTGCACTTGGAACCGGCCTGTTTATCCTGGTCCATGCACCGTACCTCCAGCGGCGAACGGCAACGCATGGCCATTGCTCGTCTGCTGGCCCGCCAACCTCAACTGTTGCTGTTGGACGAACCCACCGCCAATCTGGATGCCACCCGTACCCAGTTGGTTGAGCAGCTATTCAACCGCTATCGAACCCACCACCAGACCACGCTGTTATGGATCACCCATGATCTGGCTCAGGCCAAACGGGTTGCCACCCAGATCATTGAACTGACCCCTGGCCACGGTTTTCGTGAGGTGCAACCATGAATGCTCTCCCCATCACCCCTTGGGAACTCAGCCTCGCGGCACTGCTGGTATTGGCCATGGCCGCAACCAGCATCGCCTTACAGCTAAACCTGGGCAAGCGCATTCTTATGGCCGCAACCCGCACCGTTATTCAGCTTACCCTGTTGGGATTGGTGCTCAAGACCTTGTTTGCCCAAACCCATTGGGGCTGGGTCGCGCTGATGGGGAGCGTCATGCTCTTGGCCGCCGGACGCGAGGCCACCCAGCGGCAATCCCGCCGTTTTAGCGGGTGGTGGAGCTTTGGTATTGGTCTCTCTGCCATGTTTGTCTCCTCCTTTGTCATCACGCTGCTGGTGTTGTGGACGGTTCTCACCCCCACCCCTTGGTATCATCCTCAATATGCCATTCCGCTGTTGGGCATGACCCTGGGCAATACTTTAAACGGCATTGCCCTGGGGTTGGAACGTCTCACCCAGGGCGCTTGGCAGCAGCGCATGATGATTGAAACCCGGTTAGCCTCTGGCGAGCCTTGGCCTCAAGCGCTTATCCAGATCAAACGCGAGGCGGTGCGCACCGGGACCATCCCCATGCTTAACGCCATGGCGGCGGCGGGCATTGTCAGTCTGCCCGGCATGATGACCGGTCAAATTTTAGCCGGTGCCGACCCTATCCAGGCGGTTAACTATCAAATTTTGATTATGTTCATGGTTAGCTCTGGAGCTGGTTTTGGTACCATGCTGGCGGTGCATTTGGGGGCCAGACGGCTATTTGATGAGCGTCACCGCCTGCGCCTAGATCGTCTGCGCCCGGGCAAGGCGTAGCGGGTAAACCTTCATGAAATTGAGGTTTTTTTTGAAACAGCCTTTTCTCGTCATATTTTTGGAGGGGGTTTTCCGTGAAAAAGTCTCATAACCGCGACAGTCCGATCATAAGCACGGGCTTGGCAGGCCTAAAGGGGCTTCCCTCCAAGGAGCGTTTTCTATTTCACCCTCACAAGAGCTAGCTAGCTTACTTTTTATTCTGCGCAGCCATCATGCCCACCCACCGCCACGCCTACCATCCGCTGCACGTTGCAGAAATGAAACCGTAAGCCCCCCTGCCCCACAAAATAGAGTGACCCCCATGTTTTGCTTGACCCCTACCGCGATACCTAATATTTATTAGGTATCGCTGCTCTGTATGGAGGGAGTCTCCCCATGTCTCGCCCCCCTTTAAGCCCTGCTCAATTACGCCTGTGGCAAACCCTGTGCGCCCACATAACCACCCATGGGCTGCCCCCCACCGTCGCCGAACTGTCGGCACAGCTGGGCATCAAACCCCCCAGCGTACACGCACAGTTGCAGGCTTTGGCACGCAAGGGTTGGCTGCGACACACCCCCCACAAAGCACGCAGTCTCACCCCTCTGGATGAGGCCGGCCAACCCCTCTTACACCCCAAGGAGAGCACACCCATGGAGAGCCGCCCAATCATGTCAGCCCCCCCCAGAGTGACCCAACGGTTTCGCCCGGCTGAGCAGGCCCGCTTTACCATTCCCCTGGCAGGGTCGCGGGTGGCGGCGGGATTTCCCTCACCTGCGGATGATTTTGTGGAGGCCCAATTAGACCTTAACCAACATTTGGTCAAACACCCCGCCGCGACCTTTTTTGTGCGGGTGGCGGGAGAGTCCATGATCGAAGCGGGCATTCACCCTGGGGATATTCTCGTGGTTGACCGCTCTCTACAGCCAGAGAGCGGCCAGATTGTCATTGCGGTGCTGGATGGCGAATTGACCGTTAAACGGTTGGAAAAACGGGCTGGCAAGCTGTTTCTTATGCCCGCCAACCGCAACTTCACCCCCATTGAAGTCGGCGCAGAGGCCGACCTGCTCATCTGGGGGGTCGTGACCAGCACAGTGCATCAATTTGGCCGCTGAAATGAGCTATGCGCTGGTGGATTGCAACAATTTTTATGCCTCCTGCGAGCGCCTTTTTCAACCGCACCTGGAGGGCAAGCCGGTCGTTGTGCTCTCCAATAACGATGGCTGCGCCATCGCCCGCTCCAACGAAGCCAAACAGCTGGGCATTGCCATGGGGGCCCCCCTGCATCAGATCCAGGCACTCATCAAGCAGCACCAAGTGGCGCTCTTCTCCTCCAACTATCCCCTCTATGGGGATCTCTCCGCCCGCGTCATGCGCACCCTGGAACAGTTGGCACCGCGCGTTGAAATCTACTCCATTGACGAAGCCTTTTTAGATCTCCAAGGCATGCCTGCGCCCCAACGCCAAATCCTCGGCAGAACGATCCATCAACAGGTTAAACGCTGGACGGGTATCCCTGTTTCGGTGGGCATTGGCCCCACCAAAACCCTGGCTAAAGTGGCCAACCGTTTCGCCAAAAAATCGCCCAAGACCGAGGGTGTACTGGACCTTAGCGACCCCCAATGGTGCCGCAAGGCGCTACACCAGCTCCCCGTTGGCGAGGTGTGGGGGGTGGGGCCGCGCTGGGCCAAACGGCTTAACCAAGCAGGTATTGATACCGCCCTACAGCTTAGCCGCATGCCCCCACCCTTGGCACGCCAACAGTTTAATGTGGTGCTGGAACGCACCGTGCGAGAGCTGCGTGGTGAATCGGTTATCCCCTTTGCGGCGCTGCCTGCCGCCCGTCAATCCATCGCCACCACCCGCACCTTTGGTCAAAAAATCCATACGCATGACGAAATTAAAGAGGCGATCTCCAGCTTTACCGTACGCGCCGCTGAAAAATTGCGGAAGCAGGGGTTGCTGGCCGCCGCCCTGCACCTGTTTATCACCACCAACCGTTTTAGCGAGCAGGACCTCCAGTATAAAAACAGCCTCACCTGGAGCTTCCAACAACCCCAGGATGACACCCTAACCCTGCTGACCGGGGCACACGCCGCGCTGGATGCCATCTACCGGCCCGGCTACCGCTACCAAAAGGCCGGGGTGATCCTGTTGGGGCTGGTTTCGGCCCAGCATTTTCAACCTTCCCTGTTTGCGCCCCCACCCAGGCTGCCCAACAGTCGCGCCCTGATGCGCACCCTCGACGGCCTTAACCAAAAGATGGGGCGCGGTACCGTGCGTTTTGGTGCCGAAGGCCCCCCCAAGCCCTCCTGGGGCATGCGCCAGTTGCAGAGATCTCCCGCCTACACCACCCGCTGGAGCGATCTACCCCAAGTTTAGGCTTGCCCACATCGACTTGCCGACATCGATAAAGGGCGCGGGGAAAAATGCCATCGAGCGGCCCTCCTCGCAAACAAAACACGGGGGCTTCAACCGCGTTCAGCCGCCCTTTTTTAGCAACATTTTATTGGTTTGCGAGCGGCTCTCCCCCACCGAGGTGACGCGGATGGCCCGCTGGTCATCCACCGGACACTGATTTTCACAAATGCCGCAACCGATGCATTGATCTGGCTCCACATAGGGCTGTTTAAGGGCGATCATGGTGCCATTGCGCTGTGGGATCTCCACCTTTTTGTACCAAATCGCTTTGGGCGAGGTTGGACAGACCTCCTCGCAGACGATACAAGGGGTCTGCATGGCCCAGGGCAGGCAGCGACCGTGATCAAAAAAAGCGGTACCCAGCTTGATTGGCTGTTCAAAGGGCTTAGCCCCCACCTTTTCTGCCACACTGATGGGACGAATGGCCGCAGTGGGGCAGACCTGCCCGCACAACACACAGTGGTGCTCGCAATAGCCGATCTGGTTATTGAGCAGCGGGGTCCAGATGCCCTCAAAGCCCCCCTCCAACAGCGCCGGTTGCAACACATTGGTGGGGCAGACCCGCATACAGGCCTCGCACTTAATGCAGCGTGCCAGAAAATCCACCTCATCCAACGCGCCCGGTGGGCGGATCAGCCCCGCCGAGGAGAGAGTGCGGGCCGAAGCGCTGCGCTGGATCATCGGCATCAGCATCACCGAGGCCAGCGCCGTTTCCATCACCCGGCGGCGGTTAATATCCAAGGATTGGTGGGCCGAGCTACGCTGCTGGGGCAGACCAAAGTGCAGCGCCCCTTCGGGGCAGGATTCTATACAGTTCATGCAGAGATGACACTCACTCACCCGCAGTTGCCCCTGGGGATCACACGCCCCCTGGCAATGCCACTGGCACTTATTACAGCCGGTGCAGCGATCCAGATCCCGATGAATGCGGTAGGGTGCGCGCAGCGCCAGCAGACCCAACAGCGCCCCCAGCGGGCAGAGCACCCGACACCAAAACCGGGGCAAAAAGCGGTTGGCCAAGAGAATGCCAATAAATAGGCCACCAATGAGCAGAGCCCCTTGAAACAGAGGGGTTTTAATATATGGCCCCGCCCCGCTTACATGGTGCCACGCCGGCAATACCGCCGTGGTGAACGAACGCACCATCAACGCCAAAGGGTCCAACCAGCCGATTTGCAACAGACCAAACAGGGTCGCCACCAGCAGCACCAGTAGAATAAAATATTTAAGCTGAAAAATGGGGCGATAGCGGTTGTCATGGCACGCCTGCACGCCGCGCCGAAAGGAGAAGAGCCACCCCATAAACTGATTTAAAATACCCAGCGGGCAGATCCAGGAGCAGAAAAATCGGCCATAAAAGAGCGTGCCCACCACAATCAGCAGCGCCAGCGCCAAGCCCCCATACAGGGTGCCGCTGGTGAGCACCGTGGCCAGGGCGGTGAGGGGGTCCAACGAGAGCAGTAGGTCGGTGGCATAGCCCTGCATATGCTTAAAGTCGCTAATCCACAGCAACAGCACAAACAGCCCGAAAAAAAAGCCCGCATATAGACGCCGTATGTTACGCAGACCCACCATGTTAACCCACCTGCCGCTCAACCCAGTTAAGCCCTTTCCAATCCACCTTGCCCAAACCCCGCTGCTGGGCCATGCCCAAGTAGGGTACCTGCTCGGGGGTAAGGTTGAGAAAGCTCAAGGCATAACTGTCCAACGCCACCTCGTCCGTTGCCGCCAGCAGCGTGTTTTGTTGTGACACATCTGCCAAATTGCCCCCCGTTGGACCATTGCGCATAAGTACCCGTGTGGCGTCCATGACCGTCAGGGTGGGTTTGACCGCTGCGGCCAGATCCACAATCGAGGTGTGGATGTTTTGGTGCAGCCGGTTACGCCGCCCGCCGATCACCCCATAGTGGTTTTTCATAGAGAGCGTACAGTGACTTAACGAGTGGTGCTTGACAATGGGCAGGTTAATCACCCGTTGCACCCGGTGCATCACCTCCAGCACCGGCCACACCCCCAGCACCTCCCCCCCCATGTCGGTTTGAATAAAGCCATCTCGACCCGGTATCAACACCTTGGCCCCAGCCTCCTGAGCGGCCTTTTCAATGCCAGAACGAAAAAAACAGCGCTGGGGATCATTCAAGGAAAGATCGCTCACATAGACCTGCGCCGCCCCTGCCTGCTGGCACAAACGCACCAGCGCACCGACCAACTCCGGCCTGGTATTGGCCGCTTGCTCGGGAAAACGGTCCCACCCCACATTGGGTTTGAGCAGCACCGACTCCCCTTTTTGTACAAAGCGCCCCATCCCCCCCAAACGCGCCACCGACTCCGACGCCATGGCCCACACATCCTGCCCACGCACCACCGACAAAACGGGATAGTGGGCCGATACGGCCACCCGATAGTCGGGCAGTGTCGCGACCTTTGCCTGTCGCACCGGCATAGGGGTATCGCTATAGAGCCAGCCCCCACCGGCAACCGCCCCCACCGCCAAACCACCGGTGATCAGCCCATCCCGTAAAAACAGGCGGCGGGTTTTGGCCTCCCCCGGCTTGCGTTTGCCCCGGCCACTCATGGCTGCTCCCCCCGCTGTAGACGTTGCCACACCGCGTGCAACGCATCCAGATGATGCGCGTCAGGCTCGCCCCACACCCCCCACAAATGGCCGTAAAAGGCGACATAAAACCAGCGCCCCTCATAGGGATCTTCCACCACGCTGTAGGGCATACCCTGATACTCAAGGGGGGTTTGCACAATCGCCTCGTCCATATAAAAGCGACTCATCTTGGCCAAGGTTTGCGCCAGTTGGGGCTGGGGTTGACGTATTAAAAAGGCCTTTAGGGGGGTATCTGCCACCATAAAGGTTTGCTCCACCACCCCCTGCAAAAACTCCAGCCCATGATAATCACTGCGGATATAGCGAATGCCCTGGGGTTGCCCCAGCGCCGGAAAGGGAAACAGCAGCGCCGCGCCCTGCCCCTGCAAGGCGTTGGCCATGGCTGTGGCGGCGGGTAGTAGCTCAAGGGTGGGGCTAAAACGGCTTAATTTGACAAAATAGGGACCACGGATAAACTGTAGCTGATCGCCACTGCTATACCCCATATCCCCCACCTGCACCCCTTGATCCTGTTCCCCCACCTCATCTTGCAAGATGCCAAAGGCTTGCAACGACGCCCCCATGCGGTAAATATCCACCACCAATTGCGGCTGATCGGCCCCCTCTGGAGCGTACTCAAGCACCTCCAGAGCCACAAACCCCGCCGAAATAAAGGCCTCCGCATGGCCATTAATGTATTCATAGAGATTTTCGGCGCTGTAGTGGCGGGGGCTGCCCAACTGGCCCAGCGTCAACACGCGACTGGGCATAGAACGCTCTGGAAGTTGCGCACCGCGCTGCATGAAGGAGGCGTCACGCTCTGGCACATGGCGCTGGCCATGCCACCAGATACCCAGCGCCATAGTGGGCAACAGCCCTAAAAGAACGCCCCGCAGCCATTTGGCGGGCTGAGGAGCAGGGGCACGCCCAGGGGTCAAGATCAAGACTCCAGGGTCAACATACGGTGCGCCCCCACCAGGGCCGCTTGAATGGGCACCCCATAGCGACATTGCCCGGCACAGGCCGCTTGATCGCAGCCAACACAGGCTTGGGCATTGGTGGAGAGGCGGCTGTAGAGCTGCATCGCCAATTTTTCATCACCATAATCTTCAAAATACATGCGCTGACGCAAAATTTCCCCCACCGGCACCCCAACTTCACAGCTACGCTCACAATCGCTACAACCGGTGCGGCAGTAGTGGTTGCCATAGAGGGCAGCATAGCGATCCAAAACCTTTTGGTCCGCCATGGCAAAGGCTTGCCCAGAGGCCCCCAAAAAAAGATCCAACTCGCTGGTTTTGCGGAAGGAGATCACCAACCCCGCCACCTGCGGATGCTTGAGCACCCACTTAAAGGCCGCCTGTTCAAAGCTGCCCTCCTGCCGCTCCCCCAGGCTATCCTTGGCACCAGCGAGGGTTTTCATAGCGATCACCCCCACTCCCTTTTGTTGGGCGGCTTGTATCACCTGCTCCAAACGGGGAAACTTCATAAAATTGAAGGCGGGCATGATAATATCATAATACCCACCATTCACGGCTTCCAACAGCAGCGTCTCCATGTTGTAGGGACCATGGCTAGAGGTGGCTAAATAGCGCACTTTGCCCTGCTGTTTCAGCTCGGCATAGGCTGCCAACATCTCGCCATCGTGCAGGCGCTGGCTCTCTTGTTCCAGGCTTTTATCGCTACCTAGGGCATGGGTAAACACCACATCCAGATAGTCGCAACCCATGCGCCTTAAACTGCCCTCCACAGCCGCGATATAGTCTGCCTTTTTGGAACCCAACGGTAGATGATAACCGGGTTGGCAAAATTTAGAGGCTATCACCAGCTTATCCCGTTGTTTATATTTACTCAGGGCTTCACCAATGGCCGCTTCGCTGGGGCCATAATCGGGGGCGGTGTCTATATAGTTGATGCCCCGTTGAATCGCCCGCAAGACCAGCGAGGCACTGCTCAAGCGCCCGGCACCAAAGCTAATGTCGCTCATGTTAATATCGGTCTTACCCAGCTTACGATATTGCTCAATACGGGGCTGTTTCGGCTCAGCCTGGGCCGATTCTGCCCATAACGTAGAGGCCACCGCAGCGCCCGCCGTGGTGAGAGTTCCCTTAATAAAGGTACGACGCTCCATAATGATGCTCCCTAACGTTGACAGGTGAAATTGCCCCGTACACAGCATACGACGATTGGGGCTTGATCCAAAATAAAATAGGCATTGGGCTGAATACCCCCTTTATTGAGTCTTGCTCCCCCATGCTCCTTGATTTGCGGACGGCCCCCATAAAATCGTGTTTGTCGCCAACTTTATCGAATGGCTTTAACCCCTTCTTTCATATTAACAACAAAAGCAGGCTAAAGCCCAAGCCTCATTCATAAAATGTCGATTTTCACGCCCCTTATCGCTCGATTTCAGCTACCATGTCGGTATGCTTTGGCCGCTTAATATGAGCGTGTTGCCAAGACTGAATTTTTCAAGCTCTCGCTACGTTAGGAGTTTGCTGCATGTCTCGCCTTCTTGTACGACTGCAAACTTGGAGTGCCGCAGCGTTGCTGCTGATTATGTTTCCTATGCCATCGGTCGGCTATACAAATCATAAAATTTCTCCTTCTGAAGTCTATACCCAGGCTGTGCAGATCGAAAAAGAGCTGGCCATACTCTCAAAGTATTTTATCATTCCTGGCAAACCGGAACTTTTTGAGCCGTTTATTGCCAATCTGCAACCGCGCCATGTCTGGCAAAAATCCTATTTTATCCTGGTAAAACTCAATCTCTTACGCTCCAAACACGGGCTGCCCACCATTCCTCCCAGCGCCATACAGCCAGTACAACAACTGGATCCGGTACTGGTTTATGAACAGACTCAACGCATTCTCACAGAAATTGCGATCATTAAAAAGCGTCTGGGTGTCGATGAAAAGGTCTCACCAGCCAAAGCGGAGGTCGGCAAACAGCCCACTGATGTTTTTAATAAACTCCATCAAATTTCACTGGCTATTGATAAACTTAATCACGCACCCATCAGCCCCTCATCGGTTTTTGCCGAGGCCATGCGTGTTTACGAAGATGTCAATACACTGATCAGCCATCTGCAACTGGACAATACCACCTTTCCACCGGCTAAGCTTGAGAACATAACGCCTATGGATTCCATGGATGCTACCTTTGGGTTAATAAAGGAAATACAGCGTTTACAACGAGATATGGTTATCCCCCGCACCGACTTTACCTCTTTTAAAAATCAACGCACCATCGAGCCAGCAGATGTGTTTAATATGGTGGGTATGTGTCTAGCTGAACTGCAAACCATTAAAGCCGCTCTGGATCTGAGCACCGAGGTAACACCACAGGCAAAGTTCTATACCAATAAAAAGCCTGCGGATGTGCACCAGCTCATCCGTTGGATTACCCGTAAGTTACAACAAATTCAGACTGTACGTTAAAAAGGGCCCGCCATGAGGTCGTTATCTTTTCACCTACCCACCCCATTTAGCCTGTTTTCTCGCCTTGGGGTGGGCGCGAAATTTACCCTGCTCTTCTACATGGTGGTTTTACTCTCCCTTGCGGCGGTGGGGTTTTACGGCTACAGCCATGCCAGCAAGGCCTATCGAGAAAAAGCCCAAACCGTGGTTGCTAACCAAGCCAGTGCGCTCTCTCAATCCATTGCCAATTATCTGAGTGGGGTACCCAAGGATCTCCACTTTGTCTCTAACTACTACGCCCTTAACCGCTATCTGTACTGGAACGATCTTGGTGTGGCTGACAAAACACTGCTCTGGAAAAACGCCACAATAGATACTTTTCGCGCCTTATTGGAGGCCCGCAACGACTATTTAGCCATCGATTTTCTAGATAATCAGGGGGTCGAACAGATCCATGTCCACAGTACCGAAGCCACCAATGAGCAGGCTTTAGCCACCACCCCATTAATACCCAACAGAGAGCAGTCCGACTATTTTACGGCCACGCATGCGCTACCCAAAGATGGGCTTTATGTCTCTGCTTTGACTCTAAATAAAGTTAACGACAAAATTGAAAAACCGGTGGTGCCCGTCATCCGCTTTGCCCAGCCGGTCTACGGCAAAAACGGTGTCAAATATGGCGTAATGGTCATCCACGTCTTGGCAAACGCCTTTTTGGATTTTATCCACCATGCCAATATGGATGCCTATCGTCGCTACTATCTGGTTTCTCCAGAGGGATATTATCTCTACCACCCAGAAGCGGGAAAAAGCTGGGGCCATTTATTAAATCACTCGGCAGGTTGCGCCTCTGAACACCCCCAACTCTTGGCCAAAATCAAAGACCTGGAAAGAGGCTCCATAGACTGGTTTGAACACTTGGTCAGTTTCCAGAGAATTTATCCCGACCCTCATGATCGCACCAAGTATTGGTTTTTATTGGGTTTTATCGATAGCAAAGAGGCGCTCGTCCAACGCAGTAACTTTGTTACCATTTTTTTCATCATTTTGGCCCTTACGCTATTGGCCGTTGTCGGTGCCATTCGTTACTCCATCGGCTCCATCATTACCCCCATGCTCGCCATGACAGAGCAGCTCGAACAACTCGGCCAGGGCAAAGTAACGGTCACACCGATTCATTACCCGCATGCTGATGAAATGGGGCGCATGATCGACTCGACTCAACGCTTGATGCAGAGCATGCAGGCCCTCACCGATCAAGCCAATGCCATTGCCTTGGGTAACTATGCCCAACGCGTAAAAATACTCTCCCAATATGATGTGTTGGGCAATGCCATCAATAACATGAGTTTCGCCCTACAGCTCAATGAACAACAGCAACGCCAGCGTGAATGGCATAACGAAAATTTGAATCGACTTACCCACGACCTTTCCGGTGATTTAACCCCCGAGACCTTGGCCCAACAAGCCATCACCTTGATTGGGGAGGCTATTCAGGCAGGTCGCGGTGGCCTTTATATCTATGACGATCAGACGCAACCCCATAAGCCACTGCTGTTGGTCGGCCGCTATATGTTTACCCAACACGATGAAGGGCAACAGCGGTTTTCCATGAATGAGGGCACGGTTGGACAAGCCGCAGCACAAAAAAAGCCCATTTTGTTGGAATGCCTCACGCCTCCTGCGGACCAATTAAGCAGTGGCGTTGCAAACTTTAGTGCCCGCAACAGTTATACCCTACCCCTGCTCTACGAGGACCGTCTACAAGGGGTGTTGGAAGTGGCGACCCTTAACCCACTTAACACACAGCATCGCCAATTTTTAGATGCCGCTTGCCAAATAATCGCGGCCACTCTGTTTACCAGTCTCCAGCGTGAGCGTATTGCCAACCTACTGGTACTTTCGAAGGCTGCGACTCAACGTGCCGAGGCCCAAAGCCACCAGCTCCAACTTGCCAACGCCCAACTTGAAGAGCAACAGCAGCAGCTACAACAGCAAACCGAAGAGCTCCAACAGAGCAATACGCAGATGGAGCATCAGCAACAACTATTGCAACAACAAGCCGAAGAGCTGCGTATCAATAACGAAGCGTTGCAACACTCTCAGCATGAGCTCAATCAGCGGGCTATACAGCTTGAGGAAGCCAGTCAATTTAAATCTGACTTTTTGGCCAACATGTCCCATGAACTGCGCACCCCTCTCAATGCCATTATTTTAATCTCAAATTTAATGTCACGTGATGAAACCGGCAGGTTGGATCAAGAGAGTATCGAGCGGACGCGGGTGATCTATAATGCGGGTAACGATCTATTGCGTTTGATCAACGACATCTTAGACCTCTCCAAAGTGGAAGCTGGCCGCATGGAGGTGCACTTAGAAACCGTGCATAGCCAAGAATTGGTCGAAGAGTTAGAGCCCTTGTTCCGGGATAGCGCCCAGGAGAAAAAGATTGAGTTGCGCTTTGATGATCAGCTTCAAGGCTGCTTTACCAGTGACCACCAAAAGGTGGTGCAAATTCTGCGCAATCTGCTCTCTAATGCCATCAAGTTCACCGCCCAGGGTTCGGTTATTTTAAGGTTGGCCAAAAGCGATCATCCACAATACCCCATTCGCCTAAGTGTGACGGATACCGGCATTGGCATTTCTAAAGATAAAATGCCCTATATCTTTGAGGCATTCCGTCAAATGGATGGTTCCATCTCGCGTCAGTATGGGGGTACGGGGTTGGGGCTCGCCATTACCCATCGCTTTGCCACCCTCTTAAAGGGAGAGGTCGAGTTGCATAGTGAAGAGGGCAAAGGCAGCCAATTTACCCTACTGCTGCCCTTAGCCCACCCTCATGAGAACACCGAGCACGGGCAAACGGAGCCTAACGCACCGCTCTCTGAGACCAACGGACCAACCGCCGAGCCCACCTTGATGCCGCCGCTTCCCTCCAGATTTTTGCTCAAGGGGCGGCCTAAGATCCTAGTGATTGATGACGATCTGCTGTTTGTGGAAAACATCTCTTACATCAATCAGGCGCAAGGCTTGGATACCCTCTCAGCACATGATGGTCGCGAGGGATTAAGAGTCGCCAAGAGCCATCATCCGGTGGGCATTATCCTTGATCTTGGTCTACCCGATATGCGGGGAGAGGAGGTGCTGGAGCAACTCAAGCGCTCACCGGAGCTACGTCATATTCCGGTTTATATCATTTCGGCCAAGGATAAACAGCGTGCCTTGGTGGACCAAGGAGCCATCGGCTTTTTACAAAAACCGGTCAATGATGCCCAAATTGCCACAGCTCAACGGACATTGTTGCAACACGTGTCCGCCAACTACCACACCCTGCTCATTTTAGAAGGTCCTGCCCTGCAACAAGACCTCATTGCCGAAAAAGCGATGAACGCTGGCATGCAACAACTTGTTGTACAAAAACCTGAAGAGGTTTTAGCAAAAACCGCAGGGCATCCCTTCGACCTGTTTTTGACCGACTACGATATTGAGGGTATGACCTGTGTGGAACTCTGCCAGCAGGTGCGCCAGCATCAGCCAGAGCTGCCGATTATTATCTACAGCAGCCGTAGTTTGAACGAGCAGCAGTTGAGTGAGCTGCATGACGTAACCGAACACATCATTCAACAGGCCCCTAAGGCCAGTGACCGTGTGCTACGTAGCATTGAGCGGTTTCTTACCTCAACGACCCAAAAGCGTTCTCGGGCGGGCATCACCAAGGTTAACCCTTTTGGCCAAAATCGGTTAGAAGGACACACCATTTTGGCGGTGGATGATGACCCTCGCAATCTGTTTGTGCTGACAGCCTCGCTGGAGCAAAATGGCGCGGAGGTGCATAAAGCTCTCAATGGTCTCAAAGCATTGGAAATACTTAAACAGCACTCGGTCGATCTGATCTTGATGGATATTATGATGCCAGAAATGAATGGTTATGAGGCGATTCATGAGATTCGCGCCAACCCCAGCTACTGTGAAATACCGATTATCGCACTGACAGCTAAAGCGTTGAAAGAAGATAAACAGAAATGCTTAGATGCCGGAGCCAATGATTATCTTTCGAAACCCGTCGATTATGAAATCTTGATCAACATGGTGCAAACCTGGATAAAGAGGACCGTGTGAGCCTGTTCATTGACCAGCGACCAGAGGGTAAACGGCAGATATCGCTGCTTGGGCCGCTGGATAAAACCCTTGAAAAAGCCTTATTAAAGGCCATCGCCCAGCCCCATGCTGGGCCAACCGAGATCATCTTTTATGATGCCGCGGTGCTTACCGCAACAACCTTGACGGCGCTCCATGCCCAACTTAACCAACCCACGAATCACACCACCCTTATAATCTACCACTCGAGCCTCGCCCAAGATTTGCACCGTTTGGGCCTACCCTTTCGTTTTAAAGGGAGCCACTATTCCCAACCCAATCCCCCCATACAGCCCTCCACCATACAGGCTCTGGCGCTAGGCGGTTCAATTCAGAGCTTGCAGAAAATTCTCGCCATCGTTGCACGGCTACCAAAAAGTGATTTGGTGCTTTTCATTGTTTCGCATGTGTCTGAGCACGAGATCGCCCTGCTGGACCCTTTACTGCAAAGCACCACCGCCTATCGGCTGCTTATTCCCCGCCATCTTGCGACGGTTCAACCGGGTACCATCTACCTTGCCCCACCCGGTCGCAACATGCGGATTACCGATGGTTTGGTCTATCTTACCTGCGATGGAGAAAAAGGGCGTGCCCGCCCTTCTATTGGAGAGCTCTTTGAGTCTTTGGCCTATGAGTATGGCCCGACCCTCATGGCTGCGCTCCTGGGGGGAGAAGGAGAAGATGGGCTAGAGGCCATGGGGTTGATCAAAGAGCGGCATGGGTTGGCCCTAGCCGAGCAGCAAAGCAGTGACTGTAAAGGGGTCACATCAGATGAACAGGTAATGATGGATGCGCCTTTTTCCATGCGGCTCTCTTGGCAAGAGATCGCCAGTTTTTTTGCCGCCGCCGCTCAGCCGCAACTGCCGCCCAGCCAATGGGTTGTTGATTGTTTTTTGCAGGGTGTTGAGAGCCGCTATGGTTATGCGTTTCAAGACTATGCCACAGGGACACAGCAGCGGCGCATTGAGAAAATGGTCAGCGAATCGGGCTCGGCCTGTTTTTTCCGTTTTCAAAAAAAAGTGCTCACCCAGCCGGACTGTTTTGACCGCTTGTTGCAAGCCTTCTCTATTGGTGTGACCCAATTTTTTCGCCATCCGGAACAGCTTGCCCATTTGGTGGAAAACTATTTTCCCTATTTACAAAGCTTTCCACACATACGTATCTGGTTGGCCGGTTGTGCCACCGGTGAGACCTGTTATAGCCTTGCCATTTTACTACATGAGGCGGGTTTGCTCACACGCAGCCAAATCTATGCCACCGATATTAACCCCATTTTTTTACAGCAGGCCCGTAATGGACTCTTCCCTAGTCATGAACTGCCAACCGCTCGTGAAACCTACCAACGTAGTGGCGGTCAGCACAATTTTGATGACTACATTGTACCCCACGGTCCCTTTTTTTCAGTACAACCGATGTTGCAACAGAAAATTTTGTTCTGCCAACACACGCTGGTCAACGATGGTGTCTTTAATATTTTTCAGCTGATTATTTGCAGCAATGTTATCATTTATTTTAATGGCACACTCCAAAACCGAGTCATGGATCTGTTTGCCCGCTCCCTACACCAAGATGGTATTCTTATGCTCGGCCCCACAGAAGGTTTGAGCGGTGGAAATGGAGAGAGACATTTTAAACCAGAAAGTGCTAATATGCGAATATATCGACTTAAACAGTAGGCTGGAGAACTTTGTGTCGGCGTTTAACTTTCATATTTTGGTTGTCGATGACACCACCGCCAATCGCTACACCATGAAAGCCATCCTGGGTGGGTTAGAGCACGTGGTCATACTCGAAGCAAACTCGGGCGAGCAAGCTTTGGCACTGACCATCGAACAACAGGTGGACCTCATCCTGCTGGATATTCAAATGCCCGGCATGGACGGCTTTGAAACCGCCCACCTGCTCAAAATGTCAGCCAGCACGCGCGATATCCCCATTATTTTTATTACCGCCATTTACCGTTCAGAGCATTTTTATAAACAAGGCTACCAAGTTGGGGCCGTGGATTACCTGACCAAACCGGTGGATGAAAATCTATTACTCAACCGGATTTTGTCTTATATGCGCCTGCTCCAGCGTGAAAAAAGCCTGCAACGCACCATGGCAGAGTTGCAGCGTAAGGAACATGCCCTGCAAACGGCCCATGATGAAATTGCCGAAACACTGCGTGAACGCACCGTTGCGCTCGACCGAGCCAGTGACGCGATCATCTCCGCTGACCAACAGGGCCATGTGATTTTTTGGAACCATGGTGCCGAACGCATCTTTGGTTACCCCAAACAGACCATTTTACATACGCCCCTGCTACGTCTTATACCCGACCAACTACACGAGACATTCCTTTCCCATTTTTCAGAGGTCATCGCTTCTGGTGAAATTAAAAATTCCGATAGTATTTATGAGTTTAGCGGCTTACGTGCCAATGGTGAAGTTTTCCCCATTGAGGTCTCTGTCTCCTATTGGCAAGGCGCTGAGCGGCATTTTTTCTCGGCTGTGGTACGGGATATCAGTCAGCGTAAACAATTGGAAACACAACTGCGTCACGCACAGCAAATTTCTGAATCGGCCAACCGTGCCAAGAGCACCTTTTTGGCCACCATGTCACACGAAATTCGCACCCCTTTGAATACCATTTTGGGCATGGGTCAACTGCTCGAAGAGACCGACCTAACTGAAATGCAACACTGGTGCGTTAATATTCTTGGCAATTCGGGTCGGGCCTTGCTCACCCTGATCAATGATATTCTTGATCTTTCTAAAATTGAAGAGGGGCATCTTTCACTGGAACACACCCCTTTTGACCTTCATCAACTTTTACAGGAAGTCGAGGAGCTGTTTACCTTCTCGGCCTTAGCTAAGGGCATTACACTGCGCGGCCATTTTTCAGAAAGCCTGCCCCAGTGGGTTATGGGAGACCCTACCCGCCTACGCCAAGTGCTGCTCAATCTGCTGGGCAATGCCATTAAGTTCACCAAACAGGGCTTTGTTGAACTCTCCGCACAAACCATGGCAGAGGATGAAATCTGTTTTTCTGTTTTTGACAGCGGCCCTGGTATTGCCAAGGAACGCCAGCAAGAGATTTTTTTACCCTTTACCCAAGCGGACTCCAGCACCACCCGCAAATATGGCGGCAGTGGCCTCGGTTTAACCATCTCTCGGCGGCTGGTTAAGTTGATGCATGGACAGATCCAATTGGAAAGCAGGTTGGGGAAAGGGTCTCGTTTCTATTTTTCTTTAAATTTACCCCAAGCGCCCACAGAACGGATCCCGCCACCCTCACTCCCCGCCACAACCGTTGTGCACAGTTCCCCGCAACGGGCTTTAACCATTTTGGTGGCCGATGATTCCGACGATAACCGTATTCTCATTGAAGCCTTTTTAAAAAAATCCCCCTACAAATTGGTCATGGCCAGCAACGGATTGGAAGCACTGGAAGAATTTAAAAAACAACCCTTTGATCTGGTCTTGACAGACATTCAAATGCCCATTATGGATGGGTATGAAGCGATCCGTCAGATCCGGCAATGGGAAAGCAGCCAAAAGATGACCACCCGCACACCCATTATCGCCTTAACCGCCCATGTGATGAAGGAAGAAGCCGAACAGATCGAACAGGCGGGGGGAGATCTCCACCTGAGCAAACCCATTCAGAAAAAACGCTTGTTGGAAGTCATTCAAACCCTTACCCATGACAACCGACTTAGCGTACGCTAAAGCATATCCCATCTGGCACGCCATCTAGCAGGCTAGGCCAGCTGCTCTGAGATTGATTCATGACCCGTAAAGAAGGAGGCAAACCTGTGCCCCAACAAACCCCGACGCTGAGTCAACGTATTGAAGCGCTACAAGCCCGTATGGAGCGTGCCACAGCCGAATTGTTGACCGTCGGCAAAGAGGTCCAGCAACTGTTACTCGAAGCTAAGGCTAGCTGCCCTCCGTCAGAACCCGCACAGGCCGAGGCATCTTTGCTCAACCCACCCGCCCTCCCCCCCACACTCAATGCCCCACTGCCTTGCCTCGCCCCCGATATGGAGATTATTCTTTATACAGATGGGGCATGCAGTGGCAACCCCGGACCGGGTGGATGGGGGGTGCATGGTCGTTATGGAGAACAGATGGCGGATCAGATGGGGTGGGCACCCCAGACAACCAATAACCGCATGGAGATGTTAGCCGCCATTCATGCCCTAGAGCCTCTACCTGAGGGTAGCCGTGTCAAAATTATTACCGATTCTGCTTATGTGAAAGATGGTATTACCAAATGGATCCATGGCTGGAAAGTGCGGGGTTGGAAAAAAAGTGATGGCAATACCGTGCTCAATGTCGACCTATGGAAACGCCTGGATGCCGCACGCCAAAACCGGGATGTTACCTGGCAGTGGATTAAAGGACACGCAGGTCACGCCGGTAATGAGCAGGCGGATCGTTTGGCCCGTAACGCCATTACTCAGGGTCAAGCCGGGGCCTTAGAGCCCGATAGTGCGGGTTAAGGGCGGTATATACCGCGCCTTGCCCATCAACAGGTGCATCCCCTGAAAGCCCCTACTCGGTAGGAAAAACCCAGCACAAATCAAGCTGCTCCCCCTTGCACATTACCGATGCAGGTGCGTCTCCTCCGCCGCAGATTACCCCTTAATGATGCGCAAAAGCTCTACCCTAAACGATGAAATCCTTACACATGAGAGCGATCCACACCACGCCCCCTACCAAGAAGCCACAAGGATGGCTCGTCTTGAATAGATTTTGTGTGATGTAATTGTCTCTTTTTGACGCTTTTTTTACCCATTTTCGGGTAAAATACCGCATAATGGGGTATCCGATAGGTGGGTTAACAACAGTAGCCTTGCAGACAAAGCGCATTCAAATGAATCAAAATCTTACAAATCGCAACACACAGCTGTTTGATCATGGAGACCACTATGTGCTGGAGCTGCGCCCCCCTTTTGGTCCCCAAGCACATAACGATTTTGAGCAAATTTCTCTGCACATATAAAAAAGTGCCCAACTACGCATTGATATGAGACATATCCAAGCGATCAACAGCGTTGAATTAGGACTATTTTTGATCCTAAAAAACAATCTTCCCCATTGTTCGATCCAGATTTTTGGCCTTGAGGAGGAGATGATCAGGCTCTTTCACTTAGCAGGCTTTGACAAACTGTTTGAACTAACGCACTGAGCTTAAACGCGGACGAGCTATCCGCATCCACACGGCTACCCACCTCAATGATAGGGTTCATTGAATCAGCCGAAGGGTAAGGTTACGCCTGTCAAAAAATAGCGTAACGCACGGCCAATCCATAAAGGGCCTGTTTCAACCTTAACATCCCACTTTAACGGGGTTTCTCAAAGGAACCCCCATCTACAACAGCCCCCCCCTCTGCTTCGATCTAACCCAAAATAGATATAGACCCTCTTTGGCCTTGGCCGCTTAGGCTCTAAACTTGGTAGTAGTCGCGGTACCACGCGACAAACTTACCGATGCCCTCCTCCACCGTGGTTTGTGGACGGTAGCCTATATCTTCAACCAAATTACTGACATCCGCATAGGTGTCGGGAACATCCCCTTTTTGTAGGGGGAGAAAATTCTTCTTCGCTGCAATGCCCAAGGTAGACTCCAACACCTCAATATAGCGCATGAGTTCGACTGGTTCGTTATTGCCGATATTATAGATACGGTAAGGGGAGAGACTGGTTGCAGGATCTGGATTTTGTCCCGTCCAAGCTTCGTTGGGTTGCGCAATTTTGTCCAATACCCGCTCAACACCATTCACAATATCGTCAATGTAGGTAAAATCCCGCATGTGCCGCCCATGGTTAAACACATCAATGGGCTCGCCTGCCAGCATTTTACGGGTAAACATAAACAGTGCCATGTCAGGCCGTCCCCACGGCCCATAAACCGTGAAAAAACGCAAACCCGTCACCGGCAGTCGAAAGATATGGCTGTAGGCATGGGCCATCATCTCATTGGATTTTTTGGTTGCTGCGTAGAGACTGACCGGATGCTGGGTACCACTATGCTCAGAGAAGGGCATATTGGTATTGGCCCCATAAACAGAACTGGTCGAGGCGTAGACCAAGTGTTCCACATCATGGTTACGGCATCCTTCCAGAATATTTAGAAAACCCACCACATTGGCATTGATATAAGCATGGGGATTAACCAGCGAATAGCGTACCCCAGCCTGAGCGGCTAAATTGACCACCCGCTGAGGTTTATGGGTTGCAAAAACCTGGGCGACAGCCTGGCTATCCTCCAGATCCACACGTAGATCGGTGTATGCAGGGTGCTCTACATGTCGCGCCAGCCGCGCCTGTTTGAGCGTGACATCATAATAATCATTGAGGTTATCAATACCGATCACCTCATCCCCGCGATCAAGCAGCTTACGGCTCAGTGCCGAGCCAATAAAACCCGCTGCTCCGGTAATTAATACACGCATGATGCACCCTCGTCGGTTCTAGACAAATAACACAATCCTAGGCTAACCCATGGCGCTTTAAGAGCGCTTCTACGCGGGTCACATCTTCGGGGTGGTCCACCCCCACAGATCCTCCCGGCACCTTAACACAGGCAATACGTTTTCCCCGCTCAATAAAGCGCAAGGGCTCGATGCTCTCCGCACGCTCTACAGGCCCCCGCTCCAAGGCGACAAATTCCATTAAGGCATCCCGGGTAAAAGCGTAGAGCCCCACGTGGACTTTATGGTCAAAGCTCGCCTGAAAATCAAGTGGCACGGGCAGACGGCTGAATGTAATCACACAGCCATCCATGGACGGTACCAGATGCACCGTGGAAGGCGATGCTTTTTGCGCTTGGCTGGCTCCATCCATATAGGCCGTCGCCAGACCAATTCCTCGAGGTAGTGCATCCAACAAGCACTGGGCAACCGCATCAATGGTATCAGGATTAATGAGCGGTTCATCCCCTTGCACATTGAGGTAAATATCCGCTTCTTGCTGCTGTGCCACTTCGGCTAGACGATCCGTACCGGTGGGATGGTCATCCCGGGTCATCACCACCGGCATGCCCCGCGCATGGCAGGCCTGTTCAATCCGCGCATCATCGGTTGCGATCACAACAGCATCCACACATGCCGCGCGGCTGGCTTGTTCCCACACCCGCTGGATCATAATTTTACCTGCGATCTCAACCAGTGGTTTGCCAGGAAACCGGCTAGAGGCCCAGCGCGCGGGGATCACCGCAAGCACTCTGGGTGCCCGTTGGGGAGAAAACATAGCAGCTCCTCATGGTATTTTGCATAGACCAGCTAAGGCACTATACTCCGTTTCCCCTCAACAGACACCCTTTCACAGCGTCATTGCCCCCATGAAAAAAGCCAAAGCCTTCCCAAGCAGCATGCCTAACCCGTATACCCCTCTAAAACAAAACACCCGGCTAAAGCAGCCGGGTGTTTTGTTTTACAACTCGCAAGCACGGCGCGTTAAATTTTAAACCGCGCCAATGCCGTTACCATCTGGTCGGCCACACTGGCTACCGTCGATGAGTTGCTCTGCACGTCACCACTAATGCGGCTCAGGTTATCCGCTGCATGGTTGACATTTTTCATGGTATCGGCCACCTGTTTGGCTGACTGAGAGGCCTCTTCAATATTTTCCGCAATCTCACGGCCATTTTGAGTGGTTACCGACAGCGATTGTGTGATCTCACCAATACCCTGACTGGCCTCACCCACGTTGCGAGTAACTTCTGAGATGCCCATGGAGATCTCAGATACATTACGGCTAACTTCATTGATGCCATCGTTGGATTCACTCACCCGACGATGTACCTCCTCGGTTTCCAACGTAACCCCTTGCACATTGTGGGTGATCTCCACCACCGCATCGCTTTGGGTATCCACCGAGTGCAGAATTTCCTGATTGGATTCATCAATAAGCGCGATGGTACGTGAAACCTGATCGGCCCGGTTGGCCACCGCTTTTGAGTGGCTCTGAATTTCATCAATCTTTTCAGAGATCATATGGGTTGCTTCACCGGTTTGACGGGCCAGATCTTTAACTTCATTGGCCACCACCGCAAACCCTTTACCCGCCTCACCCGCACCGGCCGCTTCGATGGAGGCGTTAAGGGCCAGCATATTGGTTTGGTCGGCAATGCTGTTGATCACCTCGACCACCTTGCCAATCTCACGGGCAGACTGGGTTAGGTTTTCCATAACCGAGGCGTTGCTGCGGGCATTATCGGCCGCTTTACCCGATTCGCTGCTGGCATGTTCACATTGGTTGCGCACCACGCCGAAAGATTGGGTTAAATCCGCAATGGCAAGTGCCACACTCTGCACGTTGGTGCTCATACGCACCGAGGCATCGTTAACATGGCTCATGCTGGTCGCAGCCTGTTCCGTTGCTGCGGCAACCGTAGTCAAATTGACACTGGCCTCTTCCGAAGCGGCAGAGATGGTGCTCATATTAGCATCCATCTCTTCAGCAGCGGCAGAGACGGTGCTCATATTCATCATCATCTGGTTGGTTGACTCGGTAACAACCCCCATGCGCTGACTCATCTCCTGAGCCGACTGGGTGACATGGACCGCACGCCCCTTCAAATCGGTGGCACCGTTTGCCAGCTCTTGAGAAACTTTGGACATACTACCCGCAGAGTTTTTCAAGCTTTTGGCGTTTTCGTTCAGTTTGATAAACATCTCGCGCAGAGTGGCCACGGTATTTTGGGTTGCCTCAACAGCCAAACCAATGGCATCGCGGGTAGTGACTTTGGGCAATTGCACCGTAAGATCGCCTTCGGCAATACGATCCAATGCATGCTGAATGGCCTTTACCGGATTGACAGCATATCTACGCAACATGACGGTAGAGGCGATGCCAATCATAACCATCACCAGCAGACCCAAACCCAGCACTTCATATAGAATATGATCCACCGTTTTTTGCATTGGCTCAAGCCGGGCGATAATTTCAAAGGCGCCCCGCATATCCCCAACTTTCCACCCTTCCATTTTGATACCCAAAGGGTCATAACCATTGCCCTCGGGATAATCCTCCACCGTACCATGGCAAAGCATGCACTCTTTGCTCATAAACACGGGACGCATGTAGCGAAACTCTTTATTTTCGCGATCATAGCGGAAAATTTCATCGGCTTTGGTGCTACGCAGTTCATTGAGCATCTCAATCTCTAGGCCCTGAGCCTCATTTTCCGGGTTCCGTGCCCCAACACGGGTAACTCGAAAGCTCCAGCTGCGCTCTTTATCTTTTTCTTCAATCTCTTTTGCTTTGTAAGCGCCAATGGACCAACCCGCGACCACAGGGATGGTTTGATAGTAGCGCGTGGTGCGAGCGAGCTCGATAATTTCACTCTGGGTTTTGGCATTATTTTTTTTCAGCGCGTCCTGCGCCTCTTGGAGCAACTCGTGGTTAAAGGAGCCGCTTGCGCCAAGCTTGGAGATATAGGCTTGAGCTCCCAGCGCCTGTTCCGTTAACTCCCGCGACTTGGAAATGAGATTCGCTTCCGCATCGCCCTCAACGGTAATATCCACTGCAACAAACAGAATTGAAAAACCCACCACCATCACCACAGCGATGGATAGTAGAATTTTATTCCCAAAGCTCAACGCGTTCCAGTTCATCCATACAATCCTTGAAAACACGACACCTAGCCATCCTAGTGTCAAATTAAGGGAACAGCTCTTCCGAATTTATACCCAAGCCACTTTATTGTGTCCTACACGTAACCGAACGGAGCCAAGCTCCACCCCGGCAATAATAGAGAGACCACTAAACCCTGGTAAAAAGCCGGTTCCATTGAACATGGATGGTTTTTGGCAGCCCTTACCGGGCCATGATCGGCCCAATTCACGCTTATGTGTGAAAGAGAGCCGATGTCGCAACCATACCTTTTAACCCATTCAGCCGCATATTCTATAACATTCCCGTTTAAAATCCAATTTTTTACACCCAACCAACAAAAAAATCTGTGACCCTAGACCCCCATGGCAGACCAACCCCCAACACTGTAGCCGGCTTGGCTTAGCATACCCTGTTTTTCGCTCTTAGTTTAATACTTACGGATCGTTATATTCGCAGATGTGGTGCCTATGCCGGACTCCGTTTTGTGAGAGGAAGAGAGGCTCTGAACCTATCCAGACGGCAGCGTTAAATGGAACTCAACCCTTTGCCTGTTACCCGAAGCATGATAAAAAAGCAGGGTGACGGATGTGAACCAACCAAAGCGTGCGCACCCGCAAACGAGGTGCCCATTTTGTTTATCAGGAGAGATCCATGAGCTGCGGTATCGATAAGATTATTGAAGAGTCCAAAGCCACACTAAACGAAACCATCGAGCGGCTAATCGAGGACTTAGCTACCGATTTTAACCTTCAAATGGATGTGGATGAGGTTAAAAATCAAGAGGCCACCGCCATTTTACGTGGTGAACTGCAAAAATATGCGGTGTGGCTTGTCCATGATCGGCACAAATAACCCTTGCGGATACGCCTAACCGGACACCGTACCGGCCACGGGTGATTGATGCAAACGTTCCACGCACACTCTTTAAACCCTTTGTTTTTACATGGGGTTGATTGGTTAAATTGGTACCCGTACGGGAGAACCCTTTTCCATTATCCCTCAACACAGACCAAGGCAAACCGCGTTACAAACCTTTTATGCCAACGCGAATCGAGGTTTGTTGAGATAGCCATATGTTGTATCATTGGGCCAATCTCGTTACATAATTTTCAGAAATAGGCTTGTCATTTTCTGAAAATACCAGTAGGTTCCCAATTTCAGCATATACTGATAATGGATCGTGTCATCCCATGCCCTCTGCACTCGTTTTAGGAGGAAGTCAGACCCATGAAGATTGGTATCCCCAAGGAAATCCATCCTGGTGAGCGCCGGGTCGCCGCATCGCCGGACTCAATTGAACGGCTGCGCAAACTCGGTTATGACGTACAGGTAGAAACCGGCGCAGGCACTGAGGCGACCTTTTTGGACGACGCCTACCGCGAAGCCGGTGCCGAGATTGTTGCCGACGCCAAAACCCTGTGGGCCAGCTCAGACCTTATCCTTAAGGTACGAGCCCCAGAGGCCCACACAGCCCTTGGTACGCATGAAGTGGATATGATGCGCCAAGGCAGCCACCTCATGAGCTTTATCTGGCCTGGCCAGAATGAAGATCTTATGCAGCGCTTTCAAGCGCGCAAAGTCACTGTACATGCAATGGATGCGGTACCCCGTATCTCCCGTGCGCAAAAGCTGGACGCACTAAGCTCCATGGCCAACATTGCCGGCTACCGCGCCGTCATTGAAGCAGCCAATAATTTTGGTCGGTTTTTTACCGGGCAGATTACCGCGGCCGGTAAAGTCCCCCCCGCCAAGGTCATGGTTATTGGGGCCGGTGTTGCGGGTTTGGCCGCCATTGGCGCTGCGGTTAGCTTGGGTGCGATTGTGCGCGCCTTTGATACCCGCCCTGAGGTTAAAGATCAGGTCAAATCCATGGGCGCTGAGTTCCTGGAGTTGGATTTTGAAGAGGACGGCACCGGTGAAGGCGGCTACGCCAAGGTGATGAGTGAAGAATTCATCAAAGCCGAGATGGCGCTGTTTGCCCAACAAGCCATGGAAGTGGACATTATCATCACAACCGCGTTGATCCCCGGTCGCCCGGCGCCCAAGTTGATCACCGAGGGCATGGTTGAGTCCATGCGTGAGGGTAGTGTCATTGTGGATTTGGCGGCAGAAACCGGCGGCAACTGTGTTCTCACCGTGCCCCATGAAAAAGTGGTTAAGCATGGTGTGACCATCATTGGGTATGCCGATCTGCCTAGCCGCATGTCGACTCAATCCAGCCAGCTTTACGCCACCAACTTACGTCACCTTATTACCGACATGACCCCTGAAAAAGATGGTCAGTTGGTGGTGGATATGGATGATGATGTGGTTCGTGGCTGCACCATTGTCAAAGATGGCGAGATCACTTGGCCACCCCCCCCACCCAAGGTGGCCGCCCAAGCTGCACCTAAGCAGAGCAAAAACGTTGAGCCTGTGGTGGTGGATCATGCTGCGGTAGCCCGTGCCAGAAACCGTAGCCGTCTGACCACCTTTGGTGTGGCCGCTTTGGCATTGATTGGCGTTGGTTATGGTGCACCAGCCGATTTTCTACAGCACTTTATCGTGTTTGTACTCTCCTGCTTCGTCGGATACATGGTGATCTGGAATGTTTCGCCAGCTCTGCATACGCCGTTGATGTCGGTGACTAACGCCATTTCGGGTATTATCGTCATTGGGGCGGTTCTTCAGTTATCTGGGAGCTCACTGGCGGTGACCCTTTTGTCCAGCATTGCGGTGCTCATTGCAACCATCAACATTGCTGGTGGCTTTTTGGTCACCCAGCGTATGTTGAAAATGTTCCAGAAATAACGCGCAGAACGCGTTTAGACGAGGTTTGAACCCATGACTCAAGGTATTCTCACCGTCTCGTATATCGCAGCGGCTGTGCTGTTTATTCTCAGCCTCGGCGGATTGAGCAATCAGGAGACCGCCAAGCGCGGCAACATGTATGGCGTACTGGGCATCACCATCGCCATTTTGGCCACGGCTTTCTCCGATCACGTTACCAACTATCCCGTATTGGCCGGTACCATGGCCATCGGTGCTGCCATTGGCGCCTTCTTGGCTGCCAAGGTAGAGATGACAGAAATGCCCGAACTGGTCGCCGTACTCCACAGTTTTGTGGGCTTGGCGGCAGTATTGGTGGGTATTGCCAGCTACATGGGTGAGCACAACTTTGCCTCCCATGCGCACAAAGTTATCCATGAAATCGAGATCTTCTTAGGGGTCTTTATCGGTGGTCTCACCTTCACCGGTTCGGTGGTGGCTTTTGGTAAACTTAAAGGCACCATCAAGTCCAAACCTCTCATGCTACCTATGCGCCATATGATCAATTTTGGTTTGATCATTATCAGCGTGGTGCTGGGCAAGGTTTTCATGGAGTCCGGCTCCATGGCCATGGGTTTGATTCCCCTGATTGTCATGCTGCTGATCTCCTTTTTTATCGGTTGGCATCTGGTTATGGCCATCGGCGGCGCGGATATGCCGGTGGTGGTCTCTATGCTGAACAGCTACTCGGGCTGGGCCGCTGCGGCGACCGGCTTTATGCTGGCCAATGACCTGCTCATTGTGACCGGTGCGCTGGTGGGCTCTTCGGGTGCCATTCTGAGCTACATCATGTGTCGGGCCATGAACCGCTCGTTCATAAGCGTGATCCTGGGTGGTTTTGGCGAGACCGGTGGCAGCTCCAGCAGTGCCGCGGATGGGGCTCCGCAAGAGGTTATTGCGACCTCCCATGACGAAGTTGCTGAAATGCTCAACGACGCCTCTGAAGTGATCATTGTGCCTGGTTACGGCATGGCGGTGGCCCAGGCTCAGCATCCAGTCTACGAGATTACCAAAATTTTGCGTGAGCGAGGGATCAAGGTCCGTTTTGGTATCCATCCTGTTGCAGGACGCCTGCCCGGTCACATGAACGTGTTGCTGGCCGAAGCTAAGGTACCCTACGATATCGTGTTGGAGATGGATGAGCTCAACGAAGATTTCCCCAGCACCACCGTTTCGCTGGTCATTGGTGCCAACGATATTGTCAACCCTGGTGCCCAGGATGACACGGGCAGCCCCATCTATGGCATGCCTGTTCTTGAAGTGTGGAAAGCGCGTACCTGTGTGGTGCTCAAGCGCTCTATGGCAACCGGCTATTCCGGGGTGGAAAATCCGCTCTTTCACAAAGAGAACACCCGCATGCTGTTTGGTGACGCCAAAACCAGCATGGATAGCGTGTTAACGGCGTTGCGCAGCATGTAATGCGCATGGCCACACGCTAGGACCCTACAAAAAGCCCCGAACCATTTTGGTTCGGGGCTTTTTATTTTTAGGCGTCTCACGGTCAAGCGGCGCTTATCCAGGAATACGCCGTCAGCTTTCATCCCCAGGGGGGCGCGGCATGGGGGGCATGTTTTGCCAGTCGCGGCCCCCATTAAGACGTTTGCGCAGTTCACTGTCTGATTTAAAAAAGGGGACGTTTTTCCCTGGCAGTTTCATCATCTCCCCTGTTTGAGGATGCCGCCCCAGCCATGGAGGCACTTTCTTAACGGCGAATTGCCCAAACTCGGGCAGGATAACGGGTTCATGACGGCTAAGGCAATCCTCCACACCATCCAGTAAATCCTGCACAATTTCCGTAACCTGAGCAATACTCAGATTCCGTTTACGGGCAATCTGTTGGATCAGACCCTTGGCATCCATCCAGACATCCTTTCAACCGAGCGCAGGGGCGCATTGGGTTTAGGTGCATTTAACCTTAAAATCAGGCACAATCATGGCGCAAAGTGTCGTCGTTTGCACCGCAAAAATGGAGATACTCTTTTCTCCCGCAGTCGGAGTCACCACATCATGTTAAAAATTTGTTTTTTCCATCAAAAGGGTGGCACAGGCAAGTCAACCCTCGCCATGGCCTGTGCCCTCTATGCTGCCCAGCAACAGCAGCGGGTTATGTTGGTGGATGTGGATAACCAAGGCACCGCCACACAGTGGTGGCAGCTCCATGCCCCCACGCTTCAACACCTGCCTTTGCAAGTAAGAGGGCAGTTGCAAGAGAGCCTGCCGGATCTACTCCCCAGGCTGGCCGATCACTTTGACCTCTGTTTCATTGATGCCCCACCAAGCTTGACCCAAAATACCCTACAGATGCTGCAAGGGTGCGATGCTTTAATCATCCCCACCCGACCCAGCCCACCGGATCTCTGGGCGTTGGAGCGACTGGCGCTGCTGTTGCACACAGAGCCCTATGCTAAACTCTCCCACCTACTGGTTTTTAATCAGCATCAGGGGGAGGATCTTGCCCCGTTACGCCAGCTTCCTGCGGTTGCTTCCCTAACACAAGCGGATGAGGCAATCCCTTACCACCCTGCCTTTGCCGCCTTGTACCTTGGCAAACCACTGCCCAGCGCGCTCAACCGCATGATGGGCACTCTGCTGGCCGCGTTCTTATAACTGTGTTGTTTTTTTCCTAGGCAAAAAGTTCCCATTTACCGACGACAGGCAGCATTTACCGCTATTTCGGTCGTATCTTTAACCACATCTGTTTATATTTTCATTAGTATTTCATATACTTAAAATTTTTCATCTGTTGGCATGCCTCTTGAGATAGGTGAGTTGTCTGCTCTCTTTTGAGAAACAGGCACAAACCACCACCGCACAGCCACCTTTGTGCGATTTTTAGGAGGAACCGGCCATGAAACGCTTTACCGGTCTAATCCTGATTGCCCCTGGTCTGTTACTTACCGGGATGATCTCCCTACCGGGAGCTTCGCTGCATGAGCAACAGACCAAGGCAGTCACCCAACCGGTGCACTATGACGCACCCAATGCAGAGCTGCGCATGCGTCAGGTTAAGTACCCGTTTGTGATGTCCGATGTGCATGACGAAAATCGGGACCTCAAAGGGTATACCGATCTGATGTGGGCAGCGGAAAACGGCCACGCCACCTTGGTGGCAGAGCTACTGGCTGCGGGAGCTGATCCCAAAGCGACCAACTGGTGGGGGCAATCAGCACTTGAGCTGGCCCGTGCCAAAGGCCATGAAAATGTCATGGCCTTATTAAAACAGGAGTGACATGCCACCCGTTGTGGGTAACCCCGCACGGGATCGAGCACTTCTGCGCACCGGAGCAAAGACCCCAACTTCCCCCAAATGAAGCCCTTGCGCTCTGCGCTCACGCTAATTAACCGGGGTCTGGTGCAACACATGCCAAGGAACGTGACCGGGTGTGCTGCGGCTCACGTAGCCGCCCTTCACGTTCCAACCAACCCTGCGTCGTTTGACGTGGGGTTGCTTTTTTTGTGCGGCTATTGGTGATACCGCGCTACGCTCATTTAAGCGGTGGCATCGCCTGCATCACCGCCCGCAAAGCCTGCTGCCAGGGTGGCGGTTGCGCCACAGTGCCTAGGCGTTGCACCAGCAGCGTGCTATCCAACACCGAATAGGCCGGACGCGGGGCTGGGGCCCCATATTGGACCGCGCTGATGGGTTGCAACTCTACCGGGTGTTGCAATAAACCCATTTCCAGGGCTATTTGCTGAATGGTCTGAGCAAATTCAAACCAACTGCTTTGCCCTTGGCAACTCCAATGATAGAGCCCACCACCATGAGCTTGGTCAAGCAGTTGCTGCGCCAAGGCCCACACCACCCGGGCCAGCGCATCACATGCGGTTGGTGCCCCCCACTGATCCTCTACGATACGCAAGGGTGTGGTTCCCTGCCCCATCAAGCGCAGCATGGTGGTTAAAAAATTGCGGCCACTGCCCCCATCATAGAGCCAAGCGGTGCGAATAATGGCGGCTTGGTCGCCTAAAATCTCTTGAATGGCTTGCTCGCCGACTTGTTTACTTCGCCCATAGACCGATAAGGGATTTACCCGGTCATCGGGGCGGTAGGGGCGCGTAGCTTGTCCATCAAACAGATAGTCGGTGGAGAGGGCCAGCATGGCAATGCCATAATCCGCACACCATTGGGCGAGACGCTCCGTCGCCGTACCGTTAAGGGCAAACGCCAAGTGTGGATCTTTTTCTGCCCCATCCACATCGGTCATGGCGGCGGTGTGGATTAAGAGTTGGGGCAGGTTTTGGCGCGGCAGCTCCAGCTTAGCCGGTTGAGAGAGATCCCACTGCTGGCGACCGAAACAGCGCACCGCGCAGCCGGGGGGAGTCTGCTGGTAGAGTGCCCGCGCCATTTGGCCCTGGGCGCCCGTAATCCAAACCGTTTGCATATGCATCGTTGCTCCACGAACTTAAAAGAGGGGATTATCCCCTCTGACAAGGCTCTCCATAGCCCTATACAACCTTAATTTATGGCGACTCTTGGACCACCACCCTGAACAGGCATGGTAAGGATGAATCGGAGGCTGTCGCTGCGGCTTTGGGTTAACAAGCACCGCATCGCTACCCGCAGCACTCGCTTCTCTTGGAGCCTAAATGGCGTGCGAACCCTTTTCAAAGGAAGGGTACTTAACCGGATTTATGATGCCCCACTCAGCGTGTGCTTTCAAGCCCTGCTTATGGGCAGCGCTTCTGCTCGGTTTTGCTTCGCTTTAGGCCAAGCCCTCTGCACCTACTCCCCTAGACCACCTTTTGGACCACGCAGCCTACGGCTATGTTGATGATACCTCGCTACCACGCTGCTTTAACCGTATGATAGGCCCCTTTGTGCATAGCTGCATCGATCACCACCTTTATTACGCCATTAGCAACGGGGAACCCCATGTTACACCTGGAAAAAGTTGAAAAAAGATATGGTGCTACCATCATTCTCAGCGGCACTGATCTGGTTATTCATCCAGGGGAAAAGGTGGGCTTGATTGGACTAAATGGTATGGGCAAAACCACCCTCTTTCGCATTATTGAGGAGGTTGAACCCTTGGATGGTGGACGGCTGGATCGTCACCCTCCACACATGCGCATTGGTGTTTTGCGTCAGGAGCTTACCCCAGCGCACCGTTCTATTTTACAAGAAACCCTGGGCGGTCTGCCCCAGTTGGTGGCACTTAATAATGAACGCGAAGCGCTACATAGCAAGATGGTTGAACACCCTGAGCATGATGCGTATCACCAGTGGGTCATGCGTCTGGGTGAGGTGGATCATGCCTTGGAAGATCTGGATGCCTACAGTGCCGAGGCCCGCGCTGGGGCTATTTTGTTGGGTTTAGGCTTCTCAACCGCCGATTTAGAAAAGCCGCTGGATGCCTTTTCTGGGGGCTGGCGCATGCGGGTTGCCCTGGCCCAGCTGCTCTTTTCGGCCCCTGACCTCATGTTATTGGATGAACCAACCAACCACTTGGACCTGGAGTCGGTGGCATGGCTGGAGCGCTATCTGGCAGGTTTGAGTGGGGCTTACATGCTCATTTCCCATGACCGTGATTTTCTACAGCGCACCACGCGGGTAACGGTTGAGTTGGAGGATGGCAAGCTCACCCGCTACAAAGGCAGTTTTGATGCCTATATGAACTGGAAGATTGAGCAAGCGGAGTTATTGAGCAAACAGGCCGCCAAACAAGCTGATAAGTTAGAAGCCATGCAGCGCTTTATCAGCCGTTTTCGCGCCAAGGCCACCAAAGCCAAGCAGGTGCAGAGCCGCGTTAAGCAGATGGAAAAGCTGGAGGCGCAAAAAGTGGAGCTCCCAGGCCAGGGACGCAGCGCCCCCGTTATCCGCTTGCCCGATCCCCCGCCGTGTGCCAGTCAGGTGATGAAAATTGATAAAATGAGCATGGCCTATGGCTCCACGCAGGTGTTTAAAAACTGTCAATTAGAGATCAGCAAAGGCTCGCGCATTGGGCTGCTTGGCCCCAATGGTCGTGGTAAATCTACCCTGCTAAAATTGTTGTGTGGTGCGTTGCAACCAACCGCGGGTGTGGTTATGCCAGGGGATCGGGTCAAGCCGGGCTTTTTTGCGCAGCATGCGCTGGAGTCCCTGCGTCTTGGGGATACCATCTTAGAGTCAGCCCGCGAGGTTGCCCCGCCCGGAACCACCGAGACCCAACTGCGTACGGTGCTTGGGGGGCTCCTGTTTTCGGGTCAACGGGTCGAAAAATTGGTCTCTGTGCTCTCCGGTGGTGAAAAGGCACGGCTGGCCTTGGCGCGGCTATTTTTGAGTGGGGCCAATTTTTTATTGCTGGATGAACCCACCAACCACTTGGATATGCCCTCACGGGCCGCACTAGAAGAGGCTTTGGAGTCCTATCAGGGTACCTTTGTCTTGGTCTCCCATGACCGCTCTCTGTTAGAGAGTGTTTGTGACCGCTATGTTGCCATCGCCCAGGATCAGTTGCACCCCTTAGGAGAGGATCTGGATCATTACCTAGAGCACTTTGTGCTGCAAGAGACAGCCTCCCAGCCGAATGGAGTGCAAGACAAAACCACAGCCCGCGCCCTTTCTAAGGAGAGCAAACGCGAGGCGGCGCAGATCCGTAATGCGCTGCATCAACGCACCAAGCCCCTGCGCAGCCAGCTTAACCAGTGCGAAAAAAACATCCAGCAGCTTGAAGCCGACAAAACCCGCATTGACGCCACCCTCACCGACAGCAGCCTCTATGAAGAGGGTCAAAAAGAGCGCTTAAAAAACCTGTTGGAGAGCAGCACCCAAACGGAACAAGCCCTGAGCAAAGCCTGGGCACTGTGGGAAACGCTCAGCATGGAGATCGAGACCCTGGAAGAGCAGGCCAAACAAGCGCTGGAACAGGCTTAAACCAACGACCATGAAGGGCAAAAATGCGTGCTCGCCCCATAAAAAAAAGCCACCCAAACAATGGGGTGGCTTTTTTTTAGCCTTGCAGAGTTGCCTGCAACCTATCCAAATTTATTTAACCTCAAGCAGCTCCACCTTGAAGATGAGCAGCTTGTTCGGGGCGATCACAGGGGGACGCCCTGCTTCGCCATAGGCCAAGTGGGGAGGTAGATAGAGTTCATAGATACTGCCCGTCTTCATCAATTGCAGCCCCTCGGTCCAGCCCATAACCACTTGGGACAGCGTAAACTCAACAGGCTCGTTACGCTTATAAGAGCTGTCAAAAATGGTACCATCCAACAAACGGCCCTCGTAGTGCACCTTAACTTTAGCGGTGCGATTGGCCGGCTTAGCACCGGTACCTGCCTTGAGCTCTTTGTATTGTAACCCCGACATGGTGGTCCGCACACCTGGCTTGCGGCCATTCTCTTTCAAAAACGCTTCGGCCTCTTTTAGATTATCTTTTTTGAGGCTATCTTTTTTTTCCGTCACCAGGGCACGGCGGCGCAAAATTTCCTCTTTCATGGCCTTTTGCATCTCCTCAGGGCTCATTTGCAGCGCCTGACCTGCCAATTTATCCCGCAGCCCCATGATTAAAATATCTGGATCTACATCAAAACCGTTCTCGGTCATGCTATCGGCCAAATCGGCCCCCAGAGCATAGGAGAGTCTATCCTTGCTGCTCTCCAGCTTGCCTGCCATGCCAAATCCGGGCGTCATAGCAACCACCAGACAGAAGGCCAGTGCAGAGGGTTTAATCAAACGCATCATCGCTTGTATCCTTTGTTAATGACGGCCTATTGGCCCTAGCATGGCGCTCTCCAACCGAGAGAGCTCTCTTTATTCGTACCACACACGCCAAGCCAAGCCGAAACACAAACGATCAGCTCACCTTGGGTTTTGCGGGTTTAAATGACTTACCTGATAACAATACCCTACAACAAAAATGGCCTCTCTTCATCTGCCAGAGAGGCCATCAAACCTGACAACCTTTTACAAAAAAAGGCTGTAAGCATACTAAAGCATCCGCAGCAGGGCTTAACCGTTAGTGGTCAACCCGTTCACGCATCTCTTTACCAGCCTTGAAGAAGGGCACACGTTTTTCCGATACGGCCACGGAATCACCTGTTTTGGGGTTACGGGCTTGGCGGGATTGGCGATGGCGCACCTCAAACACCCCAAAACCACGCAGTTCAACACGTTCCCCACGTTCCATAGCCTTGACAATTTCTCCCAACACCAGTGAAACCGCCAATTCGGCGTTCTGTTTGGATAAATTATGTTGCTCCGCGATCATTTGGATCAACTGTGACTTGGTCATGGCATTCCTCTTAACTGGTCCATATTATCTAAGGGGCTTGTGGCTCACCCACCCCATTGGTCGGGCAGCATAGACCCCAAATATTTGAACGTATCTGTGATACAACGCACTCAAAACCGGAGGGAATAGCCAAGCCATCCCATTTTCAAGTCAAGAATATAACCTACTTTTTGTGCGGGCACCATAACAAAGGCGAATATTTTCAGCGTTCGCTTGCTTGTTTTTGGTGAACTAAATAGCGCCAACAGGCCCTGCACGGCGTTGGTTCAACCAAATAGGTTTGGTTTGTTGAACCCTGACTTTGGTTTAGCACATTATGACGGTTTTTTATCGGCGTCCAGCATTTGCTGATTATATTTTACCATCTCATTGTTATATTTTGCGTTTTTTTTACCTACAACACCATGAATGGTTCGGCTCTCTGCCCCATTTTAGCCGTTGTTTTTTGACACTTCTCCAAAAAATCACAGAGGCCATCCCCTCAACGGCCATGCTAACACCCATCATGAACCGCCCTACGGCATAAAAGCCCCTACCGATAATAATCCTTCGCGCCACCCTGCCCTCTGGCCACGCCACACCGCAACAGCCGCACCCTTAACACCGGTTTAACGCTACACAACAGCCCACTTCGAACCGCGCTAGCTTACACAGCGAGCCTCTGCTGAGTGGTTGCTTCTTGGATAAACGGCCCATAATTAAGCCCATCCAGATAGCTGGCGCAATGTTTGCTACTTCGTACCATGTTCCATCTGCGTCAGCACCGCCTATGACGCCTTTTCACCCTCAGGAGACAACCCATGGCTTCCAACAGCCCTGCTTCAACCGTTTTAAAAGTCATGCAGACTCTGGGTCGAATCCCCACCCCTATGCTTACGCGCGGTGCGCCTAACAACGATCTAACGCAAGCCGAACAGCTTGCCAGCGGTTTGATGCATACAGTTGCCACACCCCTGCACGTCGACGCACCCTCACAGGATTGCGCAACAACTGTGTGCGCCCAGGAAAACTATTGCGCTGCTATGGTACGCCCCCTACAACACCCGTCCCATAGCACCCCAGAGAGCCGCTTAACAACGACCCCTAGCCCGGCTCATCATCGCGCGACTAAACCACGCCGTCACGGCTAACAACTCAATCTTATCTAAGGTAACAGAGGCTGGCCCGCTGCTGATGTTTATCACCCAAGGCCGCCGGTAAAAATCACGATTTGGAGGAAAATATGGCAACCATGGAAGTCCACGTACATTGTCCTGACTGTGGCAGCCTGGACGTCATAAAATTTGGCAAGGACCGCCATGGACGTCAGCGTTTTCGCTGCAATGACCATTTTTGCGACCGTACCATTTTTATGATGGATGATCCCGATTGGTGGCGCTTTGAAGAGGTCAAAAAACAGATCGCGCTACACCTGCTTAGCGGTAATGGCATTCACCAAACAGCCCATAATCTTGGTCTTCACCCTGAGTTTGTAAACCGTATGGCCAAATAGCTACACGCTATAAACTGTGATAAAAAAGGGGGGCTCAACCCCATTGTGCCCCCCCTTTTTATGCAGCTTTGGCAACCTTCCACCAGACATTCACCAGCCCCCTCACTTATCCTGCCAACCCCCTTCACCCTGGCAAAAGAGTTTTCCCCCTTCACCCCACCCTATTAGAGCAACCTTCGATCTTAATTGGCCGCCCCTATGAGGTTAGGCTCATCCCCTTGATCCCCTCTTGTTTGCCAGCCTATCGGAGCTTTACTGACAACGCCCCTTACAACACGCGACCCATCCCACTTACCTGTTTGACACAACCCCGACATCGTGGCCAATCCCATCCCCCCACCCGTGCGCCAACCCATAACATAAAAGGCCGCTCCTTCATGGGGAAGAAGCGGCCTTTACGTGTAACCGATGGTACGTGACAGCGGCGTGTACTAGCTGATCTCTCGGGATGCCTTGGCGAAACGCTCCACCCCTTTGAGCAGCCCAGCCGCCAGCGTGGCTTGGTAGCTCTCTTTTTTCATCATCATCTCTTCATTGGGGTTGGATAAAAAGGCCAACTCAACCAATACGGATGGAATATCAGGTGCTTTTAAGACCGCAAAGCCCGCCTGCTTGACATTACGGTAGTGCAACCGTACCTGGGGCATAGCATCCAGCGAGTCTAACAGGTTACGCCCCAATACCAAGGAACGGTTTAACGAGTCGCGCTGCGACAGATCCATCAAAATACCGGCAACTTCAGGATCCACCACCTTGCCCAGGTTAACCCCTCCCACCAAATCGGTGCTATTCTCCCGCTCCACCAGATCTTTAATGGCACGATCCGGGGTCGGCTTACCCTGCTCAGAAAGACAGTAAACGGAAGTACCCCGTGCCGAACGAATACGGAAGGAGTCTGCGTGCAAACTCATAAACAGATCAGGGTCATATTGGCGGGCAATGCCAACCCGCTTTTTCAATGAGACGTAATAGTCCCCTTCACGGGTGAGTTTGGCTTCATAACCGGGTGTGGCGTTAACCATGGCCGCCAGTTTTTTGGCGACTGTCAGAACCACATCCTTTTCTCTGACACCTGAAGGACCGGTTGCGCCAGGGTCTTCACCGCCATGACCGGGATCAATCACCACCACCATATTTTCACGTACCGGGGTGCGATTACGGAACGGGTCATACTCACGCTCCAACCTCGCCTGACGCTCCAGCTCGCCCTTGCGGTAAAGATCTATCACCAAGCGTGGCCCACGATCTTTAGTCGCCTTCAGTAAAAACGAGCGAGGGCGCACCTCCTCATTAAGCTCAAAGACGGCGCGGGTTGTATCTGGCCGGGGGATACCCATGCGGAACGCCCGCACCACCGGATCTTTGATTCTTAAATGGCTTGTGCTTTGAGAAAGAATCGCATTTTCAATATCTAATACAACTCGGTCAGGATTTTTTAAGCGAAACAGGGTGTGTTTAACCGGGCGTTCCAGATCAAACACCACACGGGAGTGATCAGGGGCGGTCCAGACGCGAATATCTTTGATTTGATTCGGCCCCAGCGATGCTTCAGCAAGATTTGGCAGTAACATACCACCAGAGGTCAGAGCCAAAAGCTGTAGCAGTTGACGACGATTCACATCCGACAAACGATTAAGTCGGCGGTGTATGTCCATGAGTTCCATGTTGTCATCCGTAAGCATGGCATTCAGGTCTCGAAAAAAGGTTGAGAACCATGTTCCTTTGCCGCTGGTCGAGGTATAGTAACCCCTTTTTACGGTTAGGAACCAAACACACGCACTAAGCCGGCAGTGTGCCTATATAGAGTGATCGACAGGGGCTGCTGTAAACAGCAGCACTTTTTGCTGCACATGTAGCCGCACGGTTACAGCCGCACAGTTACGCACCGTTAAACCAAGCAAAGAGCATGCCGAGCAATCTGCTCGACATGAGGAGGATAATGATGGGCAGTAATGTGGATCTGGACGAGATTGCAAAATTTGAACGCATGGCCCACGAGTGGTGGGATCCTGCCGGGAAGTTTCGCACCCTGCATGAGATCAACCCCGCCCGCGTCGGCTATATTAAAGAGATCCTTACAGGTTCGGCTCAGGGCGATCTGGCCGGCATTAACCTGCTGGATATTGGCTGCGGTGGGGGAATTTTGGCGGAAGCCATGGCGGACAACGGGGCCAACGTAGTTGGCATCGATCGGTCTGAAAAAATCATCGGCATTGCGACGGCTCACCAAGCCGAAAGTGGCTCAAGCGCAAGTTACCGCATGCAATCTGCCGCTGAGTTGGCCGAAGCCCAACCCGCAAGCTTTGATGTGGTTTTGGCCATGGAAGTGCTGGAACATGTGCCCGACATGACCGCTTTTCTTGGGGATTGTGCCAACCTGCTCAAGCCTGGTGGCACCCTCTTTTTTGCCACACTTAACCGTACCCCTAAGTCATGGTTGTTTGCCATCATGGGGGCGGAATATCTTTTACGATGGCTGCCCAGAGGCACCCATCAATTTGAAAAGTTTGTTAAACCATCTGAGTTACGCACCGCCCTACAGAGCAATGGCTTAGAGATGCAAGCGGTTAGAGGGCTCTCGTACAATCCCATAAATGCCACTTGGCGTTTAAGTGATGATACCCAAGTCAACTATCTTGGACATGCCCTAAAGCCGCAACAAGCTTAACCGCAAGCCAGCCTTGCTGCCCTTGTTAATGTAGGGCTGCAAGGCTGGCTATCCGGGCTATGTGGAACGCGCAACGGGGAGCATGGCGGGGCTGAGCCCCTACCCAACCAAACAGAGCAGAGTTGGGCACGCTTTAAGACCCTTTCCACAGCCGAGCCTCAGGGTAAGGCGTGGGGGGCTTCGCGGGTAAATTGCACCCGTTGCAGGAGAGCACCACGCGCATCCAACATAAGCATTTCGCCGCCTTCTGGGGTACTCACCCAGACGGCCAGACCAGCGGGGGTGGTGGCAATCTGAGCCATTTTGCCCCCAGGGGGCAGGCTTATCTGCAAGGGACTTGTCTGCGTGGTTGGGCTCTGCCCTAAGCGTGCTTGCTCGGGCGTTTGGCTGGAGGGGGCCATGGGCTGGGCATGGAGCGGCGCAGAGGCCACTTGACTGGTACTCTTTTTTTGCACAACCATAACCACCAATGCGATGGACATCAGTAAAATGGCCACACCACCCACCAGCACACCAATTTTTAAAAACTTAATGCCCTTACTCTGTTCCACTTGGCCTGTTTGCGTTGCGTTTTCCATGGAGTCAATTTCCTGTGTTTGAACTTGATGAGACTGCGCCCTTGACCACCCTGCTTCATGCAGACGATGCGGGGCAACGCTTGGACAAGGCACTCTGCTGCCACTTTCCCGACCTTACGCGCTCTACCTTGCAGCGTTGGATTAAAGAGGAACGCGTGATCGTGGATCATGAGGTGGCTAAATTACCCAGTCAAAAAGTCCGGGTTGGACAGCACATCATCATCTATCCCAGCGAGCCAGAGCCATCTACCGCCCTGCCCGAAGAGATTGCCTTGGAGATTTTGTTCGAGGATGAACATCTAATCGTCCTAAATAAACCGGCTGGTATGGTGGTACATCCTGGTGCCGGTGTCAACCATGGCACCTTGGTCAATGCCCTCTTGTACCACTGTGGCACGCCAGACAACCCCCATGGAGGTCTCTCTGGCATTGGCGGGGTGATCCGCCCAGGCATTGTGCACCGGCTGGATAAAGAGACCAGCGGTATCATGGTGGCCGCCAAACAGGATCATGCCCATATCCACCTCTCGCGCCAATTTGAACAACGCACCATTGGGCGTCGTTATTTGGCGCTCACCCGGGGCATACCCCAACCTGCACAGGGACGCATCGAGGGGGCCATCGGACGCCACCCCATCCACCGCACCAAAATGGCGGTGGTCGAACAGGGCGGGCGGGCTGCGGCAACCCGCTATAAAGTGCTCGAACCCTTAGGCCAATTTGCCCTGATCCGTTGCCGCTTAGAGAGCGGACGAACCCACCAAATCCGGGTACACATGACCCATATTGGCCATCCCTTAGTGGGAGACCCCCTCTACGGAGCGCAGCATAAAGCGCCCAGCCACTGGCCCCCGTTGCATCGTCAGCGTTTTGACCAGTTTCAGCGCCAAGCCTTGCATGCCCACACCTTAACCTTTATTCACCCCCATACTGGTGAAGAGATGTCTTTTAAACGCCCACCCCCTGCCGATTTTCGCCAACTCTATGAAACCCTGGCGGCCATGGCCCAGTAAGTGTTACATAGAATGGCTATGGATTGATTTTAAGGAGTTGTCACCATGAGTGAACATGAGCAAGAGATCCCCCTTCCCCCGGCCACCAGTTCCCGCCTGGCGCGTTGGGCTGCACAAAGCGACGGCATGCCCCCTGAACAGTTGGCCCAGTGGCAAGACCGTGCCACCAGCCCATGGGTGGTGATTGTGGAAGATGGCCCAGCCCTAGCCCGGCAACGCTATACCGCCCGCTTTGAACTTGAGGAGGAGATTCCCTTTTGGGCCTACACTCTATGCAAAGCCTATCTGGATGATGTGGGCGAATGGCCCCTATTTCAATTTATTGCCGATACCGCGCTGCTGCTTTTTGAAGACCATACCGACATAGCCCGCGCCACCCACGAGGTATTTGCCGCACTAAGCACGGTATGGCCAGAGGTGACCTTGGTCTATCTAGGCAAAGGCATGCCAGAAACCCACTGAGCGGGCATCAGCCGCCATGCACCTGCCATGTCCCGCTGGTCGCCATATAGTCAAACAGTAGAAGCGTGAGCACAATAAACACGAGAGCCCCAGCTAAAAAAACCAACCGCCAGACCAGTGAAACCGTACCACAGGATGGGCAGCGTGATTTTTGCTCGGGATTGTACCATTTACCGCAATCGCTGCATTGGCGCATTGAGAGACCCTGGATTGCGCCCTGACCAACGTGTCAGAGCTCTATGAGTTATCCCCCCATACTAAAGAAACGTGCGCCTAAGCTCAATCCTACAAAGCGATGCTGGGCTACACAAACGCCCGGCCCTGCGGCTAAAGCGACCGTTGATGCAGCGCGTGCCCCCTCGCCAAGGAACTGACACTCTTGGCGGCAACCTCTTGCCGCTGGGGGTGCGTTCAGGAAAACATCCCCTAAATTCATAACTTTATCCATTATTTTCATATACTTTCACTGATTGCACACTTTTTGCGTTTCAAAGCTTTGCGGCAAAGTGTCAACCTGTTCATCAAGGGCGTGTCTGGCGTCGTGCGCGACCCCTTTTTCGGTGGAAAATGCTATGAAGGTCTCCAAGTTCTGGTTTCAAGAGAAGCGTCTGGTTCCTCAACTGCAAGGGGAGATGGATGCCACTACCAAAGCGAAATTACAAAACCTCAAGCGTGAAATCGTGGAGATGCTGACAGCACAACGCTTTGTCACCTTCACCAAGCAGCGCTATTTCCACTATGACAACCAGCTTAATTGCCTATGGCTGATTTACCAATTTAAAGGACGCCCTGACGAGATGTTTCGTTACGTCTCTAAGCTACGGGTCTATGCCTTTAACCATTGGGAGGTGCCAGATATTGACCACTTGCGCACCATCTCCATGGAGAGCCTTTTCTACAGCCATGCCCTGCTTAAAGATGCCACGGTACTTTCGGCCACCGCCTCTAAGGATGGCGTAGGCTACCAGACCATTACCCTCGGTCATTCGGGGCGCAGTGGGGCCTCTCAGGAGATGCAGACCATTCTGCCCATCCACCGGGTCAACCAGCGGGATATTTTTAGCTTTATTGTGGCCAACTCCTTGGTGCCAACCGGTATTGATGGCATTGAAGATAAGCTCAAAGAGCTCTATGAACTTAGCCTGTCACTAAACCCCGAGCGCAATAGCGATACCCCCAAGCCCCCCTCTCTACGCGCCTTACAACACAGCTTGTTAGAATCGGACTATGTGCGGGCGCGTTTGCCGGTCTTGGAGCCCTCAACCCTAACCGATATGGGCAAGGGAATGTGGGAGCTCTATCAACCGGAAAAGCCACCCGGGGATGGCTGGCAAGAGGTGAGCTTAGAGAGTCCCTGGGAGGCACGTAACCCCGAACAAGATGTGCGCGATGGGGTGGTTGCCATTGATTTTGGAACCAGCTCCACGGTGGTAGCCTGTCGTGAAAATGGTAAAACCACACTGCTACGGGTGGGCATGGCCGACCTATTCCAAAAGCCCCAGCCCAAGGATTATCAAAACCCTACGGTACTGGCTTTTTTGAATCTTCCCAAAATCTTAGAGGCATGGAACAGCGAAGCCTATCAACCCTTGGTCAGTTGGGACGATTTTCATTTTTCCCATCAAGCGTTGGCAGAGTTGCGCGAAAATCAATCGGCACAAAATGTGGTGGCCAGCATTCTCACCGGCATTAAACAGTGGCCCCTGCGTGCTGAGAGCGAGGACGAACTGCGTATCGTCGATCAACAGACCGGCAGCGAGATCATTGCCAAGCCCGGCTCTACCCCCATGCCCGCACCGCAAACCTATATTACCGTGGCCGAGGATGACCCGCTGGACCCCATTGAGCTCTATGCCTACTACCTAGGGCTCTATATTAACCACCGGGCCAATGGTCTGTTCCTCGAATATTACATGACCTTCCCCATCACCTATCCAAAAGATGTTAAGCAGCGCATGCTCAACGCCTTTGCGCGGGGTCTACAGCGCAGTTTACCGCTGTCGTTGATCAACACCCCAAGCATGCGCCGTTTTGTGGTTAAAGAGGAAGCCTCGGAACCCGCCGCTTATGCGGCCTGCGCCTTGAGTGAACTGCGCATTGAATCCACAGACAAAGGCAACGCCTTTGCGGTATTTGATTTTGGTGGCGGTAGCTCAGATTTTGATTTTGGTCTCTACCGCACCCCTTTTGAAGAGGAGGAGTTGCAGGGCTACGAGGCGGTAATCCGCCATTTTGGCGCCAGTGGGGATATGTATCTGGGTGGGGAAAATTTGGTCGCACAACTGGCTTACCGCACCTTTATTCAAAACCTAGATACCTGCCGTACCCATAAAATTTCTTTCTCACGTCCGGTGGAGGCTGATCTTTTCCCTGGGCATGAACTGTTTGTCGAAGCCTCCCACGTGGCCCAGACCAACACCTCATTGGTGATGGCAGCGGTGCGCCGTTATTGGGAGAGCTTTGAGTGGCATGTGGACACCGATATACTCACCAAAAGCTCCGCCAACAGCGATAATGACCGCTGCCGCCGCCACACCGACCTGATTGGGGATGCCCTGAGCATGGCCCTGACCAGTGAAAACTTTGATATCGACCCCAACGCCCAGAGTTTGCCCCCCGACAAACGGATCGAAGAGTTGGAGTTGGAGCTACTCAACCGGGATCGTGAAAAGGTCACGGTGACTTTTCAAATCGACCGTAACCAGCTTAATCACTATCTGGTGCGCCGGGTTGGCAAGGGTATCTTACGCTTTTTCATCGCCCTCAAAGGGGCCTTTGAAGAGATTAATGAACACCCTGAAGAGGTACACATTCTGCAAGCAGGTAACTCCTGTCGCTCCCACCTGGTGCAGGCGCTGTTTACCATGCTGCTACAAAAAAAGATGCACGGCTGGGAGCCCCCCCCCAACGGCGTACGCAAAAACCCCGTCTTGGAGCGGGTGCAACAACATGTGCCGTTTATGCGCTATGTGGTGCATCGCCCGCCCGTGGGTGATGTCAACAATCCCTACAAACCCACCGCTAAAACCGGTGTGGCCATCGGCTTGCTGAAGCTTATTCCTGGTGAACCCTTGCTGGCCACCGGTCCAACCGATGAAAACAGCAGTGGCGAGGCCCCCTTTCGTCTCTTTGTAGGGGGCATCCGTAAAACCAATTTTGTCCCCATACTTAAACAAAACAGCCCCTATTTTGAGTATCGGGAGCTTGGGGTACCGACCCGTGGCGTTTTCAACCTAACCTATTCCACCTCGCCGCAAGCCGGCTTGGGCACCTTGCAAAGGGGCTCGACAGAGATTCAAGAACGCAGCCTGCGCTTTCACCCCGGTTTAGAAGGCAAGCGGCTCTTTATCCAAGCGGTCGCACCGTTTAAGGTGGAAATCTGTTTGGCAGACTCACTGGCACAAATCCTTAAACGTCCCGAAGAGGTTGCCTTTCAAGAGGTTCTAGAACTCAAGTAACGCACGCACACCGCCACACTGGGTAAGAATGCTTAGCAGCCTACCCACACAGCGTTGCTGAATTAAAAAAGCCGCCCAAAAGGGCGGCTTTTTTCAACCAAAGCGGCGATACAACTGCAAAACAAGGCCCGCCAATAGACCCTCCTGTGAACGCCTTTGCAGGGGGGTAGAAAAGGGCCACAAGCTTCCTTTGCCCACATGGGCCCAGCATGTCACGAAAAGCCTGTTGTTAAACCTTGGCCCCTTGCTTAGGGAGGCCCGGATTACTCTTCTAACCGGATATTTTCAAAGAATCCCTCTACAAAGAAGGGACCATGTTCAACCTTGAAATACTGCTTGATGCTGCTCAACTTGGTCGAGTACTGCATCGCATAACTGGTACCGGTGATGACCGTGGGTGGGGTCAGTGCAATCTCCCCATATTTTTCACCCAGACGGGTCTGCAATCCACCTGCCACCATATTGCACAGCTCACCAAAGCCATCGGCGGCTTCGGGATTTGTAAGATCCTCGTAACGCTCCCCCGCAAAGGAACCCGCCAGCGCCGCCGCCACATACATAGGGCAAGAAAGATGCACACCACCCTTGACGCTGCCACCAAAACCCACCAAAGCAGTCGCTTCAGAATCTGGTGGTATGTAAGGCTGAAAATCAGGCTTGGCAATAACAGGTCCAGGTGTCACTTCCAGCATAAGAAAGGCGAGAAAGATCTCATGCACCGAATCAATGATCGCTTGTGAAAATTCTTGTTTAAGCACGTTCGTCTCCCAGAACCATTAGGGCGAATCCACGACCATTCATCTGCATGGCATCCCCCTCTCCCAATGTGACAAAGCTCATGACCTATAACTTATCATTCCAACCCATCGCCTCACATTATGTACCATTAGTACCACAAACCTTTGAAAAGTTCATTTTATTACTCAACAACGGGGCACTTTTGGTCCCCTTCCAGCGCTGTGCGTCGACACCTTTGTTACCCATGCTCATTTTGACAGGGCTATACCCCTAACCCTGCACAGCTTTTACCTTAGTAGCTGCCCTAAAGCGCACGCTACCATTCATCGACCTGCAAGTGAGAAACAGGGCACCCTAAAGATGCCCACTCGCCTTGACCCCAACCACCTTTCACCCCAACGGCTGCCCCTGCAACACCGCTTGGGGGTGGGTGATGAGCAGTTGTTGGGCGGCCTCATGACCAAATTGCGCCGCCAGCAACCGACCGGCATCCCGCATGGCCGGCTGACGACGGTGAATATTATGGGCATCGCTGGCTATCAGGTGGACCCATCCCTTTTCCATCCAGCCGTCCACCAATTGAATCACCCCATCCCCATAACTGCCACAGATGGCGCTGGCGGTTATTTGGGTCAAACAACCCAGTTTGATAAAAGGCTCCAGTCGGTCCGGATTTTCGCGAAAGGTGCGGATGCGCTCGGGGTGGGCGATCACCGGGGTATAACCACGATGCAGCAACAGTTCGGTCATAAACAGCTCGGCCCCCTGTAAACCAGTGTGAGCAAACTCAATCAATGCATACCGGCATGGACCCGGCCCATGGCTTAACAGTGGCGCATAACCGGACTGCAACTGTTGTAGGGTTTTTGTGGTCAAGCGCAGCTCTGCGGCCCCCTCCACCTGCAAGGGGATCTGCGCTTTATTAAGATGGGTGCGTAGCGTATCAAGCGCACGACGGACCACCTCAGCCGAGTTATTCCAAGCCGACAGTGGGTTTAAGTGAGGGGTAGCAACCATGCAGGTAATGCCGTCGGCCACCGCCATTCGCGCCATATCGAGAGCCATTTGCATCGTGCTGGCCCCATCATCCAAACCGGGTAGAATATGCGCATGCAGGTCAATATAACCTGTGAGGGGAAAGCTTTGCTGCACGTCGAGCGGTCCTTAACCGAAAAAAACTTGCCTCCACCGGTTGCGTAACCGCAAGGGTTCGGTTGGTTGTCACCAACCGAACCCTACACAGATTGCGCACGATCAACCGTAAAGCAGATTGACCAACACCAAACTCAACCATGGCACATAGGTAATGACCACCAAGGCGGCAATCAGCACAAACATCCACGGCATCGCCGCGCGTGTGACAGCCCCCAAACTCATACCCGACAAACCTGCCGCCACATAGAGATTAAGCCCCACCGGTGGGGTGATCATACCCACCTCCATATTGGTGGTCATGATAATACCTAGATGGATCGGATCAATACCCAAACTCACAGCGATGGGATGGAACAGCGGCGATAGAATAAGCAAAATCGCCGAGGGTTCCATAAAATCACCGGCAAACCATAGGATCACATTCACCAACAGCAAAAACATGTAAGGCGATGGATTATTCGCCATCACCTGGGCCGCCAGTTCTTGGGGAATGCGCTCCTCGGTCAACACATGGGCAAAGATCATGGCACAGGCGATGATGAACATCAACATGGCGGTCATCTTGGCAGAATCCAACATCACCTTGGGGATCTCCTTGAACCCCATATCATGGTGCACAAACAGCGCGATAAAGGCGGAATAGACCGCCGCCACAGCGGCCGCTTCGGTGGGGGTAAAGATCCCTCCATAAATGCCACCAACCACAATACCGATCAGCAACAAGCCCCAAAACGCTTTTAAAAACGTCTTGATCAGGTGGGAAAATCCCTGCCAAGGCTCTTTGGGCATGTTCATACGTTTGGCCGCAACCCACGTGGCCAGCAGCAACATAGAGCCCATCAATAGACCCGGCAAAATACCCGCGATAAACATTTTCCCCACCGACTCTTCCACCGCATCGGCATAGACAATCATAGGGATCGAGGGCGGGATCAAAATGCCTAACGAGCCCGAGGTGGCGATCACCCCCACCGCAAAGCGTTTGTCATACCCAGCCGAGATCATGCCCGGTATCATGATTGAGCCAATGGCAACCACCGTGGCCGGAGAAGAGCCCGAAATCGCCGCAAACAACATGCAAGAGACCACCCCCGCCATGGCCAGACCACCGGTCATCCAACCCACCAGCGCTTTGGCAAACTCAATCAAACGGCGCGAAACCCCGCCCGTGGTGAGAAAGTGTGACGAGAGAATAAAAAACGGAATCGCCAATAAGGTGGTGTGCTCCATGGTACTAAAGAGCTTTTGCGCAACGGTAATCGCCATGGAGGGATCTTCGCCGGCAAACAAAACAAACAGCAGGCTGGATAACCCCAGGCTGATGGCAATGGGCACCCCGATTAGCAACAAAAAGATCAAACCAAGAAAGAGGAGTATAACGGTCATCGCTTATCCTCCAGAAGCTCCTGCCCCTCGCGCTTGTGGATGCGGATGGCACGTCCACACCAAATATCCACCCCAATGCGCACAAAGTGCATAAACATCAAAGCTAAACCCAGGGGAATGCTTAGATAGGGAATCCACTGGGGGATACGCAAATCCTCCGATAAATCACCAAAAGCGCGAATTTCCACGGTGTAAATCACAGAGTAGTAGAACACTACCCCGACAAAGAGCAGACAACTGCCCAACGCAAACAACACCAAACGGCGTTGCCACTGGGGCGAAAATTTTTCCACCATAATATCAATACCCAAGTGCCCACCCGCTTTCGCCAGATGGGCCGCCCCGATGAGTACCACCCACGCCACCGTGTATTGAACAGCCTCCAGCGCCCAGGTCAGACCCGAATCAAACACATAGCGAGCGACCACATTCGCAAACATCATTAGGGTAGCCCCAGCCAGACCGATGGTGATGATCACACGCTCCAACCAATCCAGGGCTCGATCAATTTTTCGCATAGGGTTGACAAACATGACCATCCCTCTCCTTTCAACTTCCTTATTCCGCTACCTAGCTTATGCGCATCCCCCCGAAAAAAAAGAGCCGGATGGTCAACCACCCGGCCCTCTCGACCATTCTCTAGTTATCCAGCACTTGGTGGATCTCCTTCAGCAGATCCGCACCAATCTCATCGCGAAACTTATCTTCCACCGACATGGTGACTTGACGCCAAGCTTTACGCTTTTCTACAGGCATATCCACCACTTTAGCAAAACCAGCTTGTTCCACTTTTAACCGGTCGCCACTGTCAGCTTCTGCCGCGAAACGACGGTTGGCCATGGTGGCCTCTTTCACCGCTTTTTCCAGCTCTGTGCGGATCTCCGCAGGCAGGTTGCTCCAGAACTGCTCACTCACAACCAACAGATAACCCAGGTAGGAGTGGTTGGAAACGGTGATATAGTCCTGTACTTCATGAAACTTCTTGGAGTAAACATTGGACCAGGCATTCTCTTGTCCATCCACCACACCCTGCCCCAAAGCGGTATAGACCTCCTTGAAGGGGAGTTTCTGCGGTGTGCCACCCAGTGCCTTGATCATCTCCGAATGCACGTCCGAGCTTTGGATGCGAAACTTCATGCCGTTAAAATCATCAGGCACATCCATCAAGGGTTTAGGCCCCTTGATCGAAAATACCTTCATGCCGTTGTCCCAAAAGCCCAAGGCTCGCAACCCCTTGCTTTTCAACGGATCGGTCATTTTATCCGCTACAGGATGATCCACCAATTTGTGCACATCGCCAATGCTGTCAAACAAGAAGGGCAGATCAAACGCCTGCAACTGTCCAGAAAACTTCACAAATTTAGAAAGCGATGGGGCCGCCATCAAGCCCACGGTTTTGCTACGCGACAGGCGCATGGCCTCCATGACCTTATTGTCATCGTAAAGTTGTGAACTGGGAAAAACCTCGACACGCACCTTGCCTTGCAGGCGTTCGTTCACCAATTGGGCAAAAATATCGGCGGCTTTGCCCTTAGGGGTCTGGGGTGAAACAACGTGCGATAGTTTGATGACATATTCTGCTGCCTGAGCACCACCGCTCCAGGCTATACCTGCTACCGCTAAGGCCGCAGCAGCACAAACCGCCCCAAAACGAATGTTCTTCATCTCTACCTCCTTAACGGTTACACGCCCAACACTCCGATCATACAGAGACTCAACCCATATCCCGAAGTTGGTTGGCATACCATAGATTAGCCTATCCAGCGACGAATCAGGTCACGTAGATGCGGCCAACCCCTTATAATTCTTATTTCAACATTGATGGGATTCATAGTAATAGATTTTAACTGCATCCTCCATCAAAAATGTTAATACCGGACAGAAGCAACCTTTTCCCCTTTGAAAAACATCACCTAAAACCGCCCACAGAAATCCTACACCATAAAATTTTTTAGAATTTTTTTAATGTTTTACGGGTATCCCCTCTTTATCCGCAACCCTAAACCACCGCCATAAAAAAAAACCGTGCATATGACTATGCACGGTTTTTTTTACGGTAACCACCAGGATAAGCTGGCAGCGCTAAAGCCTTATTTTAAAGCAGCCAAGGCAGCTTCATAGTTGGGCTCTTCTACAATCTCAGGCACCTGCTGAGTGTAAACAACTTTGCCTGTTTCGTCCAAGATCACCACCGCACGAGCACACAAACCGGCCAAAGGACCATCAACGATGCGCACGCCATAGGCTTCGCCAAATTCAACCACACGCAGTTCGCTCATGCCTGCAACACTGGCCAGACCTTCGGTCTCACAAAAGCGTTTGTGCGCAAAAGGCAGATCGCGGGAAATACACAACACCACCGTGTTTTCCATCTTGTCCACATTGCTGTTGAACTGACGAACCGACGCCGCACACACAGGGGTGTCTAGGCTAGGAAAGATATTCAGTACAACTTTTTTGCCTGCATAATCCTTGAGGCTAACCTCTTTCAGATCGGTGCCAGTCAGTACAAAATCTGGGGCAGCGCTACCTACGGAAGGCAAGTCGCCATTGGTATGGATGGGGTTACCCTTCAACGTGATCTGAGCCATTCCTCACTCCTACAGCATAGGTTGTTTAAGATACTTATTCTCTAAAAGATGGTGTGATGGTACACAGCAATTTCTGAAACATCAACATTTTTGTTGCTGTAACACTCATTATTTCTATTTCAAGCGATCACTCTTTGACAGAGTTCAATGGTTTCATAGGCTTGGAGCATAAAAAAAGGGGAAGCCTTTATCCAAGGTTTCCCCTTTTTTACGCTACCCATGCCACTATTGGGGCGGTTGATCCGATTTTTTTGGTGTTACCAGGGTCAAACGCTGTAACCGTTCGGCGAAGTACCGAGCCTCTATGGTTTCCCCATCCAGCGTGATGTCCGCTCGCGGTGGATAGGGACCACCGCGCAGCAAATAGGGCCCACTGCCGTATTCATCTTGAAAGCCTGTCAGAGTATACATGCCCTCTTCTAATTTTAAATGCCCGCCCAGTCGGGTATAGCGAAACTGATCAAACAGACTCATCACCCCGGCTTTAATCTGAGCGTCACTCTGCCCGGCTAAGATCGCCAAGTTACGCAACAACGCGGCACCGACCCGCTGCTGCTGCGCATGTTGTGGACCCCCATTAAAATCGGCCTGCATACGCACTGGAGTAAGCCCTTGTAAGCGCAAATTGGTCAGGTTGAGGTGCCATAGCCCCTCTATTTTACCCAACTGCAACTGTTCGCTGGTCTGCTGAAGATCCCCATTGCGCAGTTGTACCCTGGCCCCCCACTGGGGGGCCGCTTTAAACAAATCATAAATATGGGGCTCTGCAACCGCTAGCTCACCCTGCCACAAGCGCCCGTGCAGTGTGCCCTTGCTGCTCAATTCACCATGGTCAATACGTACCTCGCTCAACCGCCCACCCAGCGTCCCCGTGACATACGGCACGCCCAATTTTTTACCCCACCACTGTAAATCAAGGGAGGGTATTTCGACATCGGCTTGCAGTTGCAGATCGTCCCCATACAGCCCTAGCAATTGCAGTTGATGCAGCGTCAACGGTGTCTGTTCCAACTGTAAGCTTAAAGGCTCTTGCAGATCCACCACCCCTTGAATCAGCCTAGGTTGGCCATGGAAAGGGGCGATCCTTAGCGTGCCCACGCTGGCTTGCGCGACCTCCAGCATAGAGTGTTCAATCGACAGTGGCTGGGCTGGGCTTTGTGCCATGAGCGGCAACACCAGTTGCACCCCGTGCAGCCGCCAATTGTGGTTGGGACCCGTTATGCGACCATTACTTAGTTTGACCTCACCCCGCAAACCGCCGTTGCGCCATTGATGGAGATCCTCAAACTGCAAGGCCATATCCAAGCGCCCATCCATCTCGCTGCTTTGCCAATCCGGCCAATGCTTGGCGACCACGGGGCGCAGATAATTCGCATAAAGATGACCCAGTTGACCCGCCTCAACCCACATCTCCCCCGACCAGGGATTATCTGGCTCATGGTTAAGGTCCCAACGCAGCAAACCTACCCCCTTTTGATGACTAGAACCGGTCATGTGAAAGGGTACCCGATGCAGATGCCAACCCTCTTCACTGCGAATTTGCACATTAAACTCTGGGCTCTCCATCGCAAAATCATGGTTGTGTCCATCCACCGACCACTTGCCGGATGGTACTTCCCCCTCCACTTGCACAGAGAGACCTTGGGACTCTGGATCAAAGATCAATTTAAGCCGCCCACCCATCGCCACATCGTGCAAAGCAATCTTATGCCCAGCGTCTGACAGCTCTAATTGTTGTGTGTCGCCCAGCCATGCATAGTCACTAAGCCGCCATGTCGCGCGACTTTTCCACAGGGCATGATCCCGCCACACTTGCAGCAGCCCATGCAGTTGACCATTACCCAAAGCGCGCCCGCTCAGGTCGGTTAAGCGGCTTACCGCCAATGGGTGTGTTTCGGGAATTTCCAACCGCCAACCTGCATCGGAAAAACGGCTCCCGGTCGACGCATGGCTGTAGGAAATCTCCAACCGGGCATCATGCCAATGCAGAACGCTTTTAAGCGCATGCAGATTTTGCGCGGCACCTTGGGCATCGCCCCGCCATGAAAAAGATTGAAAGCGTCCCTTTTGAGCGCGAACTTCACCCCCAACCCGAAAGCCGTTCATCGCCCAGCCCCCATGCTCGCCCCGCACCAGCTCAGTACTGCCCTGCACATAGCGCATGGCGGCATAGGGTGAATCAACCGCTTGGGTCTCCATTTTAATCTGAATAGGCTCCAACAACCGGTTGGCTTTACCACGCGCCTGAAGCGTCGTATGGATTTCCTTTGCCTCGATTTCACCATATTGAAGTCGGTCTGGCCCCGAAACCCCCTCAACCCCCCACATCAAATTGGGCCCGGTATTTTGCCCATGGGCGGTGATCTTCCAAGGTTTGCGCTGCATCCATTTGGCCCCCTCTGGCAAGGGTACCGCAATGTTCATCCACGCCATTAATTTCATCGGGCTGTGCAGCTCGGTGGTGACTTGCCACTCTGGCAGCTTTTTCCAACGCACCCGCATTTGGCTGTCTAACATGCCCCCCAGTTTGAGGGTACCATCGTTAATATTCCACTCTTCCCGCTCATGAAACAGCGTGCCAGACATCAACAACGGCTTGCGTACCCCTTCGGCAGAGGTCACCTGTCCAGAACCGTTCCAGTGCAAACGGCCACCGCGCATGGTCAAAAACAGGGTTGTCGCCCCTTGCCAATGATCCACACTTTGCACCCCTTGCAGGTCCAGTTGACCATTGGCACTTACCGCCTTGCCGGGTTTAATGCGTAGATCCAAGTCCAGATTTGCCACCCCCTGGGTCACCCCAATATTAAGCAGACCAAACCACGGTTTAGCGGTCATGTCGCGGGTGTGTAGCACCACATAGCGCTCATCATCCCAACGCAAATGGCCACTAAAAACACCCGCCGGATCACTCTCGCCCGCAAACACCAGCTGCCCTTCGTCCTGGGTTAAATGCTCACCAAACACCCGCACCGAGTGCATGCGCCAGCCCGTTTCCCCCTGACCTGAATGCACCACTTCTCCATTTTCAATGCTCAGCTCATTGACCCGCAAAGCAAACAGCCAAAAGATCGGGGGAGCAACCTCATCTTGTAACATGCGGCCCCAAGCATCGGGCCCCACCACACCGGGTCGTTTCGCATCCGCTAAACCAAAATGCCACACCGGGTTGACCATCGACATATGGCTAAGCCGACCAAACAGCAGATCCAAAAACCCCCAGCTCAACACCACATCATCACTGACAAAAGAGGTTCCATCTTTGGTCTGTAAATTGACCCTCAGCATGCGTAGATGGCCCAATCCTACACTGAGCTTTTCCATACTCAACTGCCATCCGCCCCATGTACCTAGGCGCGTAAAAACCTCTTGGCGGCTGCTATCAACCTGCAACATGGCAATGGTCAAAGAGAGTACAATAACCATAGCAAAGAGCATGCGTACCATAAATCGGTAGGCAAATCTCAGCAGCATCCCTGTCGGATTGGCAAACATAGCACCCCACTCTTTAGGATAGACCCTGTACACCTGAAAGCAGCCCGATCACAGGCCGTGCCCGACCGCTCATTGAAAAATAGAATATCAGTATATAGAAAAAGCGATGCCCACCATAAGAAAAAGCTGATACCCATGCCAACAAAGCGGGCAAGCTGTCACCTTGCCACCCTTTTCCATGCTCTCAGCGGGGTTGCTTTTCGTGGGGGTTAATCTTTTGGAAGATGTTGAAAATCTTCAGGACGATTAAGATTTAGAAAGGGATCAACGCCATCATCCCGGCGCATAAAACTACAGGTTGCAAAACCTGTTTGACGCAAAAAATCCAACACCCCATAGCGTTTTTCATCTAAAGCCTGCTGAACGTTGGGCAACACTTTACGGTGCCACAAGGCCACCGTACCATGAATTCGGTTGCAACTCTCTGCACACACGACCAACACATCTCCCTGTTTGGCACGCAACGCCATTTGCGCCACGCAATCCCGGGGCAGCAACGGCAGATCTACCGGCGCGGTAAACAACCACTCTGTGCGCATACGGGTAAGCGCCGTCTCTACTCCGGCCAAGGGCCCCAAATGGCCGCGACGCAGATCCGCCGTGATGGGCAACCCCTCAGGAAAAATGGTGGGATTGCCACTATAAAGCAGTGTCAAAGAGGCCACTTGTGGAGCCATGCGGGTAAAAACATGCTGCCATAGCGGAATCCCCTTCCAAAGCAGCATTGCTTTATCCGTCCCCATACGAGAGGAAAGCCCCCCTGCCAACATTGCCCCTGTGGTTTTACTTTTCATAACCGCATCTCACGCACTTAAAATGGAGACCATAACGGCGCCAATAACCCAGGCTGACACATGCTGCCACCCCCGCACCAAGGTTTGCTAAGCACAAAATATGCCTCTCTCCCACCACCCAAAAAAAAGGGGCGGCTTGGTGAAAAGCCGCCCCACACAGAATCATACGCTAGCCCCTCTTCCCCTAGGGGGTAGCCCGCCCCGCGGTAACGACACGCATCTTAGGTTCTTGAAAAAAGCTGCGCGCCACCCGCTGAATATCTTCTTGCGTAACCCGCTCAATACGCTTAGGCCACTGATCAAGATAGTCCCAGCCCCGTTTATAATAGCCGATCAAACCCCACGTTGATGCCAACTTGCCAAGGGTGTCCAGTGCGATGGGAAACCCACCCAATAGATTTTCCTTCGCCCGTTTTAACGCATCTTCTTGCACCCCATCCTTGGCCAGTTGACTGAGAATGGTACGGATCTCTGACACCGCATGGGGCACATTTTCCGGCTTGGTCGCCATAGCAACCTGCCAAATCCCCTGCCCTTCCCACGGTGAAAAATAGGAGTAGACCGAGTAGGTCAAACCCTGCTCTTCGCGCAAGCGCTCCGTCAAACGACTGCCAAACCCTGATCCCCCCAAAATATGATCCAACACCGTAATGGCGTAATAGTCCGGATGTTGACGGTTGGGCCCTGGCCATCCCACCGCAATGACACTCTGAGCTTTATCCATTTCCACATGCTCAACCTGCCAGGGTTGAGGTACGGGGGAGGCAACGGTGGGAATGGTCGCACCAAAGGGGCCAGGATCGGCTGAAAGCCCCCCAAAATGTTGATGCACCAGCGCCATAAACTGCTCAGGTCGCATATCTCCCGCCACACTCAAAACCATGTTGGGGCCACGCATCGCCTGGGCATGAAAACGCCGCAAACCCTCCCGCGAGATCTTGGTAATGCTCTCTGGATCCCCCTCCACCCGTCGCCCATAAGGGTGTTGCCCCAGCAACAGCGCCTCTAGCCGTTCCTCCACCCGTACATCGGCATCTTCGCGGTTCTGCTCAAAACTGGCCACCATCTCTCGTTTGGCCCGCTCAATGGGTTCTTGATCCAAACGGGGCTGATTAATGGCCGCACCCAACAACTCAAAGGCGTAGACCATATCCTTACTTAAAGCCCGCATGGTCACTTTTAGATAATCCCGGCTGGCTGTGCCATTGAGGGTTATTCCATAGTTGTCCATGGCTTGCTGAAACTGGGTACTATCCTGTTGCCCTGCCCCTTCATTTATCAACCAACCCAACATATAGGCGGTGCCCTCTTGCCCCTGCGGATCCATGACCGACCCGGCCCGTATATACAGACACACCTCTACCATGGGATTGCTATGGCTCTCTACCAATACCCCGTGGAACTGGTTGGGCAGCACCACCCGAGTCACCTGGGGGGCCGCATGGACCGGCGTGAGAAACAGTGCAAACAGCAGCCCCAACACCACCAAGGAAAAACGGAATAATCTGATTTTGCTCATCCTTGATTCTCCTGCGCGGTCTCTTCAAGCGCGGGTGTGAGGGTACCAATCAATGCCTGCTGGGGTTGTAAATAACGCTGCACCACTTGTTGAATCTCTTCAGGTGTCACCTGCTCTACACGGGCCTCAAAATCCCGATAGTAACTCTGCCACTCCAAACCCAAAGCGTTCAAACGGCCCACCACGTTGGCAATGCCCTGCACCGAATCCCTAGCATAAATCTGACTGGCTAGCAGGCCATTCTTAACCTTACGCAGCTCATCGGGGCTGGCGGGTTGCGTGGCAAGGCGGGTTATTTCCGTCATCATCATCGCCTCGACCTGCTTCATGCTAACCCCTTTTTGCGGCATGGCATACAGGCTAAACGAAGCTGGGCCACGCCCAAACATGCTATAACTGGCACCCGCATTAACCAGCCCCCCGGCACTCTGCGTCAAACGCTGCAAACGGTTGGAGATACCCCCATCCAACAGCTGTACCGCCAGTTTAAGCGCGTAACTTTCCCGCTGATCCGCCCCACCCCCATTGTGAGGAACCAGCCAACTGGCCATCCAAGTTGCCCGGCGAACCTGCGCATCGCTGTAATTTAACACCTGCCGTTGAGTGTGCGGTTGCCATGGCGCCACCACCGGCGGCTGTACACTGGCATCCGCCTGCAACGGACCAAAATAGCGGAGAACCAACTGGCGTGTGTGCTCAAAATCCACGTCCCCAGCAACCACCAGTGTGGCATTATTCGGCGCATAATAACGTTGATACCACCCCTTTAGCTTAGCGACGTTCAACCCCTGCACATCGGACATCCAACCAATAACCGGGTGACTGTAGGGATGCTGCCCGTACAAAATTTTCCCATACTGCTCCTGAATGCGCGCTTGGGGGCTGTTTTCAACCCGCATGCGGCGCTCCTCCTGCACCACTTTATTCTCCTGTTGGAACTCTGCCTCAGTCAGCACTAAGTTACGCATGCGGTCGGCCTCTAATTGCAGGGCCGTGGCCAGATGCTCTTTAGCCAATGTGCTGTAATAAAAAGTATAATCTTGGGATGTCGCGGCGTTATCGTGACCACCTAGCCGGGCGATCTGCTTGCTATATTGACCCGGAGCCACGCGCTCGGTGCCCTGAAACATCATATGTTCCAGCATGTGGGAGATACCGGTTATACCCTCCTGTTCATCATAAGAACCCACCCGATACCACACCTGTGTCACCACCAACGGTGCGCGCCCCTCGCGGATCACCACCACCTGCAAACCATTATCCAGCGTGTAGCTTTGATGTTCAGGTAGCGTTTCAGCCGCCATCGCCACCTGCACAAACAGACCCAGCATCAACCAAAAAACACGGACCAAGCCCATGAACTCTACTCCATCGTTGGGGATAGAACAGCCTATCTTGCAACTCAGAGTAATGCCATCAACCGGCAAAGGGAAGGGGGGGCAACGTAGAAAGAGAAGAGTGGGGAGCATACACGATGGGGGATGAAGCAGGCCGCGGCCCACATGCTTAGCCCCTTACATAAGCCAAAGCATGTGGGCCGCGCCCGCAATCAGACAGCAGCGATTGCAACTATTGATTCAGCCAGTCCGGCAATGTTTCTTGGCTTTTACGGCCACTCTGAACTCGGTCGTCCGGTGACGGTGTTTCCCCAACCTGACCCTCACCAAATAAAATTTGGCTGGCGGCCTCTCCCGCCTGGGTGGATGCATCAACCTCAGCGGCGGAACCCGGCTTTTGCGGTTTATAGTTAGCATCGGGCAGTTTATACAGATCCGGTGGAATCTCCAGCGGCTCACGGGTGGGAATATCGCTGGCCTCTACCTTTTTTTCCCAAGGCATACTAAAATCTGCCAACACACAACCACCAAGCATCACCGATCCCATTAAGGTCAAACCCAACTTTGCGATCCATCCTGCTTTCATCGTCTGTCCCATCCTTTTAAATTCCTCTTTCACCAAGAAGGATCCTCCTACAAAGTTGATTTTGAGCGCGGCACCCCAACCCCAAAACCCTCTAGCAAAATCATGGCGACCCCAATGGTGATCGCGGTATCTGCGATATTAAAAACCGGCCAGGAGAGCGTCTGCCAATGCAGGTGAATAAAATCCACCACCCAACCAAGACGCACCCGATCCAGCAAATTCCCCATCGCACCACCCATAATCATGCCCAACGCCGCTGCGCTATAGCGGGTTTGGGCACTGCGTAGCATCATGAGAATCATAATACAGGCCACCACCGCGACCCCAACCAACAAGAACTGACGCCAAAAGGGTGCCAAGTTGGTGAACATGCCAAAAGCCGCCCCCAAGTTATGCACCAGGGTCAGATCAAAATAGCCTGGCATGATCTCTATCCCACGGTTGACTAAAACCTGCTGAGCCCAAACTTTGCTCAGCTGATCCAGCACCAGTGTCATCAGCGCCGCCAACAGGCCAAACCGAATCATGCGTCTGGTCCAGTCAGACCCATCTCTAACACCACTTCACGACAGCGAGGACAGAGCTCTGGGTGATCGTCATGAGCGCCCACGCCTGGATCAAAATTCCAACACCGCACACACTTATCACTGCCAGAAACCCCGGTTAACACCTTAAGCCCGGTAATCTCTTCCGAAACAACCGCCTCAGCAGGGGCCTCGGCAAGGGGCTTGATATCCACCCGACTAACAATGAACAGTCGGCTATTTTGCGCGCTGAATTGGCTTAAAAACTCCGCCAGCTCCTCACTGCAATAAAGTGTCACGGTGGACTGCATGAACGAACCTACGCGCTTTTCCACCCGGTCTTTTTCCAGGCTTTTATAGACTTCAGCACGTACCTGCCGGTAGCGTTCCCAGCGTTTCGCCAAGGCATCGTCATACCACTCGGGATGCTCTTTTGGAAAGGCTGCTAAATGCACCGAGGCCTCCCGCTCACCGGCCATATAGTGCCACACCTCTTCGGCGGTAAAGGCCATAACTGGTGCCATCAGACGCACCAGCGTCTCCAGCATATGGTGCATAACCGTCTGCGCACTGCGCCGCTCTACCGAATCCGGGGCGTCACAGTAGAGACGGTCTTTGATAATATCCAGGTAAAAGGCTCCCATCTCTACCCCACAGAAATAGTGCAGGCTTTGATACACCCGGTGAAAGGTGTAGTCGGTATAAGCCTTTTCTACATCTCGGATAAGTCGAGCCACCCGATCCAACGCCCAACGGTCAAGTTCCAGCAACTGCCCATAGGGCACCGTGTGCTCAGCGGCATCAAACCCACTGAGGTTACTAATCAGATAGCGTATGGTATTGCGGATGCGCCGATAAGCGTCCGACAGCCCCTTGAGAATCTCGTCTGAAATGCGGATATCCCCCGCATAATCCTCTGCGGATACCCACATGCGTAGAATATCTGCCCCATACTGTTTAATCACCTTCTCTGGGGCGATGACATTGCCACGAGATTTGGACATTTTGTGGCCCTTACCATCCACCACAAAACCATGGGTCAATACCGCCTTGTAGGGCGCCCGGTCACGAGTGCCCACCGAGGCCAAAAGCGATGAATGGAACCAGCCACGATGTTGATCAGACCCCTCCAGATAGAGGTCCGCCGGCCAACGCAGTTGGGGCCGCCGCTCCAACACTGCCGCATGGGTCACACCGGAATCAAACCACACATCCAAAATGTCTGACTCTTTTTTAAAGTGCTGGCTGCCACATCCGCTACAGCGGTAGTCGGCCGGTAAAAATTGGGCCGCCTCTTTCTCAAACCACACATCGGCCCCGGCCTGCTCCATCGCCACAGCGATGTTTTCGGTAATGGCCTCATCCCGCACAATTTGGCCACAATCGGTACAACTCAGCACCGCAATGGGTACCCCCCAGGTACGCTGCCGGCTCACGCACCAATCGGGTCGGTTTTCCACCATGTTGTGGATGCGCTCCTCACCCCAATGGGGGATCCAGCTGGTATCCTTGATCGCTTGCAGCGCCTTTTTGCGCAGATCGTTTATCTCCATGGAGATAAACCACTGAGGCGTAGCGCGGGTAATCAGCGGCGTACTGCAACGCCAGCAGTGGGGATAGCTGTGGTTAATTTTACTGCTGGCAAGCAAGGCTCCTCGCTCATCCAACAGCGTCACCACTTGAGGATTGGCCTTTTTGATGTGCTCACCGGCAAAAAAGGGTGTGCCCTCCACAAACTTGCCATAATCATCCACTGGATTATAGGGCTGAATGCCATATTTCAGGCTCACCTCATAGTCCTCGGCACCATGACCGGGCGCGGTATGCACGCAGCCCGTACCCGCCTCGGTGGTGACATGATCCCCCAACAAGATGGGGGCATCCTGCTCTAAAAAGGGATGACGGAAGCGACGGTTTTCCAAATCGGCCCCGCTTAACCGCACCACCACCCGCGCGTCACGCTCTGGGTTTAGGCCAGCCGCTTGTAAGGTCGGTTCCCACAACGCTTCGGCCAGCAGAAGGTGCTCACCCACCGCCAAATTGTGGTTATCAGCCGGGTTGAGAATCTCCACCATGACATAGCTAAGATCACCATTCAGACATACCGCCAAGTTGGCAGGGATGGTCCAAGGGGTGGTCGTCCAGATCACCACACTGCACGATTTACCCGCCAGTTCTGGATGCAGGTCGGCCAGAGAGGCCTCCGCCGCTAAAGGGAATTTAACATAGATGGTGGTGGATTCATGATCCTGATACTCTACCTCGGCCTCGGCCAGGGCCGTGACATCATGGGTACACCAATAGACCGGCTTGGCCCCTTTGTAGAGCCCGCCATTGTGCAGAAAACGGCCCAGTTCCCGCACAATATCCGCCTCAAAACGATAGTCCATGGTCAGGTAGGGATTGTGCCAATCACCGGAGACGCCCAGGCGCTGAAACTCCTCCTTTTGGGTCTCTACCCACTTGCCGGCAAAGGTGCGGCAGCGCTGGCGAAACGCCACCACGTCAATCTCTTCTTTCTCTTTACCCTCGGCTTTCAGCTCTTGTTCCGCCTTAAGCTCAATGGGTAGGCCGTGGCAGTCCCAACCAGGGACATAAACCGCATCCATACCCTGCATCTGCCGCGATTTGCAGATAATATCTTTGAGTACCTTGTTGATGGCGTGACCCATATGCAAATGACCATTGGCGTAGGGGGGGCCATCATGCAAAATGAAGGGCTGTTTGCCTTGACCCGACTCACGCAAACGCTCATAGAGCGCCATCTGCGCCCACTTGGCCAAAATTTCTGGCTCCCGCTGAGGCAGGTTGGCCCGCATGGGCAGTTCGGTCTCGGGCAATTGGATGGTATCTTTGTACGCCATGAAGGGCTCCTTCACCCCGGGGCCATAGGCTCCCTTATAGGATTATGCTCTACAGATTAAAATAGGTCTTGGCCGCTGCCACATCGGCACCGATCTGCGCCTTTAACGCCTCGACATCCGGAAATTTATGTTCACCACGCACAAAGGCGTGAAACTTTACCCGTAGATTTCGATGGTAAAGGTCGCTGCACGGAACCAGCATATGCACCTCCATATGCAATCCCTCGTCCCCAAAGGTGGGATTGCTACCAATATTGGCAATGGCCGGACACCAGAGCCCTTCCACCATGGCCTCCACCAAATAGACCCCAACAGGGGGGTATAATAGGTGGTAAAGGGCCACATTGGCCGTGGGAAACCCCAATCCTCGGCCCCGCCGCATGCCGGCGATCACCCGCCCTTCTATCTCAAAGGGACGACCCAACAGCGCTTCAGCGGCTTTAAAATCCGCTTGCCGAATTGCCTGCCGCACCCCTGTGGAGGAGACATTAACCCCCCCCTCTAACAGCAGCTCCGCCTTGTGCGCGCCAAAGCCATAGCGCTGCCCCAGGTTCGCCAAGGTGTTAAAATCGCCACGACCATGACTACCAAAGCGAAAATTTTCACCAATCACCACCTCGCGAATGCCTAGCCCATGGGCCAGCAAATCCCGCACAAAATCCTCAGCGGGCATCGTCTGCAACTGACGGGTAAAACGACAGATAAACATGGCATCAAGACCATATTGATCCATCCATCGCGCCTTACCCCGTACCCCGGTTATGCGATCAAGGGGCTGCTCAGGACGCAACACCCGGCGGGGGTGCGGTTCAAAGGTCATGGCCATGGTGGGCGCTTGGTGCAGCTGTCCCAACGCATGAAGTTGTGCAAAGAGGCGCTGATGACCCCGATGAACCCCATCAAAATTACCAATGGTCAGCACTGCCCCGCGAAAGCGATCCGGAAGATTGATCAAACCGCGGATGATATACATGGCGTAACCTTAATCCTTACAAAGATAAGCCGCGACTACCCGGCCAAGGGGCAGTGTGCCATCTTCTCACGCACTTTTTAGCGTAGAGTCCAGGGTGACATAGATCCGCTGGGACACCATGAGCAGCCGGACTTGCTCCTTCATCGGGCTTGCCCCTTCATAAAGCCAGACCCGCAGGGTGCTTTGTTTTTTTATGGGTGGCCACCCTTGCAAAACAGGGCCTCACGACAGGAACATGGTGAAAGACAATCCCTAAGCGTATGAATCCTTTAGACCACTATTACAGGGTCCAGCCCCCGCCCCTGATTAAAAATCGGCGACAACCCCTAGTAAGCTGCTTAGAATACCCCAGCTATGGACCGGAAATAAAGGGACTCTTCACCTTTAACCAGCGATCCCCACCATACAGCATCACAGACCCTCCAGCCACCCTCCTCGCCCACCCGCAGCAAGCTCTTTTTATGCCTTATGCGCGTCAGAGGTTGAACCTGGATGCCGCTATAGCTAGAGTAGCGCATTACTCAATCTTAAATGACCTGTTTTTTGTAGAACCTAGGAGTGGGCAGCATGCTCAACGTAATGCGCAAAAGCGCCAACAGCTGGGTCATCAAAATCCTGCTGATTCTGATTGCCGTCTCTTTCTCCGTCTGGGGGATCGAGGGACTTAGAAATGCCGGGCGTGATACACCGGTGTTGACGGTAGAGAATTGGTCGGCTTCCCAAGGCTATATTCGGCAATCCTTTGATCGTTTTCTGCGTGAACAGAAACAGCGCCTGGGCAATCTGCCCCTGGATAATCCAATGATTCGCCAGCAACTGCGCCAACAGTTTTTGCAACGCATGGTGGACGAACAACTCATGCTGCATAGTGCCATGCAGATGGGTCTAACCCTCTCCCCCAAGGGGTTACAAAAGACCATCGCCGAGGATCCCACCTTTCAGCTCAAGGGCAAGTTTGACGATGCCCTCTATCGGCAATTGCTGCGGCAAAACCGGCTCGACCCCAAAACCTTTGAGCAGGATACTCTGGTACGACACGCTCGGGCCCATCTTGCCCAGGGTTTGACCCAAGTAGCCACCACACCCACCCTGCTGTTAGATGATGCCCTCAAGCAGGAGAGCGAAAAACGACGGGTGGCGCTGCTGATGTTGGACCAAGCAACCCTAGCCAGCGTGGATGATCCTGGTGACGAAGCCCTGCGTGCCTATCAAGAAAACAACCGCGATGCCTACTCCATCAAGCAGCGGGTTAAAGTTCGCTATCTGTTGCTGGATGCCGAGAGTGTGCGCGACGAGCTGAAAGTAGATGAGGCCAAAATCATCGCCTACTATGATGACAATAAACCGCTGTACAAGACCCTGGAAAGCCGCAAACTTCGGCATATCCTGGCCAAATTCAAGGCCGGCGATGCCACCGCCAAAGCAGCGGCCCAGAAAAAGATTGAGGATGCCAAGCAGCGCATTGCTAACGGTGAAAGCTTTGCCGAGGTAGCCAAACTGCTCTCAGAAGATGTCACCGCCAGTCAAGGGGGGGAATTGGGGGTATTCCAACGGGGGGGCGGCTTGGTTGAGCGTTTTGAAGAGGCCGCCTTTACCCTGCCCGAGGGCAAGGTTTCGGAGGTTGTGGAGAGCCCCTTTGGTTTTCACTTGATCCTGGTTGACCATATTGATCCAGCTGGCACCCGTAGCTTTGAGCAGGTTAAACCCGAAATTGCCGAACAACTCTTTCAAGAGGGCGCTGGCGAAGCGATCTACAGCAAGTCGATTGCGTTGGAAGATATGCTCGCCACCGCCGATAGCTTGGCCACCATCGGCAAGGAGCTAAACCTGCGCTTTAAGGAGACCGGCTGGATTGAGTTCAGCAAGCTTGACGAAACGGTCTCTATCGAACGCGAAGCCAAGTTTCATGAAGTGGCCTTTTCTACCCTGAAAGGGGAACGTAGCACCTTGGTGGAGCTAGCCAACAACCGCTATTTTGTGTTGGAAGTAACCGACCATGAGGACGCCACCTTAAAACCCTTGGCCGAAGTACGTGCCGCATTACTGGCTGCCTATCGTCAGGAAAAAGCTCAAACCCAGGCCCAAGAGCTAATGGATAATGCCCTAAAAGCCTTAAACAGCGGCAGCAGTTGGGAAGAGGTTGCCAAAAGCCACGCACCATTCCAAGCCCAGGCTCCGGCCCCCTTTACCGCAATGGATAAAGAGAGCAAGGTTCCTGCGAACGTGCGTCAAGCAGCCTTCCGTATCGCGCTGGACAAGCCGATTTACGAAAAGGTTATCAGCGAGGGAAATCATCGCTATATCCTAAAATTGCTCGAAGTCACCCCCGGCACGGTTGACACCGATATGCTCGCCAATAGCCAACTTCAAGCGATGTTTACCAACATGCTGGGCAATGAAATGCGCGAAGCCTTTATGGCTTGGCGCCGTAAACATGCAGAGATCAGCTATGACCCCAAGGTATTCAACAACCTCTAATAGCTTGGGCGACCTTCCACTAAAAAGGGCCGGGATTGCTCCCGGTCCTTTTTTTATGATCCAGCCCCTTAATCAGCGCCACACCGCCCTAACCCGCTAACGAGACACACGTTCCATGGAGAAGCCGCAGGAAGCAACGTAAGCGTTTTGGCCGCCCCTGCTTACCTCTTTAGGGCATCCAGCTATTCCAAACCGAGTACCAAGCCAGTTGATAGACCCGCCCCTCCCACAGCAGTTCCGTACGCGGCGTCAACCATAGCGCCACAGCGGTGGTTGCATAGAGGGCTAAGGTTGCATAGAGATCCCGGCTCCACAGTTTACACGCCGTGCCAAAAGAGCGTTTAACACGGGCACCGGTTAACTGAATGCTATACATTTCATCCAGCAGTAGATGTAGCACAAAACCACCGGCAATAAAGCCACCCGCCACCCATGCCGTTAGCACAGAGAGATGAAAAGCATGGTGCAATAACAGAACGGTGAGTGCCCCAAACAAAATTGCCGCAGGAATGGAGTGAAAAATGCCCCGATGCACGGTCACCCGCGTAAACAGCTCAAAAACCGCTAAACGCATGGCCACAAAGAGACCGACCCAGAGTAAAAAGAGCTCTAAACCCGACAAACCTTGTGTCACCGGTTGACCAAATAACAAGCCAAATGCCAGCAACACCGACACCAAGGTAAACACCACACTAAGGATGGTTGAACGGTCCGAATCCACATCGGGCAGCAGAGAGGCCACCGCCCCACAGCTAAAATAGAGCGCGACCTCCAGCGGGGTTGCCACGCCCCCCGCATAGAGCCCCGTGGCGACCATGCCCGATGCCACAGAACCCACCGTCAAATGGGTGTGAAAACCTGCCATACATCCATACTCCCAAGAAAGACGTGAAGGTTTGACCCATGCCCCCTGGATAGGCGGATGCGCTCGCCCACCATGGCTACCCCACCCTACCCTCTATCGGACTTTTTTGGATGCACCTTCACAAAATCCTGGCCGTATCGTCTATCTGATTAAAATCTCAAAAAATTTACGCTAGGACAGCCCCCTAAGCCCTTGCCACAACGTAAACCCTACGCTTTAAATCGGTTTAGAATCTGGCCCAATTCATTGGCAATTTGCCCCATATTCACCGCCTGATTTTGTACTGCACCGCTCAGTTGGGTCATACGCTGGGCGGCATCGTTGACCTCGCCCATACTCTGGGCGACCTTCTGCGCCGATTGTGAGGAGGCCTGCACCTGCTGGGTTATTTCACGGCTGGCTTGGGATGAGTTAGCGACCAGCTGAACCATGCCCTGTACCCCTGTGGAGGCGTGTACCACGCTCTGGGTGACTTCATTAATACCCAGGGCGATCTCCTGTACACTACGGGCCACCTCTTGGGAGCCTGCGGTGGCTTCTTCCACCCGGTGGCTCACCTCGCGGGTTTCATGGTTGACCTCTGCCATGGAGCGAGAGATCGCCGCCACAGTGCCGCTCTGTTCTTCCACAGCGCTAAGAATATCCTCAATCACCTCTGCCAATTTACCATTGATTTCCGCCACATTTTGCGACGCCTTGCCGGCTTGACGGCTCTGATTTTGGATTTCGTCAATCTGGGCCGCGATACTGCTGGTGGCTTCGCTGGTTTGACTGGCCAGTTGCTTAACCTCATTGGCCACCACCGCAAACCCCTTACCTGACTCCCCCGCCCCAGCGGCCTCAATGGAAGCATTAAGTGCCAACATATTGGTTTGTTGGGCAATATTGTTAATTACCGAAACCACCTTGTTAATCTCTTTGGCCGAACGGGCAAGGGCTTCCATCACCCCATAGGTCTCTTTTGCCGTGCTGGATGCCGCTTCGGCACCCTGGTTGGCCTCTTCACAGCGGTTACGCACAGCATCAATGGTGGTCGTTAGGGCCTCCACCGAGTTGGCCACTTCCGTCACATTGCCACCGGTGCGCTGGGCGGCCAAATTGACCTCATCCATATTCACCGTCACCTCTTCCGTGGCGGAGGCCACGGTGGATAGGTTGACGTTGGCCTCCTCCGCTGCGGCTGAGATGGTCGACATATTTTGACCCATCTCCACGGCACTTTCAGAAACCTGCTGCATGGCGCGGTTCATACCATCACTGGCATTACCGACACGACTTAGAGTGTTGTGCATCGCTTGGCTGGCGTTGGCCACTTGTGAGGCGTGACCACTTAGGGAGAGTGAACTATGGTTTAAATCACTCGATATACTGCTCAGTTGCCCTGTTGCACCATTGAGACTTTTGGTTGTACGCCCCATACTGTCAATAATTTCACGCAGGCTGTTGACCATGATGCGGGTTGCTTCAATGGTGCGCCCAATTTCATCCTCCCTTGCAGAAGGGGGTAAATTGACGGTTAGATCCCCTTGGGCCACCTTACCGAGAATGGTGACAACATGGTTGATCGGGGCCCCAATCATGCGCCGCACATAAAACACCGTCACCAATACCACCAAGCTACCGCAAATCAGGGTAATACCGATGATCCAGTACTGCACCTGCTCAATGGAGGCATAAAACTCCGCCGTTTTAATGCCCACATAGAGAATCCCCACCACATCGCCCTTGGCATCCAAGATGGGATCATAACCGGTAATATAGGGGGTGCCCAGAATCTCTACCACCCCACGGAATGGGGTTTTTTCCTCAAAAACATGCCTATAAGCGGCATTACGAGCCAACTTGGTACCCGTGGCACGGTTGCCATCGGCCTTTTTTACAGAGGTCGCCACACGGGTATCCCCCATAAAAACCGTCGCGGTCCCACCCACTAGGGTAGAGATGGTATCCACCAGTTCATTATGACCATTCAGACGAAAATCTCCAGCATAGAGCCCGTCCTTTTTTAGCATATAGGTGGTGCCTATTTTTTTCACTTCATGCCAAGCCACCCGCATATTGCGGTTGATGGCATCCTGGGCTTCACGATCCCCCTTTTGGTGCAGCTCTGCCACCGTAGCGATGGTGGCAGAAAGGCCCACAATAAAAGCGGAGAGAAAGACGATCATACCAATACGTGTGGTGAGGCTTAGGGGGGCGGTCATAACCTTACAGAGGCTCCCAAGGAGGCGTGAAGTAACGGGGTCTTTGTCGATAAACCATTTTGTTGCATAGATAAGCGCCACATTAGACCATATAAGCGCCCCTCTTGCAATCGTCCCAAACGCAACCAACCCTGCCAGATTTCCCTGCTAGCTCATCAATCCGCCGCTTTGACACTCAGCCCTCTTTGACCTTTTCCACCGTATAGACGGAGATTTCTGGCCCTTGTTGCCAGCAATCGCCCTGCAAACCGGCCTTTTTGCAAAGATGATTTAAAAACAGCTCTGGGGTTGGCAACTGCTCCCACACCTGGGGTAAAAAGGTGCTGCGCCGCGTGCCCATGGAGAGAATCACCCCATGCACCCCTGGTTTAAGCTTTTCCAACAGGTCGGCACTATCGCGATACTCCAACTTTACCGCTGGGGTAAGCAGCGACACCTCCACCCGCAGTTGGTCCAACTCTTCTCGGTTGACCGCAGGAAAACGGGGATCTTTTAATGCCGCCGCCACCCCATTGGCCAACAGATCTTCTGCCAAACTGCGGTGCGCCTGTAGCGAACCAATACAACCCCGCAACTGCCCCTGTTTGGTCAGGGTAATAAAACAGGCTCCCGGTTGCCCAAGCTGAGGCTGAGTTTGCACCAACTGTTCTGCGCTTAGCCCTGCTTCTCCGCTAAGCACTTGGGCCAAATGACGCCGCACCAATGGCGGCAATGGGGCCAGCGATCCTTTTGCCTGTTCTGGCTGCATAAACAGATAACTGGCATAACCCACCACCCGCTTTTTATCCCCCGCTGTGTCGCCAGAATTGCGATAGTCCGCCAACTCCGGTAGCCACCCTTGGTGTTGGGCCGTCTGCATCAAAGCGCGAATGGCAATATTGCCGCACGCCTCACATTGGGCCATGGCCTGTAAATCCATGTTAAGCACTGCCTCATTGCAGGTATGATCCAAGCCCACGGCGGTGTCGTAGTCGTAAAAGTGCGAAAGATCCGACGAACCCACAATAAGATCATCAGCCTCCCTATATTTGGCTAAAATTTCTGCAACTCGGCTTGGTTCAATGCGACCAAACACCATGGGCACCAAACGAAAATGAGCCAAACTCTCTTGTAAAAAGGGCAGGTGTACCTCCAGTGAATGCTCTTGAGCGTGAGGCGCATTGTCCAATACCAGATCGCTCTCCTGGGCCGCCATACGCTCAACCAAGGGCAGATCCACCTCAACCAGACCCAAGGGGGTCTCAAAGGCATCGTAGTTACCCAAAGAGGCCCCATGCAGGGCCACCCGATGACTGGGCCCCAGCAAAAACACCCGCCGGGGTCGCTCTTTGGGGGCTGCCTGTAGGGTGTTATAAGCATAAGCCGCCGTTAAGCCCGAGTAGCGGTAGCCTGCATGGGGGGCCACAAAGGCGCGGGGTTCCCCTTGGTCATGCCGTTTCGGGGCCTGTTGCAAGAGAGAACGCACCAACTGACGCAATGCGTCGGCCTGGGCTGGGTAAAACATCCCCGCCACCGCCGCAGGGCGAATGCGGTGATAACCGCGGGCTGCTAAGCGTTCCGGGTTAGGGCTTACCTGGCTGTGGGGTTTGGCACTGCTTAGGGTTACTTTGATGGAGGCCATCGCTTGATCCTTAATTGCCTTGGCTAACCTTGCATTCCTGACTATTTAGCGCCATGCTGCACAGGGCTTCTGGCATTAAGTTAACCATAAATTGTGTGGGCAATCATGAAAAAAATAGGCTGGTTATTACTCCTTACCCTCATCCCCATGCACGCTTTTGCAGATCATGGCCTGAGCCGCTGGGGAGATTTAAAATATCCTGCTGATTTTAAACATTTTGATTATGTCAATCCCAACGCCCCTGTAGGGGGTGCCCTGACCATGTGGTCCCTGGGCGGTTTTGATAAAATGAACCCCTTTACCCTGAAAGGGGAAGCCCCCGACATGCTGGGCAGTTTGGTCTTTGAGACCCTTGCCACCAGCGCCTTGGATGAACCCTTTTCCCAATACGAGCTGTTGGCCAAGGAAGTTTTTGTGGCAGAGGATGGTTTGTCTGTCACCTATCGTCTCAACCCTGCTGCAACATTTTCGGACGGCTCGGCTGTCACCAGCGCCGATGTGCTCTTCTCTTTGGAGATCTTAAAAAGCCCCCAGGCCCACCCCCATTACAGCAGCTATTGGCGGGATATTGCAAAGGCAGTCGCCCTGGACGATCACACCGTGGTCTTTCACTTTTCCCAAAAAAACCCGGAGTTGCCCTTGATAACCGGTCAGTTACCGGTGTTAAGCAAAAACTTTTTCACCCAACACCCCTTTGGTGAAGCGTCTTTAACCCCTCCGGTCGGTTCCGGCCCCTATGTGGTGGATCGTGTGGATGCCGGCAAAACCATCACCTACAAACGCAACCCCAACTATTGGGGTTGGCAGCTGCCCACCCAAAAGGGCCTGTATAATTTTGAAAAAGTAGTGATCAAATATTTTAAGGATGCCACCGTCGCCCTAGAAGCCTTTAAGGCGGGGGAGTTTGATTTTGTGCATGTCTACCACTCCAAACAGTGGGCCAGGGACTATGTGGGCGCTGCCTTTGACCAAGGCAAAATCATAAAAACCACCCTACCCCACCAAAATGTGCAAGGTATGCAAGGGTTTGTTCTTAACCTGCGACGTCCTATGTTCCAGGACATTCGGGTTCGCCAAGCGCTCTCGTTGGCCTTTGATTTTGAGTGGAGCAACAAAAATCTGTTTTATGATCAATACACCCGCACAGCCAGCTATTTTGATAACTCCGAGCTGGCCGCCAAAGATCGACCCTCCCCAGCCGAATTAGCCCTGCTCACCCCATGGAAAGCCGAACTGCCTGCTTCGGTATTCGGCCCTGCCGTGGAGCCACCCACCACGTCGGGACCAGAAGGATTGCGCGGCAATTTGCGCCAAGCCATGCAAAAACTCAAAGAGGCGGGCTGGGCATTGAACCCCCAGCGCCAACTGGTTAAAGATGGTCAGCCCTTTGTCATCGACATGGTGCTGGTTCAAGCGAGTTTTGAGCGGATTATGGCCCCCATGGTGGCCAACTTGCAAAAACTGGGCATCACCCTAAACTATCGCACCGTGGATGCCTCGCTCTACACCCGCCGCATACGCAGTTTTGACTTTGATATGGTGGTCTCTTCGTTTGGCCAATCCCTCTCACCGGGCAATGAGCAATATGGCTATTGGCACAGTCAAAGCGCCGACCAAGAGGGCAGCAATAACCTGCTTGGCCTGAAAAACCCTGCTGTGGATGCGCTGGTGGATGCGATTACCTACGCCAAAAGCCGGGAAGAGCTGCTCACCGCCACCCACGCATTGGACCGCGTCTTGAGGGCCGGTTATTATGTGATCCCCAACTGGCACATACCCTACCATAGGCTTGCTTATTACAACTATTTTGAGCACCCAGCCACCCTGCCCCTCTACTATCAACCCTCCAGTTGGGTCATGAGTTGGTGGGTAAAACCCGGCGCCCAGCATCAGGAGTAGCCTGCGCATGTTTACCTATATTCTGCGTCGCTTGCTGCTTATTTTTCCCACCTTGCTGGGTATTATGGCCATCACCTTTGCGGTCATCCAGTTTGTGCCCGGTGGCCCGGTAGAACGCATGGTCTCGCTCATGTCGCAAAATCAGGCGGGTGGCGGCGAAGTAAGCAGCGGTGGCGGCGCGGGCTATCGGGCCGCCAAGGGGTTGGATGCCCAGCAGATCGAGCAATTAAAACAGCTCTACGGCTTCGATAAACCCGCCTACCAACGGTTTATCCATATGGTTGGCAATTTTTTAACCTTTGAATTTGGTGAATCCTACTACCACCATAAGAGCGTCACGGCTTTGGTTATGGAGAAGTTACCTGTCTCTATCTCCCTGGGTATATGGACCTTTTTGCTCACCTATCTGATAAGCATCCCCTTGGGTATCCGCAAGGCGGTCAACCATGGCAGCCGTTTTGATGCCGCAACCTCCATCCTGGTGTTGGCGGGCTACTCCATCCCTGGTTTTGTCTTAGGTATTTTACTGCTGGTGCTGTTTGGCGGGGGCAGTTTTTGGGATATTTTCCCACTCCGAGGCTTGGTCTCGGATAACTGGGAAACGCTCTCTTGGCCAGCCCGCATCGGCGATTATCTATGGCACATGGTGCTGCCCATCACCGCATCGGTGGTCGGCTCCTTTGCGGTGATGACGATGCTCACCAAAAACAGCTTTTTGGAGGAGATCTCCAAGCAATATGTCATTACCGCCCGCGCCAAAGGCCTTAGCGAACGGCAAGTGCTCTATGGGCATGTTTTCCGCAATGCCCTAATCCCGCTGGTGACGGGCTTTCCTTCCGCCTTTGTTGGGGCCTTTTTCAGCGGTAGTTTGCTCATCGAAACCATCTTCAGCCTCGATGGTCTTGGACTGCTGGGTTATGACTCGGTGATCAACCGCGACTACCCGGTGGTCATGGCCACGCTCTACTTTTTCACCCTATTGGGGCTTATTTCCAAACTGCTCACCGATATTACCTACGTGCTGGTCGACCCACGCATTAGCTTTGAAAACGAAACCTAGCCGCAGCGTGTTTAAGCCCATCTTCCACACAGGGAACCGGATAGCCTCGGCCAACCGCTTATCCCAAGGGCGAACCACGCCTGCCCCCTAGATCCCCCCAGCACCCCGTGAGATGAGGGAGATCTATACCGCCCAAAGGTTACTCAAGCAGTCCGGCCACCAGTAGAGGGCATCCTTATCTTTACCGGTTATGCCCGCCACGGGGCCATCTTGCGAGAGGACAAAGGCCACCGTTTCAGGATTGCGACCAATAAAGGCCACTGCCGAGTTGTGCCGCGTACCGTACTGCAACAGATCCACATGAAAGGTGGGGTAGCCGTCATTGTCAGGCCCGTAGAGGGTTTTACCGGTCCACGGTGGTGCCTCCAAAATGGAACCAAAAGAGAGCGGCTGTAGGCGGTCGTTCATGATCAAGGCACCATCCACCCTGGTGAGCTGGGCGAGCATTTCAACATGCTCCACAATGCGCCGTTTGACCTCGTGGATGGTCTGGGACAAGACCAGCACATTGGCCCCCTCTTCCCCCCGCTGTTTGGCCATTTCTGTCTTTTGTTGCAAGGCTTCAAGGTGGCACAGCTCCTCCAGCAAAGGGGCGCCCTCTTGGGTCTCATGCATCACATATTTTTGGTTAATCCAATCCAAGGATGGAACCGTACGATCAGTGGGCAACCAGATGACGGTACCACCATGGCCTCGACGGCTACACTCCACCAACAAACGATCAATAAAATCGCGGTATAGCTCCCAATAGTGAATACCAGAACGGCGAAATTGACTTTGGGCTTTTACCCCACGCAGCAAGCTCCAGCCAATCAGGCTAGAGGTAAAGGGGGTGGGAGTAGGTTCACTAAATCGGCCCGAGTTAAAACGGGCAATGACACTGCCACCACGAAATACCGCCACTGAACCGGTCTTCATGGTGCTTATGATCAGCGCCTCTGGGGGGGATTGTTTAAAGGGTTCCGTATCAAAACGGGTGCGTCCTCGTCTGCTAGAAAAGACCGCCCCCCAAATTTCTAGGGTTTGCGCATCATCTGGGTTAACACTCACCACAATGGAGGTGGTGGTGGGGTCATAAGCGGGCGCAAGTTTGACCAGCGAGTCCACGGTAAAGGGCAACCGTTTACTCAGGCGCAACTCCACATTATCCCCAGGGTTGCCGTGTTCAATTTCAAAATCAGGCTCCAACAGGGCCACACTCACCTGTACCGGGCGATCTTCCTCCCGTTTGAGCCCGGCTAAAAAGACCGTCTCCATGGCCGTTTTTACATGGTCAAAACGCAGCCCACTACGGTGGCGATCAGCACGATTCCATAGCGTTATCACCTGTTCAATGATATGATGGTCAAAAAGCACGAAAGACTCCCATGCGCAACAGGCTTGACGAAACCCGAAAAAAGCTATATTCCCTATCACTACAGGAAATCATGTCATGCGCAAATGTCAATCCTACGCACGGTTCCACACATCCCAACGAAACAGGCTGTAGTTTAGCCTTTCCACGGCTGGGGAACCAAGTACCAATTGTGCTGAAGTGGCATCTTTTTAAGAAATGTGTGATCCGGTCTCTGTCAGCAAGGGTTTGCTTAAAAAAAATAATTTCTTCCCCCGCCCCTGCACAGATACGTATCCATTGTAAAAGAAGTATCCTTATATCACAACATGTTAGAAACAAAATATCGTAGAATCAGGGGTCCTATACGTACGGGTTTCATCAAAAAAATAAAGGTACCGTACAAAAAAAGGAAATACCTCCCCTTTACCTTTGAGTGCAAAGTGTAGTAGTAAATTATAATATTCGGGAATTCGATACCTGTGCCAACCACTCCACAATGCCGTTGGGAGAACGACACTATGGCTGAAAACAAGCTGAACCCCACCCCGAATCTGGACACCCTCGAAGAGGGACCCTGGCCCAGTTTCATCTCCGGGTTCAAAGAACTCTATAACCGCACTGGCAATACCATGGTTCGTGGTGTGCTCGACCAGCTTAACTACTCCTATGAAACCCGCATGGGTTACTGGAAAGGTGGCGTGGTAGGTGTACACGGGTACGGCGCTGGTATCATCAGCCGCTACTCCATGGTGCCTGAACTCTTCCCTGAAGCGAAAGAGTTCCACACCATGCGCATCCAGCCTCCCCCAGGGCTTCACTACAGCACCAAAGCGCTGCGTGAAGTGTTGGATATCTGGGAGAAGCACGGTTCCGGCATCATCTCCATGCACGGTCAAACCGGCAACTTGCAGCTGCAAGGCGTTGTTCAAGCCAATGTGCAAGAGCTGTTTGACGATCTCAACAAATTGGGTTGGGACTTGGGTGGCGCCGGCGCAACGGTACGTACTGGTGCTTCCTGTGTCGGGCCCGCTCGTTGTGAGATGGCCTGCTATGACACCCTGAAGATGCACGAAAAAGTGCTTAAATATTTTGCGGATCTAACCCACCGTCCCCAGTTGCCTTACAAAGCCAAGTTTAAGTTTTCTGGCTGTGGTAACGACTGCGCCAACGCCATCCAGCGTTCTGACTATGCTGTGATCGGTACTTGGAAAGACGAGATCCAGGTTGACGAAGCTGAAGTAGCTAAGTTTATCGAGACCCGTGGTGTAGCCTATTTGACCAACAACGTCATCACCCGCTGCCCCACCAATGCCATCGTCATGAACGAAGATGGCAAGTCCATCACCATCAACAACAGTGACTGCGTACGCTGCATGCACTGCTTGAACGTGATGACCAAGGCCCTTTCGCCGGGTAAAGAGCGTGGTATTGCCCTGCTGGTTGGCGGTAAAGGCCACCTGAAGGTTGGTAACATGCTGGGTTCCGTGATGGTGCCTTTCATGAAGATGGAAGACGAAGACGATATCGAAGCCTTTATCGACATGATCGACTCCATGATTGATTACTGGGCCGAGAACGCTCTGGACCATGAGCGCGTTGGTGAGACCATCGAGCGCGTTGGCATGCAACAATTCCTTGATGCTGTCGGTTTGGAAGCCAACCCCGACATGGTGATTCAGCCCCGCGACAACCCCTACTTCAAGGCTCCCTACGAAAAAGTAGGTTGATTGATCAGTGTGGGTTAAACGAGACAATCCCCAAAGCTAAGAACACTCGGGAGAGTTAGATAGATGGCTAAGCGTGAATATCAAACCGTAGAATCCGGTCCCCACACTTACTGGGACATGCTGCATCCGACCATTCAGAAAAACTATGGTCAGTGGAAGTATCATGACCGTCCCCGTCCTGGCGTGCTGCACCATGTCTCCCACACTGGGGATGAAGTGTGGACCGTCAAAGCGGGTACCCACCGTCAAGTCACGGTGGATATCGCTCGTCGCCTGTGCGACATTGCGGACACCTATTGCGATGGTTTTTTGCGTTGGACCGTGCGTAACAACGTTGAGATGACCACCGATAAAGAGGCCAATGTTGAGCCCTTGATTAAGGCTCTTGAGGCTGCTGGCCACCCTGTGGGTGGTACTGGCAACTCCATTACCTCCATGGCCCACACCCAGGGCTGGTTGCACTGTGACATTCCTGCAACCGACGCTTCTGGTGTGGTGAAGTCCATCATGGACTTGGTGTATGATGAGTTTAAGCGTGAAGAGATGCCCAACCGGGTGAAACTCTCCACCTCTTGCTGCGAGATCAACTGTGGCGGTCAGGCTGACATCGCGATTGTGGTGCAGCATACCCGTCCGCCTCGCATCAACCACGACATTCTTGCATCGACCTGTGAGATGCCTTCGACTGTGGCACGCTGCCCTGTGGCCGCCATTCGTCCAACCAAAGTCAACGGTAAGCCTTCGTTGATGGTGGTTGAAGAGAAGTGCATCTGCTGCGGCGCCTGTTTTGGTGCGTGCCCTGCGATGGAGATCAACCATCCTGAGTACTCCAAACTGGCTATCTGGATCGGTGGTAAGAACGCCAACACCCGTTCCCGACCCACCAACATGAAGTTGGTTGCCCATGGTCTGCCGAATAACACCGCGCGTTGGCCTGAAGTGGCTGAGAAGGTTCTCACCATCATCAAAGCCTACAAAGAGGGTGGCCGTGATTGGGAACGTGTGGGTGAATGGGCCGAACGTATCGGTTGGAAGAAGTTCTTTGAGGTGACCGGTCTGCCCTTCGACAAGTACATGATCGATAACTATCGTCACGCTCGTAACTCCTTCAACCAGTCCGCTCACATCCGTTTCTAAGCGGTCTAGGAAGGAGGTTTCACGATGGTTATGACGAATCCGTACTTGGAATCGGTTACCCAATGGGAGTTTGATGAGTGCTCCTTTGAAGAGGGTACCGACAAGATTGTTGCTTATGGTGAGGCCAGCGGTTACTGCCCCACTTATCAGGAGCGTGTACCGCCTTGTACCAGTGCATGTCCCGCAGGTGAGGATATTCGTGGGTATAACAACATTGTGCGCGGTGTTTGGGGTTCTGACGATCCCTACGCCACTGCGTTTCAGCGTTTAACCCGCAAAAATCCTTTTCCTGCTGTCATGGGCCGTGTTTGCCCTGCCCCGTGTCAGGGTGGGTGCAACCGTCAGTACCGTGATGAGACCATTGGCATTAATGCTATCGAGCATGCCATTGGTCAGTATGCCATCGAAAAAGGGCTGAAGTTTGACAAGCCTGAAGTCGCCTCTACCGGCAAGCATATTGCGGTGGTGGGTGGTGGTGTTGGGGGTCTTTCCAACGCTTACCAAATGGTGATGCGTGGGCATAAGGTCACGCTGTTTGATCGTGACGAGAAGCTGGGCGGTATGCTCCGCTATGGTATTCTTGGTTATCGTGTCTCCCGTGCTGTAATCGATGCGGAAGTTCAGCGTATTTTGGACTTGGGTGTAGAGGTCAAATCCGGTGTGACCATCGGTAAAGACATCACCCTTGAGCAGCTGAGCAAAGATTATGATGCGGTGTTTTTGGCTGTGGGTGCACAAAAGGGGCGTACCATTCCCCTGCCCGGCAGCGAAGGCAAAGCTCTTGTGAAGTCTGCCATTGATTTCCTGCGTGATTTTGAAATCAATGGTGGGATTGAAGCGGGCGGTGCGGACAAGGTTAAGGTTGGTAAAAACGTTGTGGTCATTGGTGACGGCGACGTGGCCATGGATGCATGCCGTTTGGCCCTGCGTCTTGGTTCCAAAGCCACCTTACTTTCCGGCGTAGCCCGGGAAGAGATGAACTGCTCGGCTTTTGAGTATGACGAAGCTTTGGCAGAAGGGACCGACATGAAAATGTGTACCGGTTCCTTGGAGATCACGGGTGAAGGTGACACGATCACGGGCATTAAAGTGATCGAGATGGCGCGTAAAGAGAAGGGTGAAGATGGTTGGAACCATGCTGTTCCCTTTATGCGTTATAAGCAAAAAGCCGGTTCTGAGGCGACGGTAGCCTGTGACATGGTGGTTTGGGCTGTGGGTCAAACCACCGACATGGCCGGTTTTGAGTCTTGCACCAACGGTACCCCTTTCTTACAAGTTGACCATAACTTCCAAGTGAAGGGTATGGACAATGTGTTTGGTGGTGGTGACGCTGTGCAGATTCATCTGCTAACCACCGCGATTGGTCATGGTCGTAAGGCCGCCGAAGCGATGGACACCTTCCTTAAGGGTGGCAAGCTGCCTTCCAAGGCGGCACGCGAGGATGTGGTTAAGTTCGATAAATTGAAGTCTGATTTTTTTGTCGAAAAAGCACAAGCCAAGCGCAAGATTGTTCACCCTGCCAACGTGGTTGGCAATTGGGAAGAGACTTTGCAACAACTTTCTGCTCAATCCACCAAGGAAGAGGCCGATCGTTGCATGAGCTGTGGTATGTGCTTTGAGTGTAACCAGTGCATGCTCTTCTGCCCCCAGGATGCCATTACCAAGTTTAAGGGTAATGCTGAGGGTGAGGTGATGTTCACCTACTACGAGCGTTGTGTTGGTTGTCATATCTGTTCGGAAGTCTGCCCCACCGGTTACATTGACATGGGTATGGGCAATTAATGGTTCAAGGGGGTGGAGCATGCTCCACCCCCTTGTCCACTATGAAGATTTTCGATCTGCTGGCACGATGTGAGGGAACATGTCCATAACCATTAGTTTGCATCTACTGGCTGCAATCATCTGGGTTGGGGGCATGTTTTTTGCGCATAATTTCTTACGCCCCGCTACTTTAGCGCTTGCTCCCGAGCAGCGTATTTTATTGTGGTCTGGGGTTTTTAGCCGATTTTTTCTATGGGTATGGATCAGTGTGGTTATGCTCCCTGTAACCGGATACTGGGCTATCTTCATGGAAATGGGTGGCATGAAAGCTGTGGGATACCACATTCATTTTATGCAAGCCATCGGCTTGGTAATGATTGGACTGTTCGCATACATGTATCTGTTTCCATACCGCGCCTTTCGCCGCATGGCCAAAGAGCTGTTAATTCCGGAAGCGGCTATGTATATGGTTAAGATACGTTTGATCGTTACCATCAATCTGGGTCTGGGGCTTGTCGCATCGGTGTTAGGTGGGGCGGGACGTTATTGGTTTTAACGCTCTTTTCATCCTGTTATAAAAGATTGACCGAGGGTTGTGGATAATACTCGGTTTTTAGCAGGATTGGACCACCGCATGGAGCATGGACGATAAGGGGTGCAAACCCACTGTTGGGTAGAGTCTTAACCATTGTGCCATTGGCGACCATGGTTGATTTATCGTTACGCCACCAGAGACAGTTACAATGGCCATTGACCCTAAACTGGATTAATGCCTAGCTTTGATTCAGCGGTTAGTGGTTTTTTCCAGCTCAGACAATCCGGCCATTATGGCTTTTACGGCACAAGCCGTTGGATCGTACCTAGAGGAAATTGATATGAGCAGCGAACTCAACCAGTTGTTGGATGGGGCTATTGCGACCTCCAAGCAGTGGGCTGAAAAAGGTTGGCCGATGACCTTTGGTCGTTATGAGGTCAACTCTGTTATCGAGGCACGAGCACTGGCCGATACAGTAAATACACGTATTGAAGCCAATGCTTATTGGGAAGATGTGGCTGAAGTAGGTGAAGAGACCGCTGAGCATGGCGAGGTTGCTAAAAAGGCTTTGGCCGAAGGTAACGCCATGAAAGCCAAGCAGCATATTTTCAGCGCCTTTTTTGAAGAGCGTAAGATCAACGATGCGGCTCCGACCTGGGGTCCAGTGTTTGCCGCCGTTGATAAGTAAATCCTGTGTTTTTTACACTGGTGGATAAGAGCTCCCATTTGGGGGCTCTTTTTTTCTCTGCGAAGGTCGGCCAAGCAACCGATTAAGCTGCAACCATTGGGTTGTTGCGCGGTCAGAGTATTCAATGAACAACTCTTTTTAAGGGTGACACCATGCACAGCTTACGTAACAAGCGCTGTTTACCTTGCGAAGGCGGCGTTCCAAAGCTCTCTTTGGAAGCGGCTAAGGCGCAGATTCAGCACTTGAGTGATGGTTGGCAGTTAAACAAAGATGGAACAGAAATCGTGGGCAGTTTCAGCTTTAACGACTTTCATGAAAGCATGGGGTTTGCCAATGCGGTGGCCTTTGTGGCCAACACCGAAGGGCACCATCCTGTATTGAGCGTCGCTTGGGCAAGCTGCGAAGTTCGCTACTGGACCCATGCCATTCATGGCTTATCGGAGAATGATTTTATCTGTGCTGCCAAAATTGATGCGCTGTATGAGCAATACGAAGCACCACCGCCTGTCTGTGCGATTGCCTAAAGATTGTGGCAGGTGATTGCTGGGCTATGCCGACACAACAACCTCTTGGCCCTTGCATGCGCTGTGCAAAAGCGTGGGTCTTGCGAATCTAATGGCGTTGGGGATCGGCTGTTTGGTGTTGAGCGTGGTTTGGGCGATACGAAGCGCTTGCCGCCTATCTGTCTGTGCGATTGCCTAAAGATAGGGAGAGTTGGTGATGGGCGACGTTCTGAGTTGAACGTGGTTTGGGTAAATTGTGACGTTCGCTACCGGGCTTATGCCATTCATGGTTTATGGAAGAGCATGATTTATGGGTGCCGCCGAGGTGTGTGCGCTGTCTGCGCTCTCTACGAAACGCCACCGCCTGTTTTTGTTTTTACGGCCTAAAAATTGGGCGGCTGAATTATGATCTATACCTATGAAATTACAAGGATTCTAAAGCGATGTTAAAGCATCGCTTTAGGGTTGCACCAATTTTAGGATGCGGGCTGGCCGCAGGTCAGTCTCTAGAAAGAGCGTTCGCCAAGCATTATTGAGCTGTTGTTTGGTGGTATACGGGCCGACCCGCAGGCGTTTATAGCGGGTGTTGTCATGGCTGATGGTATGCACATAATAGCGAAGCCGGGCCTCTTTGACCTGCTGTAGGTTCTCTTCATACCACTGCATGTTACTATAGGATCCCAGATCAATGACGTAGACATTATTATAATTTTTGCTTTGCACTTCATCGGGTTGTGGAAGCGCAGGTACGGTTACTGGGTTTTGTGTGGGTTCAACCTGTTTGGGGGGTGTGGAGGTTGCGGGGCTTGATGCGGCAGGTGGAATGGGTTGTTTGTCTTCTGTAGCGGGTTGTGCAGGGATGCTTTTGGGCTCAAGCACGGGTTGGGGTAGATCAAGCACCGGCGCGTTAAGAATAACCTGTTTTAGCCGCTCGTTTTCCGTGGCGGTCTCTGTGGTGATTTCTGTGGCTGTTGGCACTGGCTCGGTAGGGCTGCTAGCCGTTTGCTCAGAGCGCGCGGCTTGGTTGGTTAAAGGAGCTCCGCTCTGTTGCTGCATCGCAGGTTGGGGAGCGTAAAGTTCCTCTCCGTTAGCTCTATCGCTTAGCGCCTGAGGGCTTGCGGGCTCAAGCAGAGCCTGTTTTTCACCCGATCCCCCCATATAAACCTCAGCTATGGTTTTCTGCTTAGGGGGCACCATCCCTTTCTCAAGCTTACTTTCTGGGGGTAGCGCACCCGCAGAGCCAGCCTTCTCAGCAGCAGCCTGTTCGGCGGCGGCTTGTTCGGCGGCGGCCTTCTCAGCAGCAGCCTGTTCGGCGGCGGCCTTCTCAGCGGCGGCCTTCTCAGCGGCGGCCTTCTCAGCGGCGGCCTGTTCGGCGGCAGCCTGTTCGGCGGCAGCCTGTTCGGCGGCAGCCTGTTCGGCGGCAGCCTGTTCGGCGGCGGCTTGTTCGGCAGCGGCCTGTTCGGCGGCGGCTTGTTCGGCAGCGGCCTGTTCGGCGGCGGCTTGTTCGGCGGCAGCCTGTTCGGCAGCGGCCTGCTCGGCGGCAGCCTGTTCGGCGGCAGCCTGTTCGGCAGCGGCCTGCTCGGCGGCAGCCTTCTCGGCGGCAGCCTTCTCGGCGGCAGCCTTCTCAGCAGCAGCCTTCTCAGCGGCGGCCTGTTCGGCGGCAGCCTGTTCGGCGGCAGCTTGTTCGGCGGCGGCTTGTTCGGCGGCGGCTTGTTCGGCGGCAGCTTGTTCGGCGGCTACTTGTTCGGCAGCGGCCTGTTCGGCGGCAGCCTGTTCGGCGGCAGCTTGTTCGGCGGCGGCTTGTTCGGCGGCGGCTTGTTCGGCGGCAGCTTGTTCGGCGGCTACTTGTTCGGCAGCGGCCTGCTCGGCGGCAGCCTGCTCGGCGGCGGCCTTCTCAGCAGCGGCCTTCTCAGCAGCGGCCTGTTCGGCAGCGGCCTTTTCGGCAGCAGCCTGTTCGGCGGCGGCCTTTTCGGCAGCAGCCTGTTCGGCGGCGGCTTGTTCGGCGGCGGCCTTCTCAGCAGCAGCCTGTTCGGCGGCGGCCTGCTCAGCGGCGGCTTGTTCAGCAGCAGCCTTTTCGGCAGCAGCCTGTTCGGCGGCGGCCTTCTCAGCAGCAGCCTGTTCGGCGGCGGCCTGTTCGGCGGCGGCTTGTTCAGCAGCAGCCTTTTCGGCAGCAGCCTGCTCGGCGGCGGCTTGTTCGGCGGCGGCCTTCTCAGCGGCGGCCTTCTCAGCAGCAGCCTTTTCGGCAGCAGCCTTTTCAGCAGCAGCCTTTTCAGCGGCAGCCTGTTCGGCGGCGGCCTGTTCAGCGGCGGCCTGTTCGGCGGCAGCCTGTTCGGCGGCGGCCTTTTCGGCAGCAGCCTGTTCGGCGGCGGCCTTTTCGGCAGCAGCCTGTTCGGCGGCGGCCTTTTCGGCAGCAGCCTTTTCGGCAGCGGCCTGCTCGGCAGCGGCCTTCTCAGCAGCGGCCTGTTCGGCGGCGGCCTTCTCAGCAGCGGCCTGTTCGGCAGCGGCCTGCTCGGCGGCGGCCTGTTCGGCAGCGGCCTGTTCGGCAGCGGCCTGTTCGGCGGCGGCCTGCTCGGCGGCGGCCTGTTCGGCGGCGGCCTGTTCGGCGGCGGCTTGTTCGGCAGCAGCCTGTTCGGCGACAGCCTGTTCGGCGGCGGCCTGTTCGGCGGCGACCTTCTCGGCGGCGGCCTGTTCGGCGGCGACCTTCTCGGCGACGGCCTGTTCGGCGGCGGCCTGTTCGGCGGCAGCCTGTTCGGCGGCAGCCTGTTCGGCGGCAGCCTGTTCGGCGGCGGCCTTCACCGCTGCTGCCGGTTGTTCAGTGGTGGGTTGTTGGGCTAACTGACTCTCTACCAACACGAGTTGTTGTCTGGCTGCTGCCCCATAGCGCCCCCCTGTTGAATCTTTTGCTGCCACGACATAGTTCTGCTTTGCCGCCGCCCAATCCCCCTTTATCTGGGCAACCACCGCGACATGATAAGCAGCCTGCGCACGATGACCCTGCACCTCTTGCAGCAACTTGGCTGCCTCCAACTTGCCTAGGTGAAAATCCATAATTTTTTGCTGCCATGGCGTGCGCTGTTGGGCGGCTTGATCCCCTTTAAAAAGGGCTGCTGCGTCCCCCTTCTGCATGCCAAGCTGAGCAAGATGTAACCAGAGCAAACCCTCACTCCGGCGGTAACGAGTGACTTGATCCACGTAGCGCTGTAGCTGCTCGGCACCCTCTTGCCACGCGCCTTGCATCACCGCCAATTGACCAAGCCCTAAACGGGCCTTATGGGTCAGGGGCCATAATTTGAGCGCCTCAATAAAATCTTTGCGCGCCTCTTCAAAAAGATTTTCGTCCAGGTTAAGCTCGCCACGGTTACTCAAGACCACCGCCTGACCAACCTTATCCAGTTGCCCCAGCGACAAAGCCCTATTAAAAAGCTCCAATGCCTGCTCTTGCTCGCCCTTACTGCTGGCTAAAACGCCTTTTTCTGCCAAACTCAGGGCATCCTCGGCCATAGCTGAAGATTGCCCCATAAATAGGCCCATAACCATAACCGCAACGCTCATCAGCTGTCGCTGCACCGCTACCCGGTCACACATTTTACGCTCACCCCATGCCATGTTTGCCCCCTCTTCACCCACCCCAAAATGGATTATTCTTACCCTAGCTCAAGCGCCCATGGCTGCATCGCTACCCCACCAATCCGCCAACGCAGCAATGCGGCACCGTCCCCCTCTACCGACAGTTGCATAACCCGCCCCTGCTCAGCCACTGACACAGAACGCACCCTCTTTCCATACAGGGGGGGCGTCGGCACAGCCATAAACTCATCCAGCAACCGGTGCCCTACCAGCGGCCTGTCTATATTGTCTACAGCTAGCCATAGGATATGCCCATCCCAAACACCATCCGAAACACTACCATATTTCACCGGCAAACGGGCGATTTCTATCACAGCTCCACGGCTGCTCACAAAAAGCACACTAGGCGTTGCACTACCCAGCAAAACCACCCCATGCTGCCCCTGCCAAACCATAGGCTTTAACCAAGAGAAACAGGCTTTGGGTAAAGCGACATAACATGTGGCTTTACCCTCAACAAGCTGCCCAGCCCCCCGCAGGGTTGGCTCCGACCAAACCCCTAACCTATGGCCAACAGGATCATACAACCACAGGTTAGCCCCCCCATCCACGCTCACACATTGCCATGGCATGGAAAGTCTCATCGTGGCAACCTGATTCTCCACCAAGTCCAACCGCCGTAAGCGCTTTTGCTCTTTTCCATCCACAACCCATAAAAAATCCCCCCCCAAACCTATAGAGGTGGGGGTGTCAAAACAGGCTTGCCCTGCTGCATCGCCATCCCGAGAACCAGGCTCTGTTTGACCAAAGCGCGCCAGCACACCCAGTTTTTCATCCACCAAAATGAGCTGGTGTTGGCGATCCAAACAGCAAAACCAGCGCGCACAGCCCCCAGTGGGACATGGGTAGGCGATCATGGCACAGGGTGTGGTCAAAACAGTCGAAAGATTGGACACATCCAGCACCTTAATGCACAAAAGCGCGTATGAAGCCGGTTAATCCATCGGCATAGGGAACCGATAAGGGTATTATAAGGCCAAAATTGTATCGGTTAGAGTATACCCAATGGGCCTCTATAAGGTTGTCTTACCTCCGCGCAGAGCGTGAGGTCAAGCCTAACGACCCTTTAATCGTGGCTGAAAAGGGCTTAAAAATTGGGTTTGTGGGGTCTTATACCCTCCTTTTGCCACGGCATTCTGGGGCAAAGCCAATCTACGCTTGTGGTCATATAACTCAGCCAAAGTTTTACCATGTTTCAAACCGGTCTAACAGGGAGCACTGTCCATGCGCACGGAAGTTAAAATTGGTGGCGGAAAGCTGGAGGATTATCCTGACCGCATTGCCGCTTGGCAAGCCGGTAAAAATCCAGCTCCTATCGCCATCGAGGTCTCCATTGTAGACGGTTGCAACCATAACTGTAGCCACTGTGGGCCCCAATTTTTCTCTCCCTATGACCGCACCAAACAGATGGATACCGCGCTTTTTTTGCGCTTTCTCGATGATTTTCACGCGATGGGTGGACGCGAAGTCTATTTTGCAGGCTCTGGTGAACCCTTGCTGCATAGCGATTTTTCACAGTTTTTACAGCATGGCCATCACCTTGGGTTAGATATGACCTTTAGCTCCAATGGCATTCCCCTTACACCAAAACGCATACCCACCCTGTTACCCTACACCACCTGGGCACGTTTTAGCGTCAATGGCGGCGACCAAGCGACCTACCATCAGATCCACCGTGGTAAACCCGATGATTTTATCCGCTTAAATGAAAATTTGACCGCAGCTCTCGCCTACCGCCAAGCCCATCAATTGCCGGTACGTTTGGCCATGCAGATGGTCACTTATGACGATAATTGGCGCTCACTGCCGCAACTGTTGACCATGTTTCAAAAGCTTGAGATGGACCGTTTAATCATCCGCAATCGGATTAATCGGGATGGTCAAAAAAACCCCGTCACCGCAGAGATCTTCCCCTACCTGGAAGAGGCCGCCAAAGATCCCCGCGTTGAAGTCCGCTGGGCGAGTTTTCCTAAGGCCGGGGAGTCTGAACAGCTGCCTCCGGCCAATTGGGATCGCTGTGATGGCATTCAATTTCGTACCAATATGGATTTTTCCGGTACCCTCAACACCTGTTTTCGCCATTGGTACCGTGATAGTGGTTATGGCAACATCCATACGCTAGATTTTAAAAGCATTTGGCAAAGCGAGCAAAAACGCCAAGTGTTTGAACTGGTCAGTAGCGGCGCCGATAAAGCCGATTGCGCCAAATGGTGCCAAGTTTCCCGCGATAATCTGTTTTTGCAACACCACACAGCGCCCGATGCCGAGACCTAAACGAGCAGCTCTCTCTAGGCCGGCACCAACGCATTCCACACCAAGAGCCAAGAACAGCCACCCTCCAGAGGTGGCTGTTCTTGTTTGAGCGCAAGGGTACATTTTTTGCAATACCTGTAAAATTGAGAGCATAACCCCATGCGCTCCCTCACACCCCTAGCCGCTATGGTTGCTAAAACATCATGAATGAGACGACTTCCTTCGATCTTGGTCAGATACTCACAAATAATTTTGGCGAACGCTATCTGCAAGGCATCAATGGAGAATCTTTCTCCCGCATGGGTTCGGTCGCCTATTTTAAGCAGCACTACGGTAAAGCCCTATGGGGCCCTGATAAGCTAACCATCGTGTTGGGGACCGACTCCGGTCTATTGGTCCACTATATTTTAGAGCATATCCACGCCGAAGATACCACCAGCCGGGTACTGTTTATTGAATTAGAAGATGTGCTGGAACGCTTGCAACAAGAAGAGCTCTTACCCAAAACCATCCCTGGGCGTGTGGATGTGGTTTCTATGGCGCAGTGGCTAGAGCGCGCCAAAGAGGCTTTTAACTTTTCGGACTACCTGTTTTTAGACGCGGTTAACCGGGTTCAGTCCGTGGGGGCTCAAGATGCTCTGCACCCGCACTATCTAGGGCAATGGGATAGCTTAACCAACGAATTTTTACAATTTAGCACGGTTGTCAAAATGCAGACCGGCAACCAGATTTTTGCCCATGCCGGGCTAAAAAACCTTGCCGAAAACCGTTTGCGCGCCCAACAGCTACACGGTCTATTTAAGGGCAAAACAGCGGTTATTCTTGCTGGTGGTCCCTCGCTGCTGGAGAGTTTAGCGCACGTTAAAGCCAACCGCGACAAGCTGGTGGTGATTGCCGTAGCCCGTATAGCCGGCACCTTGTTGAAAGAGCAGATCACCCCCGATTTTATTTTCTCGATTGATCCCCATGAGGTCTCTTTTAATAACAGCCACGAGATGCTGCATTTTTGGGAAAAGAGTTTTTTTGTCAACCTCTACCACGTGACCCCCATGCTGCTGGGTCAGTGGCGGGGACGCAGTGCCTATATTGGTCCACTCTTTCCCTGGAAAAATGAGATTGACGGCGAAAATCAACTGCCCAGCTACCCCGGCATTACCGTCTCGCACCAAGCCATTGGCTGCGCCATTGATATGGGCTTTAGCCAAATCATTTTGTGCGGAATTGATCTCTGTTTTAGTAAAGAGGGTTATACCCATGCCAAAGGCTCCATGGAGAGCCAGATTGGCCCCTTTTTAGCCGACTCCAGTTTTCGGGTTGAAACCAATGCCGGTGACATAGCCGAGAGCCGTTTTGATTTTTATAGTGCCATCCCCTCGCTGGCCTACCTTGCGGCCTATGCTGAAGAGAAGGGGTGTCAACTCATCAATCCCGCTCCACAGGCGGCCAAAATTGAACGGGTCGCTCATCTGGGTTGGGATACTCTAAACTTTGCCCCCATGGCCCAACCGGTAACAACCTATCTGCAAGAGCAACTTCCACCAGAAACCCGCGCCAGCAGATTGGCCCACTACGAACTTGTGCTAACAGAACTGCTGCATGCTCGCAATGAGATTAGCCAAGTGCGCAAGTTGGCCGAAGAGGCGCTGGTTTGCAACAAACGGCTGTTTGGTAAAAAGGGCAAACCGGGTGATTACTCGGCCAAGCTGCGCATGGATCAAATTGAAGAGACGCTGGATAAGCAACACCCAACCTTTTCGACTTTGGTCAAACAGTGGGGCATTCAATCCTTTTTACGCCTGATCCGTGCCGATAAAGAGAAAGCCTGGACCGACGAAGAGATTGAGCTAACCGGCGAGCGCTACTACCAAGCCTACAAACAAGGTGCACAGCAAGCGGTTCAACTACTCAACGAAACCATCCACCGGGTACAGATGCGTATAGAGGAAGAGAAGCCCAAACCCAATCTAAAAAATTTGCTGCGTCAGTGGGAGGAGGATGCCCAGCCCAACCGCCTTACCCTCTTTACCCAACGACAGCAAATCGATTTAGCGGGCTTTCCCGACAAGTTGCGCAGCCGCTTTGCCCTTTTGCAAGCGCAATTTGATAACCAGTTGAGCCAGGAAGAAGCCAAGCTTAAATTGGTGTTGGCGACCAGTGGCAACATCATAACAGCCCGCAATAAATTACGAAATTTGTTCCGGCATCAAAGCATGCAAGCCTTAAAAGATCTGCGCAACGGTTTGATGAACAGTCAGTTTGAGTTTAAACATGCTCTGAATGAACTCACGCAGGGCTATATTTTGGAGCTTGAAGGCGAGCTAGAGGCCGCCATGGATTGCTACGCCAAAGTTGAACGGCCAGAGCTGTTTGAAGAGGCCCAGACTCACATGTTGCAAATTTTGCTCAAACAAAACCGTATTGAAGAGAGCTTGCCGGTGTTGGAGGCCATGGCTAACTTTAACCCCAGCAAGCTCCCCTACTACGCCACCATGCTTGGCTTGACAGGCCGTGCAGAAGCCGCCAAAGTGGCTTTTGACCACTATTTGGAGCTGGCCCCACAAGATCTGTTAACCCGCTTAAAATATGCACAAATGCTCTTCAAAAATCAGCGCCACGCAGCTTGCCAGCAGCAGTTACAGCGGATTCTTGCACAAGATGCCAGCAACCAAGCGGCGCAACAGATGCTTGCCCAACTAAACACTTAACCCTAACGGGCGGACGCGCGCCCCTTTTGCCCTATAGAGTGAGGTCCCCCTATGAAAACCGTGATGGTCACTGGTGGAGCCGGTTATGTCGGCTCTATTCTGCTACGGCGCTTACTGGAGCGAAACTACCGTGTGGTGTGCGTAGATAACCTCATGTTTGGGGGCGAGGCACTGCTGGATATTTGGGAACACCCCCATTTTAGCTTGGCTAAAAGGGATATTCGTGATCGCGAAGCCATGCAAGCGCTGTTTGCCCAAACCCAATTCCATGGGGTGATCCACCTCGCCGCCATTGTGGGAGACCCCGCCTGTGCCCGCCAGTCAGAACTGGCCCAGCAGACCAATTGGCAAGCCTCCATTGATCTGTTAGAAGCGAGCAAGCAGCATGGGGTAGAACGCTTCATCTTTGCCTCGACCTGTAGCAATTACGGGAAAATGGCCGACCCTGGCGGCTTTGTCACCGAAACCTCTACCCTCGCGCCGGTTTCCCTCTATGCGGAACTTAAAGTAAAATTTGAAAAAACTTTGTTGGAGAGCGATCCCAGCCCAGATTTTTGCCCCACCGCCCTACGCTTTGCTACCGTTTACGGCATCTCACACCGTATGCGCTTTGACCTAACCGTTAATGAATTCACCAAAGAGTTGGCCCTGGATAAAGAGCTGGTGGTGTTTGGTGAGCAGTTTTGGCGCCCCTACTGCCACGTGGCCGATTTTTCCCGGGCTATGCTGGCGGTACTTGAGGCCCCCCGCGAAAAGGTCGCCTACGATGTCTTTAATGTCGGGGATACCGCCGAAAACTATACCAAAGGCATGATCCTAAACGAGCTTTTAAAGGTTTACCCCAACGCCCGCATCAAACGCATAGAGAAAAAAGAAGATCCACGGGATTATCGGGTCAACTTTAGCAAAATTGCCCAGCGCCTGGATTTTAAAATCTCCAAAACCGTACCCATGGGGATGCAGGAGATTGCCGAAATTCTGCAATTGGGGGTCATCCCTAACCCTGAAGAGCAAAAATTCTACAATATTCCCCACACCCCTTAAGCGGGGCGTTTTGCCCCGTAAGTCCCCCTTATTCCCCCTACCCTTTTGGCCAAAAATCTCTATACCCATGGGCCAAAAGGGTATTTTATTATATTCAAACATATCATTTTAATAAATCAATAATATACTGATATATTTAAAAAAATCAATTTTGCCGGTTTCGAATTTTTTGATTTGCACCCCCTGACAGAAGGGCATAATCTATGGGCAGAGATCAACAGATCAGTAGTTAACCCAATCGCCCAATCCAGGGGGAATCCATGCCTGCCGCGTCTAACATGAGTCCAGAATTTGACCATCTAAAAGCCTTGCTCGCCAAGTGTAAAAACGAGAATGTGCCCGAAAAAACCCTTTGCCACCTCCAGGCCCTGAAGACCTTCATCATGGCCTATATGATCCAACAGAACACCCTTATGCACCAACTTCAAGGCAACAAAGCCCTGGAAGGTGCCTCCGAGGACGCTTTGGTTGAACAGTGTGCCGATTGTGTCGGTGACTCCCAAAAGCTCATTGGCAAACTGCACAAGCTGTTGCGTAAATATGAAGATGACGAAAACCTGGACACCATGGAGTTTCGAGCCAAAGCTTCGCAGTTGATCAATAAGTTTGATAAAAACCTGGATCGCTTTGAACAGGTCTTTAACGCCGCTGCCTAATAGGGCCGTTAAAAAATAACACCGCCGAGAAACGGTGGGATGCAGAAAAAAAGGGACTCATCCTGGGGATGTGTCCCTTTTTTTCTGCCTGCTTGGCCCGCGCAATTTCAAGCATAAAACGATTCGCGCAACCGCCGCTGCATACGCCCTATTCCATCCGCCACCCTCGACACCAAAACCCGCGCCTGCTAAGCGCTTAATTGGCCCATAATCACCCCTCTGGGGGATCCAGGATCAGATAATCTTCCAGGTCTGAATGGGGTTGCAGATGGCGAATCTTCACCCCTTTAAAGTAGTTCATCACATTGACTACAGTATCATGGCGACCACTGATCAGGGGGTGCCACGTGGGCAAAGGCTTACCAGCAGCAACCAGACGGTACGCACAATGATCGGGCAACCAATCATAGGTTTGTACCGTCATAGGGGTTAGGGTGCTGCAATCAGGATTTTGCTGTTTGCGCTGGCTATAACAGCTGCAAACCTTGGTTTTAAGATCAAAAAAGGGGCAGATCAAGCTGGTCAGGTAGATATCCCCCGCCTCTTCATCCTCCGCTTTGACCAAACAGCAAAGTCCGCAGCGATCACACAGCGCCTCCCACTCATGGGCGTTAAGCTGGGCCAATGTTTTTTGTACCCAAAAGGGGGTCTCTTTTCCGGCTTTGTCCATGGCCTACAGCACCCCAGCCTGCTTGGCAACCACCTCGGCCTCTGCAATCAATGCACCGAGGCTAATATCAATGCCATGCTGCCAGAAATCCATATCGGTCGGATCCAGAGCAAAGGGTTTCAGCAGCTCCACCACATCCTTAGTCCCCCCGGCGCGTAGTAGATCCAAATAGCTGGCTTCAAATACCGCCCCTACCCCTGCCCGGCTGGCATATAGACTTTGGGTCAGCAGCTCACCAAAGGCGTAGGCATAAACATAAAAAGGGCGGTGAAAATGGCTGATATAGCTCCACAAAGCGTTACTATCGGCATAGGTAAAGACCTCCCCTTCAGCCCCATAGAGAGCCTGGGTGGTCTCCATCCAGATCGCATCCAACTCATGCGCAGAAAGACGTGAATCGGCCCCATGTACCCGCCGCTCAAAGTTGGAAAAACCGATTTGCCGCACCACGGAGTTTAAAATATCCTCAATCTTACCGGTCAGCAGCGCCAACAGACCGATGTGATCCCCCGCTTGCTGCAAACGTTCACGCAAAAAGTTAAAGGTGGTCATCTCCCCAAAGATGGAGGCCGTCTCAGCATAGGCCATGGGGGCACTGGCCATCAAGGCACCCTGGGCATGGCCCGCTAACATACCGTGTACACCATGCCCTACCTCATGGGCGAGGGTCATGACATCCCGCATGGAACCTTGGTGATTGAGTAAAATGTAGGATACCGGCTCGCCACCCGGCAAAACCACCGAATAGTTAAACGCGCCGCTCTGCTTGCCCGGACGTGGCGCCACATCAAAGCGCCCCTGTTGCTGAAAAGCTTCTACCATTTGCGCCAAGGTCGGGCTAAAGCTGTGGTAGGCTTGCAGCACCAGATCCAACCCCTCGTGATAGGGAATCTCCACATTGGCGGTAAAGGGCAGCGGTGCATTGCGGTCGCTCCAGCGCAGGGTTTTTTGCCCCAACAGGGTCGCTTTTAAACGATAATAACGCTGGGCCAAGGGCGCCGCCTGGGTGGTGACCGCTTGGTGCAGGGCCTCCACCACCGCATCAGGCACCTTATTGCTTAGGTTACGGGCCTGCATGGGGTGGCTGTAACCCCGCTCACGATCCTCAATACGTTTGGCACCCACCACCATATTGAGCGTTTGCGCCGAAAATTTGGAGAACGCCCCCTGCAAACCCTGATTGACCAAGCGCTGCACCTCGGCCCGCTGCTCCCCATCTTGACTGGTGTTGAGGGTGTGCAGCATCTCTGTCAAGGTTTGCGCGCGCCCCTGGTAATCAAAGCGCAAATCCGCCTCCACCTCATCATAGAACTCCGCCCAACTCTCCGCACCAAAGGCTGAACGCTTGGTCAGTGCCCCCTCCACCTCTTCGCTCAGCATATAGGGCAAATTACGCCGTACCTGCTCCAACCATGGGCGGAAAAAGGCACAATCGGGCTCTTGCAAGCGTGCCTGAAACCTCTCTTCAGCCATCTGCGCAATCTCAATGGTAAAAAACGAGGCATGCTCACCAAAGGTTCGATCCAGCCGGGTTTTTACCTCAAACAGCCGTTTTTTCACCGCTTCGTCATTAAGGTCTGCATACATCCTTAAATGCAAATAGAGATAGAGCTTGCCGCTGCGCTCACTCAGCGCCTCGTTGGCCCGTACGGCCGCCCCAAGATCGCTGGACAACTGCCCTCGAAACTGACGAAAAAAGGCCGCATAGCGCTGCTCTAAATCCAGCAGATCTGCCTCAATCTGCGGATCATCCAGATTTTCATAGAGATTATCCAGCCGCCACTGTTGGGCCATCTCAGGCTTATTCATATACTCTTTCCAGGTTGTCTCGTTTTACCGGGCCGGTTTGTTTGGCAACGCGCTCTTGTTGGGTACCCACCAGCAGCAACGGCAAATAGCGCTGTATGACCACGCGCAAACCATCACTATAACGCCACGGGTTCTCGATTAACGCAGCTCGCAAAGCGTGGGGATCCACACTACAGGTGGCAATCGCCTCACCATCCACAAACTGCATAGGGCCTTCATAAAACCCCGCGTAAACCGCCACATTAAGCCGTTTAACCCAAGGCTGGCCCGCCTTAACCTGCACCATAACCCCTTGCCAAGGGTCGTAGTCGATCATGCGTAACAGAACCTGCTGTTGCAGGTCCACACCCCCACCATGCAAGCGCTCTATAAAATCCAAGGGGTTGGCGGCGATTTCAATCTTATGCAGGCCGATCTCTTCGGCCATCTCTTTATGCACATTGGCTTCAAATGCGCTCAACGGTAGCGCGGGATCCTGCCACACCACATGTCCACCAACCGCTTTATCCCACATGTAGGGATTTTCTGGCTTATCCCCACGCTGTACCAGGCGCAACTGACCTTCACGGGTCATAAGAATAATGTGTACCACCGGCAGCGCCATGGGGGCCTCCCCATGCTGCCGAGAATATTCACGGATCTCTGCCATTAACAGGGAACGCGGAGCGGTTTTAACCCATCTACCCTGGCGGTCGGTGGCGTGCAACCACTCTTCCGATGTTGGCCACATGGATTAAAAGGCACCGGGTTGGATACGGTAGATATCTGGATTTTCTGGATCTGCAATGTAAGAAAGCTGGAGAAAACTACGGGGCTCCACCACCGGTTTACCCGCTTTATCTTTTTGGCCGCTCTCTACCCCACGCACACTCAGTTGCAAGCGTAGCTCGCGGTTTTTATCATCCCGCCCCTTAAAAAACAGAATATCTTGCTTGCTCTGCATCTTACCCACCACGAGGGAGTCTGGCTTAAAGCGATAGCCCTGAAAGTAGTTGGTCAACAGATCGGCGGCCACCTTAAGATCATCAAATTTGGCTTGGCTATCGGGAATAACCAGATCACCCCACGTAACATTGACATGCACCAACAGCTTGGAGCGATACCCCATAAAATAGGTAACAACCGCAGGACCGGCCCCTTCAATCAGGTTCTCCAAGCGCAACGAAAACACCTTTTGCTGATTATGCTTATGCTCAACGGTAACAAGATCCTTATAAGCCTCGGGAAACTCTTTTTTGAGGGTCGCCAGCAGGGCTTTTTCCGACATGCCAAATTTGGCCCCTTTATAGCCATCCACCTGAAACGCCGTTGGCTTTTGCTTGGGGGTCGGATCCTCCTTGGCCTGCGCCAAGGGCATCCACAATAAAGCACTTAAAAATAGAACCATCCATGTTTTTACAACAGACATGACACAACCACCCTTAAAATAGATAGGGGGAGGATCGGTAGATCCTCCCCTTTGCACACGGTGCCTAGCCAGCCTTAGCTGTCGAGGGACGCACCCGGATTAATGGTCAATTTAATCTCGCCAACCGCTTTACCATCCGGCCCCAACACCTGGATGCTCAGGGTTAAAGGCTCCTGCATATCCATGGGTGCCGTACCCGACAGGGTAGCGGTCTCGGCATCCACCGTCAACCAAGCGGGCAACGCCCCGCCGCCCGCGACACCAATGCTGCCGATGCTCCCTTTTTCACCCACATAATCTTCAATATCGATAACAAAGCGACGCCCAGCAGGCAACTCAACATCCAGCAGCACAATGTTGGTGGCAGCCGTCGCGACCACCGTAGTGGCCCCAGCCGGTGCTTGACCCTTAGGCGCTCGATCGGGGACCAAACCAAAGGGCTCCTGAGGCACCAGATCCACCGCATAGGCACCCTCACTGCTCATTTTCTGCGTTACACTACCGGTATTGACAGGCAATTTCGGCACCGAACCGACATCTTGGGTCACCAAAGCACTCTGTGTCGCTTCGACCGGTGGAATATAGGATTGTGGGTCAAGCTTACGGGTTGTGGTCAAATAGGTATTGCCTGATTCTGTAACCTGACTCTCGGGCAGGGTATCGTAATAGGTTTCCAAACGAAGCGAGCTATAGGCCAAGCCATTAAACCGATTTTCAAACGAAGGGTTAATGTCATAGACCAACCAACGGCTGTTGGCGGCTTGAATGGCGTCGCTGTTATCATTGTTGGTAAACGATGCCCCAGAGACCAAGACCACCGCATAGGAGCCCGAACCGCTGCTGACCACCTCATCCCCAGAACTGATGCTCAAATTGCCTGCGGCCCGCACCCAGATAACATCGGTGGCATTTAAACCTGACGTGCCTGAAACCGTGCCCACGGTCACATCATCGGCATCACGGAAATAGAGCGTGCCCCCGGTTAAATTGGCCGCCAATGTATCCACATCGTTGCTGGTTTGGGTCAAGGCCACATTGCCACTGGCGGTAATCACCAAGCCAGTGGCCGTCACCGTGCCGCCACTTTGGGTAATGCCGCCACTGCCCCCACCCAAGGCCAACGTGGTCCCCTGAATGGTACCGCTGCTCTGGGTAATACCCCCGCTACCCGCCGCTAGGCTAACCGTGGTACCGGTTATGCTACCCCCACTTTGGGTAATCCCCCCATTGCTGGCAGTCAGGCTCAAGGTGGTGGCACTCATGGTGCCGCTACTCTGCTCAATGCTGCCGGTGGTCGCTGCCAGGGCCAAGGTGGCTGCGGTTAAGTCGGTACTACTGGTTACCCCACCCCCACCGGTTACACTCATACTACCGGTGCCACTGCTCAGGGCCTGGGTTAGAGCGATCACCCCAGCCGTGCTAGAGAGGGTGACATCACTGTTGCTGGTGGTCAAACCGGTGGTCAACTTATCGCCAGAGCTGGCATAGTTGCCCAGCGTTCCCAGCACAGAACCCACGCTAAAAGCGGTGGCGTCTTTATAAGTGAAACTGCCGCTGGTGGAGTAACCAGCCAGGGTAGCCACCTCGTTTTCCTGCCCCATGGTGACCGTCCCGGCTGCACGGATGCGCAGTTTATCTGCCGTAACCACCCCTGCGGTTTGGGTGATGCCCCCCGCGACTGAATCCAGGCTAACCGTCTGCCCACTGCCGCTAACCGCATTGCTCAGGGTCAGGGTGCCGGTGCTGTTCATCACAAAAATTTCACCACTGGCGGTGGTAATGCCCTGGGTATCGAGGGTATCACCATCCAAGGTGCGGGTCACACTGGAAACCGTTAAACCATCGGCATCCAAGTAGGCGAAGCTGCTACCGGTACCACTGATCGAGGCGGCGATGCTGCTCACATTGTTGCTCGTTTGCAGCAGGGAGGCACTCCCCCCCGCAATGATCTGCAAGCTCCCCGCACTTACCGCCCCAGCACTCTGGGTGATGGTGGAGGCACTCTTTAAGGTTATCGTGCCCGTCCCTGCCGCCAGATTTTGGCTGAGGGTCAAATAACTCCCGGTGGATTTAATAAATTGATCCCCATTCGCGGCACTGGTGGTTACACCACTGGTGGTGTTGGCCGAGAGGGTACTGGTCACAGAACCAAGAATCAGGTCATCACTATCCTCAAAGCTAAAGCTGCCGGAGACACTGGCTCCCAACGTATTGACGTCATTAGCCTCAAGCAGGGAAACATTGCCCAGAGCTATCACCTGTAAAGATGAAGCGGTAAGGGTACTGCTGCTGCTTTGGGTGATACTGCTGCCGCTTTCTAGGGTGAGAATGCCGGTCCCCACCGTCAGGGCCCGATCCATGGTCATGGCACCACCGCTTTTAAGGTAGCTTTCACCATTACTGCCCGAACTGTCGATACCGGCGGTGGTCAAGTTGCTGCTGCCCAGGGTACCAGTCAGGGTGGTGATGGCCAGATCATCCGTATCCACAAAATGGATGGTGCCGGTGGTGCCGGTCAGCACTGCTGCCAATGAATTCACATCATTGCTGCTCTGGGTGACGGTAATCACGCCATTGGCACGCATCCGCAACTGGCCCGCCGTGATGGCACCGCCTGTCTGGGTTATGGCACCACCCACATCCAGGCTAATCAGATTGGTACCCGCTTGAAGATTTTGTGCGAGGGTCAGGGCACCACTGCTTACCTCAATATGCTGTTCTGTGTTGGCCGCTGAGGTATCCGTGCCGCTATAGCTTTGGTCCGCAAAGGCCGATGTACCGCTGTTCCACTCCGAAACCGTAATGGCCGTGACCGTCACCGAATCGGTATCTTTATAGGTCAAGCTACCGTTGCTCACATAGGCAGCCAACTGCTCGACTTGGTTGGATTGATAAAGGGTTGCCCCCGTGTTGGCCCGCGCCACCAACTGATAGGCGGTAATGGTGGCACCACTGCTCTCGGTTATGCTACCACTGCCGGTGGTGTTGAGGTAGACCACCGCGCCACTGCCCGCCCCCGTGGTGTAACCAGTACCAATGGATTGATCCAGGGTTAAATTGCCGCTGGTCAAAACCACATTGACATTTCCGGCGTTGGTGGTAATACCCGTGACCCCATTGACCGTGCCAATGCTTAAATTTTGTCCTTGGGTATAGGTAAATTGCGCACTGGCCGCCGTCATGTTGACCGCCAAGGTGTCTATGGTATGGCTACCAATATTTAAGTTGGTGCTGTTTTTGGCGTAAACCTGCAAACCACTCCCCACCAAGGCCGATGTCGAAGCGCTCTCCACCACACTACCCTGTAAAGATTTTAAGGTAATATTGGCTTTAGTCCCGCCATTGTTGGTGGTAATGGTGGTGTTGGCATCCACCGTCAAATCACCACTGGTGGAGGTCCCATCTGCCGAGGCGGTCAATACCACATCCCCCTGCACGGTGGTAATGCCCGCCTGACTGTTCACCGTGGTGATTTTAAGGTCATCCACATCGGCAAAGGTAAAGGTTGAGCTGGTACCCGTGAGCAGGGCCGCCAGATTATCCACATCGTTGAGGGTATTATCCAAAGCGCTGCTATCGGCCGCTTTAATGTAGAGGCTGGCCATGCTCACTTTACCGCTGCCGGTATCGCTAACCGCACCATTGTTGGTAATCAAAATACCGGTGCCACTACCCAAACTCACGCCCTGCGTTAGCGTGATATGGCCACCATCCCCCGTGTCGGCGGTGGCGGTCAGGGTAAAGTTGCCATTGTTGGTGGTCACCCCGGTTTTTGCCACACTGTTTACGGTAACGGTGCCAATTTCCACCCCATCGGCGTCCACAATCTCTACAGCCGAGGCGGCTGTGGTGGTCTCCACCGCCAAGGTGGTGATGTCGTTGGTGGTGTCCGTTAAGGTAATCCCACCCCCAGTGGTTTTTAGATAAAGACTCGCCACCACCGCGTTTTTAGCGGATGTCTGGGTAATGCTACCATTCTCTGCGGTAATAAAGGCGCTGCCCGTGACCGTTACCCCGTTTAGCGTGACCGCTTCGGTATCGGTAATGCCATCAAAGATAATGCCCGCCGCCGCCGTATAGGTAAGATCCCCCGTCACATTGGCTGAGAACTGGTCCACCACATTGCTGTTGGCCAAGGTGGAGTTACCGGTTGCCTGCACCATTAATTTATCAGCCGTAATAATCGCTGTGCCCGACTCATTGACGGCACCGGCGTCGGCATCCAAACTCACCACCCCGGAACTGGCGGTGATATTTTGACTCACCGTAATGGCACCACTGGTGGTGTTCAAGGTAACGCCGCTGGTCGCAGAGGTAATACCCGTCACCGACCCCACGGTTGTTACCGTCAGGGCCTTGCTGTTTTTAACCCATACATAACCACCGGTCGAAGCGGCGGCTATATTAGAGATCGCGTTGGAGAGCCCCAGATCAATCATACCCGTAGCACTCATGGAGGTGCTGGTTGCGGTATAGAGGGCGCTGTTGGCCTCGTCCTGCACAATGGTACCATTGCTGGCGGTCAGATAGGATTGGTCATCTACGGTTAGACCCGTATAGACATTGCTTTGACCATCGGTAATTTTGTCAATATTAATGCCGGTGGTACTTACATAGGTCAGATCCGCACCACTGCTGGTGGTACCCACCGTACCGCCAATATTGACCACTGCATGGCCATTATCCAATGTCACCGAGCCGGAGCTGTTCAAACCCAACTGGTTGGCGGTGATCACCGCCGTACCGCTATCGGCTATGGTACCGCTCTCGGCAATCAGCCCAATGATGCCGGTTCCCACATTGACATTCTGGCTAATGGTCAAGTTACCACTGCTCAGCTTAAGGGTGGCATTTTGGTTATCCTGGGTAATACCATTATCGGTGGTGGTGGTGCCATAACTGGTGCTGGCTACGGTACCCACATCCAACGCCTGACTGTTAATGAGGTAAAGCTGACCACCGGTAAAATCTGCTGACAGGGTGTTGACGACATTGGAACCAGTTAGACTGTAAGCCCCACTACCCAGCAGATGCAGTTTATCCACGGAGATGGTACCCGCACCAGTCGCACCATTTTGGGTATTGATGGCCAACACCCGGTTGGTACTGGTTCCGGCCACGGTTAAGGCACCGGTTATCACCACATTGCCACCGGTTCCGGTCATCACCAAGTTTAGGTTGTCCCGCACGGTGGTGGAAGAAGCAATGGTCAAGGTCCCGGTCAAAGCTGTCGACGTGGCGTCCTGTTTACCGATGGTAATGTCGGTAGCCCCTTCATCAAACACATTATAGCTGCCTGAAAAGTAGGTGCTCTTGAGGTAAAGACTGGTGTGCCCGGTGGTGGTGCCCAACTCAATATTGGTGGCCGTGCTCAAGGGATTGATACGCACTTCACCGGTGGTATCCACCTGCAAACGGCTGGTAGAGTCGTTGGTAAAGAGCATATCGTCCGCGATAAGGGTAATGATGCCAGAGTAGGTCGAGCTATCGCCCGACTCATGGCTCTGGCCGATATACATCAAATAACCCGCAGACTCCAAACCATAGGAGCCGGTTTTACCGCCACTTTTACCCTTTAACGTAATATCACCGGTTTGGGAAATAATGGAGGTACCATTGGTCTCCATATAGATGCCGTAGTTTTCATCGCCAATATAGGAGTCATCATCATTATAGGCGCTACCACCGGTACCGGTAATGCTAATGGCACCACCCACGCTTTGAATGAGGGCATTCTGGGCAATAATCACCCCACCATAACGGTTGCCCGAAGTGGCTGCTGTGACCGCGCTCACATCGCCGGTAATGGTAATGGCCCCGGTACTGGTGGTTTTAATCGTTACCCGGTTGTTACTGCCCTCACCAATAATCACACCATCTTTGTTGTCGGAGGTAGAGGCCGCTGAAACCGTACCCTTAATGGTAATGGCCCCATCCCCTGCATTGAGACTGGCCCCATTATAGATCCACACCCCCGCCCCACCCGTACCCGAGGTGGGCGCAAGACCACTCATGGTAATATTACCATTGGCGGTGGTAATGCTGGAGTTGGTAATTTCAATACCGTGGGTACCCGAAGTATCGTCAGGGTCACCCACCGCAAAGTTGGTGGTGGTCCCGGTAGCCGCCGTATCCCCGAGCACGATATTACCGCCGTTGGTGGTAATGGTCGCCCCAGAGAGACGAATACCCCCACCTTGAAGAGTACCACCCTGGGTTGCGTCGAAGGTGTCCAGATAGATATTCAGTTTAGTTGTGTCCGCATTGGTCACGCCATCAATACTATAGTTACTGATGGCAATGGAGCGCTGCGCGGTGATGTAGAGATTGCGCTCCGTGCCGCTGTTATTATCGGCCACCCCAATATCAAACGACGCTTGGTTATAGCTGGCCCAACCGGTGGTGCCGCCAATGGTACCACCCGTCACATTGATATAAAAGTTGGTACTCTTAAACTCCAAACGGGTATTTGCACCGGTGGTGTTGGAGGCGTTAATCAGGGTTCCCGAGGTCCCCATGAGATAGATTAAATCCCCCTCGCTGGCATCCGCTGAATCGGTGTCAAAGCTTATTTTGGTCGGACCGGTAAAGGTCAACTTACCCAAGGGAGCGGCGGCGGTACCCAGATCATCCCGAAAGGTGACGGTGCCGGCTGTGGTACCCGAGGTCTGAAGGGTCAATGCCTGGGGCACAATGGTGCCGCTGGGCGCACCAGACGTTACCGCACCTTTAAAGTCAATCGCACCACCGGCACCATCGTAAACCGAACCATTGAGATAACCCGAGGTGGCCAGAGTGACCGAATAACCACTGGCTTTTAAACTAACCGCCTTGTGAAAGGTGATACTGCCTGAGGCGTTGGTATTGCTGGCAATATAGGATGTGGTTACCGGGGTGGCATAGGCCAAAACCGTCTGTTTATTAAAAATGACATCCCCACCATTGGTACTGATGGAGCCATTCAGCGTCACGGTGCCCGTATCGGTCACACTGGAGCCAAAGGTAATACCCAGTTTACCGGTGGTCGAAGAGATCGCCTTGCCACTGCTCAGGGTAATATCGTTATCCGCCGCAAAGGTCAGGGTAACGTCACCGCCACTGGTTTTGGCAATATCCGCATCAATGATAATATTGCCACTCTCAGCCCCACCACCGCTGGTGGAGAGGGTCACACTGGTTCCTGCGTTAAGCAGGGTCTCAATGGAGGTGCTTTTAACAATAGCCCCGGTGGCATTGGTGGTAATGGTCCCGCCAACCGTGGTGACATTGGTGTCGTTGGTGGTGGAAGAGATGGTCAGATTATAAGGGTCAAAGAGCCACGCCCCCCCCTCACCGGCCATCAACTGGTTGCTGCCATCCATTTGTAGATCATGCCCCGAGGTCTCCGCAGAGCCCCCTTTGCCGCCACCGGCACCCGCAACGTTTAGGGTTGAGTCGCTGGCTTGGGTTAAACCCCCCGACCACAGCACCAAGGTGCCCCCTTCACCCGCTTCGGTGGCCTCGGCGGTGATCACACTCTCCTGCTTGACCGTGACCGATTTGGCCTCGCGGATGGTGGCATCTTTACCCTGCCAGCCACCACCGATGTAGACCTCACCCCCACCAGCCGCAGCCGAGGCATCTACCCGCGCACCGGTTAAGGTGACATCCCCCCCGGTGATAACAATTTTACCACCCTGCTCGCCGCTGTCGTCACCACGCGCCTCGACGCTACCGGTGACATTAACCGCCCCAGCACCCCCATCAATCCACACCTGACCTTCCCGTTGGGTGATGGTATTGGCCCGTATTTTACCCGTTAGATTGATGGCCGATTGCAAAGCTCCCGTCGCCCCGTGGGCGCTCATCCAAACCCGCCCACCATCGGCCACAATCGCGCCAGAATGGTCAATCTGCGCCTGAGCCAACGCCCCATCCACAGAGACGCTCACCAAACCACTGTCGGTTAGATTAAGCTCAACCTGTTGACCTGCGGCAAACACCACATCACCCTGGGGGGCCGCAATGGTGCCTTGGCTCTCTATGTTGCTGGCAATAAAAGAGACCAAACCGCCCTGGGCCGCAATGATGTTGCCTTGTTCCTGAAGAATGGTGCCACTGCCTGGATTTTCAAAACGGTAGCGTTGCGCAATAAGATCTTGATCCGAAAGGCTGGCGGTAGAGGCGACAATTCCCCCCACATTAACCGAATGACCCCGGCCAAACACCACCCCCGCAGGATTGAGCAAAAACACCTGCCCATTGGATTGCAACGAACCAAAGATTTGTGAGGCATTCCCCCCCAACACCCGCTCCACCGCCAAGGCCGAAGCTGAGGGCTGCTTGTAGACCACCGCTGCCGCCGAGCCAATATTGAAGCTTTGGCGATTATTGATGAGCAGTTGGCTGGCCTGATTCACCGTCATAGTGGCCCCATTCACCACCGTGGTGGCCGAGCCATGGCTGATGGTGGCTGCACTGGGCAGAGCATCCACCGCAGGGTCAGCCATAACCCACAGCGGGCTCATACCGATCAGCCAAGCGGCGGTTGCCAACAACGACTTGGGGGGCTGTAATAGAGGGTTCTTAACGCGTTTCATGGTGTTTAACCCCTACCCTTAAAATTTCACGTCGCCAATGATCCACAAACGGGGATCAACGGTTTTATTATCCGCATCGGAACCATCACTATCTGGCGCAGGGTTTTTACCCAATTTTTTGGCCAGCATCACATTAAAGCCGCCCTGGTCTTTATAACTGGCGGTGGCCCCCAAACCCGTACCAAACAGGGCATAACCGTTGGGGATACCCGCGTCTAGCGCATTGCTCCACATCTCGGCATTTTGGATGATGTAACCGGCATCCAAGAAGCCATACAGCGATGTTTCCCAAGAGTAGTATTTACCCATGGAGCGGTGCAGTTCCACATTACCGATCAAGCCATGGTCGCCAGAGCCCTCACCCACCGGGTAGGCGCGTATGCCAGTTGGACCACCCAATGACATTTTCTCGCCACTATCCAAGTTTTTAGAGGCCAATTGCCCCTGCACCTTAGAGCGAAAATTCCACTTACCTGCGGCATCCAGCGGTGCGGCGCGATCATAGCTGAAATTGATTTTACCAAAGAAATCTTCGGTCCGAGCGGTGATGGCGTCCGTCGCTTGGTTGGAGAGGTTTTTAGAGAGATCCACATTACCCAAGCTCCCCGTGACACTCCAGTTAACCTGATTACCAGCATCGGTCAAATGGCTGCCCTCCACCCCCAAGCTGGCGACATCCACCTTGCGATGGTTCAGCTTATAGGTACCCATATCGTTCCACATCTGCTTGCTTTGCAGGCTTAGACTGGCAAACAGCGAGTCCCGTTCCTCCGCCAGCACCGCATAACGGCCATCCAGCGACCAAGTACTGGAGCTGCTGGTTAGGTCCAGAATCGACAGGTCCTGACCAATTTTCATATCCACTTTGCCATAGGCGGCGGCCAGCGAGCCCCGCGTGCCCACCGGCACACTAAACGCCGCTTTTTGGGTTTTCATTTTTGTGGCGACATCGTGGCTGTAGCTAAACCGCTCACCAAAACCCAAGGGGCTATTGATGTTGACCGTACCCCGCCCCACATGCTCACCCACATACGCTGAACCATAGTTATCAAAACCAAGGCTACCGCTAAAGAGATTCTCTTCCTCTACCTTAACATTGACCTGCGTGGTACCCGGCGTGCTGCCGGGGGAGAGATCGGCTTTAATGGATTCGATGCCGGGGCGCAGTTTGGCCAGTCGAATGGCTTTATCCAAGGCGGGCACATTCAGCGGTTTACCCGCTTCAACTCCAGTGGCCAAATGGGCCTGGACGAGGCTCTCACGAATACGCTTACCCGCCCCAGTTACCACAATGCCATTCACCCCACTGGCTGGATCCACCACCCCTTCGAGCACCTCAATTTTTAAAATACCGCTATCTGCCCGCTGGGGCGGCATAAAGGCTTGCGCAACCTTGTAACCTTTACCCCGTAGCACATTGGCAATGGCATCGGCGGCCTCCTGCATCTGGGTACCGGTCAAATAGCGACCGCTGTAGGGCTCCAGTGCTTGGGTAAGCTCCTCCTCGTCCAACAGGGTTAAACCGGTCACTTCAAAGCGGTCCACAAAAATGCGGGGCTCCACCTTGACGGGTACCTGTTTGGCTAAAAAGACCGAGGCCGGCGTCAAACCCCGCACCGCCACCGACATTTTGCGATTTTTAATATTGGCCCGAGAGATCATCACTTGCGCGTCAGGATGTCCATTCTCTCGCAAAAATGCCGCCACGGCGTGAACCATCTGCTCAAATTCGGCAAAGGTTAGCTCCCGACCTTTCCAGGGGGTGATCACCTCATCCACCGCTGCGGAATCTACACCAGGGTGTCCCTCTAAGCGAAAACCATCCACGGTCAATTTAAGGCTGTTCAAAGAGGTGCGCTGGCGGGGCATATTGGCGCGTATGATGGTACGCTCACCCAGCTTGGGCAGTTTTTGCATCGCAGGAATATGCAGGGCCTGTTCCCGGCTAATGCCATCCATGAGGCGCTTAGCCTCTTCATTGGTGGGAACCGCCAAGGCATCTGGCACGGTCAGCAGCACGGTCGCACCCAACACAAGGGTGGCGTGACATAAGGGATGTCGATACATGGGGCGCGGCGGTGTCGCTGGCAAGCTCATCGTAAAACCCTATTTTTTTTGGTCTAAACAGGCCCAATTATACCATTGGCACACCATATTGGTGCCATTCACCCAGTCTCACACCCAATTACGGGCAACAAACGACCTTACTATCAGCGCTTTAGTTTACATCTTAGCCCCGCCGCCAGTCTACGCTTATTATTTGGCAGCACCATTCTGACCCTAAAGGTGCCACTGGCGGCATCCACCACTTGATCAATGACTGAAACATGGGCCTGAAACGACTGCCCCAGCAACGGTATTTCGATCCAGCGCGGTTCACCTTTATGAAAAGCTTTTAACTGGGTCGCGGGCACCACCAACTCCACATAAAGGGGATCAATACGCGCCACCTTCATAATCAGCTCTTGTTTGATCATATCCCCCGGATCACGCATGCGGTCCATCACCACCCCATCAAACGGGGCATAAATATGGCGTAATTTAAGCTGCTCCTTACGCTCAAGCAGCTCCAGTTCGCTGAGATCCCGCTCTGTCACAATTTCATCCAAATCCTGTGGTGAAATCAATTTTTGCTGCTTGAGCATCTTATTGCGCTCAACCCGGCGACTGCCATACGCGACCTTAACCTCCTGGTAAGCCACCGCCGCCTTTTCCACCCCAACATTGAGCCGCGCCAACAACTGCCCCTGACGAATGCTATCCCCCCGGTCCACCAGCACCTGCTCCAAAACCCCCTCGACTTGAGTACCAAGCGAAGCCTGCATCGAAGGTTCAATCAGGCATGAGATGGCCTCATCCTCCGCTGTTGCAGGGGGCATCTGTGCTTGATTTTGCTCCATCTGCTGCATCAAGCCATCGGCCGTCTGCGCATGCACCGACACGCTGCCCAGCCACAGCCCTAAACCCACACATCCCAGCGTCACCAGACGCACCATAAGCCCTACTCCATCTCCCCGGTAAAGGAGAGCGACTGCCTCAGTTGAAAATCGGTCTTCATGAGCTGACGACGCACCCGCCGATGGCCCCGGTCTGCATAGGATTGCGCCCACCGGTAGTACACCATACCCAACCAACGCGCCAAAAAAAAGTGGGGCATAAGCGCCAACCATGCCCTAAGCGTGCGACCCAACAGGGGTAGAAACTTCTGGGTTAGTTCATCCTCTAAAGAGAGAATCTCCTGCCAACTACCCGGATCCCCCTGCCGGGCACAGCGGCCAGCCAATTGGCGGTCCACCCGGCGGTTATCATGACGCTCGGTCAAGATCACATGCAAGCCACCACACGCCTGAACCTCTTTGGAAAGCTTAATATCGGTGCCCCGACCCGCCATGTTGGTCGCAATGGTAATGCCACCTTTATAGCCTGCCTCGGCAATAATGGTATTTTCCTCTTGATCCTGTTTGGCATTGAGCACCCGGTGCGGCAAACCAGCCTCGCTAAAGCTTTGACTCAACAGCTCAGACGCCGCAATGGAACGGGTTCCCACCAATACCGGCTGCCCAAGCATGTGACAGCGCCGCACCGCCTGCACCACCGCCGCATCGGCCTGAGCTCGCCACGCATAGAGCGCTATGGGCAGATTTTTTCGCTTACTGGGTCGGTTGGGCGCCACCCGCACCACCCCTAATCCGTAGACCTCGGCAATCTCCCCCCCCACCTCGCGGCAGGTGCCACTCATACCCGAGAGCCGCAAAAACCGCCGAAAAAAGAGCTGAAAGCTTATCTTCGCCAAGGTCTCTTTAGGGGGGGTAACAGCCACCCCCTCCTTAATTTCAATCAACTGCTGCAAGCCCCGCTCCCAGGCGCGGTCGGGCATCACCCGGCCCGTGGTTTCATCCACCACCATCACCTTATCATCGCGGATGATATAATGCACATCCCGGTCAAAGCTGTGTTGGGCCGTCAAGGCTTGTGCCACCGCCTCTTCCCGTCGGTGCTGTCCCTGCCACACCGGTGGCAAATCCACGCACAACTGGGCCAGTTGCGCCGAACCTGCCTCGGTGATACGGGGCGGTTCCTCCCCCGACAAAGTATAGTCCTGCCCCTGCTGCAACTGCTGCGAAAGTGACCATGCGGTGTGCAAAAACGCCAGTTCACTGGCATCCTTACTGGGGGCTGAAATAATCAAGGGGGTGCGGGCTTCATCCACAAAGATAGAGTCGGCCTCATCCACAATGGCATACTGCAAACCTTGCAGCATAACCTGCCCCCGCCCACCCCCCACCAGGGCATCAAAGGCCATGGCCATGGGTTTCATACGCTCGCCCAGTTGAATACGGTCCCGCAAATAGTCAAACACCAGGGTCTTGCTGGTGCAGTAGACCACATTGGCTCGATAGCCCAGCTGCTTTTCATCGCTATCCATGCTCTCAGTCACCACCCCGGTGGTCACTCCCAAAGCGCGATAAAGGGGGGTCATCAACTGGGCATCCCGCCGGGCCAGATACTCATTGACCGTCACCACATGCACCGTAAAGCCCGCCAAGGCCGCCGTCGCGGCGGGCAGTGTCGCGGTTAAGGTTTTACCCTCCCCGGTATCCATCTCGGCCAGATAGCCCATGAGCATGATGTAGCCGCCCTTAAGCTGGACAGGAAAGTGCGCCATGCCCAACACCCGTTGCGCCGTCAACCGCACATGGGCAAAAGCCTGCTCCACCAAGGCATCTTCCAAGCCATCCCTACGCAGCGCGAGGGTGAGCCGTTGCAGATCCTCGCGCAACGCCTCAGGGGTCATAGACTCCCGCTCTGTCTGCGCCTTGAGCACCCGTTTCGCCATGCGCCCCAACACCCAACCATTGACCTGCTTGTGACGCATCCACGCCAACCGTACCCGCTCACCCATGCGGTCCAACCAGCTTAGTTGCAAATGGCCCGGCTGTTGCGGATAGGGATCGCCATGGAGGGAGAGATTAAACATGGGATTACACCGCAAACCGTTTTAAAAAGGTCTGTCGCAAGCTTCGATACCACTGCATCAACAGCGGCTCTGGGGTGTGCTCAAAACGCACATAGAGGCGTGAGCCCAGCGTTTGCGGGCGGATGCTCTGCTCAAAAGCCAGCTCAAATTGAAACAGCGAGACAATGGCCTGAGCCTGCCCCCCTGCTTGCCCCCCCGCACCGGGGTCTAAACCAATCTCCCCGCCCCCTTGCAGTGAGAGCGCCATACTGGGTAGATCCTGACTGGCTGCTGGAACCTGCCGGATAATACGCGCCGGTATCAGACGCTGGACTTGATCCACACTGCGCAGTGCCACCCCCACCGTGCGGTTGCTCACCAGATCCACCGCCCCCTGGGGTACCACCGTGACCAGTGAATAGCGGGCAGGATCCAACACATAACCCAGCAGATCACCACGGGTGATATAGCGCCCCACAAAATCCTGGGGCGAGGGCATGGCAAACCGACCGGCGTGGGCAGCATACATCTTCAACTGTTGCAAACGCTGGCTATTGTCGTGCAACTCTTTAACCACTTGTTCCCATTCCAACCGCACAATCTGACTGGTCACTTTAGAGGGGTCCGTATGGGCCAGCTCCAAGCGATTTTCCAGCTCGGTTTGCCGTGCCAATAACTGCGTTTGGCGACTACGAATCTGTACATCATCGCAGACCAACAGCAGCTCGCCCGCCTGGACTTGTGCTCCAGGCGTAGCCACCACCCGCTCACCAAAACAGGGCATGGGGGCCACCACGCGGGATTGCTCGGGCATCCAGATCACCCCTTCGGTCAGGGTAGAAGAGCCCACAGGGAGCATCCCCAACACCAGCAGCACCCCACCCACCAACAGCCCCACCAAACCCACCGCACGGCCCCGATGCCCCCTGAGGGTGGGACTGAAAAAGAGATGCTGCAAACCTTTTACAATTGGCAATACCAGCATGCTATAACCCGCCCAACAGGCCAGCAGCACCCCGACGAAAAAAAATTGCGCCGCCACAGTAAAGATGATCGCCCCGGCAATAACCATACGGTAGCCAAAGCTGGCCAAGCCAAAGCAGATCAACCAGGGAGCCTCGCCCTTACTTAACGGCAGGGGTTCTAAACCACGGCGCACCCCAAACAGATAATAGCTGGTTAAATAACCCCAATATTGATTGGCTTTTTTCCCCAGACTGGGAATCTCTAACCAATCCGCCAAAATATAGTAGCCGTCGAAACGCAACAGGGGATTGATATTAAAAATCAGCGTGGTCATGCCCGCCAGCATAATGGTCTGGTACAAAATCGCCTTGGTTAAACCCGGTGAGGCTTCACGCCACAGCGCAATGGCTACCACCGCCACCGCCAGCTCCAACATCATGCCCCCCATACCAATGAGCATGCGCTGGCCCTTGTGCCGCAAACTCATGGCATAGCTGGCATCCAGATAGGGGATGGGCATCAGGGCTAAAAACATAACCCCCATCTCATGGCACTGCCCCCCCAACAGTTTGATCATCAGGCCGTGACCAAACTCATGGATCAACTTAACGATGGGAAAGATAAACCATAGCAGCAACACATTTTCTGGGGTAAACACCCGCGAGATCATATCTTCGGTCAGGGCTTCCCAATAATAGGCCACCAACAGCCCGCCCCACACCATCAACGCCAGCCAGCCCAACAGCAGAAGTTTTTTCCCCCAGGACGGCACCCAACCCACCATCAAATTCAACAATTTATCAGGATCATACAGCGGAACTTTGAGGGATAAGGGGTTGGAGATGTACTGTTTCAGCTTCATCTTTTTCACCCGCCCACTGCGCTGATTGAGCTCCTCTAGGTCGGGTTTGCGGTCACTGAGCAGCACATTGGATTGGTGCAGTTGGGAGAGCAGTTGTAAAATCTCATCCTGGGTGGGTGCTTCATCGCCCAAGGTGAGGCAGGCGTTTTGCCAGATATTCTCCAATGTGCGTATGCCATCCATGAGCGCCACCACTCGGTAAGCGGCGGGGTTGATGCGCATAAAACGGCCACTGGCTAAATCTTGGATCACATACCAGCGCTCCCCCCGATAGAGGTGCCGGTAGACCTGCGCCTGACTGCGTAGCTTGGGTTTAAGCTTGGCAACCCGATACCAGGAGGTTGAAAAGAGCGCGGAACTCATCCCTAAACACCCAACCAGGTCCACGCCTTTAGGCGCAACCAATCCACAAAGCGCCGTGTCCAGATCCACAACAGACGACGCTCTTCAATCTCAATTTTACCTACCCCCTCCATGCCGGGGCGCACCAACGCCACCCCATCCAACAATTCAGCTTCGACCCGAAAGCGGTTGGTGCCTTGGTCGGCCACCGCTACGGGGGTAATAAGATTGATTTTGATAGGAAAACGGTCGTTGGGTAGCGCGGTTAAAATCAGCTCGCCCTGTTGCCCACTCTCTACCTGGGCAATATCAGCCTCCTCCACCTGCAATACGACCCGGTAGCTGGCCAAGGGGGCCAATTCAAACAGCATTTCACCCTTTTGCACCGCGCTGCCCAAACGTTGGCTCAGATCCCCCCGCACCACCAATCCGGCAAAAGGGGCGGTAAGCTGCGCCCGTCGCAATTTTTCTTGTGCCAGATCCCGCTGCGCGGCGGCTTGTTTGGCCTGGGACAAAGCAATGCGCACCTGAGCCGAGTTATGTTGCGCCTGGGCATCTTGCGCCTGCTTTAAAAATTGAATCTGCTGGTTCTCCCAGCGGGAGAGCTCCAGGGCAATTTCCCGATCATCCAGGGTCGCCAACAGCTCCCCTTCCTGCACATACTGCCCGGCCCGCACCGAGGCTGTGGCGACAAAACCGTCAAAGGGAGCCGCCACCACCCGCTGCACCGCCCCTTCTAACTTGGCATCCGCCGCCACCCGGAACATACCGGTTGCCAGGGTAAAAAACAGACCCGTGGCCAGCAGGGCGATAAACCACAGTTTTAACCCCACATACCCGGCACCCAGCAGTTTTTCTAACCAATGGCCTATGCTTTTGCCCACACGCTGAAGCAGAGGTCGTTGGCTCTCCCGTTTTTCCAGCAACACCCGGCCCAAAATCGGTGGCAATCCCATGGCGAGTTGTTGAGCGGTAGCATCCACTTCATCATCCGACCACTCATACAAAAAGACCCCATACTGCTCCTCGGAAACAAAAAAGGGCACGGAAAAGAGCACCCGATTCCCGTGTTGCTGCGCCAGGGCGCGGTGTTCGCGCACCACCGTTGTGCTTTCATCCTGTTCCAACTGCTGGGGTTTTTCACGGCGGTAGAGCACCGGCAGACCTTGGTCGGCCGCCTCGTTCATGGCCGCTTCGAGATCCTGCACCAGATCAATCTTTTTAGAAAAATCCGCCGAATGGGAAAGTGCCGCAAAGCGCACCATGCCCCCCTTGCCAAAGCCTAAAGAGACCCGATCACACCCCAGCTCAACCGCCGCTTCGGTGAGCGTAATCTGGTAGGCATCCTGCGCCTTTTCTGCCTCTAAGGCGCTCATCATCAAATTGAGTGCGCGCATGAGACGTTCATTAAGGGCGCTGTTGGCGCTGCCCGCCTCCGCGCCATGATTACCCCGGCTCCAAAGCCAGCCCAGCCCCCATTGAATCCATAATTTAGCCTGCGCGGGTACCGCAGGCTGTTGAAAACCCAACCCTACTACCCCCAACAGATCCATATCTTGGATAATGGGCACCGCCAGCACGCCCCCGGCGCTGCTCTGTCGGGTTAGGGGCAGACGCATCTCCATAGCCTGTTCACAGGCGGCGGCCAAGGCCGCACCACATGGCTTTTGCGGAGGCCAAAAAGCGACGGGTAAAAAGGGGCCACTGTTGGCTTCGCCCATCACCAATACACCCTGAGTCACCGAGCCAGCCTGACGCGCCAGCAGATGCATCCACACCTCGATAAACTGGGCGTCATCGTGGGTCGTGTGCAGTTGTTGCCACAGATCGGTGGTCCATTCCTGAACGTCGCCACTCATGGGATCTCACTCTGTCAAAAGCAAGGCCCATGCACCGTTGGGTGCATGGGCCAAAACGCGACTAAACAACCCGCTATGGGTCTATTTTTCTTAAATTTTCAGCTGACCGTAACGGGTCTCATACTCTTTTAAAGCCATCTCCAACATGGTTTGCAAGCGTTTCGCAGCATAGGGATTGAGCACAATACGGTTAGACAGATTAACCGTGACCTCTTTACTATCGGCCTGCCAAGCCTGATTGGCACCAAACAGGACCATGATCTCTTCGCGGGTTCCCAGCACATTGCAGACGTTGGCATAGCTGGTTGCCATGCTGCTGTCATCCCACACAATCTTGGGGTTGCCGGCAGCTTCGGGTGTTACCTTGGTACCTTCTTTGACTTCACTCATTTTTATACTACTCCAGTGGGTTAATAATTATGCTTTGAAACCACGTGTTACACGCTGAAAGAGTCCCCGTTTTGCCACTTTAGCTTGGGCCGTTGCTCTGCTGTCATGGCCACGTTCTGCGGGCTGACCCCATTGAATCCGGCCCATACCACCACCCATGGCAGCGGCTAGGGCGGCGCTGCCCGCGATTGCTTCACCCGTACCGCTGGCATTGTTGGCCTGACCGCCACCATCCTGGGGCTGACCCTCAGCGGGGGCTTCGCCATCGGCTGGAGTCTGACCCTCTGCCGGGGCTTCGCCATCGGCTGGGGCTTGGCCCTCTGCCGGGGCTTCGCCATCAGCTGGAACCTGACCCTCTGCCGGGGCTTCGCCATCAGCTGGGGGCTGACCCTCTGCCGGGGCTTCGCCATCGGCCGGGGCTTCGTCATCGGTGTTATCGTCATTGGTTTGGCCATCTTGAGCAGCCCCACCCTGCCCGTTCGCTCCTGCGGGGTCTCCACCCTCAGGGACTGCACCTGGACCACCGGCTGCACCGCCATCCGCTCCTGGACCACCGGCTGCGCCGCCATCCACTCCTGGCCCACCGGCTGCGCCGCCATCCACTCCTGGACCACCGGCTGCGCCGCCATTCGCTCCTGGACCACCGGCTGCGCCGCCATCCGCTCCTGGACCACCGGCTGCGCCGCCATCCGCTCCTGGACCACCAGCTGCGCCGCCATCCACTCCTGGACCACCGGCTGCGCCGCCATTCGCATCACCGCCAGTCGCCGCGCCACCCGTGTCGCCAGCATCACCAGCTGTGCCACCCGTAGCTGCGCCGCCTGCTTCACCCGTAGCTGCGCCACCTGTACCACCTGCTGCTGCGCCACCTGTGCCGCCCGTAGCTGCGCCACCTGCTTCACCCGTGGCTGCACCTCCGGCTGCTGCACCACCAGTACCACCAGCTGCGCCACCCGTGCCGCCCGTAGCGGTGCCACCCGTAGCGGTGCCACCTGTGCCGCCCGTAGCTGCGCCACCTGCTTCACCCGTGGCTGCACCTCCGGCTGCTGCACCACCAGTACCACCAGCTGCGCCACCCGTGCCGCCCGTAGCGGTGCCACCCGTAGCGGTGCCGCCTGTGCCACCCGTAGCGGTGCCACCTGCTTCACCCGTGGCTGCACCTCCGGCTGCTGCACCACCAGTACCACCAGCTGCGCCACCTGTGCCACCCGTAGCGGTGCCGCCTGTGGCTGCGCCACCCGTGCCACCTGTGCCGCCCGTAGCGGTGCCACCTGCTTCACCCGTGGCTGCACCTCCGGCTGCTGCACCACCAGTACCACCAGCTGCGCCACCCGTGCCGCCCGTAGCGGTGCCACCCGTAGCGGTGCCACCCGTAGTGGTGCCACCCGTGCCGCCCGTGCCACCCGTAGCGGTGCCACCCGTAGCGGTGCCGCCTGTGGCTGCGCCACCCGTGCCGCCCGTGCCACCTGTAACGGTGCCGCCTGTGGCTGTGCCGCCAAATCCACCGGTCAATCCACCGGCACTGGTGTTCGGCGCACCACTACCAAAGCCACCACCACCCAAACCACCGCCGCCTGTGCCTGCTGTCGTACCACCGCCGGTGGTGCCACCTGTTGCACCCCCAGCAGCAGCCCCACCCGCACCCAGCAGATCACCCGGCGCACCATCAGCGGGATTGCCATTGGGGGGGGGAGGAGCGGTGCCGCCGGCATTACCACCTTCAGCGCCAATGGCCCCCTGCAACAGATCATTGCTCGCTTGCAGTTCCTGCTGTAAACGTTGCTCTTCGGCCAGACGTGCCGCCTCAATCTCTTCGGCCGTGGGCGGCTCATCCAAACCGTTGATGGTGATGGTTACTGTGGTTTCGGCTGTGTTATCCAGCGACCTAACCGTAAAGGTTTCAGTCACGACATCGCCCGTTCCCAAGCCAGCCATTGCCACACCGTGATTGTCCAGCACATAGGTCCAGTTACCATCCCCTTGCAGGGTAAACGCACCATATTGGCCGGCCTGCGGCCCCCCTACAAAGTGCGCCTGTTGGCTATCCAGATCGCTAATATTCAACTTACCGGTGGCCATGCTTTGGCTGTCATCATTTGTCTCACTCACCTGCCCAGCCGCCTCACCGGTAATCACAGCATTGTCCTGGCTACCAGTAATCGTAACCGATACTTGCGCCTGAGTACCATCACTGCTGCTCACTGTAAAGCTCTCAAGCACGGTTTGCCCAGCGATCATCTGCTGTATGGCAGCCAGTTCATTGTTTAGCACATAGCTCCATGCGCCACTGCTATCCATGGCAAAATGACCATACATACCATCCGTGCTGGCAACCTGATAGAGACTCTGCCCCGCATCGGCATCGCTAATGGTCAACTGACCCGCCGTGCTAAGCTGGCCATCTTCAACCACTCCACCACTCTGCACACCGCCCAGTTGGGCCGCATCCTGCGCCCCCACCACCGTCACCACCACACTGCTGGCCGTACCGTCCACCGTGGCAACCGTAAAGCTCTCACTTACCTGCTGCCCCATGATCAATGCCTGCACCTGGCTGGCGCTGTTATTGAGCTGATAGCTCCACGCCCCACTGCTATCCAAACTAAAGCTACCATAACTGCCGGTTTGCGTACTCGCCACATAGGCAGCCTCACCACTATCGGCGTCACTCACGCTTAACATGCCGCTGCTGCTCAGTGTGCTATCCTCGGTCACGCTGCCTGTACCACTGCCCACCACCGCGCTATCCTGGCGACCGGTAATGTTCATGGTCAAACTTTGGGATCCACCATCACTGGTGTGTACCGTAAAGCTCTCGCTCACCTGTTGACCCTGGGTCAACCCCTGCACCACCGCTTTGCTGTTATCCAGTTGGTAGCTCCATACCCCATTACTACCCACACTAAAGGTACCATAGGTACCCACACTGGTGGCCGCTGTCACCGTGGCATCAATCACATCCGCATCCACCACGGTCAGGGTACCACTAACCGCGCTGGTATCATCTTCATTAAGAGACGCGCTGCTGCTGCCCGTCAGGGTAGAAACATCGTCCGCACCCTTAACCCGTATGGTCACGGTGGTCTGCTGGCCATCGGTGGTATTAACCTGGAACGTCTCTGGCCGGTCATTGCCGCTCATCAACGCCTGTACCGCGCTGCTGCTATTGTTGAGGGTGTAGGTCCAACCCCCATCACTCTTAACCGTTAACGTGCCATACAGCAGCGTGGTGGTGGCTTCGGTAAAGATCGCTTTACCTCCATTCAAGGCATCCAACCCTAGATAGCCCGTCACACTCTGGGTGCCATCCTCGGTAACCTCACCGCTGCCGGTGGCAGTGGTCTCCGGACGGGTATCCACCCCATCCTGACTTAATACATAGGTACCGTCGGTTATGCCCATCTCATTGTATTGGCCCAACACCACCACACTAACAACCTTGCTCCACGCCCCGGTAGGATCCGCACTGTTGGCCAACGAAACCTGAATCGAGCCGGTGCCCGGAATGATGGAATCCACCCCTAATTGAGCACCACTTAACAGATCCGTTCCCAAGCCCCCAATGATCAGGTTATCCCCCTTGCTGGGTAAGGTGAAGGTATCAATACGAGTGCTCTCATTGGTGGTCGAGGCGTCATTAACCTGGATAAAGTTGGGTACACCTATGGTCTGGGTAACACCATCAGCATCGGTGTAGCTGTAGAGCGTCATATTGACCTGACCACTATCCCCCATCACTACCCGGGTTGCCGTATCGTTGGCACTGACGGTCAAAGCATCCGTACCGCCGCCCCCAAACAGATAAAGATCACCATTCTTAACCGTAACCGTGTCGTTGCCATCATCGGTTTCAGGAATTGAGGCAATCAACGACACCGCCCCCGTGGCGTTGGTGTCATAAGCCACCTTGCCCGCATCACCAAACACAATGGAATGGTCCACCGCCGTGGTCAATACGGTCAGGGTATCGTTGCCAACCCCACCAAAAATCAGCTTTTCACCATTGCCGGTTTTAATGGTGTCCGTTCCACCACTGCTGGAGCTTTTTACCTCGGCATACAGATGGTTATAATTCTGGCTGGCGGTGCCCCGTTGATAGAGCAAGTTATCCCCAGAGATAACCTCGCGCATGCCGGTAGAACCCACCACCTCCAGCACATCATTCCCCAAACCACCGGCTAACACGTTAAACTCGGTGGTCAAATACATATCCAGGGTACCAATATCGCCATCCACATAGTCGGGATCAATCACCGGATCATTAGAAACATCCACCTTAATGGTGTCGTTCCCCGCCGTGGCAATGTTGCTATCGCCGGTGGCAAAGTCGGTAATCAGACCATCCGCCCCAAAACTCATGGTAGCATTATCCCCCGCCACCGCCCGCTCAGTCACGACAATGGTGTTGGAACCATCGACATTCTCCACCGCATTACCCGCCGCATCCGTCTCCACATAAGAGCGGGTCCCATAGAGAGTGATGGTATCATTACCAATACCGCCAACCGCTACCTTGTTGCCATCAAAAGAGGTTCCCTTTTGGCCCAAAGTCATGGTGTCATGCCCACCATTGGTGGTGCCTAAGCTGCTGAGGGTCTGCAAAATACCCCAGCGATTAACCCGCTTTACCGCCTGCTCTTGGGCCTCGGTCAGGGTGGGATCGTCGTAGCTGTCCACCGAGCCCCAATAGACCGGCGCAGTGTCCGAATCAAAGACCAGCGAACCAGAATCCCCCATGGCGATGGTATTGCCGCTACCGGTGAGGATGGTATCCCCACTCATCCCGCCAATCACCACATGATCCCCCGCCGAAAGGGAGATGTTATCCACACCACCCTCAACCGGCAGCAAGCTGCGCATGGTTTTTAAATAACCCTCGGTACTACGGGTAATATTGATATTATCCCCCGCCGCCACCGTGTCCGCCGTCAATCCCGAAACATTGATGGTATCGGCACCCATACCCCCCACCGCAATGACTTCACCCATCACCCCGGCCAACGAGCCCGTTGGACCAATAAGCAGGCTGTCATCACCGCCAGTGCTGGCCGTGGTATCCTCACTATTGATGGTAATCAGCGCCTCTTTGCCCGCATCATCCAGGCTGTACTCCAGATAGACGTTATCACCAAAGGCAAAACGCTGATTGGGCGGATCCCCCGCCGTACCAGCCAGCACCTCAGCCGTTGTCGCCCCGGTGCTATCCACAATCAGGCTGTCATTGTCTTTACCCCCAATAAAGGTGACATCCCCATCCCCCACCACCAGCGCATCATTACCACCAAAATAGAGCCCGGTACTGGTAATCGAGGTGAGGTTGCCAGTCTTGGCGCGGCTAAAGGTAATATCCACCGAATCCCCGGCGAATAGAGTCTCATCGGTCAGATTAATGGAGACCACCTCAGCAGTGTCAGCCCCCATACCACCCACGATCCATTTTTCCCCTTGGCCCGTCACAATGGTATCGCCACCACCCTGATTGGTCAGGGTGCTGTTGATATCCATATGGAAATAGCTGGAAGTAGAGCGCTCGTAATAGACGTTATCCCCAAAGATGACATCTTGCGAGGTGCTGGTATCTTCCACCGTTATGGTGTCGGCCGCCATACCCCCAATGAGCACCTGATAGCCAAGATCGTTGGTGGTGGCACGATTACCGATGGAGATAGTGTCATCCCCACCCATGGCCGCTACCGCATCATTGCTCTGGATCTTATACAGGCCACCATGCAGGTCAAAATCCACCTCCATGTTATCCCCGGTAATATAACGACCGGTGCGCCCTTTGGCCTCTAGCTCACTCACCGATGCCACACTGACAATACCCGTTAGATCCTTGACCCCACTGGCAGCTGCTACGGTTTCGGTGTAGACGGTGATTTCGTCATCCCCGTAACCCCCCATCACCACCTTAAAGCCCTCACGCAGGGTAATGGTATCTTCGCCGCCGATCACATTATCCAAGCTCTGCATCTTGCGCAGGATGCCGTTCTCGGAATCCTTGTCATAATCCAACTGACCATTATCACCAATGACCAGATGATCACCATTTATGGCGCTGATGGAATCTGCCCCAAAGCCCCCCACCAACACCTTGCCACCACTGCCGGTGATGATGGTGTCGTCACCCCCCTTGTCATTGACCAAGGTCTTAGCCTGCAACATCCAGTTTTGATCGCTGCTGCTCGCCTCATTTTGCGCACGCAGGATATAGGCGTTGTCACCAAAGATCATATCCTCGCTGGTGGTGGTACTCCAAATTTTGATGATGTCATCAAACATACCGCCGGTGATGATGTTCTCACCCAACGTGCTGGTGTCATCCTCGATACCCACCGTAATGGTATCGTTATCGCCGTGGTCGTCTTTCTGGTTCAGCGTTTGTAGGATGTAGAGTTCCCCATAGGTGTCATAGGTTAGACTAACGTTATCGCCGCTGATCTGACGTTTAGAGTCACTGTTGGTCTCAACAGTGATCCCATCCTGCCCCAAACCGCCAACAATCACCTTGTCGCCATTGGCGGTACGGATGGTGTCATTGCCCCCAAACAGCTCCACATAGAGGGTCGAATCCACACTGCGCAACGCTTGGCCTTGGGTGATGTCGTAGCTGTTCCAGGTAATCAGACCATTATCCCCCAGCAATACATCGCGGCTGGTGGTGCTGCCCAATACGTTCACCGTATCGTCGGCCATACCGGCGATCACCACGTTAATGCCCAGATCGGAACTGTCTCCATCCAGACCGATGGTGATGCTATCCTCGGCCCCTGTGGTAGCTACCGTGTCGGTGGTCTCCATCCGGATAATGCCGCCCATGGTGTCATAGGCAATGGCCACGTTATCCCCGCCGATATGGCGGTTGGAGTTGCTGGTGGCCTGCACCGTGATGCTGTCCTGACCAAAACCACCCACAATCACCTTGTCACCATTGGCGGTGCGGATGGTGTCGTTCCCGCCCAGATCCCGTAGCGTGGAGGTGACACTGCGCAACGCTTGGCCTTGGGTGATGTCGTAGCTGTTCCAGGTAATCAGACCACTATCCCCCAGCAATACATCGCGGCTGGTGGTGATGCCCAATACGTTCACCGTATCGTCGGCCATACCGGCGATCACCACGTTAATGCCCAGATCGGAACTGTCTCCATCCAGACCGATGGTGATGCTATCCTCGGCCCCTGTGGTAGCCACCGTGTCGGTGGTCTCCATCCGGATAATGCCGCCCATGGTGTCATAGGCAATGGCCACGTTATCTCCGCCGATATGGCGGTTGGAGTTGCTGGTGGCCTGCACCGTGATGCTGTCCTGACCAAAACCACCCACAATCACCTTGTCACCATTGGCGGTGCGGATGGTGTCGTTCCCGCCCAGATCCCGTAGCGTGGAGGTGACACTGCGCAACGCTTGGCCTTGGGTGATGTCGTAGCTGTTCCAGGTAATCAGACCACTATCCCCCAGCAATATATCGCGGCTGGTGGTGCTGCCCAATACGTTCACCGTATCGTCGGCCATACCGGCGATCACCACGTTAATGCCCAGATCGGAACTGTCTCCATCCAGACCGATGGTGATGCTATCCTCGGCCCCTGTGGTAGCCACCGTGTCGGTGGTCTCCATCTGGATAATGCCGCCCATGGTGTCATAGGCAATGGCCACGTTATCCCCGCCGATATGGCGGTTGGAGTTGCTGGTGGCCTGCACCGTGATGCTGTCCTGACCAAAACCACCCACAATCACCTTGTCACCATTGGCGGTGCGGATGGTGTCGTTTCCGCCCAGATCCAACTGGGTAGAGGTCACACTGCGCAGCGCATAGTTAGCCGCTGTCGAACCATCGTTACGCACGATGGTACCGTTATCGGCCAGGATAAAATCGACACTGGTGGTGGTTCCGGCGATGGTTACGCTGTCATCCCCCATACCCGTAGCCATCATGTTCAGGCCAATATTATGGCTGTCTGCAACACCCGCAATGGTGACGGTATCATTATCCCCATTGGCACTGTCGCTGTCGGTGGTCTCTAACTGTACAAGCTCACCGGCCACATCAAAGGTCATGGCACCATGGTCGCCAAGGATGTAACGATAGTTGGATGCGGTAGAGAGCCCCGCGCTGATGGTGATGACATCCTGACCCAAACCGCCGGCCACAATACTATCGCCATTACCCAGGGAGATGGTGTCAGCCGCGCCGCTGGTGTCGGTCTGCGGGGCGGCGATCAGGCTAGAGAGCACATCCGGTGAGGCATAGCTGATGGTACCTGTATCCCCCAACACCACATTGCGGCTGGCTTGATCGTCGGTGGCGGTAATTTGATCCCCCGCCACACCCCCAATAATCACATTGCTACCGGTGGTCACGTTAATGGTATCTGCACCGCCAATGTCAAAGCCGGTATCCACCTCGATTGGGCGACGGCTCGAAGCATCAAAGCTCAGTTTGCCCACATCCCCAACGATGGTGCTGTTACCCGAACCCGAGGTGATATTATCCCCACCGGCGCCACCAAAGATGAGATGGTTGCCATTGAGCGCGGTAATGGTGTCACTACCCCCCTCGCTGCGGGTGCTATTGTCGATCTCAAGCAAGCGGCCCCTGCTATCAAAATCCAGCGCGGCCCGGTCGCCAATCACCGTATCATTGCCATTACCTGTGTAAAAACGGTCGTTGCCGTTTTCACCCATCAGGATATCATTCCCCTCATCCCCTTTAAGGGTTTGCACCCCCGCCGAAGCCTCGGAGAAGTTTTTCACCTCATGCTCATACCAAGTCCACTCCCTGGAGGGAAGCGTGTTCCAACTCTTGATGTCCTGACTACCATCGGAGCTAAAATTATAAGCGACAATCAGATCATCGGCATCACGTCCCTCTAGGGTATCACTGCCCGCATTACCTATGATGATGTTCTGCATGTAGTTACCAATGAGCAGATCATCACCACCACCGCCGATCATATTGTGGAATTCGCGGATCTCCATAGCACTCTCGCCGCCGAAGCTGCTGGTGCCCTCTTGATTAACCGTTACCCCACTGCTCCACTGGGCAAAATCTAGGGTATTGCGCGAACCGGCCCGCTCGGTGCCCTTGTTCTCACCCACACTGGAGGTTGGCGCACCATAGATCTTGCCGCTTACCGCCGCGCCCGCATCAATCACAAAGGCATCGCTGTGCAGACCGCCCACCAGGTTTTCAAAATCGACGAACTCAAAGTAGCGATCCCCCTCTGGCGTGGCCCCACTGGTGCCATTGAGCACAGAACCTTGGTTTAAGCCAGTCAGGTTGACCGTGAGACGCTCCTGATCCCCGGACATATCCATAAAGTCGTTGCCTGAGCCCCCTAAAAAGAGCCCCAACTCGGAAGGATCGTCCCAGAGAACCCGGTTATTGTTCGCATCAAAGCCCTGATGGTTGGCATCATCCACCACCAGATCCAGGGCAATATCGCTAAAGTCCACGGTGTTGCTCTCAGGGACCGCCGAACCATCATTATCTTCGATGTAGGCGGTATCCCAATCTTCTAAGAAGCGGTAGGTATCCGCCCCCAAATCACCCCGCAGGGTGGTTTCACCAGCCCGCGCAATGAGCAGGTCATCCCCTTTACCGCCTTCCAAAATGGTCAGCTCTGTCCCACCAATAAGAACATCATCACCACCGCCACCAATGATGGTGTTGTTACCCTCACCGGCAATCACCAGCATGTTGATGTTATCCACCCCAGATGCGTCGATGGTATCGTCACCACTGCCGGTATAGGCACGGATGCTGGTAACCCCACGGAAGCTCTTTTTGTAGGTATTACCCTTGGGCAGCACCGCAGTGATCTCAATGGTATCCGCACCGGTTTGCACCAAGGTGTAGTATTCGTTGCCATCCTCGGTATCAATATGGCGGCGGTCCTTGGCATATTTTTCACCCGCCGTGTAACCATCCACGGTGACCGGTGTACCGTCCGAACCCATATGTAGATCCAACACACCATCGTTGACGCTGGCTAAAATCGGCACACAAGGTACGGGGTCCCACTGTTTTTCATAGAGGGTTATATCCACAAAGGTCTTGGACCAAACCTCTTTCCAACCCGCTATGATGGAGTTGATGTCCACATAGGCCTTGATGTACAGACTCACCCGTATATGGATGGAGAAAATGTTAAGGGGGTTACACTCCAGCGCCGCAATAATCTCGGATACCCGTAGCTTACCATCGGCCTCCTCGGGGTCCTCCCAAAGATCCAGATCCCCTTTAAACTTAATACCGCCCTCAACCCCAGCGCGTACAATAACGGCGCTGAAGGAGACCCGCACACCAATGGTGGCTTCTAACTCGATCTCAGGCAGATCCCGGCCATCTTTAGTCCAGTTATCACTGACATAGAAACCATCGAAGATGTCCAGGAAATTGCCGCTGCTGAAGTAGCTGTTCAAGCCGTAGGTATCAAAACCCAGGGTCAGGTTGATCTTGACCTTAAAGCTTGCGCTAAAGCCCATGCTCACCGTGGGGGCCGAGTAGATGGGGAAAGACTTGCTAAAGCCTGTACCGATCTCCAAACCAGGAGGGGTAAAGGTCACCAGGTCGGCGGTCTTACCCGTCAACAGGTTGATAATGTTGCTAAAGTCCGACAACAGTGGAATTTTAAAGGCGCTGTTCGGATCATTAAGCTTTTCCAAGAAGCTCTTAGATTTAGCTTGACTGGCGGTGGCATCCCCCCCACCGCTGGTGCTGCCATTATCAATGGCACTATCCACATCCCCAACATCCCCTTCTAGGCTGGCGCCCTTCTTGGAGCTGCTGCTCTTGGCATCCCCGGCAAAGCTAAACACATCACCAATGGGAATGATCAAATCGGCATCGGTGGGAATGCTGTTGATCAGATCCACCAACTTGACCATGGTGATGATAAATTTCAGCTTGGCTGTGCCGCCAAAGTTTTTGGCGGTCCACTCCGCCAGAGACAAGAGCGAGAAATTTTGTCCCACAATTTTGCCAATACCCAGATCTTTTTTAAGGGTATCAATAATGGGCTGCATCGGCCCGGTTACTTGCTGAATTTGCGAGACAATGGGACCCAGGAAGTCACTGAAGAAACTGCCCATATCCAAGCGCAGATCGGTAATCCAGATGCTGGGGCTGCTGGTGAAATAGGCATCATAACCGCTGGCCCCGGCAGCTGGCCCAGCATAACTCCAGGCCATATGGAACTCTGTGAGCAAGGAGGGGAAAGAGAACTCCGCATCAATGGTCAGCTCCAGTTGCAGATTGGCTTGGGCCTTAGCCTCCACCACGGTGACAAACAGGCTGCTAAACTTATTGCGGGTCATCTCCTTAAAGGTTAGGCGTCCGTCATCATTGGGGTCATCAATATCAATACCCAAGGTGCCCGTAAAGCGGGTACGGGAGCCATCGGCACCACCAAGATCCAGCGTCTCACCACTTTTACCAACAATGCTACCCGTTACATCATCTTTCATGATGCCGCGCAGGAAGAAGAGTTGCGCGTTCATCTCCGCCGGATTTAAAGGATCCAGATTTTTCAGGTTATCAATGTCAATTTCCATCAACGAGACATTGGTATTGGCCAAACCGCCCGCAAAGGTCACACCATAGGTGCCATCCCCATTATTGGTCACACTGATGTCACTGCCATTAAGGTCACGGCTAAAGGCTTTGTTCAGCGCTTTCTGAATATTACTAGCCTGTGTATTACCATCGTCGCTGTAGTTAATATCCAGCGTCTTAAAGTTGCGCGACCCATCATTGAACTTCAGGGTAAAGCTGCCTTGGGTTGCCGCTGTAATGGCGATGGTCTGGCTTTCATTCGAGCCAGAACCACCCTCGGTACCCGCTGTAACCGTGGCCGCAGAGGGAAGCTCGTTGACCAGATAGGCATCAAAGGTCAGCTTGATCTCCTCGGTGGTATAGGCCGCGTCGGGTGCCCAGGGATTTTCCACCAGCACATCACTGGCTTTGAGCCCCAAACCTGCCACATTAATGGCATCGGAGACCACATAGAGACCATCATCCAGGTTGACACCAAAGCCAAAATACATATCCCAGCCCAGATCCAACTGAATGCCGCCATCCAGATCCAGTGAGAGCCCAGGGAAGCCAATGTCAAAGCCAATATCGACATCTTTCGATAGGATCGACTGCCCAAGGTGCATACGAATTTGCAGCGATTTGGCCACATCAAAGGGGTCGCTCGCACCGCCGGTGGGAATCACGTCACCCGGGGTATCATCGCCGTCACTCTTACGTGTCGCTTCGGTGTAACCCACCCGGGTACCGGCGGCATAACCGCCTTGGGCCGCCGCCAAAAATTCCACCACGATATCGTCAACGCTGACAATGCCATCCCCGTCATAGTCCGACAGATAGTTCAGGAAGGGGTTATCCTTACTGGTGGTACCCGCCGCCCACTCCACCATTGAGGCGGGATCAATAACCCCATCCCCATCGGTATCGTCGGTAAACACGTCAAACAGGAAGAAACGCAGCGCGTTCTCCATGCCGCGATATTCATCCAGAGCGCTGTCCAAGGCATCCCGGATACCCTGCACCACGGAACCACGGAAATCCCCAATAAACTGAGCGCCCTGTGCCAACTGGTCGCCAATAAAGGGTAGTGGCAGTGAAGCGGCCACATCCAACCCGGTCTGCATACCCTTGAGCACGTAGTCGATACCATCCACGATAATGGAAGGGTCTCGCAGCAGACGCAGGAAGGGGTTTTCCATCAGCTTGAACGCGTCCAGCAGATCGCTAATATTGGGCAACTGGTAGTTGACGATGTAAGCGTCGTCATACACACCGGTTTGCGTGATCACGGTGCTGGTCACGGTGAGATTTGGATCGACCAAAGCCTGGAACATAGATTTGAGATCGGTGATGCGGATCTCGACATTGCCCATATCCATGGGGTTGGTCAGACCTGGGATCAAGCCCAGATCGATAATTTCGTCAAACACCTCCCCTTCGAGCCCCAGGGTGGTAGGCAAAACCACCGATGCCGTACCAGAGAAATCGGCATCCACATCCCGGAAAATGCTGCCAAAGATGCCCGCACTCAGGTTGGTGGTATCCGCCACCAACTGGGTGATGGCCTTACCTGCCAGATCCCCGGCAAACTCGATATTAAAGCCGCCCCGGCTGCTGTTGGCCGTGACACTGACTGTGTTGCTCATACCGGCGTTATAGGCGTTTTGCAGCGCTTGCTGAATGTTGGCGGCCAGGGTCGCGCTATCTTCACTATAGGCGATGGCCGCCGAGCTATAGGTGGTGCTGCCCTCTTGATAGCTCAGGGTAAAGCTGCCGCCGGTGCCCGCCACCACATTGAGCCACTGTTTGGTGTTGGTGGTCACACTGCCCGCCGTACTGCCCAACTCATCCACCTGCACCGCAATGGCACCTTGGTGGCTCAGGTTGTCACCATGGCCACGCATATTTTCCAGCGCCACCCCAGCCAGCGCGCCACCAAAGGTGACATCCCAGCCCAGCGAGCTATTGCTCGCATCATGGGCCGCCACACTCACCGTACCTGCGATGGGGGCCAAAACGGTGTTTAGAGCACTCGCTACCGCGCTGCTGTCGGCGTTCCAACCGATGGCCGCCGTGGTATAGGTGGTACCGTCATAATCCACCGACAGGGTGAAAGTGCCACCGCTACCCGAAGCCACTTTGACCCACTGCACCTCATCGGTGGGGGCGATGTCGATAACTTTTTCCGAGGTGATCGTGACGGTTTGCCCCGCCAATTGGCCGCCAAAGGTAAAGCTCCAACCGGTGGGCAAACCATCCCCATCCAGCGCCAAATCGGTACCGGTCACAACGCTGCCAGAGAGCCCCTCGAAGTTAAAGGCATCCTGCAACGCCACGGCCACTTCGTCCGCCGTCATATAGCGGTTACACAGACTTGTGGTGTAGGTTTTACCCTCCACCTCCATCAAGAAACGGAAAGCATCATCCGCTGCGTAGTTAAGGGTGTAGAGATTGCCACTGACCGACTGAACCAGCGCATCCGAGGCTCCCCAAACCAGCCCTTGCGACTCCCCTTCGGCAACCTGCCGTACCGATACCGCCGAACTGAGGTAGTGACGACCATCCCCGGCCCCAGGAGCACCCGCAGGGTCATCATAAAGGTAGAGCCCAGCTTGCGCGTCAATATTGGCTGTACCATCATTAACCTGGAGCACCACAGGCCCAAGGTTGGCATTGAACTCCAGCGCTGTACCTTCGATCTCAGCCGTCAAGCGGGTATAGAGACCGGTATCATCGCTATAGTCATCGCTGGTGCCCCCATCGTTGTAGTCGTAGAGGAACATCTCGCCCGAATCTAGATCAATACCCATGGAAAGGTTGATCTGGGCAGAGGATTTAAGCCTTACTTGGGCAGCGGCCCCCACATCCACCAACGACTGCACGGTACCGATAAGTTGATCGATGGTACCCGGCCCCACCAATGCACGCAGATCGTCAAAGCTGATGCTGATGGGGAAATCCTGGTCGGCCAACTGGAAGGTGTAGGGCAAGTTAATGGAGATGGCATGTCCCAACACGTCATAGTTGAGTTGCACCTCATCATCGCTGATGCCAAAACCATCGGCCAGCGCGGTCTGTAGGGAATCAATCCCCGCAGCAGGATTATTCTCAATTTCTTCAATCGCATGGGCAAATTGGCTGGCAATATCCAGCATATCCACCACACTCTTGTCGATGACGGGCAGCTTTTGATCCAAAAATTCAAAAGACTCCATCTGTGACAACAATTGAGTCACCATCTTGATGCCATCAATGATGGAGGACCAAGAGAGGTTCTTAAACCCAGAGAGAGCGTCCAGACCAAGAATTTCTACATCAATGGCGTCGCTCAGGGTGATCTCACCCCGGAACAGCTCCATCACCGGCACGGTGATGGCAATGCTCGGCGCACTCTCCGCTGGGAAGAGATTTAAGCCCCCGGCCTCTACCGAAATGTCGCTGATCAGCAATCGGGCCACCGGTTCCGTACCCTCGGTATAGCTGGAGTCGGTAAAGGTGAGCGGCGTTATAAAATCGCTGATCAATGAGCGCCCAGCGAGGGTCAGTAGATGGCTCGCAGGTGCCGTAAACTTAAGTGCCGTGACACTGCTATTGACCGTGCCATCATCGGCATAGGGGTTGCCGGTGCTGATAAAGGTGTGCCCACTAAACTGGCTAAGCCCTGCGTCGGACAAGGCGCTTTGAATGGCGCTGTTCAAATCGCTGGCAAGAGCCGCAACCGAGTTATTATCCAGCGTATCCACAGCACGCAGGGTCACATCTACGGTGTGGGTGATCGCTTCAGCACCCGCTGCGGGGGCCGCCTCGGTGATCTCCAGACGCAAGCCCAAGTCGCGGGCCATAACGCCGACTCCCAGGCTCTCCAAGGGGGCCGCATGGCCCACACTAGAACCCCCAGCGCTATCAATGCTAATGTCTCCCAACAGGCCAAGCTGGCCACTTTGGTCCCGCGCCCCCTGCAAGAGGTCGGAGATGTAGACACGGCTGCCGGGCTCGGCATCGCTGCCGTTTTTCAACTGCACCGAAACCCCTGCGTCAAACACCGCTTCCATCTGCCCCATGGTGGCTTGCAGCATCTCACCAATGCTACCGGTGGCGGCGAAATCTTGCACACCCAACACCATATTGCCGCCCAAAAAGGCATCTTGCAGGAACAGCGACAAGCCGCTGGTTTTGGCCAGGGTGCCATTCAGGAAACCCAACTGGTTGATGATGGGGTCACTATCCAGCGCCCGTAGCTCAAGATTGCTGATCTGCCCACCGCTGACGGCAAAGGAGAGATAATCATTCTCCTGTACAATCTGCACCACATCACCCAGCGAGCTTAACCCCTTTTTGGTCAACCAATCGTGGCTGGTTTGGGCATCAATGGCATCTTGCAGATCGGCCAGCAGATCCTCCACCGAACTATTATTGGCAATCTCCGCTGCCGAGACAGCGATGGTAAAGGGGTTGCTACTATCCCCATCCACCACCAGATCAAACGCGATTCCAGCCGTACCACTGCTGCTATCGGAAAAATCGTTATAGACTTTGCCATTGCTGGGGATGCCACGCTCCGACACGCTATTGGCACTCTGGGTGACCAATTTCAACTGACTGACCGCGGGATCACCGCTGGCAACCTGAACCCCCATGCTGGTGAGTGAGGTGCGGGATTCAAATTGAAAACGCTGCTGTTGCGCGGAGGTATCCCAGTTAATTTTGACCGCCTCACCCAGGTTGCTAAAGCCCCCCGCCGCCAACAGGCCATTGGCTTTGACCGCCACCCCATCCAGCGCGTTCTGAATGTCCAGCAACAGATCCTGGTAGCTGGTGTTATCCTCTTGATCAGCGGCGGCAATGGTTACGTTGTAGCGCTCTTGATCGTTGAAAACCAAGGTAAAGTGCCCATCCACCGTCAGGTTGGTACTGCCACCTGTCGCCCCATCAAAGGGTGATGAGGGGTCTTCCAACAACATGATGGGGGGTTGCGCACCATTGAAACTGGCCCCATTGACCACCGCACGGGCTACCCCAGCACTATCCAGGTTAAAATCATCGGGACGGTCGAAATCAATACCGATGGTGGTCTCAAAGGTGATTCCCGGGGTGATGACAAAGGTGCCATCCGCATTCAAAGAGATGATGTCCGAATCGAAACCAAGATCAATGGCTTCTTCAATCGTGGGCAGTGCGGGGGTGAACTTGATGTCAAACAAAAAGTCCATATTCACTGCGTCAAAACGGGCCGCGAGATCAAAACTCTCACCCTCGGGCAGCAGATCATTGACCGCCTTGGCAAACACCTCGGCAAACTTATCCATGGTGTTGAATTTGGGACCGGTGATGGCATAAGCATCCTGCCCACCCGCCGCAAAACCCAGCGCCGAAGGATCGGCATAAGAAGCGCTGCGACTTTCAGCGGTCAACCAGGTATCCGTGACCAACACGGTGGCCATATCCTTACCCGCCAGCAGACCACCAAACTCAATATCAATGGCACCACCACCATCGGGCACCTCGGTAAAGGTGAGCAGTTGGCTCACCTCATCGGCACTTAAACCACCAAAGGCCTCGGCCAGAGAGCTCTCCAACTCGCTCTCCATATCCGCCACCGACGTCCCCCAACTCCACGCCTGCTCTGGATTATAGTAGGTACCGTCATAGTATACAGAGATACCAAACGCGCCCCCCACCACATCGTCAAACCAGACCCGCTGCACCTCGTTCACCGCATCGGTCAGGTCGGTGGCAGCGGCGCCTTGGCGCAGAGTGTAGGCGTCGGCCATGACACCGGGATTGGCCCGCAGAGTATCAAAACTAGCCGTTAATGTGTTGATAGAACGATTGGCCAAAGCACCACCAAACGTAATATCAAAGGCGATGGTCGAGGGAGAAAGATTGACCTCCTCTGGATTGGTATCGACCACCGTGACCGAACCAGCCGCACCCAAAGCGTTATTAAGCGCGGTCTGCACCTCGCCAGCGGTGGCATCCCAATCAATGGCGGCGGTTTCATAGCTGGTACCGCTATTATCTTCAAACTGCAAGCGATATTGCGAAACTTTACCTGCATCACTACCGGCATCCACCACAAACAAACGCTGCACAGCGGTATCCCCGGCGGGGGAGCCGTAACTAACCACATCCAATGCCACCCCAGCACCGGGAGTCATCGCCATCCCCACAAAATCATCTACGTTGGTGGGTTTAATCTGTAATTTACCGCTGGTTATACCGCCGCTGGTACTCTTCTCCGTAGCGACCACCTGGATCAGGCTGCTTACCACCGCTTCGGCCTCAACGCTGGTGGTGGTGCTACCTTTGCTAAACTCAAAGGAGAGCGCCTCCATGGTCTTACCCGCTAAATCGCCGGTAAAGATAATCTCCCAAGCCTGAGGCTCACCCGCAACGGCATCCCCTTGCAGAACTTTGACATTGCTCCAATCCAGCCCATCATCCAACCCTTCGATGGCACTTTGCAGTAGCAAACGCACCTCTTGGGCCGACTTACCCGCAATATCCACGGCGGTTAGCGTAGCAAAGCTGCTGCTGCTACCGGCAAATTTAACCTTAAAGCTCTCTTGGGTGCTGCTGTCAAAGGCGATTGTTTGCACCGGCAAGAAAGAGAGCCGCTCCATATTTTGCCCGGCCAGATCACCGATAAAGTCTATGGTCCAGTTACCCTCATAACCCGAAACCTGCACATTGCCCTTGCCAATTTCTGTCATGCCCTCCAGGGCAGCCTGCAACGCTTGCGGCGTTGAGGCAGCCGCCAGTGTATCAGAAATGCTACCACTGCTGCCCAACTGCACCTTAAAGCTACCGGTACCTGAACTGAATACCACCTGCTGGGTTTCGCTGGTGTAGCCCCCCACTTTGGAGGTGTTTAAGCTCACATCCGGGCTATCCATGCCGGTCCAGTTACCACTCATCAAGTCAATATCCACCCCAGCCAGGGCGCCATCGAAGGTAATGGTCCAAAAACCATTGCCGGTACCGGTCACTTTAATATTGGCTGTTTCTCCATCAACCGAAACAGCCCCTAGGCTGCTGCTGCCGTTGCTGGCACTCTCCAGCGCTTGACGCACCTGGGTTGCCGTCGCGTCATGGGCAATGGAAGCGGTGGTATAGGTCTGCCCATTAAACACCACACTCAGGTCAAAGCTGGCGCTTTGACCCGGTTCAACATAGACCTTAACACTCTGTTTTTCCGCGACATCATTAATGCCCGTACCGGCGACTGTCTCCACCACAAAACCACTGGTACGCCCGCTGGGCACGGTGGTGCCCCACTTGATAGCACCGCTGTTGACCTTTAATTGAGAGACGTTTTTACCCGCCAGATCGCCGATAAATTCAATCTTATACTTAGGTGCTGTACCAGGAGTATTGATGGTTTTTCCGGTAACGGGGTCCACATAGCTGTTAAGGAAAGTGACCCGCACATTGCCTTCCCCAATCGAGGGAAGTTTTTCCAAAGCCTGCTGAATCTGCGAAGGAGAATGGGAAATATCATTGAGCAAGAAACGGATGGGGTCGGTGGTCTCTTTGCCATAGGTCAGGGTAAACCGACCACTCTTGGCCCCGGCAATGCTAAGAATTTGCTCTTCACCCAGGCCCGCCGCACCATCCTGCACCGCAGAGATTACCCCTTCTGGAGCCGAGGCGCTAAAGCCGATGGTAACACCGCTATAATCCTTACCCGCCAAGCCACCAGCATAGCTTATGCGGAAACCTTCATCCCGATTGCCCGCCACCTCAAAATTGCCCTTGGCGGTCTCAATATCATTGGCCTGCACCAAATTATCGAAGATCAAACCGGTCAGTGCGGTTTTAATCTTATCCTTAATATCTGCGTCAGAATCACTACCCGACACCACAAAGGATTGATCGGTTTTACCCGCCAGTTTGAAGCTGAGGGTACCACTGGCGATGCCAAGATTGAGCACCTGTTGCGTGGCATAGGCTTGCCCACCCACCGTGGACTCTTCTACCGTGGCACTGGCCCCCACTTGGGCATCCAAGCTGGCGGTGACTTCATCACTCTGACTGACCCAAGCGGGCAGATCGGTCTGAACCAGCAAGGCACCATAGGCAACTGCTGCGACCTTTTGATTAATCAACTCCGCCAGTTCATCAATAGAGGTAAATCCGCTGGTCTCCGATGCCAATACCATGATGCTAAACACTTCTGGCTGCATATCCCCAGCACGGCGCAGCACCAGATCAAAAGCCACATCATCGGTCAACACCGGTGAGATGCTCTCACCCGCCGTAATATCCATGGCCAAAATGCCCGACAGATTTTCATCCAACGCTTGCACAAAGCCATAGGTGAAATCAAACACATCCCCCAACTCGGTATTGGTAAAGGGAATGCCCACATCAAACACTTCGGAATCGCGGAACTGAGCGAGGAAATCCCCAACTTTTTTCATCATGTTAATGATTTGAGCCGGGGTCATGGAGGAGAAACTGGCCAGATCCGTAAAGTTAGATTTGGTGATGACGGGTGAAGTGGTCGCCACATTTTCAATGGAGATCGGCGCACCCGCAGAGCCCCAATCCACCGTAATACGCGGCTGGCCCCCGGTCAGGGCGGCGGTATCGGCCCCAAACAGATTAACCTTGATGGGCAGATCGGCGGTGGCATAAACGGTGGCCGAAGCATCAATAAGATCAGAGATCGAAGAGGCCGCGCCAAGATCGGTCAAAGTAACCCGTTGACCATTATTATTGCTATCCCCATCGGGATTGAGCGCTAGGGTAGCATCGGCTGCAAAGATAATGGAGCCATTATCCACCTTGCCTTCCAACACGCCCACCGTAACCCCGGCATTAAAATTGTTCATGGCCGCCGATACGTTGGCATCCATCTGGTTGATCTGCACAAACACATTGTCGCCAACGCTGGAGAGATCCGCCAAGTCGGTAAAGGCCATGCCAAAGCTTAGATCCATTGCCAGATCTGCACTAAGTTGCATGTTACCACTGGCATCAAAACCAAGCCCAAGGGCGTCCAACGAGCTATCCATGACCAAGGGCAGGTCAAAAAGCTGCTCCAAGTTCATGGTAAGATCCAGGCGCAGTTCGCGGTTATTGAGGTCTAAACCGCCACTGACTTGGAAAGGACCAACCGTGGTAGAACCATAGGTATCTGGGAACAGCGCCGTGAGATCCTCATAGACCCCTGTCGCCCCCAGGTAGGCGCGTAACCACTCAATCAAGCCTGCATAGGTATGGGTACCACTGCTGGCGTAGTAGTCCATCAGCACATTGCTCTCGGTACCATCTGCTTTGGTGTACTGAAAGCTGAAATAGTCCCCCAGGGTGCGCCCATCATCGCTGGCCAGCAGCCCGCCGAGGGTGCTATCGACAAAGGGCAGACTGGCATTCAGGATACCCAATTCATCAATGGATTTACCCACATCCGCCGCAGTATCGAAGATGCTCTCCAGATTGGATTGCACCGTCGCACTGTCAATGTTCACGTCAAAGAAGTAGGAGGTCACCAGATTGCCCGCCACAATCTCCGAGCGGATGGTCAGGGTAGGATTGCCCCAATCACTGACATTAAAGCCCGCCACACTGGCATCAAACAGCAACGCCCCCTCAAAGGCCACCGCTGGGGTAAAGGTCACATAGTCGGCGATCGTGACCCCACTCAGATCGGCCACCGTAATACGCGCCTTGCCATCACTATTATCGGGATCGGCCATGTCAATGCTGGCGGCGACTTTGGCCTTGAACGAACTGCCCGGTGCAATCTCTGCGGTGGCCAGATCCCCCAACAGCGAAGCGGTGACATTAAGCCCCATCACATCGAGGGCCGCACCGGTATCAAACCGGTTGAGACGGAAATAGAGTTCCGCATCCGACGGAACAGGCAGTGGCCCTGCAAAGCCGCTGTCGGTGCTACGGGTGGTGACAGCAATACCGGCATCCAGATCCAAAGCGAACACAAAACGCCCCAGGGCCGAACCAGAAGCGGTAAAGTTACCAATATCGGCTACCGCATCACCCGTTAGCTCACTGGCATCCAAGGCAAACTCAAAGAGCGCGGATCGGTCAATGTTAATGGCGATATTAAAGCCTAATGTCACCTCAGAATCGGCGGTATCAAAGGAGGGGGTAAAGGCGAACTCTGGCCCACCCAGATTGGCAAACACATCTTCCAACACCGCCTCATCCATATTGGCGGTAAAGGTCAAGCTGCCAGAGTCGGCCACGCTGAAGGTGGTTAGGGCATCAAAAAACGCACTGGCTGCGGAGAGCACATCCACATCCCCGATACCCGACAGATCCAAGCCCCGCAGATTGGCCCCATCCAAGGTAAAGGTGGCGCTATTGCTGTTATCGTTATCACTAAAGAAGGCACCGAAAGAGAGGTCGATGCCACTAAAGTCAAAGTTTAAGTCGGGCAATTCAAAGTCGGAGAAATCCACCCCTTTGAAGGAGCCCATCTTAAACAGATCACCAAAATTGTGGGTTGCGCTATCATCGTGGGCAAAACCAAGCCCGGTTAACCAGCCCACCAGCGTACTGCCATCAAAGAGACCCGAAATATCCAACGAACCAAAGTCAGCCCAGCCAAAGTTTAGATGCTGGGTCGCCGCTGGCCCCAGACTATTAAACTTGAGATAGAGCCCCGCCAGCAGCTTTTCAATCTGGATGGCCCCATCAAACTTGGCCCCGCCAAAATCCAACAGGCCATTGAGGTCAAAGCCCCACTTGCTCGTATCGGTAAAGTCCAGACCGCTGGTTCCGCTAAAGTCAAACCCGGAGAAATCAACCCCACCAAACAGACCGTCCAGCAGCGCGGTTGCCCCAAATGAGGCTCCTTTCCACTGGGAACCGGTCCAACGGGTAGCACCATCAAAGCTGGCATTCCCAAAGTTGACATTGAGCAACCGGGCAAAGCCAAAATCCACCCCAGAAAAGTCCATATCCCCCAGGGCTGCAAAGTCCACCCCGCTCAAGTCCCAACCCCGGAAGTTAAACCCACTCCAGTCGGTGGCACCACTCATGAGGGAGAATTTAGCCCCATCCGCATTAAGCCAGTCCGCCCCACTGCTTAAGCCATCCAACACAAACGCCAACACACTGCTAATGTTAATGCTGCTATGGTTCCCCGCATCAATGGCCACACCGTCACCATCGGTCAGGCCGCTCCAATCCACCCTGTAGGCAAACGCACCAGAGAGATCCACCGTATCAAACAGGGCGTTGGCAAAGCTTACCCCCCGCAGGTTGGCACCAATCAGCGAAAGGTTCGAAAAATCCACCCCGCTGAAATCCAAACCAGAGAGATCAAAGCCATCCCAGCTATAACCATCCAGACTAAGATAACCAGCACCCTGCCCGCTCAGCAGACGTTTGACATCCGCCACAAGCGATGAACCAAAGATGCTCTTGAGGGAGATATCTGTCACCAAGCCGGTCAAGCTGGTGGATAGGCGCAGCCCAGCGGCATTGATAAAGCTACCAAATTCAATATTGCTCCACGTAACCCCAATCGCCAACGCCATATCCAGCGTGGCCCCACGCAGATCTGCCCCGCTAAAGTTGACACCCCGCAGGTTGGCCCCGCTAAAGTCCACACCGCGCAGGTTGGCTCCGCTAAAGTTGACACCCGACAAGTCCAGACCGCTAAAGTCTGCCCCTTCCAGGTTCACCCCACTGAAGTTGACCCCTGAAAGATCAAGAGCGCTCCAATCAATATTAAGCAGCGAGGCCCCTTTAAAATCCGCCAAGCGTAAGAGGGAACCGGCATCAAAGCGGGCTCCATCCAGCATGGCCCCCAGGAAGTTCACACCCGACAGATCCAATCCCGAGAAGTTGGCCCCATCCAACTGCGCCCCACGGAAGATAAAGTTGCGTAGATCCGCAACCCCACTAAAATCTGTACCCGAGAGTTTGGCAAAGGCCCAATCTACCGTGCTGCCATCAAAGGGCAGGTTTAAATTGGCCATCAACGCCGCTTTGAGCGCATTCACCATGCCCCGTAAAGTGGGGAACACCGTGCTGAAATCAAACTCAGCAAAGTAGCTGTTGGCCGCAGCTTCCAGGGCAAACACGTTGATATTTTCAGCATCACTCAGGTCGCTATCAATGGTGAGCAACTCATTGATGCTCTTTTGCAGACCGGGAATATCCATATTCAGCAGGTCAAAACCCAGCCAACCGTTGCCGGTGGTATCAATGGTATTGAGCAGGCTAAGAATACGATCTTTCAGGGTTGAGGTGATCTGCACGTCCAGATAGAGGTCAGGCTTGAGCACCTGCCAATTTAAGTCCAGATCATTAAATTCAAACAGTTGATCGGCATGCATCCGCAAGGTTGGATTGCCAAAATCATTCAGGTTAAAACCGTCACCCGTTGCATTGAGTACAAATTCAGCATCCAGCGTGCCCGATGGCGTTACCGTCACCAATTGGGCAAAATCATCAACCGCATCCAACTCACTTTTAAGAATGCGTAAGGTGCCATCGCTATCGTCGGGGTCTGCCACCTCAACCGTCACCTTGGCGGTGAGATCCAGGTAGCTATCCACCACCTCAACCTGCACCAAACCCGCCACATCCACGGCGGCATGCAGGTTGCCCAGTTCCAACTGCGCACCAGCCTCTAACTGATGGATGTAAAAGTAGGGATCTGCCGTGCTTGGATCGGGCAACGAGAAGAGCCCGCCCACATCCTTTGTCCCCAGCACCACCCCCATATCCACATCGGCAATGGCATAGATCATGGCATTGGCACTGCCGGAGAGCGAGAAGTCCGGCACCAGAGCGGCGGCCTCATCGGGCAGGTCTGCCACACCAAGATTAAAATCCAGCGCCATCTCACGACTAAGATTGAGCTGCATGTTAAGGTCAATCACGACCTCATCGCCGCTCATATCCAAACCACCAGTAAAGCTGATCATAGGGCCATTGTGGTTAAACCGGCTGTTTTCTAAGAGCGATTCAACCATCTTGGCTTTAAGGGTCTCGGCATCGCTGCCGGTAAATTTGGTTAAGCCATCGTAGAGCGCACCTTGGAAAGCCGCACCGCTGGCAATGTTGCTTACGCCAGAGAGGATCGCCCCCTTGAGGTTGGCTTGGTCAAAGGAGGCCTCATCCACATTCACATCGGCCAAATTAGCCCCGGCAAGATTGACGCCCAAAAAGCTTAATCCAGAGAGATCCAAGCCCGCTAGATTGGTCTGGGCAAAGATACCCGTCACCGCCGTAGGCAGGACACTATAGCTGGCATCCAACGCCTTCAAACCGCTTAAATCAGCACCGCTAAAGTCGCTGGCTTGGCTCAAAATGGCCGTAGAAAGGATAGCCCCCTCAAGGTTGACACCACGCAGCAGTGCCGCTGAGAGATCCTTGCCGCTAAAGTCAATGCCCGAGAGATCCCAACCCGAAAAGTCGAAGCCCTTAAAATTGTTGCTGGTGGCAAAATCTTTAAGATCGCTCGCAAAACCAGCCGATATATTGGCCGCTTTTTCCACCAACATGTTGCTCACGGTGGCAGAATCCCCACCGCTGCTGCCGGTAAAGTCCACACCCCACGCAAAGGCACCACTAAAGTCAGCACCCGCCAGATTGGCACTGCTCAACAGCACATCCCGCAGGTTGGCCCCGGTCAGGTTGGCCCCGGTCAGATTAACGCCGCTCAAATCCAAACCAGAGAGGTCGAAACCCGCCAGATCATAGCCGCTAAGGTCTACCCCTGCGGCTAGGTGCAGCGCACTGCCCACCGCCTCCGCCGTAAACAGATCCGCATGGCCGGCATCGTAGAGCATGCCGCTGATGTCGGTTTGGGCATCACTCAAAATATTGGCAAACCGCGCCCCAACCACCAGCGCATAGGAGAGATCCACACCCGACAGATCGGTGTTGGAGAGATCCGCACCACGCAGATCCAAACCACTCAGGCTCACCCCATCCAGGATTGCCCCTTGCAGGTTCACCCCGCCCAACTTGGCGCGGCTGCTGTTACCACCGCTGGTGGTGCTAAAGATGGCCCCGGCCAGATTGGCCCCAGAGAAGTCTACCCCGCTTAGATCGGCACCGCTAAAGTCGGCACCACGCAGGTCGGCACCACTAAAGTCAAAATTACGCAGCGACTGGCCGGTAAAATCGGTATGGGCCAACATGGCACCCGCCCACTGGGTTGTGGAGGGGGTAAAGGGTAGTGCCATGGCCTCAGTCAAGGCACTGTTTAAGGCATCGGCCAAGCCGCGAATGGTCGCCTTAGGCTCACTCCCAACCGGGCTATCAGCCAGATGGGTGGTATTGAAATAGGCGGTGGCATCACTCGTAAGGTTAAACAGCTTTTGAATAAAGGTCTGCTCGCCCTCTGCCGCCCCAAAGATCTCGGCCAGGGATTGATCCAAACCAGGGATTTTGGTGTTTATAAAATCGCTGTTCAGCGCACCGTCACCGGCGCTCTTGAGGGTATCCAAAACCTCCAGCAACTTATCTTTCTGATCCGCCGTCAGCGCGATATCCAGATAGAACTCTGGTGCGTTAAACTGAACCTTGCCATTGGCATCGGTGGTAAACAACTGGTCGCTGACAATCGTCACAATGGGGCTACCCAACAGCGCCCCCAAGTCGGCATCCCCACCCACATTGACGGCGGTTTGCAGCTCCGCTTCAAAGGTCGCGCCAGGGGTCACGGTGACCAGGTGGTTCATCCAGTTGGTCGGGTCGGCATCCTTGAGCGCTTGCAGCTCCGAATAGTAGAGACGCCCATCCCCATCCACATCCTGCATATCCACACTGGCCGCAACCCGCGCCGCAATAGAGGCTGACTCCACCGTCACACCCGCAATGTTGGCCAGATCCAGACTCGCGCTAATATCCTGCACACCCAGCGACGCCCCAACATCAAACCGGTTCAGCTTAAAATAGGGGTCGTAGCTGCTGGGCAACGGCACCGTCAATAGCCCACCAACATCGGTCGCTGCCAAACCGATCACCGTACCCATATCAAAATCCAACGCCACAATCGCCCGACCATAGGCGCTGCCCGATAGATCCAATCCACCCACCTGTGCCAGCGCCTCCGGCAGCAAATCATCGCTGCTAAACGCAAACGCCTCATGAAAGCTCTTATCCACATTGACCTGTAGATTCATGCTCAGGTCAATTTGGTCGCTACCAAAATCCACCCCACCACTAAAAGCAAAACTCGGCCCAGGCGCTCCCCGGCTAAACACATCCTCCACCGCCACCGCGTTCATGGTCGCTGTCAGGCTCTCACTCCAGCTTCCCACCAACTTGGTGGTGGCATCGTAAAATGCGTTGGCCGCACTGGCGATGCTGCCGCTTACCCCACTAAAATCGACACCGCCCAGCAGCGCTCCATCAAATAGGGTGGACTCCAACACCGCACCCTCAAACACCGACAACGAAAGATCGACCCCAGACAGATCTATCCCGCTGAAATCTACCCCGCTAAAGTCTACCCCTTTAAAACTGCCCCACTTAAACTTGCCGTTTTGGCTCGTCTCACCAGAGAGATCCACCCCTTTAAAGCTGGCCCCATCAAACAGCCGCTTAACGCTGGCCGATAGATCGCTAAACAGACCGCTTAAATGGAGCGCTCCGCTAAAATCGGCCCCGCTAAACTCCAGCACACCAGGATCAAAATTGATGCCGTCAAAGTCCAACCCCGCAAAATTAACCCCTCGGAAGTGACCCAACAGCGTGCTCAACCCGCTTAAATCCACCCCGCGCCAGTCAGAAAAGGAGAAGTCGGTATCCAAGCTAATGGTGGCCCCACCAAGGGTGCTATCTTTTAAATTGGCCCCGCTAAGCTTGGCACCACTGATATTGATGCCGCTAAAGTCCAGCGTCGACAGATCCCAGTTGCTAAAATCAAAGCCACTAAAATCCGCCCCGCTCACCAGCTTTTTAATGCCCGCCCACGCCTCGGCAAAGCTGCCCTCCACCACCATATCGGTGGTGATCATATCTACCATGCGCCCCGACAGATTAAAGTCACCCCAATCCACATCCAGCGCAAAAGAGCCACTAAAATCGGTGTTGTTTAGGGTGCTGCTGTCGCTAAAGATGGCATTGCGCAGATTGGCGCCAATCAGTTTAAGCCCCGAAAGATCAATGCCATCAAAACGCAAACCTGAAAGGTCAAAGCCGCTAAAATCATAATTGAGCGAGGCCAGATCCAACCCACGCCCCCATAGCTGCCAACCGCTGCTGGATTGACTGCCAAACAGACCGCTCAGATCAATATTGCTCAAGGCATGGCTTAGATCCGGCAATTTGCCTCGGTTCCAGCTGGGGCTACCCCACGTCACATCAAACAACCCGGCATACGAGAAGTTCACCCCATCCATATGCGCATTGCTCATATTCGCCCAGCGCAGATCCAACCCACTAAAGTCGATGCCATCCAAAATCGCATCGCTAAAGTCAACCTTACGCAAAATCGCCGAGGGCAGACCCACCCCTTGGAAAATCGCCCCGCTTAAATCCGCACCAGCAAAATTCACCCCGGTCAGATCCAGACCCGTAAAGTTGGCCCCCTTCAAAAGCGCCCCTGAAAAATCCACCCCACGCAGATCCAAACCCAGGCTGGAAAAATCCACCCCTGCCAGATTGGCACCCGACCAATCCAGCCCCTCACTCAGGGAAAAATCCACCGAAGTTAAGGCCGCCAAGGCATCATTCAGCGCATTTAAGAAACCCCGCACCGAGGGAAAATCGCTGCCCGTAAAGGTGTAGGTGGTAAAGTAGGCGTTGGCGGCATCCCGCAATTTAAGATAGTCGGTTATGTCACTGGCGGCACTGTCGGTACCCCCAATAAGCTGCCCCAAGCTCTTACCAAGACCAGGAATCTCCTCATCCAACAGATCCAGCGGCAATCCCGCAATCACATCCTCAACCTGCCCCAGCAGATCCAGAATCTTCGCCTTCAGCGCTTCGCTGATTTGCAGATCCACCCACACATCGGGGCTCTGCACACTCCAGGCGGCCCCGTCGTAGCTCAGCAGATTATCCTGCTGAAAATGGACCTCCATCAGCCCATAATCGGAAACATTAAAACCACCCGCCGACGCATCAAAGACAAACATCCCCGCCAGTTCTGCCTCTGGTGTCAGCGTTATCAGCGTGCCTACCCCACCCGCTGCGCTCACCTCGGCACTGGTAATGCGCTTTTCACCATCGCTGGCATCTGGATCTGCCACCGCCGCACTCAGCTTGGCCGACAGGCTCATCTCCCCTTGCTCAATGGAGAGCCCTCCAATGCCCGCAACATCCAGCTGCGCCGCTACATTGCCCAACTCGACCGTCGCCCCAACCTCCAACTGGTTCACATAAAAATAGGGGTCCAAACTGCTGGGCACCGGTAGATCAAAGCTACCACCACTGCTCTTGGTACCAATCACCAAGCCCAAATCCATATCGGCAAGGGCATAAATCGAACCCGCCGCATGCCCGGCAATGGATAGATCAGGCAGCACCGCTTGCGCCGCCTCATCCAGATCCGCCGTACCCAGCGAAAACTCCAAGCCCACTTCACGAGCCAAGTTCACCCGCAGATTCAGCGCAATGACCACCTCGTCACCCGAGAGATCCAAACCGCCCGTAAACTGCACACTGGGGCCACCCGCCTGCACGCCCACACCCGCCAGCGACTCCAGCATACCCGACTTCAGCGTGCTCAATGCCCCAGCGTCAATCCCACTAAAGTTGGTCGCCGCATCGTAAAGCGCCCCTTGCAGGCTGCCCACTTGGGCGATCTCCTGCACACCCGCCAGCACAGCACCCCGTAGGTTGCTCATATCCAATGCGGTACCGTTTAGCACCACACCCGCCAGATTGGCCCCCGCCAAATCCAGCCCACTCAAACTCAAGTCGGAAAGATCCAAACCCGCCAGATTGGCCCGCGCAAAAATCCCCTGCACCTGATCTGCCAGCGCCGCCCGGCCATCCCCTTGCACCGCCAAACCCGACAGATCCGCACCTGTAAAATCGGTCAGCTTGGACAAGGTTGCCGTGGTTAAATCGGCTCCACTCAAATCCGTACCACAGAGCAGCGCATCGCTCAGATTAACCCCGCTAAAATCCATGCCAGAAAGATCCAAGCCCGATAGATCAAAGCCGCTTAAATCTTTATCCGTGGCAAAATCCTTGATCCCCCCACCGAAACCAAAGGTGAGGTTGGCCGCACTCTCCACCAACATGTTGGTGAGCGTGGCAGAATCCCCACCGCTGCTGCCGGTAAAGTCCACACCCCACGCAAAGGCACCACTAAAGTCAGCACCCGCCAGATTGGCACTGCTCAACAGCACATCCCGCAGGTTGGCCCCGGTCAGGTTGGCCCCGGTCAGATTAACGCCGCTCAAATCCAAACCAGAGAGGTCGAAACCCGCCAGATCATAGCCGCTAAGGTCTACCCCTGCGGCTAGGTGCAGCGCACTGCCCACCGCCTCCGCCGTAAACAGATCCGCATGGCCGGCATCGTAGAGCATGCCGCTGATATCGGTTTGGGCATCACTCAAAATATTGGCAAACCGCGCCCCAACCACCAGCGCATAGGAGAGATCCACACCCGACAGATCGGTGTTGGAGAGATCCGCACCACGCAGATCCAAACCACTCAGGCTCACCCCATCCAGGATTGCCCCTTGCAGGTTCACCCCGCCCAACTTGGCGCGGCTGCTGTTACCACCGCTGGTGGTGCTAAAGATGGCCCCGGCCAGATTGGCCCCAGAGAAGTCTACCCCGCTTAGATCGGCACCGCTAAAGTCGGCACCACGCAGGTCGGCACCACTAAAGTCAAAATTACGCAGCGATTGCCCCACAAAACTGGTATAGGCCAACGCCTGCCCAGCCCAGCGAGTGGTCACTGCGGCATCAAAATCAACCGTAACCGCTTTGGTGAGTGCGTTGTTTAAAACATCCACCAAACCACGGATGGTCGCCGTCTCGCTGCCACTGCCCAAGGTGCTGTTCTCAAAATAGCTCTCCGCATCGGTTTTCAGATCAAATATGCGCTGAATGATGCTCTTGTCGCTGCCTTGGCTGGCAAACATATCCGCCAGAGATTGATCAATACCGGGGATTTTGGTGTTTATAAAATCGCTGTTCAGCGCACCGTCACCGGCGCTCTTGAGGGTATCCAAAACCTCCAGCAACTTATCTTTCTGATCCGCCGTCAGCGCGATATCCAGATAGAACTCTGGTGCGTTAAACTGAACCTTGCCATTGGCATCGGTGGTAAACAACTGGTCGCTGACAATCGTCACAATGGGGCTACCCAACAGCGCCCCCAAGTCGGCATCCCCACCCACATTGACGGCGGTTTGCAGCTCCGCTTCAAAGGTCGCGCCAGGGGTCACGGTGACCAGGTGGTTCATCCAGTTGGTCGGGTCGGCATCCTTGAGCGCTTGCAGCTCCGAATAGTAGAGACGCCCATCCCCATCCACATCCTGCATATCCACACTGGCCGCAACCCGCGCCGCAATAGAGGCTGACTCCACCGTCACACCCGCAATGTTGGCCAGATCCAGACTCGCGCTAATATCCTGCACACCCAGCGACGCCCCAACATCAAACCGGTTCAGCTTAAAATAGGGGTCGTAGCTGCTGGGCAACGGCACCGTCAATAGCCCACCAACATCGGTCGCTGCCAAACCGATCACCGTACCCATATCAAAATCCAACGCCACAATCGCCCGACCATAGGCGCTGCCCGATAGATCCAATCCACCCACCTGTGCCAGCGCCTCCGGCAGCAAATCGTCGCTGCTAAACGCAAACGCCTCATGAAAGCTCTTATCCACATTGACCTGTAGATTCATGCTCAGGTCAATTTGGTCGCTACCAAAATCCACCCCACCACTAAAAGCAAAACTCGGCCCAGGCGCTCCCCGGCTAAACACATCCTCCACCGCCACCGCGTTCATGGTCGCTGTCAGGCTCTCACTCCAGCTTCCCACCAACTTGGTGGTGGCATCGTAAAATGCATTGGCCGCACTGGCGATACTGCCGCTTACCCCACTAAAATCGACACCGCCCAGCAGCGCTCCATCAAATAGGGTGGACTCCAACACCGCACCCTCAAACACCGACAACGAAAGATCGACCCCAGACAGATCTATCCCGCTGAAATCTACCCCGCTAAAGTCTACCCCTTTAAAACTGCCCCACTTAAACTTGCCGTTTTGGCTCGTCTCACCAGAGAGATCCACCCCTTTAAAGCTGGCCCCATCAAACAGCCGCTTAACGCTGGCCGATAGATCGCTAAACAGACCGCTTAAATGGAGCGCTCCGCTAAAATCGGCCCCGCTAAACTCCAGCACACCAGGATCAAAATTGATGCCGTCAAAGTCCAACCCCGCAAAATTAACCCCTCGGAAGTGACCCAACAGCGTGCTCAACCCGCTTAAATCCACCCCGCGCCAGTCAGAAAAGGAGAAGTCGGTATCCAAGCTAATGGTGGCCCCACCAAGGGTGCTATCTTTTAAATTGGCCCCGCTAAGCTTGGCACCACTGATATTGATGCCGCTAAAGTCCAGCGTCGACAGATCCCAGTTGCTAAAATCAAAGCCACTAAAATCCGCCCCGCTCACCAGCTTTTTAATGCCCGCCCACGCCTCGGCAAAGCTGCCCTCCACCACCATATCGGTGGTGATCATATCTACCATGCGCCCCGACAGATTAAAGTCACCCCAATCCACATCCAGCGCAAAAGAGCCACTAAAATCGGTGTTGTTTAGGGTGCTGCTGTCGCTAAAGATGGCATTGCGCAGATTGGCGCCAATCAGTTTAAGCCCCGAAAGATCAATGCCATCAAAACGCAAACCTGAAAGGTCAAAGCCGCTAAAATCATAATTGAGCGAGGCCAGATCCAACCCACGCCCCCATAGCTGCCAACCGCTGCTGGATTGACTACCAAACAGACCGCTCAGATCAATATTGCTCAAGGCATGGCTTAGATCCGGCAATTTGCCTCGGTTCCAGCTGGGGCTACCCCACGTCACATCAAACAACCCGGCATACGAGAAGTTCACCCCATCCATATGCGCATTGCTCATATTCGCCCAGCGCAGATCCAACCCACTAAAGTCGATGCCATCCAAAATCGCATCGCTAAAGTCAACCTTACGCAAAATCGCCGAGGGCAGACCCACCCCTTGGAAAATCGCCCCGCTTAAATCCGCACCAGCAAAATTCACCCCGGTCAGATCCAGACCCGTAAAGTTGGCCCCCTTCAAAAGCGCCCCTGAAAAATCCACCCCACGCAGATCCAAACCCAGGCTGGAAAAATCCACCCCTGCCAGATTGGCACCCGACCAATCCAGCCCCTCACTCAGGGAAAAATCCACCGAAGTTAAGGCCGCCAAGGCATCATTCAGCGCATTTAAGAAACCCCGCACCGAGGGAAAATCGCTGCCCGTAAAGGTGTAGGTGGTAAAGTAGGCGTTGGCGGCATCCCGCAATTTAAGATAGTCGGTTATGTCACTGGCGGCACTGTCAGTACCCCCAATAAGCTGCCCCAAGCTCTTACCAAGACCAGGAATCTCCTCATCCAACAGATCCAGCGGCAATCCCGCAATCACATCCTCAACCTGCCCCAGCAGATCCAGAATCTTCGCCTTCAGCGCTTCGCTGATTTGCAGATCCACCCACACATCGGGGCTCTGCACACTCCAGGCGGCCCCGTCGTAGCTCAGCAGATTATCCTGCTGAAAATGGACCTCCATCAGCCCATAATCGGAAACATTAAAACCACCCGCCGACGCATCAAAGACAAACATCCCCGCCAGTTCTGCCTCTGGTGTCAGCGTTATCAGCGTGCCTACCCCACCCGCTGCGCTCACCTCGGCACTGGTAATGCGCTTTTCACCATCGCTGGCATCTGGATCTGCCACCGCCGCACTCAGCTTGGCCGACAGGCTCATCTCCCCTTGCTCAATGGAGAGCCCTCCAATGCCCGCAACATCCAGCTGCGCCGCTACATTGCCCAACTCGACCGTCGCCCCAACCTCCAACTGGTTCACATAAAAATAGGGGTCCAAACTGCTGGGCACCGGTAGATCAAAGCTACCACCACTGCTCTTGGTACCAATCACCAAGCCCAAATCCATATCGGCAAGGGCATAAATCGAACCCGCCGCATGCCCGGCAATGGATAGATCAGGCAGCACCGCTTGCGCCGCCTCATCCAGATCCGCCGTACCCAGCGAAAACTCCAAGCCCACTTCACGAGCCAAGTTCACCCGCAGATTCAGCGCAATGACCACCTCGTCACCCGAGAGATCCAAACCGCCCGTAAACTGCACACTGGGGCCACCCGCCTGCACGCCCACACCCGCCAGCGACTCCAGCATACCCGACTTCAGCGTGCTCAATGCCCCAGCGTCAATCCCACTAAAGTTGGTCGCCGCATCGTAAAGCGCCCCTTGCAGGCTGCCCACTTGGGCGATCTCCTGCACACCCGCCAGCACAGCACCCCGTAGGTTGCTCATATCCAATGCGGTACCGTTTAGCACCACACCCGCCAGATTGGCCCCCGCCAAATCCAGCCCACTCAAACTCAAGTCGGAAAGATCCAAACCCGCCAGATTGGCCCGCGCAAAAATCCCCTGCACCTGATCTGCCAGCGCCGCCCGGCCATCCCCTTGCACCGCCAAACCCGACAGATCCGCACCTGTAAAATCGGTCAGCTTGGACAAGGTTGCCGTGGTTAAATCGGCTCCACTCAAATCCGTACCACAGAGCAGCGCATCGCTCAGATTAACCCCGCTAAAATCCATGCCAGAAAGATCCAAGCCCGATAGATCAAAGCCGCTTAAATCTTTATCCGTGGCAAAATCCTTGATCCCCCCACCGAAACCAAAGGTGAGGTTGGCCGCACTCTCCACCAACATGTTGGTGAGCGTGGCAGAATCCCCACCGCTGCTGCCGGTAAAGTCCACACCCCACGCAAAGGCACCACTAAAGTCAGCACCCGCCAGATTGGCACTGCTCAACAGCACATCCCGCAGGTTGGCCCCGGTCAGGTTGGCCCCGGTCAGATTAACGCCGCTCAAATCCAAACCAGAGAGGTCGAAACCCGCCAGATCATAGCCGCTAAGGTCTACCCCTGCGGCTAGGTGCAGCGCACTGCCCACCGCCTCCGCCGTAAACAGATCCGCATGGCCGGCATCGTAGAGCATGCCGCTGATATCGGTTTGGGCATCACTCAAAATATTGGCAAACCGCGCCCCAACCACCAGCGCATAGGAGAGATCCACACCCGACAGATCGGTGTTGGAGAGATCCGCACCACGCAGATCCAAACCACTCAGGCTCACCCCATCCAGGATTGCCCCTTGCAGGTTCACCCCGCCCAACTTGGCGCGGCTGCTGTTACCACCGCTGGTGGTGCTAAAGATGGCCCCGGCCAGATTGGCCCCAGAGAAGTCTACCCCGCTTAGATCGGCACCGCTAAAGTCGGCACCACGCAGGTCGGCACCACTAAAGTCAAAATTACGCAGCGATTGCCCCACAAAACTGGTATAGGCCAACGCCTGCCCAGCCCAGCGAGTGGTCACTGCGGCATCAAAATCAACCGTAACCGCTTTGGTGAGTGCGTTGTTTAAAACATCCACCAAACCACGGATGGTCGCCGTCTCGCTGCCACTGCCCAAGGTGCTGTTCTCAAAATAGCTCTCCGCATCGGTTTTCAGATCAAATATGCGCTGAATGATGCTCTTGTCGCTGCCTTGGCTGGCAAACATATCCGCCAGAGATTGATCAATACCAGGGATTTTGGTGTTTAAGAAATCGCTGTTCAGCGCACCGTCACCGGCGCTCTTGAGGGTATCCAAAACCTCCAGCAACTTATCTTTCTGATCCGCCGTCAGCGCGATATCCAGATAGAACTCTGGTGCGTTAAACTGAACCTTGCCATTGGCATCGGTGGTAAACAACTGGTCGCTGACAATCGTCACAATGGGGCTACCCAACAGCGCCCCCAAGTCGGCATCCCCACCCACATTGACGGCGGTTTGCAGCTCCGCTTCAAAGGTCGCGCCAGGGGTCACGGTGACCAGGTGGTTCATCCAGTTGGTCGGGTCGGCATCCTTGAGCGCTTGCAGCTCCGAATAGTAGAGACGCCCATCCCCATCCACATCCTGCATATCCACACTGGCCGCAACCCGCGCCGCAATAGAGGCTGACTCCACCGTCACACCCGCAATGTTGGCCAGATCCAGACTCGCGCTAATATCCTGCACACCCAGCGACGCCCCAACATCAAACCGGTTCAGCTTAAAATAGGGGTCGTAGCTGCTGGGCAACGGCACCGTCAATAACCCACCAACATCGGTCGCTGCCAAACCGATCACCGTACCCATATCAAAATCCAACGCCACAATCGCCCGACCATAGGCGCTGCCCGATAGATCCAATCCACCCACCTGTGCCAGCGCCTCCGGCAGCAAATCATCGCTGCTAAACGCAAACGCCTCATGAAAGCTCTTATCCACATTGACCTGTAGATTCATGCTCAGGTCAATTTGGTCGCTACCAAAATCCACCCCACCACTAAAAGCAAAACTCGGCCCAGGCGCTCCCCGGCTAAACACATCCTCCACCGCCACCGCGTTCATGGTCGCTGTCAGGCTCTCACTCCAGCTTCCCACCAACTTGGTGGTGGCATCGTAAAATGCATTGGCCGCACTGGCGATACTGCCGCTTACCCCACTAAAATCGACACCGCCCAGCAGCGCTCCATCAAATAGGGTGGACTCCAACACCGCACCCTCAAACACCGACAACGAAAGATCGACCCCAGACAGATCTATCCCGCTGAAATCTACCCCGCTAAAGTCTACCCCTTTAAAACTGCCCCACTTAAACTTGCCGTTTTGGCTCGTCTCACCAGAGAGATCCACCCCTTTAAAGCTGGCCCCATCAAACAGCCGCTTAACGCTGGCCGATAGATCGCTAAACAGACCGCTTAAATGGAGCGCTCCGCTAAAATCGGCCCCGCTAAACTCCAGCACACCAGGATCAAAATTGATGCCGTCAAAGTCCAACCCCGCAAAATTAACCCCTCGGAAGTGACCCAACAGCGTGCTCAACCCGCTTAAATCCACCCCGCGCCAGTCAGAAAAGGAGAAGTCGGTATCCAAGCTAATGGTGGCCCCACCAAGGGTGCTATCTTTTAAATTGGCCCCGCTAAGCTTGGCACCACTGATATTGATGCCGCTAAAGTCCAGCGTCGACAGATCCCAGTTGCTAAAATCAAAGCCACTAAAATCCGCCCCGCTCACCAGCTTTTTAATGCCCGCCCACGCCTCGGCAAAGCTGCCCTCCACCACCATATCGGTGGTGATCATATCTACCATGCGCCCCGACAGATTAAAGTCACCCCAATCCACATCCAGCGCAAAAGAGCCACTAAAATCGGTGTTGTTTAGGGTGCTGCTGTCGCTAAAGATGGCATTGCGCAGATTGGCGCCAATCAGTTTAAGCCCCGAAAGATCAATGCCATCAAAACGCAAACCTGAAAGGTCAAAGCCGCTAAAATCATAATTGAGCAAGGCCAGATCCAACCCACGCCCCCATAGCTGCCAACCGCTGCTGGATTGACTGCCAAACAGACCGCTCAGATCAATATTGCTCAAGGCATGGCTTAGATCCGGCAATTTGCCTCGGTTCCAGCTGGGGCTACCCCACGTCACATCAAACAACCCGGCATACGAGAAGTTCACCCCATCCATATGCGCATTGCTCATATTCGCCCAGCGCAGATCCAACCCACTAAAGTCGATGCCATCCAAAATCGCATCGCTAAAGTCAACCTTACGCAAAATCGCCGAGGGCAGACCCACCCCTTGGAAAATCGCCCCGCTTAAATCCGCACCAGCAAAATTCACCCCGGTCAGATCCAGACCCGTAAAGTTGGCCCCCTTCAAAAGCGCCCCTGAAAAATCCACCCCACGCAGATCCAAACCCAGGCTGGAAAAATCCACCCCTGCCAGATTGGCACCCGACCAATCCAGCCCCTCACTCAGGGAAAAATCCACCGAAGTTAAGGCCGCCAAGGCATCATTCAGCGCATTTAAGAAACCCCGCACCGAGGGAAAATCGCTGCCCGTAAAGGTGTAGGTGGTAAAGTAGGCGTTGGCGGCATCCCGCAATTTAAGATAGTCGGTTATGTCACTGGCGGCACTGTCGGTACCCCCAATAAGCTGCCCCAAGCTCTTACCAAGACCAGGAATCTCCTCATCCAACAGATCCAGCGGCAATCCCGCAATCACATCCTCAACCTGCCCCAGCAGATCCAGAATCTTCGCCTTCAGCGCTTCGCTGATTTGCAGATCCACCCACACATCGGGGCTCTGCACACTCCAGGCGGCCCCGTCGTAGCTCAGCAGATTATCCTGCTGAAAATGGACCTCCATCAGCCCATAATCGGAAACATTAAAACCACCCGCCGACGCATCAAAGACAAACATCCCCGCCAGTTCTGCCTCTGGCGTCAGCGTTATCAGCGTGCCTACCCCACCCGCTGCGCTCACCTCGGCACTGGTAATGCGCTTTTCACCATCGCTGGCATCTGGATCTGCCACCGCCGCACTCAGCTTGGCCGATAGGCTCATCTCCCCTTGCTCAATGGAGAGCCCTCCAATGCCCGCAACATCCAGCTGCGCCGCTACATTGCCCAACTCGACCGTCGCCCCAACCTCCAACTGGTTCACATAAAAATAGGGGTCCAGGGTGGGGGCTGAAAACACCCCGCCTGATCCAGCCGTACCGATGACCAAGCCTAAATCCACATTTGCCAAGGTGTAGATATTGGCCGAGGCATCCCCGGAAATCGCCAGATCGGGCAGCACAGCCTGGGCTGCCTCATCCAGATCCGCCGTTCCTAGAGAGAAGTTCACGCCGATCTCACGAGCCAAGTTGACCCGCATATTGAGATCAATGACCAACTCGTCGCCACGCAGGTTCAGCCCGCCATCAAAGGCAAACTGAGGGCCACCCATGGCAACCCCTGCACCCTCACCAATCAGTGATTGCAGCATGCTGGACTTTAAGGTTGCTAAATCCCCAGCATCCACCCCAGCAAAGTTGGTTGCGGCGTCGTAAAGCGCCCCTTGCAAGGTGGCAACATTGGCCAAATCCTCAATGCCGACCAACACTGCACCGCGCAGGTTGGCCATGTCCAGATGGGTTCCACTCAAAGAGACCCCAGCAAGATTGGCCCCCGCCAGATTGACCCCACTAAAACTTAGATTGGAGAGGTCCAAACCTGCCAGATTGGCCCCCTGGAACAGCCCTGTCACCACGCTAGGCAGCAAATTCTCGCCAGGGTTGAGAGTGGTCAGACCCGACAGATCGGCATGGGTAAAGTCGGTAAGCGCACTGAATGAGGCGGTGGATAGAATGGCCTCGTGCAGCGTAACCCCTTTGAGAGAGGCCCCCGCCAGATCCTTACCGCTAAAATCTAGCTGGGAAAGGTCAAAGCCATCAAAACTAAACCCGGCGAAGTTGTTATCGGTGGCGAAATCTTTAATACCAGAGGCAAAAGTTTCGACAATGGCGGAGAGATTTTCCACCACCATATCGGTTACGGTGGCACTATCACTGCCCACAACCCCACTAAAATCGACGCCCCACGCAAAAGCCCCGCTCAAATCGGCACCCGCCAAGGTCGCCCCGGCTAAACCGGCATCGCGCAGGTTGGCGCGGGTTAGGTTAGCCCCGCTCAGGTCAATGCCATCCAAGCGCAAACCAGAGAGATTAAAGCCGCTTAGGTCATACCCGCTCAAATCAGCCCCAGCCGCCAAAGCCACCCCTTGGCCCGTTACACTGCTAAGCAGTTCAGCATCCAACCCGCCTGTGTAGAGCAGACCGCTAATGGTGGTCGCCGCATCAACCAAGGCCCCCTCAAAACGGGCATCCACCACCAAAGCGTTGGAGAGATCGACCCCAGAGAGATCGGTGTGCGCAAGATTAGCACCACGCAGATCCAAACCTGCCAGTGAGAGGCCCCCTAAGGTAGCCCCACTCAAGTTGACATCGTTCAAGATCGCTTTCAGGCTCTGCCCGTTACCATCGTCACCGACAAACAGCGCCCCGCTGAGATCTGCCCCAGCGAAGCTCGCCCCGCTTAGGTCTGCACCCCGGAAATCCGCCCCCGTCAGGTTGGCCCCGGTAAAGTCAAACCCCCGCAATGACTGGCCGGTAAAATCGGTATAGGCCAACTGCGCCCCAGCCCATTCGCTGGTAAGGGCGTCAAACGTAACCGCGACCGCCTTTTGTAAGGCGCTGTTCAGTGCGGCGACCAACCCCTTGATGGTGGCCGTCTCGCTACCACTACCTAGGGTAGTGGTTTCAAAATAGGCCTCGGCACTGCTCGTTAGATTAAACAAGCGTTGGATAATGGTATCGTCGCTCTGATTATTGGCAAACATCTCTGCCAAAGATTGATCAATACCCGGTATGGCCGTGGTTAAAAAGGCGGAGTTGAGCGCCCCATCCCCTGCACTTTTTAGGGTATCCAGAAGCTCCAACAATTTGGTTTTGTGCTCGTTATTAAGCGCCACATCCAGTGTGACGTCTGGCTGGTTAAAGATAAAATCACCCGCCTCATTGACGCTAAACAGGGTATTACTGGCGATGGTGACAATGGGGTTGCCCAGCAGATCCGTAACCGTGCTACCCCCAACCGTAATACCACTATCCACCAACACCTCTAACTTGGCGTCCAGATTGGTCGAAGGGGTAATGCTGGCAATATTTTTCCACCATGCGGTCGGATCGGCCTCCTGCAATGCGGCCAGCTCACTGAAAGAGAGTTTGCCATCCCCATTGGGATCCGCCAACGAGATGCGCGCACCCACTTGGGCATCAATCGAAGCCGACTCCACCGTGACCGCGCCAAAGTTGGCCAGGGTAAGATCCGCTTCAATGCCACCAACACCCAGGCTGGCCCCAATCTCAAAGCGATTTAAGATCATATAGGGGTCAAAACTGGCTGGCACGGGCAGGGTCAACACCCCGCCCAAATTGCGATCCCGCAAGCCCAGCACCGTACCCAGCTCTAGGTCCAACGCCACAATGGCGCGTCCCTGGGCTTGGCCACTCACCCCAAAGCTCGGCAACAGCGCCAGCGAATCGGCCAGCAGATCTTCGCTGCTCAGTGCAAAATCCGCACTGAAACGCTCATCCACATTGGCCTGTAAATTAAGTTTTAACTCGACGCGATCGCCGTTAAACGCCACCCCGCCACCAAAGGCAAAGGCTGGCCCAGGGGCCCCTTGGGCAAAGATCTCCTCCACCACCACCGGATTAAGATCGGCCAAAAAGCTACTATCCCACGCATCCGGCAAACGACTGAGGGTGTCATAAAAGGCCCCAGCCGCACTCACAACCGCCCCACTTAAACCGGAGAGATCCACCCCAGAGAGGTTGGCTCCATCCAAACGCACCCCGTCGAACAAAGAACCAAAGAAGGAGGCCCCGCTAAAATCACCACCCGAGAGATCCCGACCCGACAGATCCGACCCTTCGAATGAGCTGTCCTTAAAACTTCCCCACTGCAAAAGGCCGTCCAAAGCGGTTAAGGCTGAGAAATCCACCTGCGCAAAACGCGCCCCATCAAACAACCGCTGCACACTGGCAGAGAGGTTGTTAAACAACCCATCCAGATGAGCCGCCCCGCTGAAGTTCACTGCGGTAAAGTCCAGACTGCCAACGTCAAAGCTAATACCCGCAAAGTCAATCCCCGCGAAATTAACCCCACGGAACTGCCCCAACAGCGTGCTTAAACCGCTTAGATCTACCCCTTGCCAATCACTAAAAGAGAAGTCGGTAGTGGCATCCATGGTGGTGGTATCATCCAAGCGGGCACCGCTCATATTGGCACCACGCAGGGTGAGACCCGACAGGTCAAAGCCACGCAAATCCAGCCCGGAAAGATCGAAGCCGCTCCAATCAAAACCGCTGAAGTTGCCGCCGCTGCTCAAATTCAGCACGCCACCCCAACCCAGGCTAAACCCACTATCCACCACCAGATTAGTCAGTGTGGCACCAATCCCGCCCAGGTCCACATTGCCCCACTGCACATCCAGCGCCCAGGCATGGCTAAAATCATTCAGGGCACTAAAGGTGGCATCAAAAAAGCGGCTGCCCCGCAAATTGGCACCCGCAAACGAAATATCCGCAAAATTGATCCCTGACAGATCCAACCCCGACAGATCAAAACCACTCAAGTCGAGCCCCACGCCAGAGAGGTCCAGACCATAGCCCAGTCGGAGCCAATCCACACTAGCGCCGCCAAACAGGTCGCTCAAATCCCGATTGGTCAGGGCGTGGGTAAGGGTTGGGCTTTGCTCGCCAGCAAAACGCACCCGGCCCCAATCCACATCCAACAGAGAGGCCCCGCTAAAGTTGACACCATTCAGCCACGCGCCATCTAACTTAATACCCCGCAGATCCAGCCCGCTAAAATCAATGCCATCCAGAATGGCGGCACTAAAATCGACCCCGCGCAGGGTGGCGCGATCCGCCCCATTGCTAAAGATTGCCCCGCTTAAATCCGCCCCAGCAAAATTTATCCCACTCAGATCCAACCCGCTGAAGTCGGCCCCTTTCAGGTTTGCCCCTGAGAAATCCATGCCACGCAGGTCAAAACCCATGGCAGAGAAATCCAGCCCAGCCAAATTGGCCCCAGACCAGTCCAATGTATCACCACTAAACTTAACCGCCAGCAAGGCCGCCATCGCATCGTTTAGGGTCTGCAACAGACCCCGTACCGAGGGAAAATCGGTCCCACTAAAGCTGTATCCATCAAAATAGGTGGTGGCGGCATCCACCAGTCTGAACGTCCCCCCCACCGTTTGGGTGGCACTCTGGCCATTGCCGATCAGTTGGGAAAGGCTCTGCCCCAAACCGGGGATCTCTTGATCAAACAGACCAAAAGGCAGGTTCTCACCCAGCCCCTGCAATTGACCCAACAGACCCAAGAGGCTCTCTTTAAGCTCTTGACCAATTTGGAGATCCAGATCCACCTGGGGGGTTGTGACAGAAAAACCACTGGCATCATAATGAAACAGATTGTCTGTGGAAAGCAGCAGGGTGGGCACCCCATAGTTGGTCAGATCAAGATTGCCCAAAGTCGCTGAGAGCGGCAGCACCGCCTGCAACGAACCCATGGCTTGAAGCTCTAGATTTTCCCCAATCGCGGCCACATCGGCCCCAACAGAAGCCAAGCTTATACGCCCTTGCCCATCGGCCGCCGCATCATCCAACTGCATACGGGCCATGGCCTGCAACTGCACCACCCCATTGGTAACCGAAACCGCCGCCGCACCTGGACCAAACAGGCTCTCAGAGAGCCCAACCGTGGCTACCAAATCCGCCAGATCAATGGTGCTATTAAGGGTGATGGGATCAACCCGTAAAAAGCCGTCAAAACCAGACGTTGCCGTATCCAGATCAGTCACACCGGCCAACATCACCCCTACCCCAACCCCGCCACCCAAACTGGCCTCTACCGTCAAGTCAGAGCTCACGTTCAGTTCAAGCCCTGCTTGAGCGAGCGCTTGGGTTATGGCGTCAGAGAGCGTAACCGGAGTGGTAAAGCTGGTGGTGCTGGTGAAATCCAGATCAAAACGCACCTCGCCCCACTGGTCATAGAGACCTGCGGTGACAGCAAACATGTCACTACCAGCCAGATTGTTCAACTCCACCGTCAGGGCATCGGCCCACAGCCCCATATCCGTTGAACCACTAATGGCAGCATCCGCCGCAGCCAAGGCGCTGTCCATCTCCCCACTGTCAATACCCAGCAGGTCGGTTAGCTCATCCTGGCTGTTCACCCCGGCCAAACCAAAGCCGCTTTGGATAACCTCACCCAAGCTCATGTCCAAAATGGGCAGGGTGGTAGAGATCAAACCATCCTGCACAAAGGCCGCCGCCGTATTAAACCAGCTATCAAAGGCACTCTTTGCGGCATCCACCAAAGAGCCACCCAGGGAGATACGACCGCTATAATCCTCAACCCCTTCAACATCATAGGTCGCGTCAACACGGGTGGTTGTGGCGCTGCTCTGGCTCAGGCTTACCGAACTGTTATTGAAGGTAACGTGGTCTTTACCCGCACCACCATCAATACCTTGCAACAAACTGGCATCGTTGATGACAAACAGGTCATTACCCAGCCCCCCTTTTAGGGTGTAGCTGCCCCCTGTGGTTTCAATGGTTTCACTACGCCCCTCATCGGCATAGCGCACCGTGACGCCATTATTGTCGATGGTAAAGTGCAGATCCCCGGTGACATCCGAAAAATCCAGCACATCCCCAGCGCTGCCACTGAGGGTCTGACTGGCAAACCCATCATTAAAATCGTAGCTGGTACCCGTGGAGAGCGTATGCTGATAACCGCTGAGCGAGAGGGCCGAGGTGTCAATCATGCCCTGTTGATACTCCAGGGTCCAATCCCCACCCAGGTTGCTCGCTCCAGTCAAATTCTCACTGGCCGCCACATCGGCCCCAGTTAGGTTCGCCAGTTGCGTCACCAAACTTTTACCCGCCGCACCCGCCGCCACATCGCAGCCATAAATCAGCAAATCGGCCTCATCGGCCAAAGCATTGCCCCAGCCTTTAAGCAGATCTTCATATTGGGCAAGCCCTTCAAGATCCAGGGTTGTACTGCCCAATTTAATCTGACCATCCAAACCGTGGCTAATGAGGTGAATGGCATCCAGATTTTGATACTGTTTAAGCCAACTGCTAATCTGCTTAACCCCATCCTGCAAGGCATCCAACCATACCACCTCGACCCCACCCTCAGAGCGATCATTGTGGTTGGAGAGCGCCTCGTTGACCAAACCTTGCGCATCTTCCACCGTAGGGTCAACAAACAGCAATGCCGTAACCTCTTGGGCCTGCTCTTGATCCTCTGGCTCATGCTGCAACTGCGCCAAGGTGGGCATAACGTTGCTGCTTAGGCTGTTGAATTGGGTAGCAATGAGATCCGCAGGGGTCTCGATCGGCAGGCTAACTTTATCTGCCTCAGCATCGGGGGTCGGGGGCAAGACCAAACCCTCGCCCGAGAGCATAAAGCGCGGCTCCAAATTTTCCACCAACAGCCGCCGCTGCCGCCCTTGAGCATAACGCCGCCCACGGCCTGTACGCGCCAAAAAATCCCGCATTTTTTGCGCAAGCCGGGCTGGATGAACATGGTGCTTGGAAGGTTTAAGTAGCGCCATGATGGTCTCTCCCCACAAGTGTGGAACATTTTAAATTGGATAATGAGCGACTTGACGCCATATCCAATTGAAAGTTTTATATTTTTAAAGCCTAAACAGACATTTTTAAAACTCTACACAAACCGTGACACTTATCCAAACTAAGTGTCCTTTTTGCCAGAGAGAGTTTCATATTTCATCTCTCTGTCACTTTTTGTATAAACCAACTTGGTCACCTATGGGCTACCGCCTTTATTGCCAAGTAGGAGATCTTTTCTACCCGCTTGATTTTACAAACCAACCTGGACATACGCCCGCCCACAACCCCAATTGGCCACGAGGGTTAATGGGCATGCGATATTTGGAGAGCCCACCATCAACGGTCCAGCAGGGCTGCCAAACTCTCCAGATCATCCTGACTTAACGCCCCTACCGCCTGTTTTAACCGTAGACGGTTTACCAAATACTCATAACGCTGAGCCAAATATTCCCGACGTGAGGTGTAGTAGAGTTTGTAGGCATCCAATACCGACAACACATTTTCTACCCCTGACGCATAACCCGCGAGCTTGGACTGGAGCGAGGTGGCATTGGCAATAACCTGTTTACGCAGCGCCCCCAATAGCCTTGAACTGGACTCCACCTGGCGATAAGCCGAACGAGTTTGACGCTCAACTTGGCGAAAATTTTGCTCGGCTTGCTGGCGGGCTTGGGCTTCCAATGCCTTAGCTTCGCGCACCTGGGCCATGGTTAACCCCCCCTCCAGCAGGTTCATATCCATGGTGACCCCGATGGTGCTGTCATAGGTTTTAGCCCCAGGACCAAAAATTGAACCGCTGGCCGATGAACCAACATGCTCCCCTTTTAAGGTCAAGGTGGGGATGTAGCCAGCCTGCAAGCGCTTGACCTCCAACTGCTGAATACGTTGGGCTAGACGGACCGATTGTAACGTGAGATTTTGTTTCAGCGCGGCCTCTAACCAAGCGTCCATGTTGGCAGGTTGGGGTGGCGCAGGATCAAAATCCCCCTGGAACCCGTGCACTGCGTCCACCTTTTCTCCCACAATCTCCTTGAGGGCATATTTGGCGTCTTCCATGCGATTTTGTGCGGCAATCACCTCAGCCTCGGCCAACGCCGCACGCCCCTCCGCCGTTGCAACATCGGTACGGGTGGCCAAACCGCTACGCTCCTGGGTTTGCGCCTGCTCAAGATGCTTGCTGGTGGTCTCATGTTCCGCCTTGGACATCTCCAAAGAGTCCTTGGAAGCCAGTAAATTTAGATAATTTTGCGCAACCCTGAGAATAAGATCCTGCTCCTCTTTGATGAGGTCCACCTTAGCCTGCTCTTCCGTAACACGGGCTTGGCTCATCTGCACAATGACCGGCACTTGAATAATGGGCTGGGTAATGGTCAGGGTGTAACTACGGTCGTCATAATTAATGGGTCCAACGGGCGAGGTACTGAGCTGCTGACGTTTAATCAGGGAGTGAACCCGATTGGCCACAATCGAAAGAGAAGCGCTGGGCAGGTAGCCGGCGCGAGCTTTGGGGAAGGCCTCTAATTTAGAGCGGTAAAGCGATGTTGCCGCTTGGTACTGGGCATCCCGCACCAGAGCTTGTTGATAAAAATCCAACAAATTGAGTGTGACCCCAGGCTCTTCGGGGGCGGGTGCCTCTTGCAAATCCAATGAAGGGCCTGTCAAGTTCTTACTCAACTGCACCGGGCTGATCATGATTTCCGGGTTTTCCGTAAAGTCAAAATCAGGCACCAAGCGGCGATCCAACGGTAGCGCCGTCAACGCGCTGCCCGGCAGGAGATCTTTGGGCGATAAAACCGACACGACAAAATTTTCATGCATATTATCAAAGCTTTTGCGTACTGCGGCATCCAACAACTGCACCGACTGCGCCAGCTCAAACTCTACCCGGGCTGAACCCAGCCTTGATTCACCATAGCGGATGGCGCGAATTAAGGGGTGGTTGGTTTGAAAAGCGGCCACCGCATCCACCACCTGTTCAGGACGCCAGCCGATTAAATCCATACGGATACGGGGGGGATTTTGCAGCGCATAAGCGCTTACTTCGGTACCGGTGGTACCATTTAAAAACAGCGAAAGACGCCGCCCCTGCTGCCGCAGTTCAACACTGCTCAACTTACCCCCCACAGCGCCACTTTGCGCTTGGCTAGCACCCGCTGATCCACCATCGGGCACCAAGCCTATGACAATGGTGCCCCGCTCACCCTCGACACGGCCAAGGCTCTCCACCAAATCCAATGGCTGATTAAGGTCAAATACCAGGCGTCCCACACCAGGGGTGTCTTGTTTACTGCGGATGGCGCGCACCAAGGGTTGATCTGGATTGTGGTTATAGGCTTGAATGGCCGTCTCTAACTCACCCATAGGCACTTTGGGCAGATCCAAGATCAGTCGGGGAGGATCGGCACGAAATGAGGCTTCTGCCACAATGGCCGCATTGCCCTCCAACACCACCGTGAGCAAACCACTGCGATTAAGCAACCTCACTTTGTGCAGAACCGGAGCGGGCAGCTTTTCATCGAGATTGAGCACCTCCTGGGGCAGGTCAGTGGTAAGCACAACCTCCCAGCGGGAGAGTTCATCATCCAGCGCCACCAAGGTTTCATCCAGCACGGCCACCTTTTCCATCAGCACCAGGGTAAGGAGCCCCTCGTCTGCGGCCTCATCCACCGCGATGTCGATGGACTTAACCAGCGGGTTATCCATGGTTAAACGCGCGACCAGTTGCTCCAACATGGGTTGCGTAACCCCTTTGAGGCGCACCCGCAAACCATAACCATGGTCGATCAACTCACCCTGTGTAATGACCCCCATACCGGCATCCACCTGGAACCGCACGGTGCTGGCCTCACCCAGTAAAGCCAATTTGCGAACAGGCAGGTTTTCTGCCCAACTTGGTTGCACAACCGAGAGCAAACCAAAAAAACATAACAATAAGATCGCTCTACAGATAAACATGGGCATGATAGATATCTCACGTGAAAAATGACAACTTTAGGATTCGACAACCCATTCTCTTTTATTCAAGCCACAACGGTTCAGCACCTTCAACAACAGCCAACCCCGACAACCCTTGTTGGGTCACCCTCCATATTACCATGCAACCCATGCTATTTCCAAAGACAAGAATGAGGAAAACACCCTTTTAGCACCTTTTCTCTCGCCCCATTATTTGAATAAAATCTAGCTGATATATTTATTGTTTTATTTTTCTCATAAATTCAGGCCCGCAGAAATGACTACGGGCCTGATTTTAAAACACCGCCTAGGCAGCTTTGCCTTAGCTGGCTGGACGCATTTTCCAGTCAACCAAACGCTGGAACCGACGCAGGGAGACCAAATGCGCCACAATCAGTTTATAGTGACCACTGCGGGTCAGGGCGAGCAGGGTTTCATCATCCAACTCATCAAGTTTCTTTTCATCAATGCGCATAAAACCACCAAAGGAGCTGGTAACCCCTTTAAACTCCCAGTTAAACACGGCATCGTCAAACAACTCTAGCTCGGACATTTTGGCCAAGAAATTTTGGGTGCGGTCAAAGGCTTCTTGAAAATCGGTAAGGAATTTCATGGCGCTTTTGGCAAACTCGCTGGCTTCGCTTTTTTCATCAAAAAGCTCACGCCCCTCGTCACGGTTAACCCCTTCGGCATCCATATCCAAGCCAACAACCATGCGGGTATTTTCAGGATCGCGAACCATGATAAAGGGGTAACGACGCAAGAAAGCAGGCATGTATTCGCCCTCTTTCCAAACCCCTTCCGATGAAACAAATTGATTGGTTTCACGCTCCAGACCCATGAGCGCTAAGGGGACAATTTTACCATCCTCCGCCTTGGCGAACATAATGGGATGGGAGAGGGAACAGGGAAAAAATTCGATATCAGAAATAGGGCAACTCTGAATCTTGGCTGCATAACGGAAATGGTTGATGGGCTTGATCTTCAGATCTTTATGTTCTTTGCTATTCACCACAGCGACATTAGCATAAAGCGCTTGAGCCATTGTTCAGACACTCCAGATGTAAATGAGACACGACGGCCACTCTACAGATAAGCCGCAGAAATGTCCTATGAGGTTAACACGTCTCCCGGGGGGACACGAAGCATAATTCGTAAAAAACACCACCCCTTTGCTCCGACCCTCCGTTTTCCTTGTGACAACAGCCGGAAATGGACTTTTCTATCCCGCTGCTCTTCACAAGAGATATCGACAATTGAGCGGCAAAGGGCTCATGGTGACGGTAGGCAACTGACTAGAGATCCCGGTGCCTCCCCTCTTAGGCGGCTCCCTCAAAAAGGCCTATTTCGCCTTTTAATGGCGAATAATTTTTCGGCTAAATATAAATCCAGGGGAACAGCAAGCGCATAAAACGGATCGGCCCGCTGACGCGTTTGCATCAGCGGGCCGATTGGGATCTCATTTGTCCTATCTGGACACTTTGAGCGGGCGAAAATCGAGGCTGAATTTCGCACCCTTCCAAATATGGCGTCCCGTACGGGAATCGAACCCGTGTTACCGACGTGAAAGGCCGGTGTCCTAGGCCTCTAGACGAACGGGACGTGGTATTTTCGGCCATGCAAACCCTTGTTAAGCGCAGGCCCAGCGTGACCGAGACCAAGAAAATATCCATATCAGCGCCTTAATGCAATGCTTATTTTAAGTTCACTGCATTTTCCCGCGCTACGTCCAAACCATGCTCATTTCTACGGGCTTTAAATTTTTTCCACCGTTAACCCTGCCAAGCATGACCAGGAAATCCACCATGCTCAGCCTTACTTTACATGGTTGCAGCGCTCCTTATAGTATGGATCTCTATGTTGGATGATGCGCAGCCTAAGCAAACCGCACTTGCCGTTCTGGGCTAGAGGAAGACGCCACCTTACCTTGCCATAGCGTTCAATCATCCAGGGTCTCGATAACTGCAACCAACGAGGAAGCCAACGATGAGTGTTTTGGTGGAATTTTCCATGACCCCATTAGATAAAGGCGAGAGTGTAAGCACCTATGTGGCACGCTCTCTGGAGATCATTAGCAACAGCGGCCTGCCCTACAAGCTTGGCCCTATGGGTACTTGCATTGAAGGAGAGTGGGACGAGGTTATGGCCGTGATCAAACAATGCTATGAAAAAATGAATAGCGATTGTAACCGCATCTCTATTTCAATAAAAGCGGATGTTCGCAGCGGCAAAACAGGCCGGTTAGAGGGCAAAATTCAGTCCGTAGAGGCCAAACTTGGCCGTACAGTCAATCACTAGACCGCGCCCAACCATCCCGTTTTAAGTGCTGTCTGCCGCAAGCGCTTACACTTGAGGCATGGTCTTACGTGTCAGGCGCATCTGCGATCCCCACGCCATAAGCGCTTGTAGGCAGCCCCTCCGACCAAGTTCTCCCTAACAACGCTTTTAACAAAGGGCTCCTCCAGCACACCACACGGCTCAAACTTAGATCGTCACCCCCTTGGCTCATGGGTTCCATGGGCGCTCACAGCTAACCGAGCCCCCCTTTCCTAGTTAAGAGCCTCGACAGCATAGATCGTCCATGCACACCCTCAGTGCTGGGGAGGTAGGGCAGGTCAATTCATGATGTCTAACCTGTCTCAGGCTTAACCTTGTATTTTCTATAAATCCAAAATAAATTCGACACACCACCTACTTTGTTTGATTTTCTCGGGCTATTTTTACAAAAACATGTGGATTATAGGAAGTTATCACACACAAGCTACAACAATGACAGGATCTGTAACACTATTTTTACAATTAATTTCAATGAGATCTTGGAATTTGATTGCAAGCATACATTCGATCTGTTATTAAAATATCACTTATTCACGGCGGGCATGCCTAAAAGCAGCACACAAACACAAGCCCGTTTCCGCACACCGCTTAGCATGATGCTAAGTGCGCTTGGCACACTAAGACACGTGCGCCATACCCCCTTCGCCCCGGCATCAACCGTGGTGAATGATCGAGCTTACAGATCTTAATCCACTACAACGTAATGCTTTTTATACGTTTTTATACGCTTTTAGGGTAACACTACCCATATAGCGTTTTCTGATCGTCGTCATGACTGCAAGCCAGCATGGCTCCTAACGATCATAATTCGGTCTGTTTGTCAGACCTATTTATACTGGAGATCACCATGAAAAAAATTAACATGCTGGCTGTTGCTGCCCTGGTTGGCGCTCTTTCCATGGCTCAAGCTTCTGACGCCAACGCTTTTTGGGGCAACAATGGCGGTTGGGGCAACAATAACGGTAACGGTTGGGGCAATGGCGCTGGTAACGGCACCGGTTCTGGTAATTTTGGTTTTAACATGAGTGGCAACGCTGCTGGTAACGGCAACGGCTACAACGGTTATAACGGCAGTGGCTACAACGGTTACAATGGCTACAATGGTTACAACGGTGGCTATCCTATGGGTGGTTATGGTTACCCCATGGGCGGCTACCCCATGGGCGGTTACCCCATGGGCGGCTACCCCGTCATGCCTACAGCACCTGCTGCACCAGCACCTGCTGCTAAGTAAGGTTTGCTGAACCCTTTTGGGTTTAAATTAAAAAGCCCCCGCGCAAGCGGGGGCTTTTTTTTGCTCTACGCTCACCCGTGTTTTTGTTTGCGACCACACCCGGCATCTGCTTGAGCAAGCGCGGAACACCTATCGCAACTTCACCACAATAACCCCGCAAGCCCAGCCATGGGCATCACCCCTACCAACCCACGTAATGGGCCACACATCAACGCCGTAATGGTTAGGCTTTGGCGTATCACCCGTTCACCGAAAAGAGCACCTGTCAGAGTGATTGTGTGAAGTCGATTCGCTTAGCACAGTAAGGAATGATAGCGTGGAAACACCACACCCCCCGCTCACCGAGGTCATAAAAAGGTAAGCGCCCATTTATCCCCATCAACTACCCTGCCGGTTCAGCAGCAGATTTCAAATTCCACGGGAGCAACAAGTCGAACTCATCCACGGTTTGCGCTGTGGCGAGGCCCTCAAAGACCTTTGTGAGATAGACGAAGGGCTCCCAACCATTGGCTTTGGCCGTTTCAATCAAACTGTAGAGGTTTGCCGAGGCCTTTGCACCTCGAACAGAGTTGCTGAAGAGCCAATTTTTCCTGCCAATCACAAAGGGGCGAATGGCGTTCTCGGCTCTGTTGTTGTCAATTTCCAGGCGTCCATCATCAAGATATCGAATCAGAGAGGACCACTGATTGGTCAGATATCCCATCGCTTCGCCGAGTTTGCTTTTCGGTAACACCCCTGCTCGATTATCTTCCAGCCAGGTTTTCAACTCATCGATAATGGGGCGGGAACGCTCCTGGCGCACCTTGTAACGTCGCTCTGGAGTAGCCTCTTCCTCACGCAGATCCTTTTCCACAGCGTACAGTTTCCGGATCAGCGACAGTGCCTGCCCAGCCTTGCCTATCTTGCCTTTTTTGGATTTTCCCAACGCTTTGATCGCCTCGTCGAATTGACGACGGGCATGCGCAAAACACCCCATCAGGATCACATCTTCCTGCGCACCCACACCCAGATAACCTGCATACCCATCCGTTTGCAACCAGCCTTTATAGCCCGCCAACAGCCGTTTCGGAACCTCGGCACCGCGTGTGGGATCGTAATCAAACAAAATCACCGGACTACCCGGGGGACCACCTCGCTGTACCCACATATAGGAGTTGCTGGATGCAACTTTATCTTTTTCCTTAAGCACTTGAATCGTAGTTTCATCCATCTGCAGGATATCGTAATCCAGCATCTTGTCCCGCATCAGATTGATCAACGGCTGCACCAGTTGGCCGCACTGGATCATCCAATTGGCCAGCGTGGTTCGACAGACATCAATCCCTGCACGGGTCAGAATGGCGCCCTGTCGATAGAGCGGTAACCCATCGGCATACTTGGATACCGCCACATGGGCCAATAGAGCAGCTGTAGCCAACGCCTTGGGAATGGGACGTTTGGGTGTAGGGGCCGTCTTCACGCCCTGTTTGCAATGAGGACAGCCATATTTGATCTGGATGTGCCGCAATACCTGCACCTTGGCCGGAATAATATCCAGTTGCTCGCTGGTCTCACGGCCAATCTCGACCAAATGGTGACCATCCAGGCCACAAACCAATGCCGACTCAGGCAACTCATGAATGATATCCACCCGGGGTAGCCACTCTGGCAATGGCTTGCGCCCTTTGGACTTCACTTTGCGGCTATGGGCAGGAACCTGGATCTCTTCGGCATCCTCTTCAGGTTCCTCGGCAGCCGTCACTTCTGCCTCATCGAACAGACCCAACTGACGGGGATCGCTCTTCTCACTGGAACGCCCAAACCGCTTGGCAATGAGAATATTCAGCTTCTCCCTCAGAAGCTGGGCTTCATGCTCCATACGCTTGCTTTTGTCCTGTAAAAGGACATTTTCAGCCTGCAAGGAAAGTATTATTTCCCGCAAAGCGGCAGGGTCATCAGGGAGTGTCTTTGGTAGCGTTTTCATAGCCGAAATTATACCAAAAAAACCGCCTTAACACTCTATACAATCGAAGAAAAATGCAGTTTATTGTGACCCTTCATTGCCGCCAGGTTGTAGCCATCAAGTAGCCAATTCAGCTGCCGCCCCGTGATTTGGATTTCTGCGGCACCTCCCTGGCGCAACCAGTGAAATCGGTCCTTTTCCAGCCGCTTTTGCCACAGGCAGAAGCCATTACGTTCCCAGTAAAGGATTTTCACCTTGTCCAATGATCGATTGCGAAACACGAACAGAGCCTCATCAAAGGGATTCAACTCCAGTTCTGCCTCCACCAATGCAGCCAGTCCGTTGATCCCCTTCCTGAAATCCACCGGCTCCAAACAAAGATGGACGACAGAAATATCCGGCGATGGGCGCATCATCACAAGGCTGCCACAGATCGCAGGACAGAGAGCAAGCTCTCGCCACCATTCCCTGACCACTCCACCGTCATACCATTTGGGAACTGAATCCGGCAGACCCCTGCTGAAGACTTTGAACTCAATTCCAATCGCTGAAAACGTCGCTTGCCTGATCCTGACTCTTCCAGAAAACCCATTTGCGTCAGCTTGCGCTTCCAAAAATACAACGATGGAAGGCTCAGCTTATGGACTTCAGCGTACTCCTTAATGGTGCCGACCTCAGAACGACAACTGCGTAAATGATCCAGCCAGTACCGCTGCTTCTCACTCAGCACAGACGCCTCAATTGATTTGTCTTCCATGTTCGCCTCCTAAAATTTTGAATTTCAGAAAGCGTGACATACCTTCAGATCAAACTGAACCCTGGGGATAAATGGGCGCTTACATAAAAAGCACCCAAAGAGCTTAGGCCGTTGATCCATCTTTGGAAGAAACAGAAGCACGCCTGAGTTTGAACAGATCAAGTATGCTTTTACCCGGCCCTGGCTTATAGATCAAGAACGCCCCCAAAAAGCCTGTACCCATAATAATAAAGAGAACCAGTACAGAAGCCGCCATGGTAAAAGCCAGCGCTTCCTGCGCGCTTAAGCCCATTTGACTATACATAGCCACCGAAATCACCTGCTGCCCACCCAACCCGGCCAGACCATTGATTGGCAAAATCGAGCTTAAAGCACCAAAGCTTGCGGCCATAGAGATCAGCGACCAACTTATTTCGGGTATCCATAACTGCGCCAGCAGTACGATGAAGAGGATACTGAACGCTGTCGCAGCAGTGGTCAGCGCGATAACCCACACAAGCGTTCTGGGGGACTGACGGTAAAAAACGCGCCCCATGGAGACGAGCAACGGCGCGAGTTTTTGCCTAAAGGCCATGGGTAACCATGTTTGCCAAGCAATACGCCTATTGATGTGCGGCATGCACAAGATAAAGACCGGGATAACCAACAGCAGCAGCGCCCCAATCGAGACCAACACCTCGACACCGTGCGCCAATGGGGCAGAAAGTTCGCTGCGAAACAGCAGCCCTAGCACCACCACCCACAGCAAAATGTTCATCAAATCAACCACGCGTAAAAAAATGACGTGGCCGATTGATTTTGAAATGCGCACCCCCTCCTGTTTTAGGAGCAGCGGAATGCTTATTTCCCCTATACGCATGGGTAGAAAGGTAACATAGAACTGGTGCAGCAGCAGGATACCCAATAGGGTGCGGAAGGCGATAGGGATGCGCAGCACCAAGCGATAACGCAGGGTACGCATGAGTGTAGAGAGCAGGACCAGCAAAACAAACAGCAGCAGATGCCCCACCCCAACCCGCTCAAAATAATGGGCAACCTGTTGCAAGTCTAGCCCCACAAACACCAGCAAAGGGGCTAAAAACAGCGTTGTAACCAAAATCAACTTGAGCATTACAGCCCCTTTACCATGAACGACGATTTTCACCACATGGGCCTGCGTAATGATGGGTACAAATGGTTGGACAAAACAACGGGGGATATAAACGGGATGCCGGTCGTAAGAAGCATCACACCACACAGAGGCTGCGCCTCGTCGAGAGTTAAGGGTGTTATCCATACCGGCTAAATCGACACCATGGGGGGGGTAAAAATCGGCCTGATTTACCCCATCACGGCACCGTGGGCGACGTTGCGCTTATAAAACGATCACAAACGGCATAAAAAACTGCGCGCTAAAAAATACAACAAAAATACAATACTTTATCGACTCAAAACATCATCCTAACTCAAAAAAACTGTCGAAAGCTGCGATTTTTATCATGCGTTTAAGATCTGGGCTTAAATTGACCAATCTGATGTTACAACTGCCATTATTTAAACTGTTCTTTAAAATCAACAGAAGACCCAGGGTGGCACTATCCAGCATGGCGATCCTGGAAAAATCAACTTGAACACAACTCTGTTTGGCAGCATTCAGAGCAAGCTGGCGCATCAGATCGGCGTGCTCAAAAGAGAGCAGCTTGTTTAATTTAAGGTGGGTTGTCGAACCAACTTCATTAATTTCAATATCCTCGGATGAAAACATCACCGCATCCTTTATACCATATGTATAATGATCGCACGCATTCAAGAAACAAACAATATTTGGATCTTACCCGGCGCCCCCGCACAGCTCCCTTTATATGCTCCATTGGCCGAAGCTTAGCACGCTACAAGCGCTTTTTCCAACAACTCTTCACAGCTACTGTGGCCACGATGAAAGATCTAAACGCCATGCATATTTGCCAGACGGACACTTTATGGAACCAAATTTTTTTCACCCTCTTGACAGAAACCGTGCAACTTTAGGCCAGTTCGCCCACTCAGTGATAGGTGCTGATCATTTTATGTTTCGCGTCGGCAAACCGTCCCGAAATGTCTCCCTATAAAATCTCATCACTCAATAGAGACCATAAACATTTGCGCACAGGGACAAAAGCGTGTTTTATGCCAAATGAGTGCCATTCATAACCAATCCCAACATTGAAAACCGTTCTCAATTATTGCCATGTGCTTTGACAAGGTCAATCTCCTATTTTTTTGTTGTGAAAGGATCATACATTTTTCCGTATTCTGAAACATCATATTGAGCAGTCTATTTTTCTGACTTTGCAGGTGCTTCGCTCTGTAGAATGGCCAAGCTACATCGACCACAAGCTCTAGGCAGTGCTGTTATTGAGTCAATGCCTTACTCTTGCGGTAAACGATGTGGAATAAACAACCTATGATCACTTTTTTTGGGGTAAATCATGACACTGCTTGAGTTAAAAAAAGGTCATATCGCTCGTATTTCTGGCGTGCATGGTAGTGCAGAAGAGCGTAACCGTTTTACCTCCATGGGGCTCATTCCGGGCAAACAGGTCATGCTGCGCAATCAGGCCCCTTTTGGCGACCCACGCATCTACGTTATCATGGGGTATGAGCTCTCCCTTCGCAATAAAGACGCTGAAAAGATCAAGGTCGAACCCCTGGAGCTGACGCCACCTAACCCCTGACATTAAAAATCGGCACCCCACCATCGCGCACATTTTCGCCGCACTTTACAGAACATCTATTGCGGGATACTATCGGTCTTTGACCCGTCACACGCCAATTAAAGAGAACGTGTAAGAATGGCGTTGCATTAATGATGGGCCACGCCACTCTATCTGGTTTGACGATAGATTGCCGTGTTCGGGGAGAGAATGTAGCACGCTTACTAGGGGGATTTGACATGAACTCGATCGGTTGGTGGGAATGGTTCATTTTTATCCCCATTGGGCTCTGGCTACTCTTCTATTTTTGGCGTGGCCTACAGCGCACCTTGCACCCCAAGCAGCAAGGGTGCGGCAAAGGTGGGTGCAGCTGTAGCACGCCTGCCCCGTTTGCATCATGCGGTGGCGTAGCAAAACCTGAAAAAATCACGCCTCAACCCCTACCCTCTCCCACCAAAAAAACCTCGTAAACTGGTATTAAGGGCAAAAACAGCCGTAAGCGCCCATTTATCCCCATCAACTACCCTGCCGGTTCAGCAGCAGATTTCAAATTCCACGGGAGCAACAAGTCGAACTCATCCACGGTTTGCGCTGTGGCGAGGCCCTCAAAGACCTTTGTGAGATAGACGAAGGGCTCCCAACCATTGGCTTTGGCCGTTTCAATCAAACTGTAGAGGTTTGCCGAGGCCTTTGCACCTCGAACAGAGTTGCTGAAGAGCCAATTTTTCCTGCCAATCACAAAGGGGCGAATGGCGTTCTCGGCTCTGTTGTTGTCAATTTCCAGGCGTCCATCATCAAGATATCGAATCAGAGAGGACCACTGATTGGTCAGATATCCCATCGCTTCGCCGAGTTTGCTTTTCGGTAACACCCCTGCTCGATTATCTTCCAGCCAGGTTTTCAACTCATCGATAATGGGGCGGGAACGCTCCTGGCGCACCTTGTAACGTCGCTCTGGAGTAGCCTCTTCCTCACGCAGATCCTTTTCCACAGCGTACAGTTTCCGGATCAGCGACAGTGCCTGCCCAGCCTTGCCTATCTTGCCTTTTTTGGATTTTCCCAACGCTTTGATCGCCTCGTCGAATTGACGACGGGCATGCGCAAAACACCCCATCAGGATCACATCTTCCTGCGCACCCACACCCAGATAACCTGCATACCCATCCGTTTGCAACCAGCCTTTATAGCCCGCCAACAGCCGTTTCGGAACCTCGGCACCGCGTGTGGGATCGTAATCAAACAAAATCACCGGACTACCCGGGGGACCACCTCGCTGTACCCACATATAGGAGTTGCTGGCTGCAACTTTATCTTTTTCCTTAAGCACTTGAATCGTAGTTTCATCCATCTGCAGGATATCGTAATCCAGCATCTTGTCCCGCATCAGATTGATCAACGGCTGCACCAGTTGGCCGCACTGGATCATCCAATTGGCCAGCGTGGTTCGACAGACATCAATCCCTGCACGGGTCAGAATGGCGCCCTGTCGATAGAGCGGTAACCCATCGGCATACTTGGATACCGCCACATGGGCCAATAGAGCAGCTGTAGCCAACGCCTTGGGAATGGGACGTTTGGGTGTAGGGGCCGTCTTCACGCCCTGTTTGCAATGAGGACAGCCATATTTGATCTGGATGTGCCGCAATACCTGCACCTTGGCCGGAATAATATCCAGTTGCTCGCTGGTCTCACGGCCAATCTCGACCAAATGGTGACCATCCAGGCCACAAACCAATGCCGACTCAGGCAACTCATGAATGATATCCACCCGGGGTAGCCACTCTGGCAATGGCTTGCGCCCTTTGGACTTCACTTTGCGGCTATGGGCAGGAACCTGGATCTCTTCGGCATCCTCTTCAGGTTCCTCGGCAGCCGTCACTTCTGCCTCATCGAACAGACCCAACTGACGGGGATCGCTCTTCTCACTGGAACGCCCAAACCGCTTGGCAATGAGAATATTCAGCTTCTCCCTCAGAAGCTGGGCTTCATGCTCCATACGCTTGCTTTTGTCCTGTAAAAGGACATTTTCAGCCTGCAAGGAAAGTATTATTTCCCGCAAAGCGGCAGGGTCATCAGGGAGTGTCTTTGGTAGCGTTTTCATAGCCGAAATTATACCAAAAAAACCGCCTTAACACTCTATACAATCGAAGAAAAATGCAGTTTATTGTGACCCTTCATTGCCGCCAGGTTGTAGCCATCAAGTAGCCAATTCAGCTGCCGCCCCGTGATTTGGATTTCTGCGGCACCTCCCTGGCGCAACCAGTGAAATCGGTCCTTTTCCAGCCGCTTTTGCCACAGGCAGAAGCCATTACGTTCCCAGTAAAGGATTTTCACCTTGTCCAATGATCGATTGCGAAACACGAACAGAGCCTCATCAAAGGGATTCAACTCCAGTTCTGCCTCCACCAATGCAGCCAGTCCGTTGATCCCCTTCCTGAAATCCACCGGCTCCAAACAAAGATGGACGACAGAAATATCCGGCGATGGGCGCATCATCACAAGGCTGCCACAGATCGCAGGACAGAGAGCAAGCTCTCGCCACCATTCCCTGACCACTCCACCGTCATACCATTTGGGAACTGAATCCGGCAGACCCCTGCTGAAGACTTTGAACTCAATTCCAATCGCTGAAAACGTCGCTTGCCTGATCCTGACTCTTCCAGAAAACCCATTTGCGTCAGCTTGCGCTTCCAAAAATACAACGATGGAAGGCTCAGCTTATGGACTTCAGCGTACTCCTTAATGGTGCCGACCTCAGAACGACAACTGCGTAAATGATCCAGCCAGTACCGCTGCTTCTCACTCAGCACAGACGCCTCAATTGATTTGTCTTCCATGTTCGCCTCCTAAAATTTTGAATTTCAGAAAGCGTGACATACCTTCAGATCAAACTGAACCCTGGGGATAAATGGGCGCTTACAAACAGCCCACCCCCCTTTTATCTGAAATAGCCGCATCACGAACCGCTTGTAAACGGCTTTACAACGTCTTGGTAACACGCCGCACAGGCTGGTTACGACCGTCAAACACGCTGGTATGGCCGCCATAAGGGCATGGTGATCACTCTCCATAAATAAGATTCAACTGGGCTTAGCAAAACAGCCTACCCCTAAAAGTTACCTGAATTATAGAAGGTGCCAAATGAAACAAAAAGGGTGATAGCAACCCCCATAGACAATCACATAAACAACCAAACTATCACCATATTTTGGTGTAATTACACTTTTTATTGTTTTTATCTGGTTTTCAAATACCAACCTCGTCATTATACGCAGTGCGTTACAACTATTGACTTGCACGCTCAATCGTCGTATAAATTGACACCTGCTTGTGAACGATGTTGTCACCCGCCACACATTCTACCCAAGCATCCGCCTATCAAAGGTGATGTGATATGAAGCGAGTTTCCCCAACCGACCAGGCTTGGGCACCAAGTTGGCTCTTCAACAAACACCAACACATGCTCGTTTTTACTGCAAAGACTACTAGGCAGTCCCCTCTTGTAAATAGAGAAAATCTTTTCGGTTCGACCAATGGCAACCCCTAAGATCGCTGCACTGGTTCTTAAACAGTATGGCAAAAAAGTACACGCGCTTTGTAACTTAGGCGCTTCTACGCTGTGGGGATGACGCGGCTTTACCCCTGTGTCTGGCCTAACCATCCTACGAACCGTTTTTTTATCTCGAACCTCGCATCAAATTAACAGAACGGCTTAGCCATGCAATCCTCTCGCGCTTCTTTTCTTACCCTCCTATTCCCCTTCCTAAGCTGGATGAAGGAGATGAACCGATCCACCATCAATGCCGACCTACAAGCCGGTTTGATTGGTGCCATCGTAACCTTGCCCCAAGCGGTGGCCTTTGCCGCCATCGCTGGTCTACCGCCCCAATATGGTCTTTATACCTGTATGGTCCCTGCCATTATTGCAGCCCTGTTTGGCTCTTCCAAACATTTGGTCTCAGGACCGACAACCGCAGCATCCATTGTGATTTTTGCCGGACTTTCCAGCTTTGCCACGCCAGAATCGGAACAGTATGTTGCACTGGCCATAACCTTGACCTTTATGGTTGGTATCATTCAGTTAGCTATGGGCTTTGCTCGCTTAGGGGCTCTGGTTAACTTTATCTCCCATTCGGTGGTGGTTGGGTTTACCGCTGGGGCTGCACTGTTGATCGCCAGCCACCAATTGAAGCACTTTCTTGGGATTCACCTGGAGCACGGCGGCCACTTTTTTGATCTGCTCAAAGAGATTTTCTCCCGTTTGGATGAAACCAATCTCTACGTCCTGGTGGTCGGTTTATCCACCCTTGTGGTCAGTATTTTGACCAAAAAATTCTTCCCCCGCGTGCCCTATATGATCGTGGCTATCCTGTTTGGCTCGGTATTGGCCTACTTTTTTAACAGCAATATCGAAAATGCTAAGATCATCTTGGCTGGGGATGTCCCAGGCAATTTTCCCATCTTTGCCATGCCCCAATTGAGCCTGGACACCCTTAAACAGCTTGCCCCACTGGCCTTAGCGACCACCCTGTTTGCGCTCACGGAGGCGGTCTCTATTGGTCGCTCACTGGCCATTAAAAGCGGTCAGCATGTGCATAGTAACCAAGAGTTTATCGGCCAAGGGCTCTCTAATCTGGTTGGCAGCTTCTTTTCTGCCTACGTTGCCACGGGCTCCTTTAACCGTAGCGGTTTAAACTATCAGATCGGCGCTAAAACCCAGTTGTCGGCTATCGTTGGGGGCTTAGTATTGCTGGCAACCATCCCTCTCACGGCACCTTTGGCCAGCTTTATGCCCAAAGCTGTGATGGCCGCTATCCTGTTTTTGGTGGCCTGGGGGTTGATTGACTTTCACCATATCCGCAATATTTTCCAAACCAGTCACTCCGATAGTGTCGTTTTAGTGACAACTTTTGGCGGCACCCTGTTCTTGGAATTAGAGTTTGCCATTTTGTTGGGGGTTTTGCTCTCCTTGGTTATCTTCCTCTTCAAGACCTCCCAACCCCGTGTGCTGGAGCGGGTGCCGGATCCTCGTCTGCCCAAGCGCCGCTTTAATACTGACCCCAATCTGCCCACCTGCCCTCAGATGAAAATCATCCGTATTGATGGTGAGCTGTTCTTTGGTGCCGTGAGCCATATTCAGGAGACCTTTATCAGGCTCAGAACGGAATCGCCTGAACAAAAGCATCTCATGCTGGTTGCCTCTGGCATTAATTTCTTGGATGTTGCGGGTGCGGAACTGCTGGCTCAAGAGGCCCATACGCGCCGCAAAATGGGGGGAGGGCTCTACCTGCTACGTATTAAACCCGGTGTGTGTGAACCCATTAGCAAGGGTCCTTATCTGGATGAGATTAGCGCGATGAATATTTTTGAAAGCAAAGGGGAGGCGATCCACGAAGTCTACCAATTGCTTGACAAGGATATTTGCAGCCAATGCTCGTCTCATATCTTTTTGGAGTGTGGTGGTAAACCGTCCAAGCATAGTACCGATAGCCTTAACTCTCTCGATGACCTCTATCGCGAAAAGCCGGTAACCAACCCTCAATAATCTGTTTGTAAGATCCCCTGTTTTGACCAAAAAGCGCGCTTATGTTGAGCGCGCTTTTTGCACTTATGTTGCCTATTTTTTAGGTGGGGGACAGGACCATACAAACGAGTATGCGTTAGACAAAGCCACCCCCAAGCACCCTCATTTAACCAGGCTTCGTGCCAAGGGAACAATGCGACGCGAGACAACACAACGGTCGTGCGATGGGCTGCTGCGACACCGGTTTACAACATGGCGCACATCGAGCTACGAGACAACATAACAGGGCCGCGGTGGAGGAGTGTGACCCATCAGGCAAGTTGGAGGAGAAGCGGGGGAGTACAATGACAGGACAGCCTTTAGGCTCGCTTACGCGGGTTATGGCTAAGCACAGATGCACATCTACGGTGGCATTAAGCAAAAAGGGTTTTTCTCCCTCTGCCCATCAGGAGAAAAACCCTTATGTACCCCTATCCTATGCCATACTCCAGCCTGCTAAGCAGACGAGCCTACGCCACGAATATTAACTTATGCCAACACAGCCTGGGCCGCAGCCAACCGCGCAATGGGTACCCGAAACGGCGAACAGGAGACATAATCCAATTTTACCTTTTCGAAGAAGTGGATCGACTCTGGGTCACCGCCGTGCTCACCACAGACACCTAGCTTAATCTCTGGGCGGGTGGAACGCCCCTTTTCTGCCGCCAACCGTACCAGCTGCCCAACACCATCTTGGTCAATGCTGATAAAGGGATCTTTGGGTAACAAGTTTTTCTGCACATACTCCTGCAAGAAGGGGCCGGCATCATCCCGTGAGATACCCATGGTGGTCTGGGTCAGATCATTGGTACCAAAAGAGAAAAATTCACCACTCTTAGCCAACTGATCGGCAATCAAAGCTGCCCGTGGTAGCTCAATCATGGTACCAATCATGTAAGGAATACGTACACTGTTCTCCCCCATCACCGTTTCACACACAGCCACCACACGTTCCCGTAGATAGGATAGCTCACTCTCTAAGCCCACCAGCGGAATCATAATCTCAGGGGTAATGATAAAGCCTTCCTCTTTAACCAATTGACAGGCGGCCTCCATAATGGCCCGTACCTGCATCTCATAGATCTCTGGAAAGCTAATGCCCAATCGGCATCCCCGATGGCCCAGCATGGGGTTGAACTCTTTAAGACTCGCCACCCGCTCACGCACCTTGTCAATGGGCATGCCAAAAACCAAGGCGACCTCATTTTGCCCCTCTTCATCATGGGGAATGAACTCATGCAACGGTGGATCCAGCAGTCGGATCATGACTGGGTAACCCTTCATCTCGCGAAACAGTCCAGCAAAATCACTACGCTGAAGCGGCAGAATTTTATCAATGGCGCGCATGCGGTCAGATTCGGTTTGTGCCAAAATCAACCCCCGCACATGGATGATGCGTTCTGCCCCAAAAAACATATGCTCCGTACGACACAGACCAATCCCTTGAGCACCAAAGGAGCGCGCCATGCGGGCATCGTCGGGGGTGTCGGCATTGGCACGCACCTTCATGCGGGTAAAGCCATCCACCCACTCCATAAAGGCGGTAAAATCACCAGAAAGTTCTGGCGGTACGGTGGGCACCTGCCCCAACATCACCTCACCGGTAGAACCATCAATCGTGACCCAATCCCCTTTGGCGACCGTCACACCACCCACGCTAAACTGCTCATTTTCCATATTAATAGAGAGCCCCGCACAGCCAGAGACACACGGACGCCCCATACCCCTCGCCACCACCGCCGCGTGGGAGGTCATGCCTCCCCGCGCGGTGATGATGCCTTTGGCGGAGTGCATACCGTGAATATCCTCCGGACTGGTATCATCGCGCACCAAGATCACCATTTGACCGGTGGCGGCCCACTGCTCGGCTTCGTCGGCCTCAAAGACCACACGCCCGGTGGCAGCCCCAGGAGAAGCGGCCAAGCCCTTGGCGATAATCCGCTTGTCGGCCTTTGGATCCAGAGTCGGGTGCAACAGTTGGTTGAGGGATTCTGGCGAGACCCGCGAGACCGCTTCACGGGTATTGATTAAGCCTTCGTGTACCATGTTCACGGCGATTTTCAGCGCGGCTTTGGCGGTCCGTTTTCCGGTACGGGTTTGCAGCAGC